>NZ_CP011032.1:1893750-2511666 GCF_002310815.1 Pseudoalteromonas tunicata | reverse complement strand
TTCTGTTACATCCACAATTTCATCAACTGAAATTCCGGTGGCATTTTTAGTTGAAAGTCATGGTTTAGAGCGCACAAAAGCAACTTGGTTGGTGACGCTGGTGGTATTTGTCTGTTCAAGCGTGATCATTGTTAATTTCGATTGGTTGTTTGGCTTAGTGATTATGTTGTTTACCCAATATCAATTACCGTTAATGGGCCTATTTTATTTTATTACGGTGGGCTGGATGTGGCGCCGAGGTAATAAATTATTGCAGGTGACTTCAGGACCGCATTATTGGTTTGCGCAATATGTACGGTTTGTTTGCCCAATTTTAATGACTGCAGTGTTTTTAAACGTGGCATTTTCATAATATATTTGACGTTATTCGATAGAAAAAAGCCGAAAGAGCGATGCTCATTCGGCTTTTTTTGTTGGCTAGGGGTGCTGATATATCGGCAGCGTTAAACCACGGTATTAGTTAAAACGCGTTGTTCAGCAAATTGCTTAATGTTGAAAAAAGTAACAGTGGCAATTTCATCGAGTGCTTCTTGAGTAAAAAAGCCTTGGTGGCCGGTGATCAAGACATTTGAAAAACTTAATAAACGTTGAAATTCATCATCTTGAATAATTTCATTACTCATGTCTTTAAAAAATAATTCGGATTCTTGTTCGTATACGTCTAACCCTAAATATCCTAAGGTTTTATTTTTTAATGCTTTTATAGTCGCTTTAGTATCAACTAAGGCTCCTCTGCTGGTATTAATTAACATGACGCCTGGTTTCATTTGCTGATAGGCATCGTCATTAATCATGTGATGGGTTGCTGGCAACAAAGGGCAGTGCAGAGAAATAATGTCGGATTCTGCGAGCAGGGCTTCGAGTGATACATAGTTGAGTCGATCCGAGCTTGGTTTGGGGTCGTGGGCTAAAATACGACAACCAAAACCCGTGAGTATATTACAAAGCGCTAAGCCAATTTTACCTGTGCCAATCACGCCGACCGTTTTTTTATGCAGGTTGAAGCCTAACAATCCATTAAGGTCAAAGTTGCCTTCTTTTACCCGATTATATGCCTTATGGGTTTTGCGGCTTAAGGTGAGCATTAACGCAATACAATGCTCTGCGACGGCTTCTGGGCTGTAGGCGGGCACACGAGTAATATTAATACCAAGATTTTTTGCTGCAATTAAATCAACATTATTAAAGCCAGCACAGCGTAGCGTAACCAGTTTAATATTCAGTTTCAGTAAACTTTGCAGTACCGACTCAGATAAATCATCGTTAACAAATGCGCAGACAGCATCACAACCTTGCGCAAGTTTGGCGCTTAATTCGGTTAGCCGTTCACTAAAAAACAGTAATTGATGTTCAGCAGAGTTATGAGCGATAAAGAAAGATTGTTCGTATTTTTGGGCACTAAAAAACGCAATTTTCATGTTATAAAATACTCTCTATGACTGAGCTTATCGCATCGGGTTTAGTGCGTGGTGCATAACGTGCAACAACTTGACCGGTGCGGTTAATCAGAAACTTGGTGAAATTCCATTTTATTGCCCGCGCTTGCATTAATCCTCTTGAATTGGTTTTTAGAAAATTAAACAGCGGCAAAGCGTCGGGACCATTTACAGCCACTTTCGCAAAAATTGGGAAGCTGACACCAAATTGTAGCTCACAAAAATGTTTTATCTCATCGTTTTCGGCAGGTTCTTTGTTCTCAAACTGATTACAGGGAAATGCCAATACTGTGAAACCTTGATCTTTATATTTTTGATAAAGTTGCTCTAATGCAAAATATTGAGGAGTTAATTCACATTTACTGGCTGTGTTAACAATTAATAGTGGTTTTCCCTTAAATTGAGCCAAATCACAGTGTTCGCCGTTTGTTAATGGGGCAGTAAAGTCAAAAATTGACGCCATCATGGGTCCTTTAAAGTACTAGGAGAAGCGATTTGTTCTCCTTATAATCAGATTAATTTTCACAGTCTAGCAAGCAAATAGGACAAAATTATGTCAATCAAAGTGGCCTTTATTGGTTTAGGTGTGATGGGGTTTCCCATGGCTGGGCATTTAAAAAAAGCAGGGTACGACGTTACGGTTTTTAATCGTACATCAGCAAAAGCAGAGCAATGGGCCCATCAGTATCAAGGTTTGTTTGCGTTAACCCCTGCACAAGCAGCTAAAGAAGCCGATATAGTGTTTGTATGTGTTGGTAATGATGATGATTTACGCGCAGTGACTATCGAGCATGACGGTGTTTTAGCAGGTATGAAACAAGGTGCTATATTGGTTGACCACACGACAACTTCGGCCGATGTTGCAAAAGAAGTCGCCACAGCGGCTAAAAAGCAAGAGATTGAATTTTTAGATGCGCCAGTTTCGGGTGGTCAGGCGGGCGCCGAAAATGGTGTGCTTACGATTATGGTTGGTGGCGATGAAGCTGTGTTTAATAAAGTACAGCCAATTATGGCCAGTTACGCACGTTTCAGTCAGCTGCTTGGGCCTGTTGGGTCGGGTCAATTGTGTAAAATGGTTAACCAAATTTGCATTGCAGGTGTGGTACAAGGTTTGGCTGAGGGCCTACACTTTGCCCGCTCAGCAGGGCTTGATGGTGAAAAAGTGATTGAAACTATTTCCAAGGGTGCTGCAGGGTCATGGCAAATGGAAAATCGCTACAAAACAATGTGGGCAGGTGATTATAACTTTGGTTTTGCAGTTGATTGGATGCGTAAAGATTTAGGAATTGCACTTGATGAGGCACGTAAAAATGGATCTACGCTGGCGCTTACGACATTAGTGGATCAATTTTATGCTGAAGTACAAGCTATGGGTGGTAATCGTTTTGATACATCGAGCTTATTCGCACGTTTAGAAAAAGATAGAACTAAATAAGTTTTCGTGGGTAAATGTGACGTTGTTATAAAAGGTGCGATCAAACGCACCTTTTTAGCAGAAAATTAACGGGGTTAATTAGGCAAGTCCACGGGGTAAACGGCAGTCTTGAAATGTTTCTGCTAATTTGACTATCCAAAGCTCTTCGGCTGTGAAACCAGTATCATTGGTTTTGATTATGCTGAAGGGAGTTTTGGTAGGCTCGTTTTCTTCTATCGAAGAGTGTACTGGTGCTGTTTTCACCGCAGATGCATTTAAGTCATCAATTTGTGCATTAAGATCGGCTAAGCGAACATTTTTATTGCCATCAACACTGTACCAACCACCTTTTGCGGTGATCTCAGGTAACGTACCATGGGCTGCGACATAAGCCGCTTCAAACGCTGCTAAAACAGCTGTTTTATCAAGAGTGGTCATCGTATATCCTATTTTTATCGATACGAAGATTAGTTTGAAGCGAATAGTTATACCGATTTTTGCACTAACTTTCAAATTTTTGCCGTTTTTTCTTTATTTTCGCCGCTTTTAAACTGACAATTGCGGTAAGTTTTTTATTAATCAACAGAGTCAATTATGCAACGCAAAGACTTGCTACAGATCTTAGATAGCTTATTAAAGCCTCATTTAGTGCGAGACTTTTGCCCGAATGGATTACAAATTGAAGGTAAAAATGAGATTAAAAAAATTGTCACTGGGGTAACAGCAAGCCAAGCGCTAATTGATGCAGCGATTGCTGCTAACGCTGATGCGATTATTGTTCATCATGGCTATTTTTGGAAAAATGAAGCTTATCCTATTGTAGGGATGAAAAAGCGCAGAATCGCGGCATTGTTGGCTCATGATATTAACTTATTTGCTTACCATTTGCCGCTTGATGTTCACCCCGAATTGGGTAATAACGCTCAGCTGGCTAAATTACTCGATTTGGAGTTTGAGCAAGGTTTAGAGCCGGGATCTGCGCCAAGTGTGGCGGTTCGTGGTCGTTTACGTACCCCAATGTTAGGCCAAGATTTTGCCGATAAAATTAGTACGGCACTCAATCGTCCTGTGCTTAGCAATTTAGTCAGGCAAACTCCGATTGAAACCATTGCTTGGTGTACGGGAGGTGGTCAAGGCTATATTGATTTAGCCGCAGAACAAGAAGTTGATGCGTATTTAACGGGTGAGGCTTCAGAGCAAACTATTCATAGTTCGCAAGAGCAAAATATTGATTTTTTTGCAGCCGGTCATCATGCTACTGAGCGCTATGGCATTAAAGCCCTTGGTGAATATTTAGCTGAAAATCATTTGTTTGATGTTGAGTTTATTGATATTGATAACCCGGTTTAAGTATTTGGTTTGAGTAATAAAAATGGGCCGTTAGCCCATTTTTTATTGGCTTATTTCGAGCCAAAGATTGCCAATCCATTCATGTTGATGCTCGGTGAGCGCCATTAATGCTTCCGGTGTTGGTACAAACTGACGCCAAAGCGGATTCATCGGCATTTCTTGCCAATCGGTAGGGGCCGCAATAACATCAACACCTTGTTGATTAAACAATTCAACCGCTCTTTGCATATGGGCTATCGAAGTAACGAGAGCAACTTGGTTATCAACTAACTTAGGTGCCAGTAGTAAGGCTTCTTCTGCAGTATCGCGGGCTTTGGGATTGAGTAAAATTCGTTGCGGATCAAAGCCAATAGCGATGGCGGCTTGGCGCATAATTTCGCTATTACTGACACCCTTAAAACCACCTCCAGAGACAACCAGTTTGGCGCTAGGATAAAGTTTTGCTAATCTTAAGCCTTCGTAAAGCCTAGCTAGAGAGCAATGGCCTAGTTGTGAATTGGCTGGACGGCTTTTGTTGGGCATAATTTTACAACCAAGTACCACAACATAATGAATAACAGGGTGTTTATTTGAGTTAAATGCGCTGTAACTTGCTTCTTTTTTTTCAATAATCAGATTGCTGATAAAAGGAGTACTGAGCAAAATCAGCAAGACAAGCGGCAAGAACATCAGTAATAAGCCGCTACGCCGTTTTTGTCTGATTAATTGTATTAGGCCAAGTAAGACCAGCATCAGCATCAGTGGTAATGGCATTACCAAGCTACCAATCAGTTTTTTTAGTTCAAAAAAATCCATCTAAACAGTCTTTTAATGCGGTATTTAAGAGGTGCTATCTTACGGTTTTACGAGGATGAAACCCACAAAAAAATCGTTTTTATTCGATATCTTGATAACGTTTTGACAGTGGGCTTTGACAAACAAAGCCCTCATGAACGTCATACTAGCGACGGTTTTGTTTGCAGGTATTTAAAAAGTGTCGGTAAACAGGATTATCTTTCATGTTCTTTTTCATTGCTAAATACATTGGACGATTAAGCCCAAGTGCACCAAGCGGAATAGATTTAATTAATCCTTGGCTTTCATAAGGTGTTACCAACCAATCGGGTAGGGCAGCTACACCCATGCCCGCACTGACTAATTGAAAAATCAACAACCCCTGATCGACTGTTTTTAAATTACCGTCATACCGGGCATTTTGAATAAAGTGTTTAAAAATATCCTGACGCTCTTTTGGGATTGGATACGAAATAATAGTTTCATCTTTTAAATCAAGTGCGGTGACATAGGCTTTTTTAGCCAGTTCATGATCAGGTGACACAATGAGTTTGAGTTTGAAATCGAATAGGTGCGCATATTCGAGTTTATCTGGCTCACGAATATCAGAGGTGAGCACTAAATCTAACTCATCATTAAGTAAATCAGGGATAGCGTCGTAGCTAAAGCCACGTTCGTAATCAATTTTAATGTCGGGCCAAAAGTTATTAAATTCTTTTATTGTTGGCAGTAACCAGTGAAAGCAAGCATGGCACTCAACACTTAAACGCAACTGTGAGATCGGTTGGTTGAGGCTTTCTTTTAAACGGCATTTGGTGGCTTCTACTTTGGGTAAAATATCGTAAGCAAGTTCTAATAAAAGCATACCTTGTGGGGTAAAACGCACTGGGTGGGTTTTACGTTCAAACAGTTGGCAGTCAAGTTTGTTTTCTAGATCTTTGATTTGATGTGATAAAGCAGATTGAGTCAAAAAGAGCTCGCGAGCTGTATTCACTAATGAGCCGGTCTCTTTTAGGGTGGCAATGGTCTTAAGGTGCTTTATGTCTATCATCTTTAATAATTCTCATGTTTGATGTGAGAGAACCTAATGGAAAGTCATCATATCCTTTACTTTTAGATGTTTCAACTTCCAGATGGCTATATTTTTAGGTTGCTAATCCTGTTTAGGTTAATAATGAATCAACAAGACAGCGTTGTCATGGTTTTATTTCAATTTAAGCGGATGACTTTTTTAAATTTTTATTAATTAGATGAATTAACTTCACTTATTTAATTGTTAGTCATAAATGACACATTAAATAAAGAGAGAGCTGGGCAGTCTCTATAAGGGTTCAAAGCAATGTTAATTAAATTCATATTCAATGCGAAAACGTTTCGTTTTTAAGTACAAAATGTTCAGTATAATATTTTAGCCATCTAAACATCCAAATAGAAAGGTGAGATATTATGGCAACAATACATAACTTAGGTTTTCCAAGAGTCGGAAAACGCCGTGAATTAAAACATGCTGTGGAAGCATATTGGGCAGGTGATTTATCACGCACTGAACTGTTTGTTAAAGGCCAGGCTATTCGAGCGCAAAACTGGGCGTTGCAAGCAAATGCTGGGATTGCGCTATTACCTGTGGGTGATTTTGCTTGGTATGATCATGTACTCGCAACCTCATTAATGGTCGGGGCTATCCCAAAGCGCCATCAAGATGACAACGAAACAGTCGATATTGATACCCTTTTTAGAATGGGACGTGGGCGTGCCCCAACGGGATGTGCATGTGCTGCCAGTGATATGACAAAATGGTTTAATACTAATTATCACTACATTGTACCAGAGCTGCATGCAGGACAAGAGTTTGCGTTAACCTATACCGAGTTATTTGAACAAGTTGCTGAGGCACAAGCTATAGGGCATCAAGTAAAACCTGTTTTAGTTGGTCCAGTGACCTATTTGTATTTAGCTAAGGGAGTTGGGGAGGAGTTTGATAAATTATCGCTGCTTGAAAAGTTGCTTCCTGTTTATCAGCAAGTACTGACAAAATTGGCTAGCATGGGGGTTGATTGGGTGCAGATTGATGAGCCGATTTTGGCCCTTGAGCTCAATGAAGCATATCTAACAGCATTAAGTAAGAGCTTTAATGTTTTGCAAGGTCAAGGAGTGAAATTATTACTGGCGACTTATTTTGGTTCAGTCACGCAATATCTACCCCAAATAACCCAACTTGCCGTAGACGGGGTGCATCTTGATTTAGTAGCAGAACCACAATCGCTAGATACAATTAGTCAAGCTATTGGCGTTGATAAAGTGCTTTCATTAGGTGTGGTGAATGGTCGTAATATTTGGCGTGCCGATTTAAGCGCGGTATACGAAAAAATTAATGCATTAGTTACCAAGAGAGCTGAGCAAATTTGGTTAGCGCCATCGTGTTCTTTGCTTCATTGCCCAGTTGATTTAGCGCAAGAGCAAAAACTTGATCCTGAATTAAAATCATGGCTGGCGTTTGCTAAGCAAAAAGGCAGTGAGTTAGCGTTATTAAATACGGCCCTACAAACTGGAGATACTCAAGCTATTAACCAATATTCTGCGCCAGTTAAAGCTCGTTTAACGTCTGCGCGCGTGAACAATAAAGAGGTGCAGCAGCGTGTTGCGGCATTAACAACAGCTGACGGACAGCGCCATAGTAGTTTTAATGTACGCATCGCTGCCCAGCATGTCGCGTTGCAATTGCCTTTATTACCAACAACTACAATAGGCTCATTTCCACAAACTCAAGTTATTCGTCAGGCTCGTCGAGATTATAAAGCGGGGTATTTAGCGTTTGCTGATTACGAAGCGCAAATGAAAGCCGAAATCCGTTATGCAATAGAAGAGCAAGAAGCGGTAGATTTAGATGTGCTTGTGCATGGTGAAGCTGAGCGTAATGACATGGTTGAATATTTTGGTGAGTTACTTGAAGGTTTTGCGTTTACGCAATACGGCTGGGTGCAATCGTATGGCACTCGATGTGTAAAACCGCCTGTTATTTATGGAGACATTAGTCGCAGTAAACCAATGACGGTGCAATGGACAACCTATGCCCAATCGCAAACTAATAAACACATCAAAGGCATGTTAACCGGTCCTGTCACTATTTTGTTTTGGTCATTTAGTCGCGATGACTTAGATAAACCAACGATTGCCAACCAAATTGCACTTGCGCTTCGTGATGAGGTCGTTGATTTAGAACGTGCTGGCATTCAAATTATTCAAATTGATGAGCCTGCCTTTAGAGAAGGTATGCCGCTTAAAGCATCACAATGGCAAGAGTATTTAGCATGGGCGGCTTATGCATTTAGGGTGTCAGCCAGTGGTGTAAAAGATGAAACCCAAATTCATACCCATATGTGCTATTCAGAGTTTAATGACATTATTGATTCGATTGCAGATATGGACGCGGATGTGATCACCATTGAAACGTCTCGTTCCAACATGGATTTGTTAAACGCATTTGAAGAGTTTGCCTATCCAAATGATATTGGCCCAGGAGTGTACGATATTCACACTCCAAATGTGCCCCAAGTACAATGGATGAAAGGTTTAATTCATACTGCTGCCAAAAAAATACCAGTACAGCGTTTATGGGTAAATCCTGACTGTGGTTTAAAAACGCGTGCTTGGCCTGAAACCCGTGAAGCGCTAAAAAATATGGTGCAAGCCGCCAAAGAATTACGCCAAGAGTTGCGTTAAGTGTGCCTGATCGAAGCGCAAAATGATGTTAGATGTAAGTTGCCAAGCCTAAACTCACTGCGAGCTTAGGCTTTTTTGCTATGCGCTTTTTTAAAGCTAGATTAGCTCACTGAGCATTTAAATTGAGTGTTTTGCTGTTTTATCGAGCAATTGAACTGGTGTTGAGCGATTTTTTGTTTATAAGTCGTTAAATAATGATAAAAGAGAGAATTGGAATTAACACTTTGAACTGTTAGCAACGAGATAATGTAATGAACTTAATTTTAAAATTAATACTGGGTATTATTGGTGGCTTTTTAATTGGACTCTATGCGCCCACTTTAATTGTCGAACTTATTTATACTGCCAAAGTGGTCATTGGCGAGCTGATTGGTTTTACCATTCCCCTCATCATTGTTTTTTTTATTACGTCAGGGATTGCCAGTTTACCGCAAAATTCAGGCTCATTATTAGGTAAAACGGTTGGTTTTGCCTATGGCTCAACCATTATTGCAGGTACGCTTGCGTATTTGGTGGCAAGCTTAGTGATCCCGCAACTAGGCGGCGAAATAAACCTTGCAAGCAGCGATGCAGTTGAAATTCAATCCTTCATTAATTTAGAAATCCCACCTTTATTTGGTGTAATGACAGCACTTGTGACAGCCTTTATTTTTGGTATTGCGATTAGCAATATGAATTTAACCCACTTAAAACAAGTGTCTGACCAAGGTCGCGATGTGATTGATGGTTTATTAGCTAAAGTTATTATTCCGGCATTACCCTTTTACATTGCAGGTGTATTTGCCGAAATGACGGTGGCAGGCACGGTTTTTGATACGTTAAAAACCTTTGCACTGGTTCTTGCAATGGCGTTAGTGATGCATTGGCTTTGGTTAACTGTACTGTATGTGGCAACAGGGATCGCGTTAAAACGTAGCCCACTTGAGTTACTTAAAAACATGTTACCAGCCTATTTTACAGCATTAGGAACGATGTCGAGTGCTGCTACTATACCGGTTTCGCTCCAGTCGACAAAAAATAATCAAGTTAAAGACGCCATTGCTAACTTTTGTGTGCCTTTATGTGCCACAATCCATTTATCAGGTTCAACCATCACTATTGTTACGTGTGCAACAGCTGTAATGTTTTTATCGCCAGACTTGGCGCTACCAAGCCTAACAAGCATGTTGCCATTTATTTTTATGCTTGGCGTTGTAATGATTGCTGCTCCTGGTGCCCCAGGTGGTGCGGTGATGTCGGCACTTGGTTTACTTACTTCTATGCTTGGCTTTAATGAAGCCGCTGTTGCTTTAATGATTGCACTTTATTTAGCACAAGATAGCTTTGGCACAGCTTGTAATGTAACCGGTGATGGTGTAATTGCATTGTGGGTTGACAAATTTTCACAAACAAAAGAATAAGTTGTTATAAAAACGGCTAGATTAAGCCTTTTTTATTAATAGCGTTTAAAACGAAATATGGTAAATTGGTCATTGCGTTGTAATGCCCATTTTTGACGATAGATGTATATGAGGAACCTGCTTTGATTAACGTACTTTTAGTTGATGACCATGAGCTGGTAAGAACCGGAATAAAACGTATATTAGATGATATACGTGGCTTTAAAGTGATTGGCGAAGCAAAAACCGGTGAAGAAGCGGTGACTTTTTGTCGTCAAAACCATCCAGATATTGTGCTGATGGATATGAATATGCCCGGCATAGGCGGATTAGAAGCAACAAAGAAAATTTGTCGTTACTGCCCAGATGTAAAAGTGATTGTATTAACCGTGCATTGCGAAGACCCATTTCCAAGTAAAGTGATGCAAATTGGTGCGCACGGTTATTTAACCAAAAGCGCAGGCCCTGATGAAATGGTCAATGCAATTCGTGCGGTTAATTCTGGTCAGCGTTATATTGCTCCTGAAATTGCTCAGCAAATAGCATTAGCACAATTTAGTGGCCGCAGTGATGAAAATCCTTTTAAAAGTTTATCTGATCGCGAATTACAAATTATGTTGATGATCACCCGAGGTGAAAAAGTACAAAATATTGCCGATCAACTCAATTTAAGTTCTAAAACCGTCAACAGCTACCGTTACCGTATGTTTGAAAAGTTAGGTATTGGTGGAGATGTTGAGCTGACTCACCTTGCTATCCGCCATAAAATGATTGAAATTGACACCGATAGTTTTTCGTAAGTAATAGTTTGTGTTTGATGCAATTGAATTCTTAAAAACTTTATCGAGTGAGCCGGGCGTTTACCGGATGCTCGATAAAGACGACCATGTTATCTACGTTGGTAAAGCAAAAAATCTTAAAAAGCGTGTGAGTAGCTATTTTCGAGCCAATATTCCTGAAAGTAAAACTCGAGCATTAGTTAAGAATATTCACCAAATTGAAGTGACCCTCACAAATACTGAAACCGAAGCCTTATTGCTTGAGAACAATCTCATTAAGCAATATATGCCACGTTATAATATCTTGCTGCGAGATGATAAATCCTACCCTTATATTTTAGTGACAGAACACCGTCATCCAAGAATTGCATTTCATCGAGGTAGTCGTAAACAAAAGGGCGATTATTTTGGTCCATTTCCAAGTTCAGGCGCGGTTTCAGAAAGCTTACGCTTAATGCAAAAAATCTTTCCGGTGCGTCAATGTGAAGATGCGTATTATCGAGCGCGAAGCCGACCTTGTTTACAGTACCAACTAAAACGTTGCTCTGCACCGTGTGTTGATAAAGTATCTGACGAGGAATACCAACAAGAAGTACAGTTTGTGAAACTGTTTTTAAGTGGTAAATCGTCTCAGGTCATTGCTGCATTGGTAGATAAAATGGAAAAGGCCAGTCTGGCACTTAATTTTGAGCTAGCAGCAAAAATCCGCGACCAAATTTTGTTACTGCGTAAGATGCAAGAACAGCAATCGGTCAGTGGTAATTTTGCAGAAATGGATGTGATTGGCTACCAAACTAAAAATGGATTAACCGCGGTGCATTTATTAATGATCCGCGATCATAAGATTTTAGGCAGCAATACCTTTTTTCCTAAAATTCCAAAAGATTCGATTGATGATGAGATTTTATCGTCGTTTATTGCCCAGTATTATTTATCGGTAGGTCGCTCAAGTCGGATTGCAAAAGAAATTATTTTACCTTTTGCTATAGCTGATACCGAAGTGCTTAATGCGGCAATTTCTCAAGTTGCAGATAAAAAAGTGCATTTAAAAGCTGTGCAGCGAGGAGAACGCGCTGAGTATTTAGAGTTGGCTAATAAAAATGCCCTTAATAGCATTTTAACCAAACAAAGTGCGCAAGACTCAATTAATAAGCGTTATGCAGCTTTAAAGTCAGCTTTGGCACTTGATGAAATTAATCGTATGGAGTGTTTTGATATCAGCCATACCATGGGAGAGAATACCGTCGCTTCTTGTGTGGTGTTTGATGGCCAAGGACCAAATAAAAAAGAATACCGCCGCTATAACGTTAAAGGGATCACTGGCGGCGATGATTATGCCGCCATGGCTTTTGCACTTAAAAAACGTTACGGCAAAATGACCGATGTGACTAAAGTCCCCGATGTCGTTTTTATCGATGGTGGAAAAGGGCAGTTATCGCAAGCTGAGCACTTTTTCTCTACGTGGACGCTTGAAAAACAACCGCTATTAGTTGGGGTTGCCAAAGGTGTTAGCCGAAAAGCGGGTTTAGAAACATTATTGATTGACGCAGGGCGAAAAACCATTAACCTCAGTGCCGATTCAATTGCATTACATTTAATTCAACATATTCGGGACGAATCGCATCGTTTTGCGATTGCTGGCCACAGAAATAAACGTCAAAAACAACGTAATCAATCTGTGTTAGAAGAAATACCTAATGTTGGACAAAAAAGGCGCCAAGCCATATTGAAGTTTTTAGGTGGTATGCAGGGTGTTTTAGGTGCCAGTATTAGCCAGTTAGAAAAAGTACCCGGGATCAGTCAAGAGTTGGCTGAAAAGATATTTAATCATTTGCATGACAAAAGCTAAGGCTTCATGCGAATATAACCAAAAAGAAACCTCCTAGTCGTTATGTGGAATATTCCTAATACCCTTACAGCTTTTAGACTTGTTTTAATTCCCATTTTTATGGTGATTTTCTATATCCCAGGTGAATGGGCTTATTTTGGCGCAGCGTTTGTTTTCTGGCTTGCATCAATTACAGATATCCTCGATGGCTACTTAGCCCGTAAACTTCAACAATCAACCCCTTTTGGAGCCTTTTTAGATCCAGTCGCAGATAAGGTGATGGTATGTGTCGCTTTGGTGATTTTAGTTGAGCATTATCAAAGCCTTTATGTCACCGTCCCTGCAATGATTATCATTAGTCGGGAAATTGTGATTTCTGCTTTACGTGAATGGATGGCAGAGCAAGGTAAGCGTGGCAATGTCGCTGTATCACAATTAGGGAAAATTAAAACTGCTGCGCAAATGTTGGCGATCATTGGCTTAATTTGGCAATTTGAACCATGGATGACACAGTTAAGTTTCGGCTTATTCTATATCGCAACCTTCTTAACCTTCTGGTCAATGGTGCAATATTTAACAGCAGCCTGGTCTGAATTGCAGAAAAGTTCATCATAAACGTTCAATTAAACAGCGCTTTAGATAAAAAATAAGCAAACAGTTCAAAAGTGACATTTTTTGTATTGACGATAAAGATAATCTCTGTAGAATTCGTCCTCGTTGAAAGGCACTAGCCATTCAGTAAACGGTAAGTCACGTTACCGAGTGAAAACTAAATTACTTGACAATGAAGCGGTACTAGCTCAGTTGGTAGAGCGCAACCTTGCCAAGGTTGAGGTCATGAGTTCGAGCCTCATGTACCGCTCCAAATTTTAGTAAGTAAATGGCGGAATGGCAGAGTGGCCATGCACCGGATTGCAAATCCGTTTACCCCGGTTCGACTCCGGGTTCCGCCTCCACTTATTAGATTTCACATCGCGAAAGCGGCCCGATGCCCGGGTGGTGAAATCGGTAGACACAAGGGATTTAAAATCCCTCGACTAACAAGTCGTGCCGGTTCAAGTCCGGCCCCGGGCACCATATGTGAAATACAATTTGATAGTAAAACCGAAAGAATTAATATGATGCGGTACTAGCTCAGTTGGTAGAGCGCAACCTTGCCAAGGTTGAGGTCATGAGTTCGAGCCTCATGTACCGCTCCATATTAGTTTTTAGCTTCACACTGCGAAAGCAACCCGATGCCCGGGTGGTGAAATCGGTAGACACAAGGGATTTAAAATCCCTCGACTAACAAGTCGTGCCGGTTCAAGTCCGGCCCCGGGCACCATCTATGAAGCTATAAAGTAATAGAGAATAAAGTAAAGAATATACCGAAAGAATTAATATGATGCGGTACTAGCTCAGTTGGTAGAGCGCAACCTTGCCAAGGTTGAGGTCATGAGTTCGAGCCTCATGTACCGCTCCATATTAGTTTTTAGCTTCACACTGCGAAAGCAACCCGATGCCCGGGTGGTGAAATCGGTAGACACAAGGGATTTAAAATCCCTCGACTAACAAGTCGTGCCGGTTCAAGTCCGGCCCCGGGCACCATATACGAAGTTGTAAAATAATAACTATACCGAAATTTAAGCGGCACTAGCTCAGTTGGTAGAGCGCAACCTTGCCAAGGTTGAGGTCATGAGTTCGAGCCTCATGTGCCGCTCCAAATTTAGATGTTGGCGGAATGGCAGAGTGGCCATGCACCGGATTGCAAATCCGTTTACCCCGGTTCGACTCCGGGTTCCGCCTCCAATCACTTCACACTGCGAAAGCAACCCGATGCCCGGGTGGTGAAATCGGTAGACACAAGGGATTTAAAATCCCTCGACTAACAAGTCGTGCCGGTTCAAGTCCGGCCCCGGGCACCATACTTACCTTCCTTCTGTAAAAAACAAAATACTCTACATCACTTTTAAAAAATATTTTTTCATTATCCCTTTAATTTTATCTTTTTAATTTATCGCTTGTGTTCAGATCAATTTTAACGATCGTTTTACTGGTAGTGCCTGGAGTAAGGTTATACTTGCACCGACATTAGGTGATTACGGTCTTACACTTGAGAAAGTATTAGAACATGAGCTTGCTACCTCAAATAAAATCGAAGTAATAACACCTATCATGCTGCCATTTTTATTGGCAGAGAATAATTTATTAGAAGCTTATAAAGTAGATCAGACAAACGCTATTTTTGAATTAGCAAAAAAAATAGGTGCTGAAGGGGTTATTATAAGTACGGCAGAAGGAAGTGAAGCATCAAGGTCGGTTGTTTATGCTAAAGCAGAGCTTTCAGCTCAATTGGTAGCTGTAGATTCGAAGGCCATAGTCACTAGTTCAATACATGATGAAAGGTCGATGTTTGTGAATGTGAACGAACTAGTCCAAATTAGCTCAGATAAAATAATCGCAGATTTGAATGAAGCTATTATAAGAATAAAGACTATTCAGTAAAAACTTGTGTGTCATGTTTGCGTTTTGCTTCATGGCACATACAGTATATACGTTTGGTTATTATCTCTCGCTATTGTTGATTTTAAAAAAATTGGTGTGTTGAAATTTCGCTCTTGCACAACTCTCAATCAGAAAACGCGATTTCAACCAATCACTATAAAATCCCACCAGAAAGCCGCTACATTATTCTCACTAGCAAATCTGTCATTGGAAACAGTAAGCTGCAAAAACTAAAAGATAAACTAAAATTTGGCCCCAAAGTAAATCACTGAAGCTATTTATGAGTTCAATCATAAAAAAGATACCTTATATAAAGAGTAAGTAGCGCTTAAAAACGGTGGGCTAATCTATCACAATAAATACATCAGTGCGAAAAGCTAACGGTCTGACCATTTTAAATGGGTTATTTCATTTAGTTATCCACAGGTTTTTGTGAATAAGGTGAGGGTAAGGTGGTGTTAAGTCTGTATGACTAACTAAGTGAAATAAATCGTAAATTTATGCAAAATAACGCTTGCCAAAAAAGTTCGCCGCCCTATAATGCGACCCCACTGACACGGCAGCACACCACGCTTAGCGGGGTATGAAGGTTGAGTCAGAGAGTTAAGTAAAACTTAGTTTGCTTCGAAAGAATTTAAAATTAAGTGTTGACTTGAAAAGTGAAACGTTTATTATAGCGCTCCACTTCGCAGCAAGCTCTTAGGGTTGGCGCTGCAACGTTCTTTAACAATTTAAGCAATCATCTGTGTGGGCACTCGTACAGATTGAGTTCTAACAGCTTAGTTCGAAACTTCGGTTTTGAATGAAGCAAAAAATTTAGAGTCTCAATTTAGTAAAGTGAGTGGCTACACAGTCATAAACAGAATTCATTGAGCAGTCGAAAGACTAAAAACTTTTAATTGAAGAGTTTGATCATGGCTCAGATTGAACGCTGGCGGCAGGCCTAACACATGCAAGTCGAGCGGTAGCACAGAGAAACTTGTTTCTTGGGTGACGAGCGGCGGACGGGTGAGTAATGCTTGGGAACATGCCTTTAGGTGGGGGACAACAGTTGGAAACGACTGCTAATACCGCATGATGTCTACGGACCAAAGTGGGGGACCTTCGGGCCTCACGCCTAAAGATTGGCCCAAGTGGGATTAGCTAGTTGGTGAGGTAATGGCTCACCAAGGCAACGATCTCTAGCTGGTTTGAGAGGATGATCAGCCACACTGGAACTGAGACACGGTCCAGACTCCTACGGGAGGCAGCAGTGGGGAATATTGCACAATGGGCGAAAGCCTGATGCAGCCATGCCGCGTGTGTGAAGAAGGCCTTCGGGTTGTAAAGCACTTTCAGTCAGGAGGAAAGGTTACGTTTTAATAGAACGTAGCTGTGACGTTACTGACAGAAGAAGCACCGGCTAACTCCGTGCCAGCAGCCGCGGTAATACGGAGGGTGCGAGCGTTAATCGGAATTACTGGGCGTAAAGCGTACGCAGGCGGTTGATTAAGCGAGATGTGAAAGCCCCGGGCTCAACCTGGGAACTGCATTTCGAACTGGTCAACTAGAGTGTGATAGAGGGTGGTAGAATTTCAGGTGTAGCGGTGAAATGCGTAGAGATCTGAAGGAATACCGATGGCGAAGGCAGCCACCTGGGTCAACACTGACGCTCATGTACGAAAGCGTGGGGAGCAAACAGGATTAGATACCCTGGTAGTCCACGCCGTAAACGATGTCTACTAGAAGCTGGGGTCCTCGGACAACTTTTTCAAAGCTAACGCATTAAGTAGACCGCCTGGGGAGTACGGCCGCAAGGTTAAAACTCAAATGAATTGACGGGGGCCCGCACAAGCGGTGGAGCATGTGGTTTAATTCGATGCAACGCGAAGAACCTTACCTACACTTGACATCCAGAGAAATCGCTAGAGATAGCTTTGTGCCTTCGGGAACTCTGAGACAGGTGCTGCATGGCTGTCGTCAGCTCGTGTTGTGAGATGTTGGGTTAAGTCCCGCAACGAGCGCAACCCCTATCCTTAGTTGCCAGCGAGTAATGTCGGGAACTCTAAGGAGACTGCCGGTGATAAACCGGAGGAAGGTGGGGACGACGTCAAGTCATCATGGCCCTTACGTGTAGGGCTACACACGTGCTACAATGGCGAGTACAGAGGGCAGCAAGCTAGCGATAGTGAGCGAATCCCTTAAAGCTCGTCGTAGTCCGGATTGGAGTCTGCAACTCGACTCCATGAAGTCGGAATCGCTAGTAATCGCAAATCAGAATGTTGCGGTGAATACGTTCCCGGGCCTTGTACACACCGCCCGTCACACCATGGGAGTGGGTTGCACCAGAAGTAGCTAGCTTAACCTTCGGGAGGGCGGTTACCACGGTGTGATTCATGACTGGGGTGAAGTCGTAACAAGGTAGCCCTAGGGGAACCTGGGGCTGGATCACCTCCTTATCACGATTTAGAACTGATTTGTTCGCAGTGTCCACACAGATGATTGTTAGTTAAACGGCTTAGGCTGTTTAATTAATATTGCTCTTTAAAAATTTGGAAAGCTGATAGAAAAAATTCTTTGAATCGAAAGATTTGAAAGAGTTTTCAAAAGTAAAATTATGCCATTTGCATCGAAAGATGTGATTGGTGTCTACTTTAGTATTCAATATTTAACTTCTGGCGAAGTTTAAATCAGTCCTTTATGTATAACTCAAACTATTTTGGGTTGTATGGTTAAGTGACTAAGCGTACACGGTGGATGCCTTGGCAGTTGGAGGCGATGAAGGACGTATTAACTTGCGATAAGCCTAGTCAAGCTAGTAAAAGGCGCTTGAGACTAGGATTTCCGAATGGGGAAACCCAGTGAGTTTACTCACTATCATATAGTGAATACATAGCTATATGAGGCGAACGCGGAGAACTGAAACATCTAAGTACCCGTAGGAAAAGAAATCAACCGAGATTCCGGAAGTAGCGGCGAGCGAAACCGGAGCAGCCCTTAAGTTTATTTGTGATTAGTGGAATGTTCTGGAAAGGACAGCGGCACAGGGTGATAGCCCCGTACACGAAAATCTATAGTAAGTGAAATCGAGTAGGTCGGGACACGTGTTATCTTGACTGAATATGGGGGGACCATCCTCCAAGGCTAAATACTCCCAACTGACCGATAGTGAACCAGTACCGTGAGGGAAAGGCGAAAAGAACCCCTGTGAGGGGAGTGAAATAGAACCTGAAACCGTGTACGTACAAGCAGTAGGAGCACCTTCGTGGTGTGACTGCGTACCTTTTGTATAATGGGTCAGCGACTTATATTTTGTAGCGAGGTTAACCAATTAGGGGAGCCGTAGGGAAACCGAGTCTTAACTGGGCGTATAGTTGCAAGGTATAGACCCGAAACCCGGTGATCTAGCCATGGGCAGGTTGAAGGTTGAGTAACATCAACTGGAGGACCGAACCCACTAACGTTGAAAAGTTAGGGGATGACTTGTGGCTAGGAGTGAAAGGCTAATCAAACCGGGAGATAGCTGGTTCTCCCCGAAATCTATTTAGGTAGAGCCTCGGACGAATACTTACGGGGGTAGAGCACTGTTAAGGCTAGGGGGTCATCCCGACTTACCAACCCTTTGCAAACTCCGAATACCGTAAAGTACTATCCGGGAGACACACGGCGGGTGCTAACGTCCGTCGTGAAGAGGGAAACAACCCAGAGCGCCATCTAAGGTCCCAAAGTGTATGTTAAGTGGGAAACGATGTGGAAAGGCCCAGACAGCCAGGAGGTTGGCTTAGAAGCAGCCATCCTTTAAAGAAAGCGTAATAGCTCACTGGTCGAGTCGGTCTGCGCGGAAGATGTAACGGGGCTAAACATACCACCGAAGATGCGCCTGCGTACTTTGTATGCGGGGTAGGGGAGCGTTCTGTAAGCCGTTGAAGGTGATTCGAGAGGGTTGCTGGAGGTATCAGAAGTGCGAATGCTGACATAAGTAACGATAATGGGAGTGAAAAACTCCCACGCCGGAAGACCAAGGGTTCCTATCCCATGTTAATCAGGGTAGGGTGAGTCGACCCCTAAGGCGAGGCGGAAACGCGTAGTCGATGGGAAACGGGTTAATATTCCCGTACTCGGCATGAATGCGATGGGGAGACGGAGCAGGCTAGGCAGGCATGGCGTTGGTTGTCCATGTGAAAGTAAGTAGGTTGGAGACTTAGGTAAATCCGGGTTTCCTTAAGACTGAGATACGAGACGAGCTACTACGGTAGTGAAGTTGTTGATGCCATACTTCCAGGAAAATCCTCTAAGCTTCAGTTCATGAAGAATCGTACCCCAAACCGACACAGGTGGTCAGGTAGAGAATACTAAGGCGCTTGAGAGAACTCGGGTGAAGGAACTAGGCAAAATAGTACCGTAACTTCGGGAGAAGGTACGCTGCTGATGGTGAAGGGACTTGCTCCCGGAGCTATTGGCAGTCACAGTAACCAGGTGGCTGGAACTGTTTATTAAAAACACAGCACTGTGCAAAATCGCAAGATGACGTATACGGTGTGACGCCTGCCCGGTGCCGGAAGGTTAATTGATGGGGTTAGCGGCAACGCGAAGCTCTTGATCGAAGCCCCGGTAAACGGCGGCCGTAACTATAACGGTCCTAAGGTAGCGAAATTCCTTGTCGGGTAAGTTCCGACCTGCACGAATGGCGTAATCATGGCCACGCTGTCTCCACCCGAGACTCAGTGAAATTGAAATCGCAGTGAAGATGCTGTGTACCCGCGGCTAGACGGAAAGACCCCGTGAACCTTTACTATAGCTTGGCACTGAACATTGAACCTACATGTGTAGGATAGGTGGGAGACTTTGAAGCAGGAACGCTAGTTCTTGTGGAGTCGTCCTTGAAATACCACCCTTGTAGTTTTGATGTTCTAACGTAGGTCCCTAATCGGGATTGCGGACAGTGCCTGGTGGGTAGTTTGACTGGGGCGGTCTCCTCCTAAAGAGTAACGGAGGAGCACGAAGGTTTGCTAAGTACGGTCGGACATCGTACGGTTAGTGTAATGGTAGAAGCAAGCTTAACTGCGAGACGGACAAGTCGAGCAGGTACGAAAGTAGGTCATAGTGATCCGGTGGTTCTGAATGGAAGGGCCATCGCTCAACGGATAAAAGGTACTCCGGGGATAACAGGCTGATACCGCCCAAGAGTTCATATCGACGGCGGTGTTTGGCACCTCGATGTCGGCTCATCACATCCTGGGGCTGAAGTCGGTCCCAAGGGTATGGCTGTTCGCCATTTAAAGTGGTACGCGAGCTGGGTTTAGAACGTCGTGAGACAGTTCGGTCCCTATCTGCCGTGGGCGTTTGAGAATTGAGAGGGGTTGCTCCTAGTACGAGAGGACCGGAGTGAACGAACCGCTGGTGTTCGGGTTGTCATGCCAATGGCACTGCCCGGTAGCTACGTTCGGAATCGATAAGCGCTGAAAGCATCTAAGCGCGAAGCGAGCCTCGAGATGAGTTCTCACTAGAGCTATAAGCTCTCTGAAGGGCCGTTGGAGACTACAACGTTGATAGGTTGGGTGTGGAAGCGCTGTGAGGCGTTAAGCTAACCAATACTAATTACCCGTGAGGCTTAACCATACAACGCCAAAGTGGTTTGTATGAAGCACTGAAGAACAAGCAAGAAGTTAAATAGCACTGAAGTAGACGAATTTGAAATCAGCCTTCCGAATTTTAGTTAATTGCCAAGGCGATTAACGAACCAGATTTGCTTGGTGACAATAGCGTTTTGGACCCACCTGATCCCATTCCGAACTCAGTAGTGAAACGAAACAGCGCCGATGGTAGTGTGGGGTTACCCATGTGAGAGTAGGACATCGCCAGGCTCCTAATTTAAAGAAAGCCTCTGAGAAATCAGAGGCTTTTTTGCATTTGGAACAATGAAAACAACGTCTTTTATATTAAAAATATCATTTTATCCTTTTGATTTGTGCAAGCGTTTGCTTTAGGATCGTTTTAAATGAATTTTTGAAATGACATGCCTGTGTTAAGACATTTTGTAGCGTTACTCATCACTACTTTCTCATTTTTTTGTTCTGCTGTAGAAGTACCAGATTTATATCAATTTAAAGTACTCGTTTCTGATAAGTCTAATAACGCTCGCGCTGCTGCTAGTAAACAAGCGTTGTTAGGTGTATTAAGTAAGGTGAGTGGCCAAGCCATTGAACAAACAAATCCTGAGATCCGTTTAGCGCTTCAGGACATTTCACAATTTATGCTTAAATTTGAATATCAAGATGCAGAGTATGGATCACAGCTTTTAGTGGTGAAATTTGATCCAACCAAAATTAATACGTTACTCAATGAATTACGTGCTCCTATTTGGGGGAACCGCCGTCCACTAGTGCTGATTTGGCTTGCCGTTGAAGATGCGCGTCAGCGAGAATTATTAACGCGCGAAAGCTTTCCTCAACTTGAAGAAGTATTGTCGGATAAAGCCAATCAACGTGCAGTACCGATAGTGCTACCTTTATTAGATTTAGAAGACAGGTTTAACATTACTGTCAGTGATGTGTGGGCTAATTTTTCTGAGCCAGTTGATTTGGCCTCTGTTAGGTATAATCCCGAACGTATTGTCACCGCTCGTATTTATAAGTTACCTAACCAATCAGTTTGGCAACTTGACTGGCGTTTTACGGTTAACTCAGAATTTCAAAACAATGTATTGGTAGGTGAGCAGCAGCAAATTATAGCGCAGATGATTGATGAAATAGCGCTGTCGTTATCGAGCCAATATGCAGTATTACGTAATGATTCTGCAGAGCAAGAAGGTGAATTTTTTATTGTTAATGGCATCAATGATTTTGTGCAAATTGAACAAGCGAAACGTCGGCTATTGAGTTTATCAGTAGTGCGAGAAGTCAATATTGTCTCAATGAAACAAGGTGAATTAGTATTTTCGTTACTGCTAAACGGTACTAAAACAGATCTAATCAATACCTTAAGTTTAGATAAAGGTTTTAAACGTTTATTTGATCCACTTGCTTCAATTGAAGCGCAAAGTATTAATCGTTATCAATGGATAGGCGAGTAATACATGTTGTCACATGAACCAATGCAAATGGCACTTGCTGTAACCTTACCTGATGATGAAACCTTTACTAGTTATTTTGGTGGTGAAAATTCGTTAGTAGTGAGTCATTTAAAAAATAGTTTTGAACAAATGAAAACAGATTTTCAGTTCACCTATTTATGTGGCTTAGCTGATTCGGGTAAATCACATTTACTATATGCGACTTGTGTGTATGCTCAAGAAAGGGGCCTTTCTACTATTTTATTGAGTATGAAAGAAATTATCGGCTTAGAACCGAGTATGCTTGATGGCCTTGAGTCTTTAAGTGTGGTGTGTATTGATGATTTACACCTGATTGCGGGGCATCCTAATTGGGAAAGAGCGATGTTTAACTTTTATAATCGCTTTAACGAACCTGATAAATTATTGCTTGTTGCATCTGACTTATTACCAGATATGATCACCATTCAGCTGCCGGATTTAGAGTCGCGTTTGAAATGGGGCACAACCTTCCAAATACGCTCAATGAGTGATGATGATAAAGCCGAGGCCTTAGTTAAACGCGCGAAAATGCGTGGGTTAGAGCTTTCAATTGAGTGTGCACGCTTTTTATTAACAAGGTTAAGTCGCGACATGCGAGCCTTACTCGATGTGCTTGATAAGCTTGATCATGCTTCAATGGTACAACAACGCAAGCTGACCATTCCTTTTATTAAAGTTACTTTAAACTTATAGTGTTAGCGACTAGCATCTAGTCGTTAATTTCAGTTATCATTAAGGATTGTAATAATCCTTGAAATCGGCAAATCTACCTCAGTAGAGGGATCAGAAATCTAATGAACTTAGAAACTATTGTATCGCAAGCACTTGCTGCGGTTGAAAACGCAAGTGAGATCGCACAACTAGAAGATGTGCGTGTAAATTATTTAGGTAAAAAAGGCCAAATTACGGATTTACTTAAAACCTTAGGTAAGATGGATCCGCAAGAGCGTAAAACTGCCGGTCAAGTTATTAACCAAGCGAAAGAAACGGTACAAGACCAAATTAACGCAAAGCGTGAATTACTTGTATCAGCTGCGCTTGCTAAAAAATTAGCGCAAGAAACCATTGATGTAACTTTACCAGGGCGTGTAATGCCTTCAGGTGGTTTACACCCAGTTACGCGTACGATTGAGCGTATTGAAAGCTTTTTTGGTGAGCTTGGTTTTGAAGTCAAAGCAGGCCCTGAAGTTGAAGATGATTTTCATAACTTTGATGCCTTGAACATTCCAGAGCACCATCCTGCACGTGCTGATCACGATACCTTTTATTTCAATCCGAAACTTGTATTGCGTACTCAAACGAGTGGTGTACAAATTCGTACGATGGAAACAGAGCAACCGCCACTGCGAATTATTTCTCCAGGTCGTGTTTATCGTAATGACTATGATCAAACACATACGCCAATGTTCCATCAAGTTGAAGGCTTAATGGTTGATAAAGATGTTAGCTTTACTGAACTAAAAGGTATTTTGCACGACTTCTTACGTAACTTTTTCGAAGAAGACATGGAAATTCGTTTCCGCCCTTCTTATTTTCCATTTACTGAGCCTTCGGCTGAAGTAGATGTAAAAGGTAAAAATGGTAAATGGCTTGAAGTGCTAGGGTGTGGCATGGTTCATCCAAATGTACTTAAGTCTGTAGGCATTGATCCTGAGCATTACACAGGTTTTGCTTTTGGTATGGGTGTTGAGCGTCTAACTATGTTGCGTTATGGCGTTAACGATTTACGTGCCTTTTTTGAGAATGATTTAAAATTCCTAAACCAGTTCCGTTAAGAGTGAAGATTTAAATGAAATTTAGTGAAAAGTGGTTAAGAGAGTGGGTTAACCCAGCAATTGAAACTGAGGCTCTTTCGGAACAGCTGTCGATGGCCGGTTTGGAAGTGGATGGCTTAGATCCAGTAGCGGGTGCATTTAGCGGTGTTGTTGTTGGTGAAGTAGTTGAATGTGGCCAACATCCTGATGCAGACAAATTACGTGTTACCAAAGTAAATATTGGTCAAGAAGAGTTACTTGATATTGTTTGTGGTGCCGCTAACTGTCGTCAAGGGTTAAAAGTAGCTGTTGCAACAGTAGGTGCTGTTTTACCCGGTGATTTTGTCATTAAAAAAGCAAAACTACGTGGTCAACCATCTCATGGTATGCTCTGTGCTTTTTCTGAGTTAGGTATTACGGATAACTCAGATGGTATTTTAGAATTACCTGCTGATGCACCAATAGGCCAAGATATTCGTCAGTATCTTGGTTTAGATGATTTTATTGTTGATGTTGATTTAACCGCTAACCGTAGCGATTGTTTAGGTATCAAAGGACTAGCTCGCGAAGTTGGAGTACTTAACTCACTTGATGTAACACCTATTACGATTACACCTGTTGCAGCAACAATTGACGACACCCTGAATATTGAGCTTGTTGCACCGGCTTCATGTCCTCGTTATTTAGGCCGTGTTATTAAAGGGATTAACTTAGCAGCGACAACTCCACTGTGGATGGTTGAACGTTTACGCCGTAGTGGCGTGCGTGCTATCGATCCCGTTGTTGATGTTACAAACTACGTATTACTTGAATTGGGTCATCCAATGCATGCGTTTGATTTAGCTAAAATCGAAGGCGGTATCAAAGTACGTAATGCATCACAAGACGAAGAATTAGTATTGCTTGATGGGAATACCGTTAAGTTACATGCAGATACTTTAGTGATAGCCGATCATCAAAAACCGCTGGCAATGGCAGGTATTTTTGGTGGTCTAGATTCAGGTGTCACTGAAACAACTCAAGATATTTTATTAGAAAGTGCATTTTTTAGTCCGCTTGCAATTGCAGGCCAAGCGCGTCGTTATGGCTTACACACTGATGCGTCACATCGCTATGAGCGTGGGGTTGATTACCAATTACAACACGATGCAATGGCACGTGCAACTGAGTTGTTACTTGAAATTGTGGGTGGTCAAGCAGGTCCAGTGGTTGAAGCGTTAAGCCAATCTCACTTGCCAGCAGAAAAATCAGTTGTACTGCGCCAAAGTCGATTAGATAAAGTCATTGGCTATGCAATTGCGCCTGAAACAGTTACGGATATTTTAACTCGTTTAGGATTAACCGTTGTTCATACCGATGGTCAATGGACAGCAGTTGTACCAAGTTTTAGATTCGATATTAGTATCGAAGAAGATTTAATTGAAGAAGTTGCTCGTGTTTTTGGTTATAACAACATTCCAAATGTTGCGCCAAAAGCGAGTCTTAAGATGACTACTCATAATGAGGCGACGTTATCGGTTAAGACTATTCGAAATACCTTAGTAACTCGTGGTTACCAAGAAGCGATTACCTACAGCTTTGTTGATCCAAAAGTCCAAAATTTAATTCATCCTCAAGCAGATGCATTAGTATTACCTCATCCAATTTCGATTGAGATGTCTGCAATGCGTGTGAGTTTATTACCAGGGTTACTGTCATCACTGATGTACAACCAAAATAGACAGCAAAGCCGTATTCGTTTGTTTGAACATGGTCTTAAATTTATTAAAGATGAACAGGCTGAAAATGGTGTTGCTCAACAAGCCGTTATTGGTGGTGTGATCACTGGTTCTGTTATGGGTGATCATTGGGCTGTGCCAAGTCGCCATGTCGATTTTTACGATCTTAAAGGTGACGTTGAAGCATTATTTGCATTAACAGCTGATAAAGCATCATTTGAGCTTAAAAATGAGGCGATTGAAGGCTTACATCCAGGTCAATCGGCTGCAATTTACCGCGATGGTAAAAAAATTGGCTTTTTAGGTACTTTACATCCTGAAATACAAGCTAAACTATCGATTAATAGTCAGACTTTTGTCTTTGAAATCGAAATGTTAGGGTTAGAAAAACGTCAATTACCACAAGCAAAAGAGATCTCTAAGTTCCCTGCAAACCGCAGAGACATTGCGATCGTTGTAAAGGATGAAGTTAAATTAGCTGATATTCTTGCTGTGATAGAAAAAGTTGGCGCAAATCAATTGGTTGACCTAAACTTGTTTGATGTGTATAAGGGCAAAGGTATTGAGTCAGATCATAAAAGTCTGGCTATTGCTCTAACACTGCAAAATGGTGATCGTACGCTCGAAGAGCAAGACATCAAATTAGTAGTAGATCAAGTAGTGGCCGTTTTGGCTGAAGAGTTTAATGCATCGTTGAGGGACTAGATATGGCGCTTACTAAAGCCGACATAGCTGAACACCTATTTGTTAAATTGGGTATTAATAAAAAAGATGCCAAAGAACTAGTTGAAAGTTTTTTTGAAAATATTCGTGCAGCTCTTGAAAGCGGCGAACAAATCAAACTTTCAGGCTTTGGTAACTTTGATTTACGTGACAAAAACCAGAGACCAGGTCGAAATCCTAAAACGGGTGAAGACATTCCAATCTCTGCACGTCGCGTGGTGACTTTTCGGCCAGGCCAAAAGCTCAAAACCCGAGTTGAAGTAGGTACAACTAAGTCAAATTAAAAATAAAGGCAGCGCAAGCTGCCTTTATTTTGTTTTAATTTCAGCGATAAATTTTAACTGTGTTTACCATACAGCTCAGCTACATTTATCTTCAAAACTTCAAAACTTCAAAACTTCAAAACTTCAAAACTTCAAAACTTCAAAACTTCAAAACTTCAAAACTTCAAAACTTCAAAACTTCAAAACTTCAAAACTTCAAAACTTCAAAACTTCAAAACTTCAAAACTTCAAAACTTCAAAACTTCAAAACTTCAAAACTTCAAAACTTCAAAACTTCAAAACTTCAAAACTTCAAAACTTCAAAACTTCAAAACTTCAAAACTTCAAAACTTCAAAACTTCAAAACTTCAAAACTTCAAAACTTCAAAACTTCAAAACTTCAAAACTTCAAAACTTCAAAACTTCAAAACTTCAAAACTTCAAAACTTCAAAACTTCAAAACTTCAAAACTTCAAAACTTCAAAACTTCAAAACTTCAAAACTTCAAAACTTCAAAACTTCAAAACTTCAAAACTTCAAAACTTCAAAACTTCAAAACTTCAAAACTTCAAAACTTCAAAACTTCAAAACTTCAAAACTTCAAAACTTCAAAACTTCAAAACTTCAAAACTTCAAAACTTCAAAACTTTATTTACGGATACAAATTTTTCGATAAAGCATAAACAGTGTTAATTTTTAGTGTAAAGCGTGTGCACGATTAAAATCCAAGCTTTAATTTCTCGGTGAAACAAACTTCCCATCTTGAATATCAGATAAGGTTTTATCTGCGAGGTCTTCTAAACTCTCGATTGATTTACCTTCACCGGCAAGTAAATTTTCAAGTCCTGCTAAGTCGATTTTCGCGCCGCCAGACTCTTGTGCGATTAATCCCCAAATATAGGCATTCTTATAATTTTTTTGTTTGTAGAATAAGTTAACTAAGGTGGTAAAAATTTCTTGGTTAATTGGTTTATCACCTTTATAGAGTTCTAATGAACGATAAAGTAGGGTAATGGTTTTATCAAGATCAAATTTAATGTAATAAGTGGCGAGCAAAAATTGTAACTCAGAGGTTTGCATGCTTGGCTGGTTTTCTTGTTGTAGTAATTGTTCTAAGGCTTGCTCAGAACCGTTTCGAGACCAGTGATAATATAGCAGCTGCGGTAACTGTGAATTGACAGTTTCTTGGGAAAGGCGTTTTATTTCTTTAAGGCTGGTGAGGTAGCCATTCATGCGAGAGGTTTTTTTGTCTTTTAATTTTATATGCTCAATGCCAGACGCTAAGTGAATGCATTTTGAGTATTTTTCAAAGCCATTGAGCAACGTAAATTTATTTACATCAGTTGGTTGTTGTTTTTCATAGTAGCGGGCCACAATCACATCTGAACGCTCAAAATTACAATGGCCATCCGTGTTGAGATCCTCGCACATCAGTGGTGATTGCTCGCAGACTTCTCGCACACTTATTTGGCTATCACAGCCTACTAACAATAAAGTACTTAAAAAAAGCAGGTACGCTAGCTTCATTGATTTTCCTTAAAAAACTTTACATTTGTCAGTCTAGACCAAGCTAATCGATCCTAACAGTAGAGAAATAAGCAATATTAAATTAGAATAGGCTCGCCCAATTAGGGCTATCCGTTCAAAATTTGTTTATTAGGCAGAAAAAATGACCTTATCTCACGAGCAAAACTATCAAAAAAGTTGGCAGGAACGCCAAGATTACGCAGAAAGTATGCAACCTATTATTGGTAAGTTATATCGCAATGCCGGTATTGAGATCGCCATTTATGGCCGTCCATTGGTAAGCGCAAGTACTATCGATATCATCAAAGCACATAAAACTGTGGCACAATTTGAAGAAAGTAAACTACGCCTGCGTGAAAGTTATCCATTCTTAGAAGCTATCAGCAAGATGCAATTGGCTTCTGCCCGTATAGATTTAGGTAAATTAGCTTATGGTTTTATTTATAAAAATGCGGGTGAAGGCCGTAGCATTGAAGAATATTTAAACGATGAACTAGCTGAAATCATCAATAAAGATGATCAATCAAAACCTCGTGACGTAGTGCTATACGGTTTCGGTCGTATTGGTCGTCTATTGGCTCGTTTATTAATTGAACGAGGCGGTTCTCACGCTGACCTTCGTTTACGTGCCATTGTTGTTCGTGGTGGTAAAGACGGTGATCTAGAAAAACGTGCGAGTTTATTACGACGTGATTCAATCCATGGTCCGTTTAATGGTTCAATTACTGTTGACCATGAGCGTAATGCAATTAAAGCTAACGGTGCCTACATTCAAGTGATTTATGCCAACTCTCCAGCAGAAATCGACTACACAGCTTATGGCATTGATGACGCATTAATTGTTGATAATACTGGTATTTGGAGCGATGAAGCTGGTTTAAGTCAGCATCTTCAATCAAAGGGTGCTGCAAAAGTATTGTTAACCGCTCCTGCTAAAGGCGATATTAAAAATATCGTATATGGCGTCAATAACGGCACTATTGGTAAAGAAGATAAAATTGTTTCAGCAGCAAGCTGTACGACAAATGCTATTACGCCAGTATTAAAAGCAATCAACGATAAATATGGCATTGCTAATGGTCATGTTGAGACCGTGCATTCTTATACCAATGACCAAAATTTAATTGATAACTACCACAAATCTGAGCGACGTGGTCGTAGTGCTGCGCTAAATATGGTGATCACCTCAACAGGTGCGGCTAAAGCAGTTGCTAAAGCATTACCAGAGTTAGCGGGTAAATTAACAGGTAACGCTATTCGCGTACCAACCCCAAATGTATCAATGGCAATCATTAATTTGAATTTAAATAGCAGCACTAATCGTGAAGAATTAAACCAATTCTTACGTGATACTGCGCTTTATTCAGATTTACGTGACCAAATTGATTATACAGCTTCAACCGAAATCGTTTCTTCTGATTTAGTTGGAAGTCGCTATGCGGGTGTGGTTGATTCACAAGCAACAATTGTTGAAGACAACCGTGCAATTTTATACGTATGGTATGACAACGAGTTTGGTTATAGCTGCCAAGTTGTGCGCGTAATGCGTGACATGGCTGAAGTTATTCACCCAAGCCTGCCACGTTAATTCGTGTATTAAATTAAAAAACCAGCCTAGTGCTGGTTTTTTATTTCTTTTAGCTAAAGACAGTTTATACCGCACTTGCAAGTATGATAGTCTTGGCAACATTGTGCTAAAAAGGTTAAATAAATGAAAATTTCTAGTCAATTCGACTCTGGTAATATCATAGTTAACGCAATTGAAAATCCAATGGATATTCAATTGGCAATTAACAAAGATAATAATTCTGATTTTTTTCAATGGTTTCATTTTCGTTTAGAGTCTACTCGTGGTGTAAAACATCAACTTCATATTGGCGGCCTTTTGCAATCGGCTTATCCTGATGGCTGGGAAAATTACCAAGCCGTTGCGTCGTATGACCGCCAAACATGGTTACGTTTACCAACTCAATATAAAGATGGCGTATTAACCATTGAGTGTGAGTTAGAGTGCGATCATGTTTACATCGCATATTTTGCACCTTATAGCTATGAGCGCCACTTAGATTTAATTGCCTGGGCACAATGTCAAGAAAGCTGTGATGCTGAAGTCTTAGGCCAAACGATTGATCAACGTGATATGACATTATTACGTATTGGTGAGCCATCGCCAGAGAAAAAGAACATTTGGGTGATTGCACGTCAACATCCAGGCGAAACAATGGCAGAATGGTTTGTTGAAGGTTTACTTCATAAGTTATTAGATGATGAAGACGCACATGCCGCTGCATTGTTAAATAAAGCGGTATTTTATGTCGTGCCGAATATGAATCCGGATGGTTCAGTACGTGGCCATTTACGCACAAACGCAGCAGGTCGTAACTTAAATCGTGAATGGCAAACGCCATGTGAAACAAACAGCCCAGAAGTATTTTATGTTCGTCAAAAAATGCTCGAAGTGGGTTTAGACATGTGTTTAGACATTCATGGTGATGAAGCACTTCCGTATAACTTTGTGGCTGGTTGTGAAGGGATCCCAAGTTATGATGAACGTCATAAAGACTTAGAAGACAGTTTTAAAGCGGCTTTATTAACAATTACACCTGAATTTCAAGATGTGTTTGGTTATGAAAAAGATGAGCCAGGTCAAGCAAATATGACCGTTGCATCAGCATGGATTGGTGAGCAATTTAAAACCCTAGCTTATACCGTTGAAATGCCATTTAAAGATAATATCAACTTACCTGATCCAGACTACGGTTGGTCAGATCGTCGCTCATATTCATTTGGCCAAGATACCTTAGCAGCCATTTTAAATGTGGTCGATAAACTGTAATCGTTAAAAAAACAAAATAATAATAAGAGGAAGTTCACGTGCAAGAGTTTGGAAATTTTTTAGACAACCTTGATGGTTTGTTAGGGGGAGCTTTTTGGTTCCCGTATGTGTTATTAGGGGTAGGTTTATTTTTTACTATCTATCTTAAGTTCCCACAAGTTCGTTATTTTCGCCATGCCATCCGTATTGTAACGGGTAAATATGAGAAAAAAGGTTCTGAGGGTGATACCACGCATTTCCAAGCGCTTGCTACAGCGCTTTCTGGCACCGTCGGGACCGGTAATATCGGTGGGGTAGCGCTTGCAATTTCTATCGGTGGTCCTGCGGCGTTATTTTGGATGTGGATGACTGCTTTTTTTGGTATGACAACCAAATTTGTTGAAGTAACTTTATCTCACAAATACCGAGTTAAAACCGAAGATGGCACTATGGCGGGGGGTCCAATGTACTACATGGATCGTCGCTTAAACATGAAATGGCTAGCAATTTTATTTGCTATCGCAACCGTAATTAGCTCATTTGGTACCGGCAGCTTGCCACAAATTAATAACATTGCCCAAGGTATGGAAGCGACGTTTGGTTTTGCTCCAATGGCCACAGGCGCTGTATTATCTGTTTTACTTGCGTTAGTTATTCTTGGTGGAATTAAACGTATTGCTGCGATCACGTCACGTGTTGTGCCGCTTATGGCTGCTATTTATATCATCGGTGCTCTAGGTGTTATTTTCTACAATATCGAAAACATTGGTCCTTCATTTGCGTCTATTTTCACCAATGCGTTTTCAGGTTCTGCTGCCGCAGGTGGTTTCTTAGGGGCATCATTTGCCTATGCATTTAATAAAGGTGTTAACCGCGGTTTATTTTCAAATGAAGCGGGTCAAGGTTCTGCACCGATTGCCCATGCATCAGCAAAAGCAGACGAACCTGTATCAGAAGGTATGGTCTCTATTTTAGAACCATTTATTGATACCATTATTATTTGTACGTTAACCGGTTTGGTTATTTTGTCATCGGGTGCTTGGACTGAAAAATTCGAAACTCAATTCGAGCGTTCAAGTATGAGTTTCCTAAAAGGCCAATACTCAGAAACTAATGAAACCGATAGAGCTGCGTTATACAGCTACCTTAATGGTGAAAAAAATAATGTTGAGCTTTATACCGGCCATATTAATGTGATTGAAGGTAAAGCAGTCAATAACGACTTTACCGTAATTCATTCGCGCTCAGTAGGCGAAGACATTCGTTTTGGTTTAACGGCTCGCCATGTGTTTACCGGGACTGTTGAAGTGGTAAACGGTGAAATTGAAGACACTGCTATTATGGTAAAAGGAAAGTCTTTAGTTCATTCTGCAGAGCTTACCACCATTGCATTTACCCGAGGTTTCTTTGGTGATAATGGCAAATACATTGTTTCTATTGGTTTATTATTGTTTGCGTTTTCAACTGCAATCGCTTGGTCTTATTACGGTGATCGTGCAATGACTTATTTGCTAGGTAGCCGTTCGGTCATGCCGTATCGGGTATTTTATGTGGCAGGTTTCTTTTGGGCCTCGTTTGCAGATACAACCTTAGTCTGGAAATTAGCCGCAGTTGCGATTGTGGTGATGACACTTCCAAACTTATTAGGGATCTTAATCCTTCATAAAGAAATGAAACAGTCAGTGGATGACTATTGGATTAAGTTTAAAAAAGACAAGGACGAGGAAAAAGAGTAGAATATGCGGCGTCCATCAGGACGCCTTTTTTATTCGAGTCCTTGGCGCAATCGCTAAGTAGTATTTAGGAGCGAGTATGGCAAGAATTGATTGTCCAAACTGCGGTAAACCTGCATCAAGTAAGCATGAACAATGTCCTCATTGTGACTGTAAGTTACAAGGATTGACAGAATATGATCGTCTGGCTTTAACCAATCAAATCTACAATCAAAAAAAGCAAAAATTGATGAATCAATCATTTTTAGCTCTGATTTTGTTTCTGGGTGGTTTTTTGTATTTGTATTCCAGATCACCAGCAACAGGCACTCCAGAATTAATGGCTTGTAAATTAGCTATTGGCGCAGGGTTTGTCTGGTATCTGATTAATCGCATTCGTATCGTTTTTTTGAAAAAGAAATAAATTCATGAACATAGAACATTTGGTTAATAATATTACTCCGCAATTGTATGAGCGCTTACAATATGGTGCAGCAACAGGTAAATGGCCTGATGGCACGGTATTAGAACCTGCGCAGCGTGAACAAACCATTCAGTTAGTCATGCTCTATCAAGCAAAAGTTGAAAAATCCCAGCAACAATTTACCGTCGGTGCTGATGGCCACATCGTACAGAAATCAAAGCAAGAGTTAAAAAGCGAATTTGCCAATAACAATGACATAGCAAGGTTTAGTCAAAATGATATTTAAAACCCTTTTTACGCCAAAGTGGAAACACCCGAAATTAGCCACGCGCTTAAATGCGGTTGAACAACTTGATTCCTCGCAAAGTAAAGATCTGCAAATTTTAAATCAACTCGCGTTTTCGGATGAATCAGTTGAAGTACGTCGTAAAGCCCTGACCAAACTTAATGATATTAAAATTTGGTGGCAAGCGTTTAAAGAAGAACAAGAGCATTCAATAAAAGAAATGGCTGAAAAACAAGTCATGAATGCGGTATTAAACCAAAATGATTCATTACCAGCACAATGTCGTACAGACTACATAGATCGTTGTGGTCGCCCACAAGTACTTGAAAAGCTAGCTTTAACAGATAGCGATTTGGCATTGCGCTTAAAATTATTAAAGCGTTTGGCCAAAGCAAACTTAATCGAAACAGCCTTTAACGAGGCCGATGAAGCATTTCAGTTGCAGCTAATGGATTTAATTGAGCAATATTCGCTATTGCGCACCGTTAAAAATAAGGCACAAGGCCACGCGGCTGCAGTAATTGCAGATAAATTAGAGGCTCAAAAACTAGCCAAAGAAATGCCACCTAAGGTAGAAAAAGAAGTTCAGCTTATTTTGGCCAAACTCAATGCATTACGTGAAAAGAATGATTATTTAGCAGTAAAAGCCGATGCAATTGCACTTTATGATGCATGGAATAATCTTGAACTGCAGTGGTTAGCAACAGAGCAAAAAGAAACCTTTAAAGAAAAATTTCGTTTACTTGAAACAAAACTAGAGCAAAAAATTGCATCACTTGCCGCAGCCTATGAGCAAGAACAGCAACGTATTGAGCAAGCAAACGAAATTAAAGCGCAGCAAGCAGCCCTTAATGATGCGCTCGCTCAGCTTGAAGCCAAGATTGAAACAGCGATGGCCGATTTGTCACACCAACAGTTAGAGCAGTTGCAGCAAATGCAACGTAACTGTGATGCGTTGTTAAAAATCACGCCGAATGTAGCTGCTGATGTGCAACAACGCTATCAAGGTTTTGCGAAGAAAGTAGCGTTATTACCGGAGGTTATTTCTGCTGTTGCGGCAATTAATCAGCAATTAAATGCTTATTCAGCGTTAGTTGTACCTACTGATCAAGCAAGTCTTGAGACTGTGCAGCAAGCGTTTAGCCAATGGCAAAACGACACTAAACAGTCAATTAATGCTTTACCAAAAGAGTTGGTAGCAAATTACCGTAAACCATTTAATGCACTTGTTAAACAATGGCAAGAGCAGGTTGCGCCGATAAGCCAAGAATTAGTGCAGCTTCAAACTCAGTGCCATAAAAAATTAAAAGATTTAAAACGCTTAATAAACCAAGGTCGTTTTAATGTCGCTTTTGGTGTCTTTAAAGGGATGGATCAACTTTATCAAGGGTTAACTCCGTCGTATCAAGAGACGTTGCAAAAAGAGTATCAGCAGGTTGAAGAGCAATTAGCAAACGCAAAAGATTGGCAACAATATGTTGGTGAACCAAAGCGTGAAGCACTGATTGAAGAGCTAAAAGAATTTGTACAAACCCAATGTACAGATCCAAAAGCCCGTGCTGAGCAAGTTAAAAAATTTCGCAGCCAATGGAATGAATTAGGCAAAACAATTTCAGAGCAAGATAAACAAAATGGTGAGATTTTTAACCAGTTGGTTGAAGCCGCATTTGTTCCTTGCCGTGAGTATTTTGCTGAGCAAGAAGCGATACGTGCGCAAAATATTATTGAGCGTGAAGCAATCATCAGCAAAATGCAGGCGCTGCACAGTCAGCTAGAAAGTACAGAATTTGACTTAAAAGCGGTTGAAAGCGAATTTAATAAGTTAACTAAAGCATGGCGCAGTGCTGGCAGTGTAGAAACAAAAGCTTTTAAACCATTGCTTGAAAGTTACAAAGTTGCTGAACGTCCAATTACGACAGCGATCCGTACTATGCACCGCACCCATGCAGAACAAAAAGCTGAGCTAGTTGCACAAGCTAAATTATTAGTTGAAAGCGATGATGTTTTCTCTGCAGCTAATGAAATTAAAGAGCTGCAAAAGAAATGGAAAACCATTGGTTTTGCAGGTAACAAACAAGAGCCTGAGTTATGGCAGCGTTTTAGAGCTTATAACGATGAGTTATTTGCCAAACGAGATACTTATAAATCAGAGCAAGACGAACGTAATGTTGCCTTAACAGCACAGTGGTTAAACGAACTTGCCCAGTTACGTGAAGCGTTTAATGAGATTTCGCAAAACAAATCTCAGTTAGTTGAATTACAACAACAACTAGCAACATTTACGGCGCAAGTTGGCTCAGATGCAAAAAAAGTACAAGAAGGGATCACCACGCTTAATCAATTAATAGAAAATGCGATTAGCACGATTAATTCTAAGCAAGTGAGTGAGAACTACCATGCTTTATTTGCAGCATTAGAGCAAAATGAAGCACCACAAGAGCGCTGGATTAAAAAGGTCAGCACACATTTAACTCGTGAGCAGTTATTGGTGCGTATCGAGATTTTATCTCAGGTGCCAAGCGCAACAACAAACGAAACATTGCGCATGAGCGAGCAAGTGGCAATGCTTAATGAGCGTATGTCGGGTCAAGAGTTAGACCGAGATCAGCTGCTCCTTTTATGGGTTAACCAAGGTGAGCTCACCGACGCCCATCGTGAGCAGCTCACAGTGTTAAAGCAGCTTTATACTGCTTAAACATTCAAAAAATAAAAAGCCAGGTTATGCCTGGTTTTTTATTGCCAAAAATCTGAGTGTTTAACTTCTTTGTGCTTGCTAAGGCCTTACCTTAAAGATTTTTATCTTGTTTTGATTGTGTGGTTATTGATGCAACCAGTAATAAAATACCACTGACTGCGGTAATCATCATTACCAAATACTCAATCGGCGGGGCTTCAAAATGAAACAACCGATTCATAAAAGGTAAAAACAGCGCTAATGCGAGCATGAGCAAAGCACACAGTACAACCCACCACAAAGCTCGATTGGGCAGTTTTAGCGTGTGATACAAAGATAAAGACCACGAACGATTAATAAAAATCAACCAAATATCACCTATAATCATGGCACTAAAGGTCAAAGCCCGAGCTTGTTCAGCAGGCAATTTCACCCATTGGGCTAATAGATAAACCGCAAGCAAAATCAGCAGTAATATTACTCCTTGCTGTAATCCTCGCATTAAGAGCTTTTTATCAAATATTTTGGCATTAGCAAGACGTGGCGAGCGCTGCATTACATTTGATTCCTCTTGCTCGGCTTCAAAGACCACAGAGCAGGTTGGATCAACCATAAGCTCAAAAAACACAATATGAACTGGCAGTAAAATAAGTGGCCAGCCCATCATGACTGGCAACATCGACATGCCAGCAATGGGAATGTGCGCTGCAATGACAAATACCACGGCTTTACGAATATTATCAACAATACGCCGGCCTAACCGAATAGCTGCAACCAGCGCGCTAAAATCATCATTAAGCAATACCAACGCTGCAGATTCTCGTGCCACATCAGTACCGCGACCTCCCATTGCAATACCAATGTGCGCGGCCTTTAAAGCTGGGGCATCGTTAACGCCATCGCCTGTCATGGCAACGATTTCTTTGCCATGTTTTAGTGCCATCACCAAGCGTAATTTTTGCTCAGGTTGCACTCGACAATACACATTTACTTGCTGTAAGCGTTTTAATAACTGTGCTTCATTTAAATCATCGATTTGAGAGCCTGTGAGCACCCCATTTTGAACATCAAGGCCACATTGGGCCGCAATGCTAAGTGCGGTGGCAGGGTAATCACCCGTGATCATCACCACTCGAATACCAGCTGTTAAACACTCTGTAATGGCTGCTTTTGCTGTTGGGCGCAGCGGGTCGGCTAAGGCAATCAGGCCAATAAATTGAAAATCAAAATCATGCTGCAACTTGGGTAAATCGGGTTTTTTAAAGCGTGCTTTTGCAATCGCCAGCACCCTTAAACCTTGCTCAGCGGCGCGATTAACATAAGAGTTAATGTGATAAGTTTGTTGATCCGACAGATGGCATAAATCAATAATGGCTTCAGGGGCTCCTTTTGCGGCAATAACAAAATCTGCGCTATCGGGTGATTGCCATACGCGCGACATAGCCAATAATTCAGGCGTCAGTGGGTAATCTTCAATTAAAGTCCAAGTATTGTGTAGGTGCTCTGAACCTGCAAGTACATCAAGCCCTACGTGCAAAATAGCTTTTTCCATTGCATCAAATGGATCGCGATGGCTCGAAAGCATCGAAAACTCGAGGGTTTCATGAAATTTTTCAGCAAAAGTGTCAGCGGTATTATTATGATTTTCAGCAGTTAAGGGGTTAAAATTATGGACTTCGTGATTGGCAATAATTTGCGCCAGTGCCATCTTGTTTTGAGTAAGCGTGCCAGTTTTATCAACGCACAACACTGTGGCTGCGCCTAACATTTCGATTGCAGAAATCTGTCGGGTAAGTACTTTTTTCTTAGCAATACGCCAAGCGCCAAGACCCAGAAAAATAGTTAAAATCAATGGTAATTCAGCAGGCAGCAGTGACATGGCCATAGTTAGGCCAGCCAAAATACCATTTAACCAGTCATCACGGGTGAAGCCGTACCAAAGCGCCAAAATAATCACTAAAATAATGCTCCAAAGTGCCACCACTTTGACGGCATGCGACGTCTCTTTTTGTAAATGACTGCTTTCACTTTTGAGCGAATATAAGGCTTTTCCGATGCGGCCAAGAGCGGTTTTTTCACCTGTTGCCAGCACTCGAGCTTTACCACTTCCTTGCACGACTAAAGTTCCTGAATAAACACAAGGCGTATCGTCACCACCGGGTTGTACCATTTCACTCATTGCTTCGTGACTGGCGCTTTTTCTAACCGATACCGACTCACCGGTTAATAAAGATTCATCAATCGTCATATTTTGGCTTGCAACTAATACTGCATCGGCCGGTACACGGTCGCCTTCTGCCAAAAACAGTAAATCGCCATTGACAACATCTTGGCCTGCAATACGCACTTGCTGATCATCACGAAGCACCAACGCCCGTGGGCTCGATAAGTCGCGCAGAGCTTCAAGCGCCCGTTCACTTTTACGTTCTTGCACAAAACTCATTGCCATGATGATGACCACTGAGCCGAGCAAAATATACGCATCTTCATTGCTGCCAAGCAGTAAATAAATACTGCCGCAGGCAATGAGCAATATAAACATGGGCTCACTTAAAATAGTCCAGGCGATTGCGAGCAATGAGCGTGGTTTTGCGCTGGGTAAGGTATTTAATCCGTCTTCTTTAAGTCGATTTTTGGCGGCAGAACTACTGAGGCCTTTGAGTAAATCGGCATTGTCGGATATATATTTCCTATAAAAAACAACTCATTGGGAGTCGTTAATATCTAGACTATTTTGTAGTGGTTGGCTGTGCGCTAACGTACTTAATTAAGTCATTGGCTAAGATTTGTTTGGTGGGTCAGCGCACCGACATAACAACAATATCAATGAATAATTAACCTGAAAGCTGGGTGGTAAATCTATTTTAGGCAGCTTTTTCAACGTTAACTGCGTTGGATTAACGTGCAATAGGGCGGCTATTGACACGTTAAGCGGCCTTCTTATCTTTGAAACTATCTGGCTAGAGACACATAACTAAGTAATCGACATTTAATTCAATATCTTAGTAATTCTTTTATCCAGGACTCAGGCGGATCAATCATCTTTATTCGCTTACTAACTATTTAAGCAGCCATAACATAGGAGTTAACCATGAAAACATTTTTAGCCATTGTTTTATCTCTTGCCTGTATCGCGCATCCTGTTAGCGCAGAAGATTCAAAACGAGACTGTGAGAGAAATACACGTTCAAAAGGCAACATGATGTATCAAAACGGCGTGATGGATAACCAGCGTATGATGAAAATGAAAGAGATGTCTGCGTTGATGACACAAATTGTACAAGAAGATAATTTAGAAAAACGCGAAAGCCTGATGGCTGAGCATATGAATAAAATGCAAGAAAATATGAAAATGATGGGGGCGACGATGCAAAGAAACGCCGATGACGATAACCAACAAGCAATGCCAATCGATGAACGCATTACCATAATGGAAGGGAGGATGAACATGATGCAAAAGTTTATCGATCAACTGGTCAGTCACAACGCGCAGCGAGAAATGCAGCTAAACCAAGCTCATTAACGCGCAAGATGATCCCAGATTACAAAAAATTCGCTTACACGATCCTTAATGTGCTTGCGCTTTATACCCTGTTGAGATGGCCAAAAAAGGGCATCTATAAATTTAAACTTGTTGCAAAGCGGTATGCAGCGTTTTTGGATATGTCATTAAGCTTTTGGCATTATCTATCACTCAACGAAGTTGAATCTAATGTTAAAAATTACCCGTTCTATTTTTACACTCGTGATGGTCACGATATTGCCTTTTGGTGCCGTAACGCAACTTCAGGCGACAGAAATGACAAATCGTGATTGGTGGCCTCAAAAGCTCAATTTGCAATCACTACGTCAAAATGCAGCACAATCTAACCCTATGGGTAGCACTTTTAATTATGCTAACGAATTTAATACGTTAGATCTTAATGCTATAAAAGCCGATATCAAAGACCTACTAACACAATCACAACCTTGGTGGCCCGCAGATTATGGTCATTATGGTCCGTTTTTTATTCGTATGGCATGGCACAGTGCGGGCACTTATCGAGTTGCTGATGGTCGCGGCGGTGCTGGTGGAGGGCAGCAGCGTTTTGAACCGCTTAACAGCTGGCCTGATAACGTAAGTCTCGATAAGGCACGGCGCTTACTTTGGCCTATCAAAAAGAAATATGGGCGTAAAATTTCATGGGCAGATTTAATTGTTTTAACTGGTAATGTCTCGCTAGAGTCAATGGGATTTAAAACCTTAGGTTTTGCTGGAGGCCGTAAAGATGATTGGGAGCCAGATTATGTGTATTGGGGGCCAGAATCAAAATTTTTAGCTGATGAGCGTTACACTCAAGAACGAACATTAGCAAATCCTCTTGCTGCCGTACAAATGTGGCTCATTTATGTAAATCCAGAAGGCCCTAATGGTAATCCAGATCCACTTGCAGCAGCCATCGACATTCGCGAAACCTTTGCTCGAATGGCTATGAACGATGAGGAGACGGTCGCCCTAATTGCGGGTGGTCACACCTTTGGTAAAGCACATGGAGCTCATAAACCTGCAAAATGTTTAGGGCCAGAGCCGGCCGCAGCTGACATCGAACAACAAGGCTTAGGTTGGAAAAACACATGTGGTAAAGGTAATGCTGAAGATACAATCACCAGTGGTATCGAAGGCGCTTGGTCAAGCAGCCCTACAGCTTGGACCCAGCAATATTTAATTAATCTATTTGCTTTTGAGTGGGAAAAAACCAACAGCCCAGCAGGCGCAATTCAATGGATCCCCATTAATAAACAAGCTCAAAAACAAGTGCCAGATGTGCATATTGCCGGTATGCGCCATGCTCCAATTATGTTTACTACTGACCTTGCGCTTAAACAAGATCCGATTTATCGGCCAATTGCGCTGCGCTTTAAAGAGAACCCACAAGAGTTTGAGCTCGCGTTTGCACATGCGTGGTTTAAGTTAACCCATCGTGATATGGGGCCTAAAGCTCGTTATGTGGGCAGTGATATACCCAAGCAAGATTGGCTTTGGCAAGATCCCATTCCAGCACTTAATCACAAGTTAATTAATAGTAAAGACATCAATAAACTAAAAACCCAAATCCTTAAATCTGATATTACAGGGTCACAACTTATTAGTACTGCTTGGGCAGCGGCATCAAGTTTTCGCGGGAGTGATTTACGTGGAGGTGTTAATGGCGCTCGAATTCGCCTTGAACCGCAAAAAAATTGGCCAGTAAACAATCCTACTGAATTAAGTTCTGTACTTGCGCGGTTAGAAAAATTACAGCAGCAATTTAATCAAGCACAATCAGGCAATAAGCAAGTTTCTTTGGCTGATTTAATTGTACTTGGTGGCGCTACAGCCATTGAACAAGCCGCTAAAAAATCTGGCCAAAATATAAGCGTTCCGTTTACACCAGGGCGAATGGATGCCACGCAGCAGCAAACCGACATTGAAAGTTTTAACCAACTTAAGCTCACCGCAGATGGCTTTCGCAATTATTATAGTAATGACAATGTAAAATCGCCGATTGAGCTACTCATTGACCGCGCTAACTTATTAACGCTGACAGTGCCCGAAATGACAGTCCTTGTTGGAGGAATGCGAGCGTTAAGCGTGCATAGCGACCCATTAGGTCATGGAGTTTTTACCTTGCAACCTGGAGTCTTAAGTAATGATTTTTTTGTTAACTTACTCGATATGACAACCGTATGGACAAAATCAAGCCAAACTGAAGGTGTTTATGAGGGGCGAGACCGTCAAACGAATTAGTTAAAATGGACCGCAACGCCAGTCGATTTAGTGTTTGGATCTAATTCAGAACTGCGAGCTGTTGCCGAAGTGTATGCTGCAGATGATGCAAACAAGCAGTTCACCGATGACTTTATAGCCACGTGGATAAAAGTGATGAATCTCGACCGCTTTAATCTCTAAAAATAACAAGCCCATATGATAAATAGCTGCTGACATAAGTGAGTTAAGTGTAGTTTTGCTCACATAGTACGACAACGGTTTTTAAATTAGCACTGTTGGCATCAACGTGAGCTTTGGTATTGGTGTAGGTGCAAGCCTGCTTGCGAAGGCGAGCGCAGCTCGGCAGTTTTTGTGTCGGGCTTTAACTCGACGCTTATTGCATTGTGATTTTTTACCACCAAGTACTTTTTTACCACAGAATACACCGAAGCTTCGCTCACCGAGAAAAGCTAAGTGATTACAGCCAACTAATTAATAGCTTTTTCTTTACTCTGTGTTTCTCTTAACCTCAGTGGCTAACCTTCTTTTTCACCAAAGAAAGCTCAGCGGTTAAAAGACTTTCACCACAGAGCGCTGCGCTACACCGAGCTTTTGATTGTTAATATCCGTGTTTGTTTGGAGATTTTACCGTAGGTGCATGCCTGCTTGCGAAGTCGAGCGCAGTTCGGCCGCTGTTGTAGGTCGGGCTTTAGCCCGACAGCTATTTAACAGCATTACTCGTTTTCACATCAACAATTGCTTTTAAATTGAAAACCGCTTTTTAAATTAACATTGTTGTCGCACTGGCGACAGCAGCCAAGTGGAGGCTATCGCCGGTCTCCCCTTGGAACCCCTCGACGCCCCAGATTTTCAAAAAATAGGCAAACTGATCTTCAAAAATACATTTGATGTGAACCATAAACGCCATGAAGCGGCTCGCTACTCCATCCCTGTACGCTACCCAGTTCGGCCATCCAAGGCCTCTCGTTCAAAGCAATGCTTTTCACCCATGCCTTAGCATGGCTTGCTCGACTTCCTGTCGCGCATTATTCATCAAATCTATTTTTTCAGGTTTGATTTAAGGGGGAATTGTTGGCATCGGCGTGAGCTTTGATATTTTTGTAGGTGCAAGCCTGCTTGCGAAGTCGAGCGCAGTTCGGCCGCTGTTGTAGGTCGGGCTTTAGCCCGACAGCTTTTTAAAAACCGTTTTCAAATCAATAACTGCTTTTAAATTAAAAAACCGCTTTTTAAATTGGCATTGTTGTCGCGCGGGCATGGGCAGCCAAAGAGGGGCTGACGCTGATCCCTCTCTGGACACTCTCAGCGCCCCGACATCACGCTTTATCCTGCGAATAATCAATTGATGAAATTTAGGTTGTTTTGTAGCAGCGACTTTATGTCGCGACTTGTTTTGAGTGTAAATTTCCGGTTAGGCTTCAGCCCGACAGTCGTTGCAGAGCATTCGTTGTTGTTAAATCAACATTCGCTCTAATTTACAAAAAATTGCTTTTCAAATTAACACCGTTGTCGCACTGGCGACGACAGCCAAAGAGGGGCTGGCGCTGACCCCTCTCTGGACACTCTCAGCGCCCCGACATCACGCTTTATCCTGCAAATAATCGATTGATGTGAACGCCAACGGTGAAGATAGGCCATCCATGGCCAAGCTTCACCTTGTATTTCATCCATGAAATACATGGCTCATCAATCGTTTATTTTTAGGGCGTGATCACGGGGGAAATTGGCATCGGTGTGAGTTTTGATATTTGCGAAGCTGTAGCTTGCTTGTGAAGGCGATCGAAGCTCTGCAAAACACCCAAACTAAATCAAATTAGAGTAGGTGCCTTTGTTATTTGGTCTTCCTAAATGCATGTATATATATACAGTGTTAATGAGTTTCTCGTATAGTCAAGAAAACGAGCAATTGGGTCGTTTTCACCTCAAAGCAATTTTAGCCTTAGAGGCAGAAAGCTTTTTGTAGCAATATGTTATCCAATGTGATAAAGATTCCGGAAGTAGAAACTCGAGACGGTTCACGGCAGAAAAACGACCCAATCGCTCGATATTAAATTGTTAGGCATCACGGAGGATCCATATGCATCTTGCACAATTGAATATAGCCAAAGCTAAATACTCTTTAGAGGCTCCTGAAATTAAAGAATTCGTTGATAATTTAGAACCTGTTAATAATTTAGCAGAATCAAGCAGTGGATTTATATGGCGCTTGAAGGATGAAGATGGAGATGCAACGAATATCCAAGCGTTTTCTGACCCTAATATTATCGTAAATATGTCAGTTTGGGATTCAGTAGATGCTCTGAAAAACTTTATGTTCAGAACTCATCATAGAGATTTCCTGCGTCGCAAAAAAGAGTGGTTTCATAATATTCCAGAAGATAGTTATGTTTTATGGTGGGTTCCGGTAGGTCATATTCCTACAATTGAAGAAGCTGTAGAAAAACTGGAATATTTACGAAGTAATGGTGATACACCCAATGCATTTTCTTTTAAAAGTAATTTTAGCGTAGCTGAGTATAGAGAATGTAATGCCTAACAAGGCAATTAAGCAGGACTAAAAACAGTTTGCTTGGTTTCGCTTCGCTACACATTTTAGCAAACAATTTTTAGCCCCTTATTGGGGCGTTGAGGCTGTAGAATTACTAATTTGGTCAAGTTTTTAGGTGATTTAAGGGGTCTCAAATGCATTGCTTAGTACGAGATAATCGCTTAGAAAGCGATACAGGAGGTCAAAAAAATGGCCAAATTTATAAAAATAGAAATTCTACAGTCTCGTTATATGCCTGAGGATTAGTTCCCGAAAAATGGATATTGTTTTTAAATTTACCCTATTAGGCATTCTAATATTTTTTGCTGGTTTTCTACTCTTTCAAACTTACATTAAAGAGGGGAAGAAAATTGACATTGAGAATGTTGGCTGGTGGAAATTTAATATGATTCTTAGGGGCTCAGCATTTGTTCTATTTTTTAGTATGCTGTTGTCTATTACAGGGTTAACTATCGCATTTTCCTTTGGTTCTTCATTAATTGAGCACTATTGGAATACTTGGTTTTAAAGGCATATAACAAGCCAATAAAGTGCGGGACTGCTAAAGCTTGGCTCAGTTCCGCTTCGCTACACAGTTTAGCCAAGCATTATCAGCCCCTTATTGGGGCGTTGAGGCTGTAGAATTTCTCTTTTTTAAGAAAAACAGGCTGTTTTCTGGGTTCCAAATGCATTAGTTAATGCCTTAAATGCGCTTAGGGTTGATTACAGGAGCTCGTTTTTTAGTTAAATTTGGCTGTTGGAGTTATTCTACAGTCTCGTTAGTGTCTTCGAGGAATAATTATGGAACAAGATGCTTTAAAAAATCAGGGTGAAGAATTAACTGCCCAAGGGAGTCTTCTTTCTAGAAAAAAAGAAGGAATAGTGTCCTTTGCTGTTGTCACTTTACTAGCACTTATAGTTAGCCTGAGTTCTTTGACGATTGTTTCTTCAAGACAATCATCCCTTGCTAGTGCTGAAGCTGATATGAATACTCTGCAAGAGCAAATTACAGCGTCTATTTTTCTAACACTTGATGCAAATGGGAGTAATGAAGAGAGCGCGGTGAAAGCTATAGAAAAGACAAGTTCAGGTGGTAACATAATTGAGCCGGAAAAAATAGCTAGATTGTATGAGTTGCTTTCTAACAAAATTGACACAACAAAGTCTCAAATCAGCAATGGCTTAACCAACCAAAACTCTTCAGAGAAATATTTTGATCAAACAGCTTATATGTTGGATGCATACCCTTTCAAAGTAATGTCCAGCGATATGTTACTTGGTTTGCTACTTATAAGCTGTGGGATTCTTGGCTCAGTTATGTCAACTATGAGAGATGGTGCAGGACGTGTATCAAAGCCTATAATTCTTGGAGCTTCGGTAGGGTTTGTTGCGTTACTTGGCGTAAAAGGTGGAGCAACAGTATTTATTCTTTCTAGTGCAGGTGCAAACATTCCCTTTAACCCATACAGTACTGCGTTTGCAGGCGTTGTTGCTGGAATGTTTAGTGAAAAATTATATTTGGCGTTATCACACCTTACAGATAAGGCGTTTGGCGATAGAGACACTAACAAATCAAGTAACACGGACGCCAAAGGCGCCGGTTCTTGAGGCGTTATGTACTATGGAGAGAGATGTGAAGACTCGTGATAAAGAAGAGATTTATGAAAAGGGTTTAACTTTGGCACTATCTGGCTACCAGTTGATTGAAGCGTCCCTAAAGTTATATCTTCGAAATTACTTCAACATCGCCAGATACTTGATTTCTGACCAGCTCTATTTCGGATTTGATGGTAAGGATTACGATAATGCGCCACTCGGTAAGCTCGTAAGTGTATTTGCAAAGACTTGTCCCGACAACAATCTAGTTTCTGAATTAAAAGCTGAAATATCTCATCGTAACCACATAGCGCATCAAGCTGCATTAAATTTATATAGAAAAGAGCCTTTACCCAAAGAACAATTCAGCGAATTGTCGGATGAAATTGAAAACCACAGTAGAAACATCACAAGCTTACTCAGTAGGCTAAATGAGATTAATCAACAATTAAAAAGCAGATTTGAGTAGTGATCAAGTCGCACATAACAAGTGTAGCCACCTGACACAAATTGCTCCGCGCTTTTTTGTGTTTTCGCTACGCTCAATTTTACACAAAAAAGCACTCCACAATTCGTGCAGGTGCTACAAGCGTTAGCTACCCATTAATGAACATGGACGTAATATGAAAGTTTTATTTCTCTTATCTATTATTTTCTTTTCTACATACAGCGGTGCTGTTGTGAAGAGGCATGATGTTCCTCCTGAAAATTATGTTCTTGATAAAATACCTGAATACTTAATTGATATGCCCCATGAAGGTCATGGTGTATTAATAAATTCACAATGGGTTTTGACCGTAGCACACACTATTTTTTATGATTATGTTGGTAAAGATCTAGTAGTTGGTTCAAAAGCATATGAAATTGAAAGCGTTCATATACACCCTGATTACAGTGCACCTAATAAAGGTTTACTTAAAGGCGATTTAGCGCCTTTAATGAGATTTTTCAAATCTAGAAGTGATATAGCGTTAATCAAATTAACTTCAACTGTTAGCGGTGTAGAACCAATCAATATATATTCTGGTAAAAGTGAAAAAGACAAAACAATTACTGTTTATGGTAGGGGAGCTACTGGGAACGGATTAACTGGCGAAGATCCTAGTACTAAATCACTTCGTGTGATGAACCAGTTTCAAAATATTATTGAAAGCGCGGAAGGTAACTGGCTAGCATTTAAATTCGACGAACCAGAAAGCGCATTATCACTTGAAGGCATGCATGGTTCAGGAGATAGCGGGGGTGCTTCTGTTATCTTTCAAGAAGGTATTCCTTTTCTTGTAGGCCTATCAAGTTGGCAATTAGGGCATGGCGATATATCTACTTTTAAAGGTGGTTTGTATGGTACTACTGCTTATCAAGTTAGGGTATCAAATTACCATGACTGGATATTAGGTGTATTGGGTAGCTAACAAGCTGTTAAACAAGGACAAAAAACAGTTGGTTTTTGCTCCTTCGTCGCTTATTTTAACCAACTATTTTATTGCCTGTTAACAGGGCGTTGAGGTTGTAGAATTACTCATTTGGTCAAGTTTTTAGGTGATTTAAGGGGTCTCAAATGTATTGCTTAGTACGAGATAGTCGCTTAGAAAGCGATACAGGAGGTCAAAAAAATGGCCAAATTTATAAAAATAGAAATTCTACAGTCTCGTTAGGCGAGGTTGTAGAGTACGCCAATTAACAAGAGGCAATGATTGATGCTAGAAATATTAAATGCGTTAGTGAGCCCAGCTCTAGCAACGGCAGTGGCGTATATTGCATATCAACAGTGGAAAACTAATGACAGAAGAGAAAAGCGAGAGGCAAGGGCAACGAAGATTGCGATATATAAAAGTGTCAAAAAGCATTTAAATTATATAGATGTTTTGCGCTCTATCGATAAATCGCTTCACGATGATTTTCAACAAGCAGCTGCTGAAGCAGAGTTTATTTTCCCTGAAGAAATCACAGAGTGTTTAGATAAAATCGATGTTTACTCATTACAGTGGTTATCGAACAAGGAATGCCAGGATAGCGCAACGGACCAGTCGAATAGAGAAACATTGATAAATCTTGAAAAAGAAATGGAGAAATACATTGACGATCTTCAGAATATTCATTGCAATATATTCGTCATTTTTAAAAAATATATAGATTGATCGCCTAACAAGTGCATGCAAAGGACGGCAAACTCCGCGGCACAAATTGCAATTGGCTATGCCAATTTTAACGCAATTTGCACCACTCCGTTTGCCGCCTTTGACGCAGGCGTTAGTGCGTCAAGCGAAGCTTGATGCATCTTGCAGGGTGCAAGTCCCTGTCGGGTAAGGTTTAACTCACCACCCGTATCGAGTGTTGCGCCTATGGCGGAGCTGTTTTTTTTCAGCGAACAAGATAGGTGAAGCGTACACAGAGAATTAAGTAGGCCACAGGGGATCCGTGTCCCTGAAGTGCTGAGATCGCTCCGATAAATACAGTCTGACTGACGAGGTTTGTAACGCCACTGAAGTCCAAGCAAAGCAACCGTAATGAGTGAGGTTGTGGCGAGTCAGCGGAGTTATTAAGCCGTGGCATGTTTTAAAGAGATGCATCAGGAACTTGAGAGAGCCAAAGGTGTTCCGCAAGGACGCGGTAGGGAAGCTAAGTCAAAAGCAAGGCCAACGATGACCCTTTGGCAGTCAGACCAGTTCGTAGTAGTTTGAGACGGGAAAGCCGATCACATGGCGAAGGGGCTGGCAGTTATATCACGTGTTTAGCAGACACATAGGCCGGACAATGTAGGGCTGGACTCACTATGATAACCGAACTAAACGCGATCACATTTAAATCACAGCGCCACCCCAAACACAGGTTTCAGAACTTATACGGATTACTAAGGGAAGATTTCCTGTATCAAAGTTGGGGTCAGCTCAATAAACAAGCAGCCGCTGGTATTGATGGCATCACCATGCCTGCTTATCAGCAGCAACTTGTTGGCAACATTACTCGACTGAGCGATGCCCTGAAGCATAAGCGCTTTCGAGCCAATGACATCAAACGTGTCTTTATTCCCAAAGCAAATGGCAAACAGAGACCGCTGGGCTTGCCCACGGTGGATGATAAATTGGTGCAACAAGGCGTGAGCCAGATATTGCAAAGTATCTGGGAAGCGGATTTTCTGCCCAATAGCTATGGCTACCGACCGAATAAAAGCGCCCATCAAGCGGTGCACAGTTTAGCGTTGAATCTTCAGTTTAAAGGATACGGTTACATTGTGGAGGCTGACATTAAAGGCTTCTTCAACAACCTTGATCACAACTGGCTGATGAAGATGCTCAAACAACGCATTGATGACAAAGCCATGCTGAGTTTAATCAGCCAATGGCTTAAAGCCCGCATAAAATCACCTGAAGGGGTATTTGAATACCCGAAAAGCGGTACGCCGCAAGGGGGGATCATTAGCCCGGTACTGGCGAACATCTACCTGCATTACGCACTCGACTTATGGTTTGAAAAGAAAGTAAAACCCCGAATGCGTGGCCGCGCGATGCTCATCCGGTACGCCGATGATTTTGTGTGTGCGTTCCAGTACGCCAACGATGCTGAGCGATTTTACGAGGTGCTGCCAAAACGACTTAAGAAATTCAATTTAGAAGTGGCAGAGGAGAAAACCTCACTGCTACGATTTAGTCGATTTCACCCGAGTCGAAAACGGCAATTTGTGTTTCTTGGTTTTGCCTTTTACTGGGCAAAAGATGCACAGGGAAAACCTCGACTCAGGCGGCGAACAGGGGCGGAAAAGCACCGCGCCAGCATGAGCGAGTTTTACCAATACATCAAAGTCAAGCGGTCAAACAAGCTCAACACTTGGATGCCGCAACTGAAACGCAAACTGATGGGATACCGAAATTACTTTGGCCTGCCAGACAACAGCTGCAGCCTTGATAGATTGTACAGTTATGTGTTGCACAGTTTATACAAATGGCTGAATAGGCGCAGTGGCAGACGCAGTTACAATTGGAGTAATTTCAAGAAGATGCTAATGTATTATGCAATTGAGCGACCAAGAGTGAGTAAGCGATTTATTCACGTAGATTGGTACTAGGAGCGTGTTGATTTACACGCGTGAATATATAACTGAAGAGCCGGATGCGGTAATTCCGCACGTCCGGAACTGTGTGGGGTCGGCCCAGTAATGGGTCGCTCTACCACGATTATACCTCTATGAGTTAATTTCTTCGACAGTCTAATAAAAACATAAATAGGGAAATAAAATGAAGATTGGTCAATGTGTTTACTTCGTCTGCCTACTATTACTTTCCGTTGATAGTTTAGCGGTAGTTGTTCGCCATGATGTTCAAGCCAGTAACTATGAATTAGAAAAAACACCATCGTTTTTCGTTGATATGCCAAATGGCGGACACGGTGCTTTGATAGCACCTAATTGGGTTGTGACGGTAGCGCACCTTTTACCACCAAATATTCTTGATAAAACACTACAAATCGGCGAATACGAAGTTGAAGTTGAAAAGGTAATTATCCATCCAGGCATAACGGATATTCCGGAACACATGCTGAGTGGGGATGCTGCTGAATTAATGACTTTTATGATGACTGCGCACGACATTGCTTTAGTCAAGTTAAGCTCTAATCTACCAGAGAGTGCCACTATTGAAATATATTCTGAAAACAAGGAACTCAATCAAGTAATAACAGGCTATGGCCGAGGGACAACGGGCAATGGTATAACCGGTTCTGTTCAAGGAACTCAGGGAAAATTCAGGCACCTGCAAAATAGAATTGAAGAAGCGCATACTAATTGGTTATCAATCACTTTTGACTCAGGTGAAAAAGCCCTTGAGCTTGAAGGGATTGACGGTTCAGGTGATAGCGGCGGCCCTTTGATTATGGCCTCTGAAGGAAAAAACTATTTAGTTGCCTTGTTTAGCTGGGACTATATTGAGGGCAATTTAGAAGAGTTTGTCGCTGGGCATTACGGCAAAAAGTCTTATCAGGTCAGAATTTCTGCTTATAGTGACTGGATCAGAAAAACCATGACCGAGAACTAAATAACGGTATATAACAAGAGACTATGGCGTCAATAGCTAATTTTAAACTTTTGGCGCTTCCCACATTACTCCGTCTCTGAGCATCGAATTTAAGATCACAATCATCTTCCTGACACACGCAATAAGCGCTACTTTTTTCGGTTTCCCAGCAGCAACTAATCGCTGATAAGTTGATTTAAAAACAGGGTTTGATTGGATGGCTGACATCATCGCCATGTATAAAACGGTGCGTACTTGATGTCGACCACCCTGAATTTTGCGCAGCCCTTTATAGCGGCCACTTTCGCGATTCATAGGTGCAACGCCAACCAATGCACCGGCTTCTTTATTCGACATATAGCCAAGCTCAGGTAAGTTGCTGATGATGGAAGCAGCGGCAATTTTACCAATGCCTTTCATGCTTTGCAGGATCGTGTTTTTGGCTGAATATTCAGGGCATGATTCAATGAGTGTTAGAATTTTATTTTCAATTTTTTCAATCTGATTTTTAAAGGCCGTTAAAATAGGTTTGATGGTTGAAATCAGCTCTTTTGGTAAAATTTGCAGGCGGTTTTTTTCCATCGTTTGCATAACTAACAGCTGATTTCTTCTGGCAACCAAATCACTCATAGTCTGCATAATGTCAGGCTTTAGGGTGGAGAGTGTGGGTTTAATTGCTTCGCCATAATGTGCAATTAACTGTGCATCCAGCTTATCGGTTTTAGCGCGTTGACCAATGGCACCAGCAAAGCGTTTTATGTGTATTGGGTTGGCAATGACAAAAGGTAAATTGGCCTTTGCACATGCAATAATAAAGGGCATTTCAAGGCGGCCAGTGGCTTCAATAATGATGCGGTTTGGAGAGTGAATTTTGATTTTTTAATTGCCTCAGCAATCCCTTTTTCATCGTTCTTAACGGTGAAATAGATATCAAGAGGGCGAATATAAATATCGAGTTGAAATTTGCCGGTATCGACACCGACATTAATGTTTTGATTAGTATTTGTTTTCATAATAAGCTAACTCTTGCTTGCATAATGCGGGTTCGAGACCCAGTAGACTATTCGAGTGTGATGCTTGGAGTCTTTTGTGGCGTTCATTCTTGTTATCGGTCTCTCAACAGAGGATCCATCGCTCAATCGAACTACCACAAAAGAGAGCTTTAGTTGCAGCTAAAGCCTGGGTCTCACATTACCCGAACTCGGTTTAAAAGAATAATTTGATGGGTTTATTATCCATACAAAGCGCTCAAAGCCGACGCGAAGAAATGCGCGGTTTAGCGCGGCGTTAGCAGGTGTTCGGGGTTTTAACGGTTTCAGTCAGTAGTTTTATTCCGGCATTGCTCGCGTTTGGTATTTTTAGCGGCAGCGCCAAAAGTTAAAGGTCGCCAGTTTGCGGGTTTGCTGTAAACGGTGGTGGCGGTAGCGTTGTTCTTTTTGGCTTCGCTTAACAGTTTTATAGGTTCCGGTTGGCTCGCTGTGTCGCAGTTAACGGGTTTAGTTTTTAATTAAAAGCAGCCGTGCCGTTGTTTGGGTTTGCCAGTGCGGCAAGCCGCGAAAGTTTGGTTTGGGCTCCTAACAAGCAAAGGCAAGGCGACGCGTACCGCGCGCTTGCTTTGAGCGTTATATGCCACGGAGATTCGGCGATGAAAAATAAGCCTTGGCTCGAAATTTACAATGAATCGTATCAAGATTGCATTGTTGGAAATCATGAAGGCTTAGTTGAATTACAAAAGGCTATTGATAAAGCCTTGGATGAAGGTAGCTATAAATTACCTGAGAGTTTAGATTCTGATTTTCTATCTATTCGTATTACTGAGATAAAACCTCATGAAGAGGAAATACTTAAATCAGATAAGTTAATAGGTTTAGCTGTAATGTCTGGGTTATTTATTTGGGGGCTGGCTTTACCAATCTTTGCTATCTATCAACTTTGGCAATTATTTCAGTAGCATATAACAAGCAATTAAAGCGGGACTTTTTACAGTTTGCTCGGTTTCGCTTCGCTACACAATTTTAGCAAACTAATAAAAAGCCCCTTAATGTGGGCGTTGAGGCTGTAGAATTACTCATTTGGTCAAGTTTTTAGGTGATTTAAGGGGTCTCAAATGCATTGCTTAGTACGAGATTGTCGCTTAGAAAGCGATACAGGAGGTCAAAAAAATGGCCAAATTTATAAAAATAGAAATTCTACAGCCTCGTTATGTTTAAGGCAGGCTCCTTTGATTAGAAAATGTAAAAAATGTAATTGTGCAATACACCCAATTGAAAAAGTTGGCACTGGTGGTAATTACTCAACATACACTTGTCCTGTGTGTGGTGCCAATGTCTCAATGGGTAGAACAAAGAGTGTATTGGTTTTTATTGGCTTGGCATTTATTGCATTTGCGGTGGCATACTTTTATAAACATCATGTCCGGTAACATTTTTTAGTTCCGTGGCATCACAACATAACAATTAAATATTATCGCCAGCAAAAAGCGCTGGCTGCGACGTCAACCCGCTGCGCGGTTTTCCGCGCTAAATTTGGGCGTTAGCTCTCAAGGATATTATGAAGCACATTAAACTATTATTTATTACAACATTATTAGTGTTACTTGGTGGTTGTAAATCAACAACTAGTGTTTCAGACAAAAATGTCAAAGTGAATGAATCACGAATTGACTACTTATCTATTGGTGAGTGGCATTTGGGAGATAAACGAGAGTTAATACAATCATTATCAACGTTACCAAACCTAAAGCCTGTTAGTGTTACTGGTGGTCTAGAAACTTCTGAAGCCATATTTAATAACGAAAAGAAGAACATTTCATTTGTATTTGAACAAAATGAGTTGGTTTATAGCCAAGTGTGGATGTATGAAGGAAATAATATTGAAGAAGCGGCAGTAGAATTTGCTAATTTGTATCAATATTTTGAAGACAACCTGGGAGGTGGCAGCTTAAAAGGATTTGATGCAAGCGGAGGTTTTAATGCTGGTTTAATAAAAAACGCCGTATTAGAACTCTACAGAAACGTTAAAACCAGTGTAGAAAAAACAAATTTAGATCAAGAGCAAAAAATGGCGTTCACAATCAACTTGGATTTAATTCCGAATATTCAGCCAAGAAAAAATAAATTACATGGTTCATTCATTTATTCAGGGGAACATGATCTTTTTCTAGTTTTTCTATTTGAAGATTTACCAAACTCAGGTGATCGTTCTTCTAAAAATCATGTGAGTTTAGATGCAGTTGAGAGCTAACAAGGCAATAAAGTCGGACTCGTAACAGTTTGCTCGGTTCCGCTTCGCTTCACATTTTAGCAAACTATTACTCACCGCTTATTGCGGCGTTGAGGCTGTAGAATTACTTATTTTAGGAACTGATTCTACACTTCTTTCTTTGCTCGATTTTTAACCTTGAACCCACCGAGTAACTGTGATCTAATAGATATTATTCACCCATTGTAACGTGTTATGGCCAACTATAAGCCTGACTTATCCTGCCAAAATAAATTCATTCCTATCAATTTCGCTGAGCAAATATTGCCAGGCACCTTTGAGTATGCCCTTTGTTATATTGTTGAAAATAAACTCGATTTAACGGGGTTTGATGCATGGTACAACAACGATAAAACAGGAGCTGCGGCGTATTCGCCTTCAGTGATGCTCAAAATTATTTTACTCGGATATGCGCATGGTTTAATTAGCAGTCGGCGTATGAAAACAATATTTTGTTCATGAGACTCTTTTGCAAGAAATAGCGGGTGACGTGCAGCCGCATTTCACCTCAATCGCGGCCTTTGTGGCTAAAATGCACCAGCAAATTGAACCGCTGTTTACCCAAGTGCTGATGATTTGTGATGAAGAAGGGTTAATTGACCGCAACCTATTTGCCATTGATGGCTGTAAGTTAAAATCCAATGTAAAAAATAGTAGGGTTAGGTCTATCTTTGCTATGGTGATAATTACCCTATAAATTCACAAGCTTTTAGCCCTCGGTAAAGCGCAGCGCCTTTGTGTTATCGGTGGTGGAAATAGCTTTAAACATCAAAGCAAACCTGACTAAATATTTGAATAAAAATAGGAACTAAGTTATCGTCTGTTGGTTAATAAAAACGCTAAAACAAGTAATTTCAAAGGCTCGTTATATTGCTATAGGTATTTTGAAGTTTATCGTAGGTACTTGAGTCACTCTTTATAGGAGCTAAAGACATGGAAAATTTAGGTTTTGTATTTGGAATAATAGGCATGTCTATGGGCGTAATAGGCTTTGTTTTTGGTATTATCTCAATGTCTAAAATTGATAAGCTTGAGAAAAGACTTAAAGAGCTTGATGTTTTAAATCATGACTTTAAGTCAAGTTGAACCCTATATTTTACTTCACAGGCCAGTCGCAATCTAACAAATCGATTATTCCGATCTTAACTCGCAGTGCGCTTTTTGTTGGCGTTATATAGCTTTCGGGTAGTGTTTTATAATTTGGTTTTGAAAGTCTGAATTGTGTTTGGTTAACGGTGAAGCGGCATTTCTCTGTGTTGATTAATCTTCGAGATAAGCAAATTTATTAATACCTAAAATGTCACTCGCAGCGCGCCGATTGGTGTTATCTCAAGTGCGGTAGCGTGCTTGGTTTTAAATACTGCTTTAGTAATTTGTATTAAAAATGGCTTTAGCTGCACTAGAAAGCCTATGCTCAATCGTTTTGTGTTTCTGTACATTCATTATCTATACATTATCTATGCGAGCTGGTGTATTGATAAAATCATTTAGTTGACTATATCAACTAAATTCGATATCGTTGATATAGTCAACTAAATCGAGATCCTTTCATGCCTTCATTGTCACTCAGTGAAACTTTGCACAGATTAATGCATGCCTACAAAACGCAATTGCTTAGCGATATTGCATCCCAAGAGATTGGTTTACCAATCACTCATATCCGAGCCTTAAAAGGTGTGTGTCGCAATCCTGAATCGACGGCCCAGTCGATTGCTCTGCGTATGCAGCGGGATAAAGCGCAAATTACCCGAGTGCTTAATGAGTTACAGCAGGGTGGGTTGATCACTAAAATCGATAATCCTAAGGATGGCCGCAGCCAGTTATTGCGACCCACTGCTGAAGGGGAAAAAATTATGACCCAGATCAGTACCTCAGAGCTTAAAACCGTGGCGCACATGACGCAGGCGCTCAGTTCAGCCGAAGTCGAAACCTTTATTAAACTTGCCAATCGGATCAGTAAAAGTGTGGATGAGGCGGCTGCCGTTAAAAGCGGTGCGGATTGCCATGCTCAAGAAAGCCTATCCGGTAAGCCAAAAAACACGAATGACAAAGAAGCCGTTGAGACACACTTAATGGCAGTAAACGCTACAGGAGAAAATCATAATGAATAAAGCTGCACCACGTGAGCTCAAAGTGATCCGCTCGACTTATATCACTGCGCATATGTTACGCATGACCTTAGGTGGTGCGGGATTCGCTGGTTTTCCCATTGATCAAGAGAGTGCCTATATCAAGTTGTTATTTCCACAAGTGGGTGAACGTCCCTTGATGCGAACCTACACCATTCGCCAGCAACGTGCTGATGAAATTGATGTGGATTTTGTATTGCACGATACCGACGGCCCCGCTTCGAGCTGGGCGAAAACGGCGCAGGTGGGCGATGTCATTCAAATAGGCGGACCCGGGCTTAAAAAACTAATTAACTTTGAGGCGGATTGGTTTTTACTCGCAGGTGATATGACCGCCTTGCCCGCTATCAGCGTGAATTTGGCACAATTACCAAACAATGCAGTGGGTTACGCTGTGATTGAAGTACTGAGCGAAGCCGACATTCAACCTCTCGCGCATCCTGAAAATATTAAACTGCATTGGGTGATCAATCCACAGGCCGACCCCGAAGGTCGCCCTTTGGTTGAGCGGATTGCCCAACTACCTTGGCTCGCAGGCGAGCCTGCCGTGTGGATTGCCTGCGAATTTAACAGCATGCGCGCGCTAAGAAGATATTTCAAGCAAAGACATCCATTGCCTAAAAGCCATTTTTATACCTCGAGTTATTGGAAAATAGGTTGCAATGAGGGCGAGCATAAGCTGGTAAAGCAAGAAGATGAGCAGATAGAAAATGGAGCGAGCGCTTAAACCCTGCTCTTGAACAAACCGAGCTACTCAACAAGATAAAGTCGCCAAATTTGATTTCGCGACTTTGACCTGCTTGCTGTTTATACCGAAATTAATATTTAAGGTTTTGATTTATATTGGTTAATTTTATAGTGTGAAAATGAAGCTCAACAGACTAGATAGCTACTTTGGCTATTTTTTTGAGTTGATCGGCTAATACATTCAAGCTAAAAGGTTTGATCATAAAGCCAGATACTTTTGCGGCTATTATTTCTCGAACCGTTTGTGCGCTATCTTCGCAGGTAACCATTAAAACAGGGGTTGTGCTCAGTAATTTGTCATCTCGAATACGACAAAGTAGGCTTTTTCCATCGAGTTTAGGCATGTGTAGGTCTGTGATAACTAAATCAAAATGCTGTTGTTGCATAAATAAAAACGCTTGCTCGCCATTGGTCGCCTCAACGATATCGTCGTAATGTAATTTACGCAGCATGTTGGTTAGCACATGGCGCATAAGAGGCATATCATCAACAACAAGTATTTTCATAATACGTATAATAATTACAAAGTTAATTAGATACTAAGTTTAGTTAACAAACTGAATATTAGCTATTAATGGTTTTTACAGCTGTTTTAAACTCACTTGGTTAATGCTGTAAAGTGTTTGTAGTTTAGTTTACGGGTTACGTTTTTGAGTCGAGAAAAACAGCTTTTAGTTGCTATTCGAGAGATCCCACTTTGTTATTCCTCAACTGTTACTTCCACCCATCGGGACCATTCTTGGTGTTAATAAAAAGCTAAAAAAGAAAATAAAATTTATTGCTTATGGCAAATCTTTACATTTAAACATGTGTACATACATTGGTTGGTGGTTTTTTGAACTATTTTTGACTAGTGTTATTTAAAGGTGGATTGGATGCCGCTTAACGTGGTTCGGCAGATAAATATTTTAGTTTAATACTTATGTTCAAGGATGAGGTTATGCTTAATCAATTTAAACTCGGAATTAAAATAGGTTCTGGCTTTGCAATTTGTTTATCTTTGATGTTAATCGCTTCGGTATTTTCATATTGGGGTCTTTCAAGTGCAGATGAAGGTTTTTCAAGTTATCGAAGTCTTGCACGCGATACCAATCTCTCAGGTCGTTTACAAGCCAATTTATTAATGATCCGAATGGATGTTAAGAATTATCTTATTTCAAATGATGATAAATTTTTAGCCGAATACGATGCTAGAAAAAAGAATGTGTTGGAGTTGTTCCAAAACGCAAAAGTTGAAGTTCATGACCCTGAACGTGCTCAAATCGTTATTTTAGCGCAAAGAGGTTTTATTCAGTACAGCAATGAATTTAGTCAAGCAGTTGATTTAGTTAAGCAGCGAAACGAGTTGGTGACAACGCTACTTGATCCCAATGGGCTTGCAATGCGTAAGGCCATTTCTGAAATTATTGCATCAGCTTATCAAGAAAAAGATAACGACGCTTCTTTTTATGCCGCTCAAGTTCTAGAAAATTTATTATTAGGTCGGCTTTATACCAATAAATATTTAAAAACTAACGATGTGACGGATTACAATTATGCCCGCGACTTTTTAACCCAAGAGCTACAGACAAGCGCTGCGTCGCTTGATGAACAACTTGATAATCCATCACGACGCAGGTTGTTTAACGAATTTACCTCGGCCTCAGCTTTATATATCCGTACCTTAAATGAAATTTATGCTGTTATTGAGCAACGAAATCAAATTATTCATAATCAACTTGATATATTAGGACCTAAAATAGCCAATGATCTTGAGCAGTTAAAACTTTCGGTTATGAAAGAGCAGAATTTAGTGGGCCCTGCGCTTCAATCAAGTAATCAGTTTAGTGTCTTGGTTATGCTGATATGTACCTTAGTCGCACTGATCGCGGGCGTTATCATTTCATTCTTTATTACTCGGTCTATTACACGACCCTTGGGGCAGGCTGTTAAAGTTGCACAAGCATTAGAGCAAGGCTCACTTAATACAAAAATTGAAGCAATCGGTAAAGATGAAATTGCCATTCTTATGGAGTCGTTGGCTAAAATGGCAAAAAGTATTGCTAATATGATTTCAAATATTAATGACGCGAGTGGCGAGATATTTAATTCGGCCGAACAATTAGCCAGTGCAACGGTGCAAACCAGTGAAGGGGCGCAAGATCAGCTGGTTGAAACGGATCAAGTTGCAACGGCGATGCATCAAATGGCCGTCAGTGTGCAAGAAGTTGCGCGCAGCGCCGCACAAGCAGCGCATGCGGCCGAAGAGGCAAGGGTACAAACCTTAAATGGATTTGAAGTGGTCAACAGTACGCTTGATAATATTCATCAGCTAGAGCGTGAAATGAGCAAAAGCTCAGAGGAAATTGCCAATCTTAAAAATCACTCTGAAAACATAGGCGGTATTTTAGATGTGATCCGTGATATTGCTGAGCAAACAAATCTGTTGGCATTAAATGCAGCAATTGAAGCCGCGCGAGCCGGGGAGCAAGGCCGAGGGTTTGCGGTGGTAGCTGATGAAGTAAGAACACTGGCACAACGTACTCAAAACTCGATAAGCCAAATAGAGAGTTTAATTAATCACTTACAAGCAGGTGCATTAAAAGCTGTTGGAGCAATTAATGTCGGTCATGACCAGTTGCAAGTGACAGTGATACAAGCTGCAAAAGCGGGTGAATCATTAGCTTTGATCCGTGATGCTATCAATACCATTAATGATATGAATGCTCAAATTGCCAGTGCCTCTGAGCAACAAAGTATGGTGGCCGAAACGATTAATATTAATGTCACGAATGTAAGGCGCATTTCAGATGAAAGTGCAGCTGTTTCATCACAAACCGCCCACTCATCAAGCGAATTGGCGATGGTTGCTGAGCAATTAAAGGGTTTAGTAGGTCAATTTAAACTCGCGTAGTTCTTACATTACAATGGCAAAACTAAAAAAGGGTAAACCGACTAAATCGGTTTACCCTTTTGTTTTTTTCAAGCGTGTAAAAAAAATTTACGATATTAATCTTTCTTTTCTATGGTTACTTCTATCGTTTTTGCATTTTCAGCAAACCATTTTTGTAAGTAAATTGTACCTGCAACTGGCGCTTGTCCGGGCTCGGGTACTTCTTGGTAGCGCACGCTGTTTTTAGTTTCTTTTTCAAATTCAAATGTAATTGTTTTTTTCGTCATCAGGATTATGCCATTTATGAAATTAGCTAAAGCATGCCATATCTCTGTGGGTTTAAAAATAGTGCATGGTATTTTAGTTCGGTTTAAAGGTTTGATAGTGCAAGAGTCGATTTTATTTTAGGCACTATTGGCATGCTGTTCATTACTCGGTAGGATTTGCATTCCTAGACCTAGTGCGCTGAGCATAAGACATGACAACTTTATATATCACCGGAGCAGGTGTCAGTGCTCAAAGCGGGATCCCGACATTTCGTGGTCAAGATGGCTATTGGACCATCGGAAGTAAAAATTACACGCCGCAGCAAATGGCAACACGAGCGATGTATCAGCAACAGCCTGCTGAGTTTTTAACTTGGTATTATCATCGATTTGCAACTTATCGGCATCATGGTCCAAACGAAGTGCATTTTTGGCTTAGTGATAAACAATTGATCACTCAAAACATTGATGGACTCGATGCAAAAGCGGGCAATAAAAATTATATTTCAATTCATGGTAGGTTAAATGAAGTAACACTATTTCATCAGCAAGGAGCATTAGTTGAGCGTATGCCTGCACCTTGGGAGCAAGTAGATGAAGCACATTTAACTGAATCATTACTCGATATATTTAAAATTGGTAGCAGCGGTCCACAATTAAATGTATCGCTTAAACCTTATGTTTTGCTGTTTGATGAATGTTATACCGAGTTGTATCAAATTGAAAAAGCAGAACAAATGATGATGTGCGCCAGTAAAATTGTATTTATGGGCACATCGTTCAGTGTCAATATTACTCAAATGGCATTAGAAATTGCCAGATACCACCAGATCCCAATTGAAATTGTTGACCCAGAGCCATGCCATGTATTGCATGATGATGTCACTTACCATGTGATGACGGCAAGTGAGTACATTGCAGGGCAATAATAACTAACCTCAATTCTGGATAATACATCACTCACAGCTAGCTATTTTCAACACTAGTAGCGGCCCGCTATTGACGCGTCAATCTGCGTTGTTAGCCTTGAAAATCTCTTATCCAGAGCTGAGATTAGTTTTTTGCAGATTCTACAAATGCGAGTACCGCACTGAGTTCTGGCAACGCAGGAAATGCCCCTTTTTGAGCGCAGGTTAAGGCACCGCAATGTAAACCAAATTGCAGTGCTTGTTGCAAGCATGCAATATTACGAAGTGATTGGTTTAAAGTCAGTTGTTGTTGCTTGGCGAAAGTGCTTAATTCAAATAAAAAACCTGCAATTAAGCTATCACCGGCAGCGGTTGTATCAATGGCGTTTATTGTTGGTGCTGCAAGACTGATGGTCTCTGTTTGAGTGACAATTTTTGCCGGTAATGGCCCATTCGATAATACAATAACCTTAACCCCCTGATGGAGTATTCCAGCTAAATAGTCGGATTCATTTACTCCCTTAAGTTTAGCCAGATGGGTTAATTCGTCTTGGCTGAGCTTAATAACATCAACCCATTGAAAACATTGTTCAACATAGCTGCCTATCTCGGTCGGCTTTTGCCAAAGAGCAGGGCGCAAATTAACATCAAAGCTAATGAGTTGTTGATTTTTTTGTGCTTGTTGGATGAGTTGATATGTAACCTTGGCAATCGTATCATCGGTTAAGGTATTAGAACAAAAATGGAAAATCCCATCATCTTGCCAGTGAATGGCCGAAAAGTGGGCCAAGTTGACTTGAATATCCGCGGTATTATGCCGATAAAAACTAAAACTGCGTTCACCCAAATCGTCTAATGTAACAACAGCCATGGCTGTTTGGCTGTTTGCTACAGCAACAAGGTATCGTGTATCTACACCATAATCGTGCAGCGCATTTTGTAATATGGGTGCAAAACCATCGGTAGCTAAGCCGCCGGCAAAAAAGGCTTGTCCGCCTAATTTGGCAAAGCCGACAGCCACATTAGCAGGCGCACCACCGGCAATTGCAAGAAACTGCGTGCAGCGGCTATCTGCAGGCAACATATCAATTAAAATCTCACCAAAACTGATTAAGCGGGTCATGCTATGTCCTAAAAAGGCTACGGCTCCTTTAGGAACCGTAGCCTTTGTTTGATAAAGGTTGAAATTAAAAACTATATTTTAATGTTAATGACGTTGTGCGACCATTTAAGGTACGGGCACGAATGATGTCATTACCAGGAATAGATCCTTCTTCTGCTTCGGTGATACCGACCGTATTAAAAAGGTTATTCACATTAAGCGATAGGTTGAGGTTTTCTGATAAGTCATAGCTTGCAAAAGCATTAACTTGGGTATAACCGTCAAATTTTAAATCGTTATTATCTTGAGCATAGGCGGCTGTAGAACCTATCAGGTTAACGCCTACCGCACCTTGGGCAAAATTATAACGACCCATCAAGGAGTAAATCATATCTGCTTGACGTCGAGGTGTATTTCCTTCGAGTTCAGGGCTTAGCGCATCTTTGTTAATGGTGGCATCAGTCCAAGTGACATTGCCTCTAAAATCGAATGAGTCAATAAAGTAAGTCGCTTCTAGCTCGAGCCCTTTAGCCTCATATTCTCGGTCAAAAAAGCGTTGGCTGGTCGCTTCAAAATTTTGCTCTTGGGTAGTGGCAAAAAAAGCGGTTGCAAAGATTTTAAAAGAATCAAAACGTTGTTTTATGCCCAGTTCATATTGTTTTACTTCATCAACTGCATCTTGTGCTGAAACAGAACCATCGGCATTAACCTTACCAAATAATAAGCGGTCAGCATTTGCGCGGCCACCTTTACTAAGCCTTGCAAACAGAGCTTGATCAGCGGTCACTTGGTAATTTGCACCTAATGAGTAAGAGTTATAACTCCAATCATAATTAACAATGCTGGCATGTGAATTATCAATGCCGGCTACTGCCTCTTCAGGTTTAGAAATAATACCATCGCCATTCATATCGACGGTTGATGTTACTGCGCCGGCATAGGTACCTGTGGCATCACCTGAATCGCGACGGACGCTGGCATCAATTGATACGTTATCAAAACGGGTTGAAAGTGCTAAATAGGGTGCCCGTGTTTCGTATTCGACATCGTAATTGCGTTGGCAGCAATTGCCCCAATACGGCGTGCCATAAGCATATAAGCCATTATCTGAAAATGAGGTTCCATCTTCTGCAACCACATTTAATAGTGCAGCGTTATCTCCTTTGACTTCCATCAAATAAGAATTCCAAAGCCATGACATATCAATTGATTGTGATGAGGCAAAGTAGCCCAATGTTAGGGTGGTATTTTCGTTTAAAGATTTTGATAATTTTAGGTCATTCATAATTGAGCCAAAATCATTCATGCTGACATCAAAGGTATGAATTCTCATGGCTAAATCGCCATTAAAGGTATTGCCTGCTGAAGGGCCATTGGCATAAGTGAGTATTGCATTGTCGCCACCAATTGAAGTAGCAATACTTTGCCGGTCTGCCACTTCTGCAGGGAATGGTGATAAAAATTGCCCCGAAACACTGGATTTTTTGAAGCGATTTTCGATATTCCAATCGTTACCTAAATCAAAGTTTGCAACAAAACCTATGCTATCAACACTTGGGTTCATGCCATCACGCATATCACCGATGCGTTTTTCATTATTTTTACCAAGGCTTAATGTATTAATAAAATACGCTGAATGAGGGGTATCAGAAAGGGCATCAAACCCAGCTAACGAACTACCATCTGAGTGCATTGGCATTGGTAAATAGCCAACGCTTTTATCATCTAGATGTTTGTAATAAACGCGAATGAAACCGGTCTTAAATTCTTTGGTAATATTGGCTTTAATTTGGCCTCCTTTATTACTGGTATAACCGGTATCACGTGGGCCTTCGCCTTGGCGTAAAAAACCACCAACATGAAAGCGCATACTATCTGATAAATCACCGCCATATTCAAAATCGGTGCGGTATTCATCATAATCTAGGCCAAAAGTGGTTGAAATACTGCCCGATTCACTTTCACCTGTTTTTGAAATAAAGTTAATGATGCCACCGGGTGCGTCACTTGCAAGCGTGGATGCTGAACCACCCCGAATCGATTCGATGCTTTGCACTGTATTGTCTAAACGCATAAAAATATCAGCATTACCAAAGGCGATATCGCCAAATTGTAATACAGGCAAACCATCTTCTTGCAATTGTAAAAATTTAGCTCCACCTGATGCAACCGGTAGGCCACGTACGGCAATATTGGCATTACCTTCACCGCCAGTCGCTTCTGAGCGGATCCCCGGTAAAATTCTAAATGCTTCTGCGGTGCTGCGCGGCGTGCTAATTGCTATTTCATCGAGCGAAATGTTGCTTACCGAGACACTTGATGCCATTACTGTGGTTTTTTGTGGTACCCCAGTTACAATTATTTTTTCAAATTGATCACCATTTTTGCTATTTGCAGACTCGTTTTGCTGCGCTGCAACTGAACTTGACAGTGCAAGGGCAATTGCACTGAAGGAAAAGATAGCCTGTTGTTGTGTTGTCATTGTGTGCCTCGTATCGCAATTTTATGAAGTGTTGTCGTATCGAGTTATCTTCTTAATCGATTAAGTTAAATTAGCAAAAAATTTTATCTTTGCAATAGCAATTGTTCATTTTTTAACAAATATTTTATTAGATTACTTAAGTGCCTTGGCTGAAGGATCATAAAACCAGTTATAAATCATGCCGATAAAGAGTAAGAAAGCAAAACCAGTCGCAAGAACAAAACCGTATTTGACATGACCAAAATAGTCACTGATCACACCCATTAAGAACGGAGCCACAGCAGCTGACAGCGCAGTGAAAAATAAAATTACTCCAGCAATAGCACCATGTTGTTTAGGCATAAAACACGAGATCCCTTTGGAATTTAAAGTCGGATAAATCATCGACATAAATAATCCACATAAAGGTAATAGCAATACTGCAACATCAACGCCATAGAGTAAGGTGCCTAAATAACATAAGAAAATCAGCCCACTTAAGGTCATCATTACACTTTGCCAACTAAAATGTTGTAATAACCATACAGCTAAAAACCGCCCAAGTGCCCGTAAAACAAAAAATAAGGTGAGTGCATAGGTAGCGAGCAACGGCCAGTTCCCTTGGTATTCTTGCAATAAGGTGGGCATCCAGACATAAATGGCAACCTCAGTGGCGACATACAGCGCAATCGCAAGTGAAAAGCCAAGCGCATAGCGGTTTTTAAGTAAACTAAGCGTTTGGTTAAAATTACTTTTTTGTTCAGTTGGATTTTTTTGTGGTGCAATGGGGTAATCAGTACGCCATGCAAAGATACATAGAATAGAGCATAAAACACCTGCAAAAACATAAAGGTATGTCCAACTGACCCCAGCAATTAATAAATAACTGACAATAGCTGGACCAAAAATAGCCCCGACCGCAAAAAAGCCTTCAACTTTATTCATGGTTTGGGTGTGTTCGTGGTTTGAAGTTGAAATATCACCTAATAAAGCGAGCGCACCGGTTTTAAATAAACCAATAGCGACACCAATCAAACAAAGCAACGCTAAAAAGGCGTAAAAAGTTCGACTGAAATAAAACATAAAACAGGCTAAAGCAAAAAGCGATAAGCCTATTAAAATGGTGGGTTTTCTGCCGATATGATCAGCTAAAAAGCCGAGTAATAAACCACTTAGCGCAATCATTGCCATTGGTGCGTAATGAAATGCGCTGGCTTGAGTCATGGATAAATTAAATTCTTTAATCAGTTCGGGAATAATCATGCCAACTGCGTCGGATGTCATCGCAAACATAAAAAACATCATGTATGTCAGCCATCTAACGTGTGTCAGTGACTGAATATTAGGTTGTGTGTGTTCTATTTTCATAAGTGTCTCTGCTTTTTAATTCAAAATATTCAATACCTTAGCTTTTAATGGTAGTGGGTTTTAATTAAGCCGCCAAAAAAGTGCAAAAAAATCTTGAATAAATAAGCGGCTTGATTAAAGATATATCTTAATCGATTAAGATTCAACATCACATTGAGATGGATATGAAAAATAGAGTACAGCTTATCACCTATGCAGATCGCATCACCGGTCATGACCTATCAGCGTTAGATCAGTTGTTAACAACACAACTGAAAAGCCTGTTTTCGGGTGTACATATCTTGCCGTTTTATTTTCCAATTGATGGCAGTGATGCGGGATTTGACCCGATTGATCACACCCAAGTCGATCCTCGTCTTGGGGATTGGCAAACTGTCCGTCAAATTGGTCAGCACAGTGAAATCATGGCTGATTTAATTGTTAACCATATGTCGGCACAATCAGAAGAATTTTTAGATGTATTGGCAAATGCTGAAGCTTCTCCCTATTGGGATTTGTTTTTAAAAGAAACAGATATTTTCCCAGCAGGGATCACGCAACAACAAGCGAAACAGATTTATCGCCCACGTCCGGGAAGCTGCTTTAGCCAAAAAACGCTTAATGATGGCCGTGTGATTAATTTTTGGACCACATTTACCGATAATCAAATCGATATCAATGTTGAATCGCCAGCAGGGCAAGCATATTTAGAGCGTGTTTTAACCCTATTTGCTCAAAATGGTGTCAAAATTATTCGTTTAGATGCGGCAGGTTATGCGATTAAGCGGGCAGGGACTTCGTGTTTTATGACCGATGAGTCTTTTGCATTTGTTGATACGTTGTCGCGCCGAGCGAATGAACTTGGCATGGAAACTATTGCTGAAATTCATAGCCATTTTGAAACGCAAATCGCGGTGGCCAATCGTGTTAACCGTGTTTACGATTTTGCTTTACCGCCGTTAGTCCTGCACACTTTATTTAGTCTAAATTGCACCGCTTTACTGCATTGGTTAGATATTGCTCCACGGAATTGTTTAACAGTGTTAGACACCCATGACGGCATTGGTATTATTGATGCAGGCCCACAAGGCGAAAAACCAGGCTTATTAAATGCTGCCGAAGTGGATGCATTAGTTGAAAAAATTCATACCAATAGTGATGGTCAAAGCCGCTTAGCAACAGGGGCTGCCGCCAGTAATTTAGATTTGTATCAGGTTAATTGCACATTTTATGATGCACTTGGCCAAGATGATTTTGCTTATTTATTAGCAAGAGCAATCCAGTTTTTCTCTCCCGGTGTTCCCCAAGTTTATTATGCAGGCCTGTTTGCTGTACCAAATGCCATGGCATTACTCGGCAAAACGAATGTAGGGCGGGATATTAACCGTCCTTATTTAACAGGTTTGGATCTTAACGAAGCTTTTGAGCGGCCGATTGTAAAAGGCTTAATGAAATTAATTGAATTTCGTAATACTCACGATGCTTTTAATGGGGATTTTTCTTGTACGGGCACGGCAACAACAGCTCAATTATCTTGGCAAAAGCATGGTCAGATTGCGCAGCTTAATTTTGATTTAGCAAAAATGACTGCCGAGATCATCATTGATAATGGCATTGAAAAAACTGGTTTTGTATTAGCTGATTTACTCGTTGGATTAAGCTGATTCGTTTAAAAGAGTCAATTAGTAGCGCGGTTAATACTCTAACGGTGTGAGTATTAACCGCTTTGTCCAACCAAAATTTGGTAATCTATATTTTCTTTAACTCGTTTTTTAGCTAAAAATAATTCTGCAGCTCTGATCCCCTTATCAACGCTATTTTGATGCACTGTGGTTAATCGAGGTTGTAATGATTGACCTTCTTGCGTGCCATCAAATCCGACGATCCGAATATCTTCAGGTATTTTAAGCCCTTGTGCTTGCGCTTGTCTGATGGTGGCGATAGCTATCACGTCGCTCATGCAGATAATAAGTTCTGGTCGAGGCGAGCAGCTTAGGGCCTCTTTAGCGGCCATCGTTGCAAATTCGCTGCTACTTTCGGGAATGTTCCAAATTCGCTCACCATTTATAGCTAAACCATGTTGCGAAATAGCCCTGAGATAGCCGCTTAACCTTTTGTGAGCAATTGAATTTTTCTCGGCATTAAGTTGGTTTTGGTCATAAACACGACACACTAAGTCTTGTTCGATTAAACGTAAACCAAAAATGGCGATGTGCTCTGTGGGGGTTTTTAAACTCTGGTTGGTTAAGTCAAACGCGGCTTGTTGATTGTCGATGTTGACCGAGGCGCAATCGGCTAAATCAAAATCTACGGTGACAATTTTTTTATTAATTTGAGCTAAATGCTCAACTATGTTGCTATTACGTGGATTACCATAACAAATAAACCCATCCACAAAATCAACAATATCAAGCAAGTTATCAGAACTACCAGAATAAAGTAATAAGCTGACATTATGTTGCTCAAGTACACCCGCCACGCCTTTAATAAAGCTGCTTGCTACTGGATCTGAGACCATATATTGAACGCTATCGGGCAGAATTAAAGCGACAATGTTTGATGTGCCACGGCGTAATGATTGTGCGGCTTTGTTTGGCCCAAAATAGCCAAGCTCTTTGCAGGCCGCTAAGATGTCGTTACGACGTTGTTTTGACAGTTGATCGGGCCGATTAAATGCATTCGAAACCGTAGCATTTGAGACACCTAAATGTAGGGCCACACTTTTTAAGGTCCATTTTTTTTTGGTATTCATACAGCTACAACTGACAAACAAAATACAATACTTCTATCATAAAGAGGCCGCTTTCGAAGGGCAATCGCTAATTGTAATTAATCACTTGTCAGTTTTAACAATGGTTAGCTTTCAAACGCTAAGCTAACCATTGACTAACGTGCTTTTTAGTAAGCGACACCAATGCGTTGGTTGGGATAGGTCGCATTTTCGAGTTCATCAATCATGGCTTTTGCATAATCGGTCACCGAAATTTTACTGTTTCCCTCATCATCTGTGATGAGTGCATCGGCGCCAATTCGGTATGAACCTTGCGCTTCACCTGGAAAAATTTGAGCTGCAGGGCTAATAAAGGTCCAATTCACATCACTTTGGCTTGTTTTGAATACTGTGAGCGCTTGTCCTTGGGCTATTGCTTCATTTTTATATTCCGCGGGAAAATTAGGTAGGCTGACTAAAGTGACACCCGGCGATGCTTCAAGAGAACCCGCACCACCAACCCAAAGTAATCGGGATACGCCCATTTTTGGCAGTTCTGCTAATAACATTTTCGCTGTGTTTGCCACAATGTCATGGTTGCCAAGTGCTCGGCCTCCAATAGCAACAATGACGGCATCGACGTTACTCAACACTTCGCGAAGCGTGTTTATTGGTTGTGAAAGGTCATATTGTTGAATGTTTACCTCTTTATCGGTAATAGTATTTGGGTCTCGCACTAAGGCTGTCACCTCATGGCCGCGTGCGTTTGCTGTTGCTAAAATATGGCTACCGATCCAGCCAGATGCACCTAAAATTGCTACTTTCATAATGGTTTCCTCAAAGTTGTAGGGAAGATTGTTGTTGACCTGGCTAGTTTATTGTTTCTTTAATTTTCGATAAATAAGCTAAACTGATGCAGATTGTATCGTTTTAGTTTACTAATGAGGGGTTATGGATAAGCTTACCGCAATGCGCAGTTTTATCGAAGTGGCAAAAAGTGGCAGTTTTAGCAAAGCTGCAGAGCTACAAGGGTTAAGCCGATTGCAAGTATCAAGGCATGTGCAAGAAATTGAGTTATGGCTACAGCAAAGGCTATTGCATCGCACTACACGAAAAGTCACTTTAACTTCGGCAGGGGAAGACGTGCTTAAGCGGTGTGAATATATCTTGTATCAGACCACGCAGCTTGAGGTGCAAAGCTTACAAGGTGGGCACACGTTACAAGGCACCATTAGAATTGCGGCTCCGATTGGCCTTGCGCAAAATTTATTAATTGCTGCTGTGACCAAATTTAGTGCGCAACATCCGAAAGTGATCATCGATATTTTAGTCTCAGATCGCAATTCTCAGCTGGTTGATGAACGCATAGATATAGCCCTGAGATTTACTGAACAACCCGATGAACAGCTAATTGCAAGGCGTCTAATGAGCATTGGCTCAGTAATTTGCGCTTCGCCAAAGTATTTAGCTACTCACCCGCAGATTAATGATCTGGATGAGTTAGTAAAGCATAATTGTTTAATTCATTGTGCCAATGAATATTGGACATTTATTCATGAAAACCAACAGTATAAAGTTAAAGTAGCTGGAAATATTCGTGCAAATGACTTAGTGACATTAACTCAAGCCGCACTTGCTGACTGCGGTATTGTTTATTTACCCTGTGATTTGGCTAATCCGTTAATAGCGAGCAAGCGTTTTGTTCGAGTATTGAGTGATTATCATTGTGCCGATAATGCATTATGGGCTGTTTATTTATCGCGTAGTTATCAAACACCATTAGTGCGGCAGTTTATTGATTTTATTGCTGAACATTGGCAGGCAGATATTGTACCTATAAAATAATATCTTAGTTGTATTTATACAGAATTTGAGGTGCTTAACTACGACATTGTACTGATTAAAATGAATGAAATTACAGCAAAATGCAGCTAAATCCTATGAATTTAGTTTTAAAAAGCGAGATTTGAGGTTATTTTTTTTCGGCGATTCATGCTTTTTTATTGTGAAATAAATATAAGCTAAGTATCATTAAAGTCTTAAAAATGAATGATTCATTTACTCTCACATTTACAAAGGACTGATTGTGCAGCAAGACACTGAAATCACAAGTAATTTCATTACCTCTACCGTATCTCTAAAACAGTTTATTATTCATGGTTTCTTATTACATGCCTTATTTATCTTGCTTACATTAATACTACATGTTGCAACTTTTCCATTTTTTCAGCAATTGACTGATTCATTGGTTACATCGACTCATATCGCGGGTTTAGTCGGGTTTGGATTTCAAATGCTGACCGTGGTTGCGGTATTATTTGGTATGACTTTTATTTATGCCAGTGTAAAAAGATTTAAAACCATTCCGGTATTTTTCTTCACGGTTTATCCACCTATTTTATTATTGTTTTCTGCAACACGGGTCGTATCTTCGAGTTTGGTTTTTTTACTGGCATGGCTTGCGGTTGTTGTGGTGATGACTTTGCATTATCAACGTTTTAAACAGCAAGAGTTCGATCACATTTAACTTAGGGAGTGCCGATGAAACGTTTTGTTTGGTTATTGTTTGCGACTTTATTACTTGCTGTAATGGCATTGTTTGTATTAAAGCGCCCAGATGGCCAAACTTGGCTCAGTATCGATAATATTACTTATACTATCATTGATACAATCGGCCAAAATGACGTGATTTCAGACGCTGAAAACGCCTTAAACACTGCTTTCGAAAATGTAAGTAATCGCCTTGACCAAAGCACTAATTCAGAAACAAAAACAACAATTTATCGCTGGCAAGATGCACAAGGTGCGTGGCATTTTTCGGATAAACCGAATACCCAAGGCGTGAGTGAAACTGTTGAGTTAAATAGTCAGGATATAACGGTTATACCCGCAATTTCGCTTGATAAAGAGCAAACAGTTCCAACACTTTCGATACAAAAACATCTGCCAGAATCCCCCATTAATCGGTTACTTGAAGCTAAAAATGTATTAGATGATGCCAAACAAGTACAAGGTTTGGTTGATAAACGTCAGGCTGAGCTTGACCGTGCTATCGAATCGGCCACATCACAAAAATAGTCCTCTGCGTTGCTGATTGATAGAGATATATTATCGATTACATTGCTTGTATAACACCTTATTGCATCTGTATTTTTTAAGCGTTATGCTGTTTTATCTGTTAATCAATGAAGGTGTTCGATGCGCCTAATTCAACCGAGTGATCCTCGTTTTCGTTTTATCCCTGCTCAAGCTCATGATGAAGCTTATTTACTGGCTTTACGTTTAGCCACTATGGTCCCTCATCTTGAGAATGCTGGAATTTTTTTGACGGCTAAAGAGCATTTACTGCGTTTACATGATCATTATCATTGTTCTCATCTTATTTATTGTGATGCAGAGTGTATAGGCACAATAAAATTTCGTTTTAACGATAAAGTATTTGAAATCATGCAATTGCAAATTCATCCCGATTTTCAGGGGCGTGGTTTTGGCAGTTCAATATTACAACAAGTGATTTTAGCCGCAGGGCACAAAGCAGTGAATTTAACCGTTTTAAAGTGTAATCCCGCTTATCAGCTTTATCTTCGCAGTGGATTTAATGTAATCGGTGAAGACGAGCATGAATATCACTTAAGTTTTCAAGTGAATAAGGGGTAATTAAATAATGAGCGTTTACACTGCAAAATTGGCCCAATTCTTTAATTTTTACTTGATAGCGGGCAGTTTATTGTTCATTCATTTATCTTGTGAAGCTAATGATGCCTTTATCTGGCAACATCACCAATTGACTTCGCAGCCTTCTTTAAGAGGTAGCGCCATTAGTGGGGATACTTTATGGGTGACAGGGACAGATAATACGGTATTTACCAGTGTGGATGGTGGCAAAAGCTGGCAAGATCGCAGCGTAAAAACAATTCAAGCAACAGATTTTCGTGATATCGCAGTATTTGATGCTAAAACTGCGATTGTAATGGGCGTTGGCAATGGACAAAACTCTGCATTGTACTTAACCGAAAATGCAGGCGAAACTTGGCAATTGCTTCATCAAAATCAAGCAGCCGAAGGGTTTTATGATTCAATTGCGTTTTGGGACCGTGAAAATGGCTTGTTACTTGGCGATCCTGTTGATGGTTTTTATGTCATTGAGCGAACCGTAGATGGCGGTAAAACTTGGCAGCGGATTGAAAAAAATAAGCTTCCTGAACCACTTACTAGCGAAGCGGCTTTTGCTGCATCGGGGAATACTTTGATTGTGGGTGAAAACGGGCAAGCTTGGTTTACCACGGGCGGTTGGTCTGCTTCGCTCTATTACAGTGCTGATTTTGGCAAGAGTTGGCAACGTTTTGATGTACCAATCTTTAAAAATAGTGCCACAGCGGGAGGTTATGCGCTTGCTCGTAATCAGCTAGGGGATATTTTTGTCCTTGGAGGTGACTATCTAAAGCGTGACGGGCGTTATACCAATATGGCTAAATGGTCTAATGGCCAGTTTTATTCAGTTCCAAGTGGTGATTTTGGCTTAAGAACCGCAATGGGTTGCTCACATAAAATCTGTATTAGTACCGGTAAGCTCGCAAACGATATTTCTTATGATCAAGGGCTGAGTTGGCAGGGATTGTTAAACACACACAAAGAGGGTGATGCTGGTTTTTACACCTTAGCACAGCAGCATGGTCTGTTTTTGTTTGCCGGAGCGAATGGACATATTGCGGTACTTAAGAGTCACTAAGTTTCCGATGGCATATTCAATCACTTTGAGACATATCTTTAATTTGAGATGTTGCTAAATCCGTTATCTTACGCTGTAATTAAAAAGTTCAAAATCAGTATGGTCTTTGGCAGTTTACTCCCACTTTTGATAAGCTAATAGAATGAAAATAAAGGTTTTATTTTTATTCTAAAGCTATTATTTCTCGCTATCGTTTCTGTATTAGTCTAGAGTTATTGAGTATTTAAATAATTCGATTCGTTTATGAAAATCAAATTAATACCTCTTAATGTCTTTGTAAACTTGCCGCTTTTGTTCTCGGCAAGCTCTCTGTTGCTGCCTTTTATATCTTTTGAGGCACTCAGTGCTTCAGAACCGTCAGATTTATTTGAATTACCTTTAGAAGATTTACTCGACATTGAGGTACTTAGTCCCTCCCAAACGGTGAAAAAAATCGGTCAGGCACCGAATATCATTACTTCTATAACGGCTAAACAGATTGCGAGTATGGGCGCGCGTACTTTGTCTGACGTGCTAAAAATGGTGCCCGGCGTGCAGGTCCTTACACGTCGAAATGGCCAAGATATGGTATGGATTCGAGGGATCCCAACAGGGCGAAATAGTAAAGTCATGTTGCTAATTGATGGCGTGCCGCAGCGCGAAGGCTTGATTGGTGGTTGGTCTTCAGATGAACAAACGCAAATTAATAATATTGAACGAATTGAAGTTATCCGAGGTCCAGGCTCCGCTTTATACGGTGGTGACGCTTATTCTGGCATGATATCTATTTTTACCAAACACAAAGTACCGCAATACAATACGGTCACTGCTGGGATTGCCAGTTTCGACAAACAATGGCTGAACTTTGAAGCAGGTAAAGAAGTGGGCCAAAGCAAGCTGATTGTATCTGGGCGTTGGCAGCAAAGTGAAGGATATGCTCAGCAGTACGATCGCGCAGGGCTTGATTCTACTCATAATAATAATGTTAAAGCAAAAAGTCTCAGTGGTACATTTTTAAGCGGCAATTGGCAATTAGGTGCAAATTTTGATGATTTCACCACTGAATACCCACATTACTCATCTGCTCAATACAAATCCCAGCGTTATGAAATTTTAAGCGCATACCTCAAGCATGTATTCAACTTTGATAAATTAACCATTGAAAATCAATTATACACTTATCAAGTGACGCGTACCTTTGAGCGTACTATTAAAGACCTCGATGCGAGTATAAATTTTTATTCAGACTCAGATTTAGATTCTGACTCAAATGGGCTTCGCAGCCAGTGGAGCTATGCATTTAATAGCCAGCAGCATACTGTGTTTGGTTTGATTTATCAGCAAAGAAATGTCAGTCAATATCATGAAACAATTTCCCTCAAAAATGGTATCGCTGTAAACGAAATTGAATCGCGAGTGCTAAAAAATGGCGACAGTTCGCCAGCAAGCCATAATCGTGCAGTCTACATTCAACATGAGTCGTTGTGGATGGCCAACCAACTAGGGGTTACCCTTGGTGCACGAGTGGATGATTACCCCGAATTCGATACCGAAATATCACCTCGTGTCGCTTTAACTTATCAAAGTAATCAAGATTGGTCGGGCAAGGTGATTTTAGGCACCGCATTTCGACCACCGACATTTTTACAGCAATATGAGATTCGTAATGATAATAATGTATCAGGTAATCCAGCCTTAACACCTGAGCAAATTGAAACAATTGAAGCCGAATGGGTTTATCATTTTTCGACGAATAATAATCTTGCTATCCGTGGATTTCGTAGCCAATTAAGTGATTTTATTCAATCAATTGATGGTAAACCCTATGAAAACAGTGAAGCACAATTAGCTGTTCCAGGTTATGAAATTGAATGGAATAAAAAGTACCAAACAACTTGGTCATTCTTTAATCGAATTAGTACTTCATTTAATTATACTAGGGTTAATTCAGACCAAGCTTCGCTTGCTAAAAATACCTTAAACTGGCTGGTTTTTGCCGAAGATACCCAGTTTTCGTTTTATTTTGGTTTAAATTACCTTGGTCGTCGTAATGAAAGTGATACTTATCACAGTGCAGTTAAAGTTGCGCAATTAGCAGAGCAGGACAATAAACGTAGTTACTGGACATTAGACTCTCATTTAAGTTATAGACCTCATCTTGAGAGTCCATGGCTTTTGACCTTAAGCGCAAAAAACGTACTTAACAAACAGCATTATAATCCAACCCTCGCACCTGACAGTTATTATGATGTGCGAAAAGAACCTCGTAGTTTAGATTTAAGCCTGAGTTATCAATTTAAATAATGTTTCAATTTACCGTAAGTTATTCACTGTATGCATCTAGTTTGGTCTACTTGCTACAGTGGGCTTATTTTAGTGGGCTGAGCGATTTTTTTAATGATCACTACACTAGCGGCTTCAATTAGGTCAAGCACCGTTTCAAAACCATTTTCAGCGCCGTAATAAGGGTCTGGGATCTCAATTGTATTTTGCTCACCATACTGTAAAAATAGGGCTAATTTATAGTGTAAATGCTTAGGGCAAATCGCTTTTAAATCAGTCATATTGTGGTTATCTGCGGCTAAAATAAGGTCAAAATCGTCAAAATCTTGTACTGTGACTTGCCGAGCGTATATTCCTTGAAAATTATAACCTCGTTTGAGTGCAGCTTGCTGGGAGCGTTTATCTGGCGGGTTTCCTGCGTGAAAACCAATAGTGCCGGCTGAATCGACTTTAATGGCTACGCCGTGTTGCTGGGCGAGGTGTTTTAAAACCGCTTCACCTGTTGGAGAGCGACAAATGTTACCCATACACACAACTAAAATTTTTGTAACGTTATCTTTTTTCATCATTTCAGTATCTTAATCACGTTAAAGATAAAAATTACACTAAAACTCCAAGCTCGCATAGTGGGAGATTTATGTTGTGTGGTTTTTATCTTCAATTAGGTTAAGGGCCAGAGTTATGATTTGGTCGCAATTGCCTGTGCATGAATATTAAATGGCAGGTTAAGAAAGATGTTTTGCGTTATGGCGCATTGAACAAAGTGTGAACTGAACAATTTAACACCAGTAGAAATAGTGTTTAGTTGGCTTCTTTAAACTCGCTTAATAATGAGCGCTCATAACTTTGGCCAAAAATACGCATAAGGGTGCCATTTTCACGAAACAGAGCCATTTTTTTATCGTAAATAGCAGCTAATTTTCGGCCATTTTCTGTATTTTGAAATGCAACATATAAGGTTTCAGTGTCATGTATTTTGAAGAGCGTGACGTTTTGATAGTTTGCTTGCTTAAAATTAGCTTCGTAATCAAAAAAAGCATCAATTCTTTTGGCTTGCAGTAGTTTAAAACCAGTATCTATGTCTTCAACCAAATAAGGTTTGTGTACATTTGGAAAAAACTGAGCAAAACCATATCCTTTTTTCCAAGCGATGGTCTTATTATTTAACGATTCAATGGAGTTAAATTGACTGTCTTTGAGTACAAAAGCAAAAATAGGTGAGTCAGTATCGATAGGCCAGGTTGGGAAATGCGCATTGGGCAAGTCGCTTTGATAAACCCCGACCATAATATCCGCTTTTTGAGTATTAAATAAATTCAGAGAACGAGAAAAATCGTCGGCATTAAAAGTCAAAATATCTTCAGAATAAATCTTCTTTAATAATTCGAAATAAATGCCTCGACCACCTGTTTCAGTGAAATGTTGCCAGTGATCTGCCGTGATGCGAATAGTTTGGCTATTTACTGGCCAAGCTGTAACACATAAAAACAGAGCAACTAACAATATATGGCGGTAGAACATAACACTCCTCAATTAACTGTATTTAAATCAAATCAAGCTAAGCGGATAAAAAGGTATTTTTAGTTTATAGCACCTTGTAATATTTAGCTAATCTCACCATGATTGACTCTTAAATGGGTAATGTTAGCCATCTTGTTAGATGGCTATAGCGGGTGGATATCTTTATCAGCGATGGCAATCGTGGCGTAGGTAGCTGGATATCGAGTTTAAGTTATTATGGCCTATATTGTGCGTTATTGGTTGAACCAGATAGAATAACCATATAGCTTATGTTGGGGCTTAAAATTCAACTTACAGCTGTAAAAACAAACGGCTAAGGTCATATCTCTCGTATTAAGATTGTTTTAAAGCACCGCTGTAGTGTTTAAAAATGATGAGAGGTGACTCGTATCGTATTTTTGCTTGATATGTTTGAGTTCGAGCAGTTAATTAACTAGAGTGTCTGGTTTTATTGCCAGATATAATTTTAAGGTGAAAATGAAACTTTTTATCACGGCTTTCGTTTTTGTAATGTGTGTTTTTCAAAGTGCTGCTGCATCGTTTAATGATGATTTTATTAAAGTTGGGGCGATCAGCACACGGATCGCAGATGTCAACGGATTAAAACTGCAGGGAACTAACCTTGAAGGTCGCAAACAATTTGGTCATTGGTTCGGTTTAATGCAGTGGAGTCAGCAAGCAGATAGCTTAAGTGAAACGGCTTTTTATGATGCAACTGTCGATGAGTCTGATTATATCAATGAGCCTTTTAAATTAACGTTCGATTTTAACCGATACAGTGTTGGCTTGGGTCGATATGTATCACTTAGCGAGCAAACTCAGCTCGATTTTAGTGCTCTGTATGGCAAAATGGTTTTTAAACTATCGCTAAATGAATTTGCAGAGCGTAATCAAACTAATACTCTGAATTTAAATATTCAACTGCGCCACTTTATTACCGCTCAAATCGAATTAAATGCAGGTCTTAGCTATGAGCGATTCAGTGACAATTTTGCCGATAATTCGTTGGTCTATCGGTTAGGTGCTGAGTATTATTTTGCCCAATCTTGGAGTCTGAGTGTGTATTTTAGGAACGTTGGTAGTGCCTCATTTTCAAGTGAAGCGTTAAGCGTGAGCGCAAACAATGATAAAGAAGATTACTATCGAGATTTAGCATTAATGCTGGGTTATCGTTTTTAATGCCAGGTATTAGTTACGTTTTCCGGGCATGAAAAAAATAATTTGTTTTGGCGATTCAAATACCTTTGGTATTACACCTCAAGGAGGGCGCTTTAATGCAAATGAACGCTGGCCAACATTGCTTGAAACATTACTCAATCAAACCACAACGTCAAAACAGTTTCATGTTATTGAACAAGGGCAACCCAACCGTACATTAGTGCATAATCCACCGTTTCATGGTGATAAGTCAGGATTGCGTTATTTTAAAAATTGCCTTCTTGATCACCAACCTGATTTAGCATTAATAATGCTAGGAACTAATGATTTAAAACGAAAATTTTGCCTTGATGCGAGTGAGATTGCAAGCGGTTTAAACGCCTTAATAACCGCCAGTTTAGCGCTGCAACCAGCATTAAAAGTACTGATTATTTGTCCGCCGCCGATTTTAGAGGTGGGAAGTTATGCGCAAATCTACCTAGGTGGCGCAGTTAAATCGTTAGCGTTAGAAAGTGCCTATCAAGCTGTTGCCAAAGAACTCAATTGTGCTTTTTTTGCCGCAAGTTCAGTTGTTAACAGTTGCCCTATAGAAGGTATTCATTGGTCTGCAAAGCAACATACTCAACTCGCCCAAGCCCTCGTTAAAGTTGTAATTGAGCTGTGTCAACATGAGTTTTGATAATTACATGCGCGTTCAATGTTAATTTGTGACAGCAAATACGGGGGTTTTGACTGTGCACTACTTCTGTATTTTGATACCATCTTGTGATGTAAATTGAAGTGAAAGAATTTTATGGCTGTTTTACCTATTCTAACCGCAGGTGACCCTTTTTTAGCTGTGCCTGCGACAGCGGTAACTGATGTTAAATTGGTTGAATCATTAATTGATGATTTACTCGATACCTTATATGCAACTGACAATGGCATTGGTTTAGCTGCGACCCAAATTGGCCGTAAAGAGGCGGTGATCGTAATTGATTTATCTGCCGAGCGTAATCAGCCGCTTGTGCTGATCAATCCTGTGGTTGTCAGTGGCGAAGCAGAAGAAAAGGGTGAAGAAGGCTGTTTGTCCGTGCCCGGTTATCGTGCTGATGTGGTGCGTTATACGCACGTGGTGGTTGAGGCGTTAGACCGCAGTGGCCAAGCTGTTCGTATTGATAGCGATGATTTTTTAGCCATTGTGATGCAACACGAAATTGATCATCTTAAAGGCACATTATTTATTGATTATTTGTCACCTTTAAAACGTAATATAGCCCTAAAGAAAGTCAAAAAGTGTGTAAAAGAAGCCAATGCTTGATATTAAATCAAGCTCAATGCTTCGTTTAGTAGATTTCTAAATTATCATGCTTTAATTCACGATTAATTTGAGCAATTGTTGGGCCGATGCCGGCAACTTGTGGCATTCTTTATTGATGGTATTTAGGCTCGCGAGTTAAAATATCGATTCTGCTGGGTGCATTACAGTACCTACCTTTTTTGCATCTATGGTTACTTATGTCTCAAACTGACGCCTGTTTTACTGCATTTACCCAAAGTATTGCTGAGCATACTTTACCGACTCGGTTTACTTTTCCGTTTTATTACGACCCTCATCCTTTATGTATTTTGGCTGCTGAGCAACTACAGCAGCATTTAGCGTCACAACACAATTGGCAGCATAACTTTGGCCTAACGGGGCAGTTACAAGGTGCAATTGGTAAAATGTTTGGCGTTTTGTTGGTTGAAAATGTATCCGGTGAAATTGGTTTTTTAGCGGCATTTTCGGGTAAGTTAGCTGAGTCCAATCATTTACCTGGCTTTGTGCCGCCCGTGTTTGATTTATTAAATCAAAATAGTTTTTTTCTAGCAGAACAAGCCAAGATTAATCAAGTTAACCAAATGCTTGAATCGCTTGAGTCCGATCCTAGGCGCCTTGAGTTAATGGCCGCATTATACGCTGAGCAAGATAAAACCAGTCAGGCGCTGGATTCGTTGAAACAGCAGATGGCAGAAGATAAAAAAATGCGCAAACAGCAACGCGCAGAGGCCGAAAAAACCTTACAAAATGAAGCGTTTATGGTATTTAGCCGTGAGCTTGACCAAAAAAGTATTCAACAAAAATTGCAGTTGCGAGACTTAAAGTTAGCAACTCAAACCAGCTTGACAGAATTACAAAGCCAACTAAATGAGTTTGAAAATAAAATCGCGGTGTTAGCAGCGCAGCGAAAAAAGCAATCAAGTGCATTACAACAAGCTATTTTTGCCAAGTACCAGTTTTTAAATGCTGGTGGCGAAGTTAAAAATCTAAATGATATTTTTGTAGAGTCTGAAAAACCAGCAGGGGCAGGTGAATGCGCAGCACCAAAATTATTGCATTATGCGTTTAATCAGGGGTTTAAGCCACTTGCAATGGCTGAATTTTGGTGGGGAGCATCACCTAAATCAGAGGTGCGACAGCATCAAAACTTTTATCCTGCCTGTTTAAGTAAATGTCAGCCGATTTTATCGCACATGTTACAAGGTTTAGAGGTCGATGATAATCCACTGTTAGTTAATCCTGCTGAGGGATTGGAGTTAAGTATCATTTATCAAGATGATGTTATGCTGGTGATTAATAAGCCGGCTGAATTTTTATCAGTACCTGGCAAAAGCATCACCGACAGCGTTTATACTCGAATAAAAGCACAATTTCCTAATGCCAGCGGCCCGTTAATTGTCCATCGGCTTGATATGTCGACCTCAGGATTAATGGTCATTGCGCTTAATAAACGCAGCCATCAAGCTTTGCAAAAACAATTTATTTTACGTACCGTGACTAAACGTTATGCTGCGCTTCTTGATGGTGAGCTTAGCGTGCAATCAGGCGACATTAGTTTACCGCTGCGGGTCGATTTAGCCGACCGACCAAGACAAATGGTATGTTATGAACATGGTAAAGCAGCGCACACTTATTTTGAGGTGATTAGCCATCAGGCGGGTCGCACAAAAGTGCATTTATACCCTAAAACAGGGCGTACCCATCAATTACGGGTTCACTGCGCTCATACACTTGGGCTTAATACGCCGATTGTAGGTGATGATCTTTATGGCAAAAAGGAGCAGCGCTTGCATTTACATGCCGAATTGTTGGCATTAGCCCATCCCATCACGGGCGAGGTGCTTACTTTTATAGCTCAAGCGCCATTTTGATGATGAAAAAATAAACCATAAGTTATGATGGTGAGTTAATAACATCAACTCCTTATGCTCTCAAAGCACTTAGCGCTAGAAGTTAAAAAATTAATGCGAATGTTACGCCAGAATAAATTTGGCTTTTGGCATCCCAATCTGTGCCATTGATTTCTCGAAAACGACTAAAGCCTTCAAGCCGAATGGTTTTATTTAAATTGACGCCTACGCCAAGACCTATATAAGAATCAACATTAAAAGGGTATTCATAATTATCGTCATAATCACTGTTGTGATATGAATATTGGCGGTCGTCATTACGTTCAAAAATAGAGCTATGCAAAAGGTTGCCAAGGCCTTCACCTAAGTCGACACCTGCTTCGATAAATACTGACAGATCAGAAAAATAGCCAAAACGCCCACCGAGTTCGGCAGTTATAAACTCTTGAGTGGTGTTTTTTTTATCCACAATGCTCGCTGCATTGATACTTGAATTAATGGCTACCCCAATATTTGAATGAGGCCATTGTAAAAGGAATTCCGTTCCAATCGAATAAATAACATTTTGGTCATGAAATTCAGATTTAAAATAAAAAAGTTGGTCAACATCTTTGCCAGCAGCATATGCAAACGAGCTACAATAAAGCGAAAATACAGCTAGAGTACTAAGTAATGCATCGATCACGCGTTTATTGTTTTGTCGCTTGGTTATCATGAGGCATCTCGATTAAGGAAAGTGGCTTATAGTACTGAGGTATTAAGTAAATTAATGTCACAATAGTGTAAGAAAATGTAGTAATTAATTCCCATGTTTATTGATCAAAATTAAGACTGCATAGCTTAAAGTGGCTACACTAATACTATCTTCCTACTCGCTAAGGATATTATGAAAAGATTTAGCTTGGTTTATATTATCTTGATGATGTTAATAATTATTTTAGCCAATATCGTCTTTTTTACTGTTAAAACCGAGATAGATTATTGGAGCTTTGCGTCCGAGAGTTTTATTTTTATTACTTTTTTATTAATCTTTCATAATTTATCAGAGCTTAAAAGCAACAATACCATTCATTTTATTTTGCTAGCGGGTTTTAGTTTTATTTTAGTTTCCATGCTGATGGATACCTTGAACGAAGTATTAGAACACCCAATTTTTATAACGACCTTGTTTGAAGATACTCCTCAAGTTTTAGGTTTTGCTTGTATATTTATTGCGATTAAAAAATGGGTTAAATTTAATGGTGCTAAAACAACAAAATTAACCGAACTCTCACGAATTGACAGCTTAACAGGGCTATTTTTACGCCGTTATTTTTTAGAATTAGCGCAAAACGAATTTGATTTGTACGCGCGTAAAAAACAACCGTTTTCAATTTTAATGCTTGATCTAGATTTTTTTAAACGAGTTAATGACCAGTTTGGTCACGCTTGTGGTGACAAAGTTTTAATTTGTTTTGCTCAGTTAATGAAAGAAAGCTTACGTAAAACAGATGTCGTTGCGCGCTGGGGTGGGGAAGAGTTTATTGTATTATTACCCAATACTCGGCTCAAAGAGGCGGTTGAAATAGCTAAATTAATTAATATGCATACTCGCAACAAAAAAATGGCATGCGAAACTAATACAATTACTATCACAGTCAGTATTGGCGTGATTGAAATGCACGATGAGTTTGAACATTTACAAACTATGATAACTCAAGCCGACGAATTACTATATCAGGCCAAAAATAATGGTCGTGATCGGTCGGAGTTTGCGTTAAGCAATTAAATAGATCAAATTATTTAAGGTGATAAAAAAACCGAATATAAATTCGGTTTTTTATCGTTTACCTACTTAAATTGCAATGTTATGCAAAGGCATCTTGTAGTGGCGGTACAACTTGTTTTTTACGGCTTAATACACCATCTAACCATGCTTTACCTTCTACAGGTGTAACGCCATAAGCACGTTCAATCAGACTTTCATCATCGCTTGCGATTAAAATTTGAGAGCCTTCTTTCATGATATCGGTCAGAAGTAAAAATACTGAGTGGCGATTGCCTTCTGCTTTTAATTTAACAATATCAGCTTCTAAATCAGCTCTAATTTCATCAAAAACTGATAAATCAATTACTTCTAATTGACCAATACCCACTAAATTACCATTCATATTAAAATCTTTAAAATCACGCATTACTAAATCGCGTGCTGGCGTGCCTAATACCGCAGATTTTACTTTAAACATTTCCATGCCTAATGCTTTAAAGTCTTCAATGCCTGCAATTTCAGCTAGCGCTTCAACACATTTAATATCTGCCGTGGTACAGGTTGGAGATTTAAAAATAACGGTATCACTTAAAATGGCACACATCATGATGCCAGCAATGTTTTTAGGGATCTCAACATTATAAAAGTCATACATCATTTTAATGATGGTATTACTACAGCCAACAGGGCGGATCCAACACTCAAGGGGTGTTGAGGTTGTTAAATCACCTAGTTTATGGTGGTCAACAATTCCAACAATTGTTGCTTGCGCAATATCGTCAGGTGCTTGGGTGACTTCTGAGTGATCAACGATATAGACGTTTTCACCGGCGTAACTTAATTTAAGCTCAGGCGCTTCAAAACCAAATTTATCAAGGATAAATGCAGTTTCTGGTGATAATTCACCTAAACGTGCAGCTGTTGCGGCTTCACCAATTTGATTTTTTAAATAGGCTAGTGCGATGGCACCACAAATTGAATCTGAATCTGGGATTTTATGACCCACTACATACATAGACATGCTTACACTCCATAAAAATTTGCCCCATTTTAGCAAATTAAATGCAAATTATCCTATAACGAAAAATAAGAATTTATGACGCTTGCTCACTTTTGTGAAACACTGCCCTTTTTATATTGCTTTAGGTAAACTGTTACAAATCAAATTAAGGGTGAACTATGATCCAACTAAGCCGCGCGGGCTGGAATAATGTCATTATTTATTCCATGTTATTAATGATTTTTTTATTTAATGGCCTGCATCACAAATTGATTTCGTCAGATTCAGAACAAGTAATACAAGCTATTTTTCCGGAGCAGAGTTTTGTTTTAACTCTAAGTTATCGTGATGTTACATTTGAGCGCATAGGCACGAGTTGGCGTACTAAAACACATCAAACATCAAATGAGCAAAGTCTACAAACAAGAGCGGTTGAGCAAATTAGCCAGTTGGTAAACCAATGGCAAACGAGTGAAGCAGAAATAGCCACAGACATCGCACCGCTTCAAGCCCAATTAAAACAAGTGACAACGCTTGATACTGTCACTGTGTGGTTTGCCGGGCAGGCCGAACCTGCGGTATATGATTTAATTGAGTTAAATAATCAATTTTATTTGTTTGATCACCTTGGTCAGCGTTGGTTTTTATTAACGGCTGCGCTACATCGCCAACTTTTTAGCAATAAGTGAATAAATAATGCCTGAATTACCAGAAGTTGAAGTGAGTCGCATGGGCATTACGCCGCATATGCTGCTAAAAACAATCCGTACGGTGCGGGTGCATCACTGGCAGTTACGCTGGCCTGTGCCTAAAGAAATGGAGCAACTTGCGGGGCAAACTATTACCGCAATTGAGCGACGGGCAAAATATTTGCAGCTTGTTACACCTATTGGCACCGTAATTTTACATTTGGGAATGTCGGGTAATTTACGTATCGTCGATAAGGCGGTTGCTCTTAAAAAACACGATCATATTGAAATTGAACTCGAATCTGGTTTAGTACTTCGGCTTAATGATCCACGGCGCTTTGGTGCTTGTTTATGGCAAGCGCCTGGTGAAACTCACAGTGTGTTTGCCAAACTAGGCCCTGAACCATTAACAGATGCATTTAATCCAGAACAATTGTTTGAACAAGCAAAAAATAAAAAAACAGCAATAAAACAATTTATTATGGATAATAAATTTGTTGTTGGGGTTGGCAACATTTACGCGAATGAAGCATTATTTAAAGCTAAAATTCACCCGCAAACTCCTGCAGGGCAATTGCAATTGGCCGACTTTGTGGCTTTAGTTCCTATCATCAAACAAACATTAGCGCAGGCAATCACTCAAGGCGGTACGACACTCAAAGATTTTGCCCAAACTGATGGCAAACCGGGTTATTTTGCGCAAGAGCTACAAGTTTATGGTCGAAAAGGAAAACCTTGTGTGCAGTGTGATACCGTATTGCTTGAAATTCGTTTAGGACAACGCAGTACAGTGTTTTGTCCAAGTTGCCAGTTAGCAATATAATCTAGTACTTTAATAGTATTTTTGTGCCTGTTTTCATTGCAAATCGATTGAATAACGTTCAATATAACCCGCGCGGATTTTAACGCCGCGTTTGAATGTTTGCTGCTATTTAAATGGATTTTAAATGAAAAACACGATTGCGTTTATTGGCCTGTTGATTGGGGCCTACTATTTAGGTTATACGAGTAATACCTCAGCGGTTAACTTCAGCCATGTTGCCACTAAAGCTGCCAGTAAAGAGCAACTACTCGATTTGGTCATCGCTAAAACCGATTCACTTTGTTATGAAAAAGCTGGCATGAGTGATGATAATTTCACTTATACCAGCTGTATTCGCCGCGCTCGCGATTTTAGTAAAATGTGTAAAAGTAAAATTAGCCGAGATATGCCAGCGCAAGTCAGTAATCCAGAAGAAGCAAAACGTTTTTCACTGCGGATGATAAACTGTTTAGTACCAATAAGTTAGCTATACCATTCGAACGCTTTTTTCATAAACCGCTATTATTGTTGTTATTAATGTTTGCGTTAAATTAACTTTTATAAATTCGCTACAACAATGCTAAGATACTATCTTATTGATTATTATTTTGATTCATGTATTTCGTCAGTTATTTAGCTAACCTTGTTGCTCTTTAATTGGCTCAAAATTTAGCCTTGTTTATTCAAGATAAAAAGATGGTTTAATCAATAGCAAAATAACTTGGGCAAAATTTAAAATAATAAGGGCGTAAGATGCATAAGTTTATAGTTAATTTAATTCCAGCTGTGTTTGCCGCAGCATTGATAGGATGCCAACCTACACTCGAAGATGAAGTGATTGACGAACAAGAAATGGTTCAGCTTGAGCAAGAACAAACGAATAAATTAAGTGAACAACAAAATGCTAACCTAGCAAAACAAGTACTTAAACAATCACAGGCTGTAGCTAAGCAAGAAGCCTTAAAGACTAGTATTCCAGAAAATGTGACTAAAGAGGAATTGGCAAACCTTAAAGCTGCATTAGCGACCTTAACCGAAAATAAACAAGCGTCTTCAGCCAACAGCTGTAAAGTGATGGCATATGGTTACAAATCTTGCGGTGGCGCAGCAGGCTATTTGGCTTATTCAGCAGAGCAAGTCGAAGAGGGACTACTGCAAGAGTTAGTGCAAGAATATACTCAATACGAAAAACAATATCAGTTAGAAAACAAGATGGTTTCAACCTGTGATGTCTTACCACAACAATACCCAGCTTATGGCAATGGTCAATGTGGTATGAGCACGGAGCAGCGTTTTTAACAGCGCTACTTTTACAGCTGAAGTGTAATGAAATTAAAAAGCCACTTTTTGCAGTGGCTTTTTAGTATTTTTAAAAGTAAGAAGTTGATTTATAAGGTTTTATTTTACGATCAAAACTTATAATTCAAACGGCGCAACGCCAATACCCGTTAAGCTATAACCGACTTGCGCAATCTCACCGCTCCAACCTTTGGTTGAAATAACCCCAGTGACCACAATGGCATCGTACAAGCTTTCAATTGGTACGCCATCTTTAATTGTTACATGCACAATTTGATTTGGTGGTGGAGGTGGTACATGAATACAGGCACCAAAAAACGGCACCAATAAAAACTCCGTAATGGTTTCATCGTCGCCTTCAAGCGGTACTACAAAACCCGGCAAACTCACCAATTGTCCATCAAGCTCTTTAACAACCGGTGCCTCAATATCAGGTTGGATCCAATTTTGCTCAGAACCTTCATGATTCGCTTGTGCGCTCGTTTCGATTTGAACATGACCTTTAGGAATAAGGTCTTCCCAAAAAATCTCTTTAGGTTTACCGTTCGCAGCAACAGCTTGGCTGAAAATTAAGGCTGCGCCAAGTAGTAGTTTTATGGAACTTACGGGGTGCTTAAATAAACTCATAGTTTGATACTCATTCCATCGGCAAGAGAATAACGGTACGCCAAAAACGCAGGGATCAATCCAATGACAGATCCGGCTGCAATGATACTGGCAATCAATCCTGATTCATAGCTGCTCAAAACACTAAACGATAAGCTTATGCCTGTGCTTGCTTGAATAAAGGGGGTTGCGGTAAATAACATCGCATAAAAACCAATAATGCCAAATAGCACCGCGGTGCAGGTGAGCAGCAGGCTTTCAAGCGACATTAAAATAAAGATATGACTTGGCCGAGCGCCGACAGAGCGTAAGATGGCCAGTTCGCGGCGTCGTTGATTGAGTGTACTGAGTAAAGTGGTCACCATGCCTAATAAGCTGATGATCACCACAGCTATTGAAATCAGCCAAAGCGCTTTTTCAACAATCGAGAGAATTTCCCACAATTGACGTAAGGTAAAGCTAGGTAAAATAGCCAATAAAGGCTCGCCTTTAAATTGATTAATGCTGCGCTGCGCTTGCAGTGCCATTACTGGTGAATTAAGCCCAATTAGCATCGCACTAATGTGTTTAGGTTCACCGACTAAATCATTATTCTTGTCATGGTCATGGTCATGGTCATGGTCGTGATTGATGTGTGTTGGTTTTGACGATTCTTGATGAATATTACTTATGGCAATCAGCGGCACATGCACGGTTTTATCAACGGGTGTGCCAGTCGGCGCTAAAATGCCCACCACTTTAAAAGGGTGTTCATCGTGATGATGAAAACTGGTATTGCCCGCACCGTGGGATACCACGATGTCATTACCAAGCTCATAGCCTAATTCTTTGGCAACAATGGCACCAAGGACGACTTCAGTTTGGTTTTGAAATACCCGACCCGTTGCAAAAACAAGCGGCTGTTTTTTCGCAAAACGATAATGGCTAAAATAATCAAGGTTAGTACCAAGTACCGCATAACCGCGGTGTGAATCTCCCAATGAAATAGGGATAGTCCATTTTATACCGCGTTGGGTTTTAATCTCTTGATAGCTTTGCCAACTCATCATGTTGGTGCTGTGGCCAATGCGAAATACCGAGGCAAGTAGCAATTCGGTCGCCCCAGTGCGCGCTCCTACAATTAAATCTGTGCCTGAAATAGTATTACTAAAACTGGTTTTTGCATCGACTCGTACTCGTTCAATACAGAGCAATAACATCACACTAATCGCAATTGTTATTACAGTCAGTAAAACACTGGTTTTTCGATTTAATAAACTCTTTTTAGCTAACTTAATTAAAATCATGATGATAGCCCCAAATTTTGCGCTGTAATAGCTAGTTTTTGCTCAAACAGCGGGGCTAAGGTCGTATCATGGCTCACAAATAAAATAGTGGCATTGTTTATGGTTGCTTGTTCAAACAATAACTCAATAAAGCGATTACGGCTGTCGCTATCGAGCGCAGATGTCGGTTCATCAGCAATAATAATTTCGGGTTGACCAATAAAAGCCCGTGCTGCTGCAACGCGTTGCTGCTGACCAATACTTAAATTCACAACGGGATGCATTAATACTTCATCAGGTAACTCTAAGGCCTGTAATAGGGCTTTAGCGGCGCAAGCAATACTTTTATGGCTTTGCAGCACCCGTTGTTTGCGACTTGTTGAAAACTCGGTGGCTAAAGTGACGTTTTCGATAGCGTTCAGATAGGGAATTAAATTAAAGTTTTGAAAAATATAACCAATATGATCAGCCCGAAATTGATCACGTTGGCGATTTGATAAACCAGTTTGCGCCTGTCCTAATAAAACAATTTCGCCTGCACTGGGCCGATTGATGCCTGCAAGTAACGATAACAAGGTTGATTTGCCACTGCCGCTTGGGCCATAAATAAACACATGTTGGCCTTGCTCAATATGTAAATGCTTAATATCAATAATTTTTTTTGCTGCGCCCGGCCAGCAAAATTGTAACTCGCTCAGAGTGATCATAACAACAATACTCAGATAATCGTAATGCGACACTATAACAAAATAAGCCCGACTCCAAGTGTAATACGATAAACTGCTTTTTATTTACGCTTGCTGTTACACAATGATAAATGTTGGCTGTTTTAAGCCAAGTTAAAGGAGAAATTTAGCATTTGCAACGCAGGCTTAGATTGTGATTTTTAGCGTGCTGCACTATTATAGCGCCTGAAAAAATACACCAGAAAATCAACCCCATTTTCTAGTTTCATTTAGTATCGAGTTAAATCTTTTGGAGAGCCAATGAGCACCTATAAAGTATTGGAAGTCAATGATGACTTACCTATTCGCACCCAAGGTAATGTCCACAGCGGAAAAGTTCGCAGTGTTTATTGGTTAACGTCAGCCGACAGCGAACGTTTAATTGAAGAAAAAGGCTATCAAATTCCAAAAGATACACCGCTTGCAATTATGATCATTTCTGATCGTATTTCAGCCTTTGATTGTATTTGGCAAGGCGAAAATGGCCTAAATGGCGTACCAGGTAAAGGCATTGCACTTAACTCAGTTGCTGCACATTGGTTTAAATTATTTGACCAATCAGGCCTTGCAGGCAATCACATTGTTGATATTCCACACCCATATATTTGGATTGTGCGCAAAGCGCAAACCGTACGGGTCGAAGCCATTGCGCGCCAATACATTACTGGCAGCATGTGGCGCGATTATGCCAAAGGCGTGCGTAACTTCTGTGGTATTGATTTACCAGAAGGCTTACAAGCAAATCAAAAGCTTGAAAATGTGCTTATTACCCCATCAACCAAAGGCATTATTACTGATGTGCCAGAAGTACCTGCGGTCGATGATGTTAATATTACTCGCGCTAATATCGAAAACAATTTAGCCGCGTTTAACTTTAAATCGCTGGGTGATGTTGATAAGTACGAACAATTATTAACGGAAGGCTTTAAATTAATCAGTGCACAACTGGCTGAAATTGGTCAAATTTTTGTTGATACAAAATTTGAATTTGGTTATGTGGACGAAATTGATGGCACACAAAAGCTGATTTATATCGATGAAGTGGGCACGCCAGATTCATCGCGTATTTGGGATGAAGCCGCGTATAAAAATGGCCAAATCATCGAAAATTCGAAAGAAGGCTTCCGTCAGTTACTGATTAACAACGTGCCAGATAGCGATGTATTATTAAACAAAGACCGTATGCCAGAGCGCGAAGCACTAGCTGAGGGCTATAAATTACCAGTCGAAGTGATGATGCAAGTTTCTGATACTTATGTTGGTATCGCGAGTAAAATTATCGGCAAACAAATTGTGATCCCACAAGACCCTCGCGCTGAAATTATCGAATTACTTGATAAAGAATATGGTTTAATTGAAAAATAACAATCGGTTATCTACCAATATTGATTAAGTTAAAAGCGCCTCAGGGCGCTTTTTTAATGCACATTTGTTTATTATTTAGGTGCGGGTTTGCTGAGAAAGTGAGCAAAGTGAGTCAGGTTTTTTTTCTCAGTGAAGACAAATAAAGCTTATTGCTACCGCGTTATTTATTTTTTCAAGATCATCAAATTGCCTAATAAGTATCTGTTTACCTGTATCAGGAGATGAATAACTTAGATATCGACTTTTAATTGTGCGTATTGGCACAGCTCTAATCCAGAACTGAGATTAATTTAAAGATTATCAATTTAGTTGTGATGTTAACGGGCGATTAAGGTTTGCCATGTAAAATTGCTCGCTCTTTTTGACCCTTTGATTAGGTTCACTAAGGTTTGTGCAATATCACTTCATAACGAGCTCTGTTTATTTGAGCTGTTTAAATTATCGGTAAATTACTATGTTAGCTTTTGGTTGTAACCAATATACATTTGGCTCTTCTGTCACACTTTATAAATCACTTTTAAGTTTATCAATTTTATCAGCCATGAGTAGTGCTTATGCACAGCAAGAAAGCCCTAAGATACCTTTACCTGATGATATGGAAGTCATTGAAATAAGAGGGATCCGTGCAAGTCTGGCTGAAAACTTAGATGTTAAACGTATGGCAAGCTCGGTTGTTGATGCGATTACAGCGGAAGATATTGGTAAATTTCCTGATAAAAATGTCGCTGATTCATTACAGCGGGTTCCGGGTTTAATGATTGAGCGCAACGGTGGGGAAGGCGCCTCGGTAAGTATTCGTGGCCTTTCATCCGAGCTCACATTCACACAACTTAATGGTAATTTTATTGCCTCATCTCCGGGCGAGCCTTCGCGCTCATTTGATTATGCATTATTGCCTTCTTCAATGATTGAACGTGTTGAAGTATTTAAATCCTCAGAGGCACGGCTTGATGAAGGCGGGGTTGGTGGCACTGTGCTTATGCATACGCGTAAACCTTTAAACATGGAAGCCAATTCAGGCGTACTCAATGTTGAGACAACCTATGCAGATGTCACCAAAGAATACCAACCTCAACTTACAGGGCTGTATTCGTGGAAAAATGATAACGAAACCTTTGGTATATTGTTTGGTTACACAGCGCAGGAGCGAACCAATAGAACATTAGCTGGTGGTACAGATGGTAATGTATGGCGTTACACCGGCCAAGGTAACCCTGTTGATGTTAATAATAATGCTGTTGAAAATAACAATTCGTGGGACATAGTCACCGATGCTGAAGGCAATCGCTTTGATGGTGTGTGGTTTCCTCAGGTTGTTCGCGGTTCAGTCTTTAACGAAAAACGTCAACGTGAAGGAGTACAACTGAGTACTCAATGGCGTGCGACTCATGCGCTAGAGTTTGGTCTAAATTATTTTGGTTTTTCACTTGAACGAGATAGTACGCACTCAGTGGTCGATATACCAGAATGGTCTTTAAACCCATCATTTTTAACTGATGTTGGCCTTGATGAGTCAGGAACAATCGTAAATGCGATGCAATTTGATGCCAGCGCCAGTGGGGTTGAACATGATATGCAACTGCCCTGGATGCGAGGCAGTTATGTGCGTGAAAAATCAACCTCAGACACCTTAGATTTTAATGTTACCTATGAAGGGGATTTATTTAAATTACGCTTTGTTGCTGGTCATACCCAATCGGATGGTGGTCCGAGCGAGAGCTGGGAAGCGGCTTATAAAAGCTCGAATGCAGGTGAAAATGCCAGTACTGTCGAAAATGCAGCGCAAACTGCTGGCTGGTCTATTGACCGCAATTCAGTATCACTGAATATTGATCCCAATACCTTAACCAATTTACTCAATGGGATTGGCGGTGGGCGTGATCCAGGTTCTTCTAATTCAAGTTTTGTCAGAAGTGAACTTGCAGAAACCTATTATCAAGGCGACCTCGATTTTTATGCTGATTGGGGTATGCTAAAAACCATTAAAACCGGTGTTAAATATCGCAAGGCAACCTTGCACCGCGAAACAGCCAACACATTTTTTCTCGATCCTAATTTTGATATTGCCGCTGCGCAAGCAAGCGATAATGGCATTACGCGTTTTGATAGCTATCAATGGAACAATGGTATGCCTTTAGCTAAAGATGTATTTACCAGCGAAGACAACCTTATTGGCGGTTTTAGCATCAACCAAATGCCAACAATTGATTGGGATAAATACCGCAATACCATTTTAACTAATTATGTACCTTATACCCGTATCGAAGATAATTTTGTCTATGACATTGAAGAGCAAATATCTGCATTTTATATCCAAGGAGACTTTGAATTTAACGATGTGAGGGGAAATTTAGGTGTACGTGTGGTGCAAACGACAACCATGACTTCATCGACAGATTTATATACCTATTTGCTAGATCATACCAATGATCAAACCGGTGAAGCAGTAACTGGCGATGCTCGATTTTTAGATGATTATCAGCTTGTTACACAAGAGAATACCGATACACAAATTCTGCCAAGCTTTAATATTGCATGGGATGCAACCGATGACTTGGTCGTACGTGGTGCCGTTGCTAAAGTGATGTCTCGTCCGGATTATAGTGACTTAGGTGGTCAACAACATATTACATTTGTATCCGATGAATGGGCGCAAGACCGTGCCGCGTTTAACGAACAAGCTGGCTTTAGTGGCCGTGGGGGAAATAAAAATTTAAAACCCTTTGAATCACTGCAATCCGATATATCTTTGGAATATTACTATGGTGAAGGCTCTGCAATGGGCCTCGCATTATTTTATAAAAAGGTCGATAACTTTGTTGTCCCCCTTGTGATTGACTCTTTGCAATATTTTGCCGGTAAAGATCAGGTTGTGGCAGCGGGAACCATCACTATTTCACCTTATAGCACAGTAGGTAATGGGACCAATGCCGTATCTAAAGGTGTTGAAGTCTTCTTGCAACATGCGTTTGATAATGGCTTTGGTTTTAACGCTAATTATACCTATAACAAAACCAATAAAGCTGATGTTTCAGTTGATGGTCAAGCGTTTGGGCAATCGCCATTAATTGGCAGCGCAAAGTATCAATACAATACCTCGGTTTATTATGAAGGTGATTATTTTAATGTCCGGGCTTCTTATAATAAACGTGGAGAAACTGTGTTGGGTTTAAATAGTGGCTTAAATGTTTACCAAGATCCATACAGCCAAATCGATCTTAATGCTTCAATTCACTTATACGAAGGGTTGAGTTTTACTGCAGCGGTTATTAATTTAACTCAATCGGGATCAGTGACACGGTTAGGTAATGATACCGATGCGCGCTTATTAAACGCTAGTTACTCTGGTAGGCGCTATTACGCCGGATTTAATTATAGTTTTTAACACTAAGAAGCCGATTTAAAGTCGGCTTTTTATTGCTTAGATTCATATTGTCTGATTCAAGCATAAAATATAAAAATTATTCTTCATTATGTTATGAGGGTAAAAGTATTACCTAATGTTGCACTTAAAGTGACAGCCAAACAGTTATCTCAGCAACTAAAACTTTTAATCAATCAAGTAATGGGCAATTGTTAGGCAATACCAGTTTGATTTCGAGCGGGCAGAGAGTAAAGGTAATATCTTTACTGCTAATAGGTTCGCCATCGAGATTAATTGGCATTAACTCATCGGCTTGCCATTGCACTTTTGTAGCTTGATAGCGCTTAACAAACTCGCCAGTGCCTTGCGGATCGGATAATTGGCCAATAACGGAGCTGATAGCTGCAGCAGGAAAATCATAAAGTGCAACCAGCTCCATTTTGCCATCATTAATACGGGAAATGCTTGATAATATTTGCCCGCCGCCCGCTTGCGGGCCGTTGCAAATGGCGGCCAAAATCACGCTGCTTTTTAATGTGCGGTCATCAAATTTAATGATGCCTTGAAACGGTTTAAAGTCTAGAGCATTGATTAAACCTGTCAGCGTATAAGCACCGCCGCCTAAAAAATTTTTAAGAGCGGGCGGGGTTGTTGCAGTAACTTGCGCACCAAACCCTCCGGTGGCAACATTGATAACATAATCGTCGCTCGCTTTAATCACATCCACGAATGTACTTTCGCCTTCACAAGCAAGGGTGAGTGCATCAAGCGCTATGTCGGTTGGTACTTGGCATGCAGTTGCAAAGTCATTGGCTGTGCCAAGCGGTAAAATAGCCAGCTCTGGTCTTTGTTCTTTTGGGTGCTGCATTAAGGCATTAACAACTTCATTAAGCGTCCCATCGCCTCCACCGGCGATAAGTCGGGTGCATTGCTCCTCAATGGCCTCATTAACTAAACGTGCCATATCACCCGCTTCCCAAGTGACTCGCACTTCCAGTTCATAACCACGGTTACGTAATGTGCTTACGGCTTCGCGCACACTCTCAAGTGCGGCTTTTTTACCATTAAGTAATAAACGTAGTGTCATTTTGCTGTCCTTAACGCTGTTTTCAATTAACCTCAGTTTTGGATAAGAGACTTATCACTGTATTGAACTAAAACTAAAGATATCAGTTAATTCAACGCTGTTAGCGTTGAAAGTAGCTAGTTAAGATAGATTTATTATCTTTTATGAGATTTGTTATCTTAACATTCATCTGATTAATCTCAATTCGATCATATTTTTAGCTTTGTTTAAATAAATGATTTCAGATATCGCGGTATGTTTTAGCCATAACACAAAAATTTGATTTGCTAGGTGCAAGCCTGCTTGCGAAGGCGAGCAAAGCTCGGCCGCTGTTGTAGGTCGGGCTTTAGCCCGACAGCTTTTAAAAAGCCGTACTCACATCAACAACTGCTTTTAAATTGAAAACCGCTTTTTAAATTAGCATTGTTGGTAACAGTCGCACTGGCGACGGCAGCCAAAGAGGGGCTAGCGCTCCCCCCCCTCTGGACTCACCCAGCGCCACCGACATCACGCTTTATTCTTCAAATAATCCATTGATGTGAACGTACACGCCATGAAAGTACGTCCATGTACAAGCATGGCTTATCGCGCATTGCCTAGATGGATGTTGGTACTTAGGATTTGTCGGGAACAAAATCCTGCCATGCGCGACATTACTCATCAATTGTTTATTTTCGGGGCGTGATAACGGGGGAATTGTTGGCATCGGCATGAGCTTTGAGTTTTGCGTAGGTGCAAGCCTGCTTGCGAAGGCGAGCGCAGCTCGGCAGGTTTTTATGGTTGGGCATTAACCTGACGCTACTTTGTTGAATTGTGATTTTACCACCGAGTATTTTTTCACCACCGAGTACACCGAAGCTTCGCTCACCGAGAAAAGCTAAGTGAGTAAAGCCAACTAATAAATAGCTTTTTCTTTCTTCTGTGTTTCTCTTAACCTCGGTGGTTAACCTTCTTTTTCACCATCGAAAACTCAGTTGTTAAAATTGTTTCACCACCGCCGAGTATTAATAGCCCCTAGGCGCTGCGCTACACCGATATTTTGATGTTTTTTTTGAGATTTTACCGTAGGTGCAAGCCTGCTTGCGAAGGCGAGCAAAGCTCGGCCGCTTTTTCATCGCTATAAAATAGCTTGCTTGTAATAAGTTGTAAGAAAATTAGACTTGTATCTTATTGTCTATTATGAAGTTTATCGGTAACCTTACTGATTATTGCATTTAAAAATGTGAAATAGGGGTTGAAGTTAAGTTTTACTTTTTATGATCAAAGGCAAAAAGAAAGATCTATCCTCATTGATTGTTGCTCTTTAATCATAATGAGAAAGGCGCCACAGATAGCTAAACCGCTGAAACCAAAGAGAGCAAAAGAAACACAGATACCTCATTGGCCGTGCCAAAAATGTAAAACAGGCACACTGCGATTTATTGGCATCGTCACTGTTGATGAAGTGATGAATAAAGCAGAGCGAACGAGCTAGCGGTCACGCTTGCTTAGTCAAATCAGAGGGTTAACCTGTTTAAGTGTTCAGGTAAGGTGACGTTGTGCCCACGAAAAATAAGATTGCCTCAGCGCTAAAAATTAGGTGTAATGGGGACGTAAAAATGGCTGAGCCATGCAGGGAAGGCTAAGAAAACACCGTTAATCCGATAAAGTAAGCGTGATGTAGCCTACATCACGAAAAGCAAATTCCCATAGAATAAACAATATCCACTCAAACACCGAGCAGGTAGCGCCTCAGTTCAACAAGCGATTATGCAACACAAACAGCGTGTCGCATAAATACTAAATTGTTATGCGTATAGAGAGTATCAATGCAACTTGAGCTGTTATCTGAACATCATTTGAAGCAATTGTTTGATTTTGAACTAGAAAATAGATCATGGTTTGAATCATTAATTGAGCCTCGGGATAATGATTTTTATTCTGAGCAAGGTGTTGAACAACATATTAATGCAGAACTTGATAAAGTACGTTCTGGTTCTGCGTTTTGTGGTTTACTTATTAAAGATAATGAAATTGTCGCAAGAGCCAATTTAAGAGATATTAGCTCTAATAAAGCTTATGTAGGTTATAGGGTTTCAAAACGTTTTATATCCCAAGGCTATGCAAGCTTTTGTCTAGCTTCGCTAGTTGAAATTGCACAAAGAGAATTTAGTGTTCAATCTCTGGAAGCTAGAGTATTAGAAAACAATCCTGCTTCAAAGCATGTGTTGTTAAAGCAAGGCTTTGAAATTATTGGCGATGCACCTGATTTTATTAGTTTAAATAATAAGCCATTATCTTGTACTACGTTTAGGTTAAAATACGCATAACAAGCACTTCAAACGGAACAAAAACAGTTGGTTAGGTTCCGCTTCGCTTCACATTTTAACCAACAATTTTTGTCCGCTTAAGTGGGCGTTGAGGCTGTAGAATTACTCATTTTAGGAACGGATTCTACACTTCTTTCTTTGCTCGATTTTTAACCTTGAACCCATCTGTTCGCTGTGATCTAATAGATATTATTCACCCACGGTAAACTGTTATGGCTCTTTCGTTGGGTAAGGAGTCAAGCATGACTTATCCTGCCAAAATAAATTCATTCCTATCAATTTCGCTGAGCAAATATTGCCGGGTACATTTGAGTATGTCCTTTGTTATATTGTCGAAAATAAACTCGACTTGTCGGGGTTTGATGCGTGGTATCACAATGATAAAACGGGTGCTGCGGCGTATTCGCCTTCAGTGATGCTCAAAATTATTTTACTCGGATATGCGTATGGTTTAATTAGCAGTCGGCGTATTGCTAAAGCGTGTAAAAACAATATTTTGTTCATGAGACTCTTTTGCAAGAAATAGCGGGTGACGCTCAGCCACATTACACCTCGATAGCGGCTTTCGTGGTTAAAATGCACCAGCAAATTGAACCGCTGTTTACTGCTTGGTTCATAATATAGAAAAGCTGCAAAATAGGTTGCATTAAGCAGGGGAAACCCTTTTAACCTAAATTAAAGCTACTCAACCACCCATAATCCCTTCCAAAATGCCAATTAAAACAATATCAAACACTTCTATATTCTGCGTAAAAATACAGTAATCAATTGAACCAAAATAGGAACTAAGTTATGGTTTGTTTATCAATAAAAACAAATTTAAAAACGAGTTAATCTACAGGCTCGTTATAAGCACCAGTAAAGTCCGAATATGGAAGAAGCCAAATTAAAAAGAAAAAGTATTATTTTACAGCTCGTATTGAATATTTTTCTCGGACCGTTTGGATTGTTTTATTCAGGTAAAATTACGGCAATTATTCTTTCAATAATTTGTATCGTACTTCTTCCAGCATTTGGTTTAGGGTTATTTCTTACTTGGCCTACATCAATCGTACTTGGTGTATTGTATGTCAAAGATCACAATGATTATGTATATATCATGGAAGGTTTGAGAAAAAATTAAAGTGCTTATAACAAAGCAAATTAAAAGTACGGACAAAAACCAGTTGGCTTTGTTCGTGCCTCACAAATTTTAGCCAACTAATTTTTGCCGTTTATTTGCGGCGTTAGAAGTTTCAATCACCGACATGGAGTTCATGTGAACAAATACCTATTAATTATCTCTTTAGCTGTTTTATCGTTTAGCACACAAGCCACCAATTTAATCAATGATGAACGTATCAAAGATCAAAAAGACTGCTTCAGTTGGATTTTTACCGACTATGATTCATGGCGTACTATGGTCAAAACACAGCAAAGTAAAAAACTTGCCTCAGAAGGTGAAGTCAAAGGTGCTATGCAATCATTTGATAACACCTTTGGAAAAGAAAATTTTAATTCATACAAAAATAACCTGTCGTGTCGCACGTTTATGTATCAAGTTGATGGGATTGATGTTCATGGCTATGTCATTAAGCCAAAATTATCTCAAAAGAAATTACCTGTGTTAATTTTTAATCGTGGGGGTAATGGTAACTTTGGTAAAGTCAGCTTTCCTAATATGATGCCTAATTTGTTTCCTATTGCTAATGAGGGTTTTGTAATTATTGGTTCTCAATATAGAGGTACCCTTTCAAAAAATACTCTACTCGATGAATTTGGTGGAAAAGATGTTAATGATGTCATCGCATTATTCGATTTTATTCCTAATATTGAGGGGGCAGATCCTCAGCGTGTAGGTATGTATGGGCATAGTCGTGGTGGTATGCAAACATTCTTAGCTTTGAATAAAATGAAGGGTATAAAAGCTATTGCTAGTATCGCAGGTGCGACTGACTTGTTAGAAGAGCTAAAATTTCGCCCATTTATGGAAAAGATTTATAGTCGTCAGATTCCTGATTATCAAGAAAATAAAGCAGCAGAATTAGAGAAACGCTCAGTGTTAAAATGGGTAAATAAATTACCTTCGAACACCCCCATTTTACTTTTACATGGTGCAAATGATAAACGTGTATCAGTCAATAACTCAATTGAGCTGGCAGCTGCGCTGACTGAAAATAGCATCCCTCATAAACTTGTTATATATCCCGACGATAATCATGCCTTAACGCAAAATAAAGAAAATGCACATAAAGAGCTAATTAGTTGGTTTCGAGAGTATTTATAAGAAACTTCTAACACATATGAGCCATTCTCTCGTCAATAGGCATTACTTATCTTTTTGACCGCGCAAGCGGTCAAATCCAAATCAATCAACAAACTCATCTACTTCGTCTGTCGGTTAGCTGTTAAATCGTCGTGCTGTTAAAAATAAAAGTATGCAAACACCAATAGAGGCTCTCTAAGTACGAAATCTTTAACAAAAAGAATGCTGCCTAACGTTTTTCAATCCATTGAAATGTTAGGGGCATTACGACTAAATGGATTTAGGAGGTAGAGCGACGCAGGAAGCCAAAGCCGAGACATTTATCGGTTAACCCTAAGATGGCACTATTCAAGTCATAGGTACTTTTTGCACAGTTAGTTTCAGGCTCATTTAAGGTGTAAACGACTTTGTTGATTGTATTAATGCGCGCCAATAAGGTGTCACTCTTTGTGAAATCAAGAATAGGCAATGTAGCTTAAATAGCTTTTGGCATAGAGAATCAATGGGGTCGCGTCTTGCTTTTTGCCTTTGGCTTAATAATTTAATTTACCTTAAAGAAAAACCTGCCGAGCTGCGCTCGCCTTCGCAAGCAGGCTTGCACCTACACAAATCTCAAAGTTCGGTGTAGCGCAGCGGTGAACTCGGTGGTAAAAGTTGCTTTGGTCATACTATCGAAAGCTGCAAAACAGGCTGCACTAAATTAGGGGGAAACTCTTTGTAACCTTAAAAAGACCTCAGAACCCCCACTGAAACCGCAAGATAACCATCTAAAACCTTGATTAAAATATCAGCTCAAAACAGACTGAACGATTGAGTCAAAATAGGAACTAAGTTATAGTTTGCTGATTAATAACAACAAATTAAAAACGAGTAATTCTACAGGCTCGTTAGGCCCCCACTGAAACCGCAAGATAACCATCTAAAACCTCGATTAAAATATCAGCTCAAAACAGACTGAACGATTGAGTCAAAATAGGAACTAAGTTATAGTTTGCTGATTAATAACAACAAATTAAAAACGAGTAATTCTACAGGCTCGTTAGGCTTCATCTTAACAAAGGAGTGTTATTAAAGTGATGTTAAATTATCCTAAAATCGTTATCGTAGTTTTATCCTTTTTCCTGTCTTCTAACTGTGTTGCGAAAGAGGCACAATGGTTTGACCTAATGAGTTTTAGCCCTTGGGATGACTCCGTGACATATACTGCAAATATAAAATACCCATCAGTTACACTACTTGAACTAAAGGATAACCAATTAGCCGTAGTTGTATCTCAAGTGTCTCCTGATATTAGTTCGCGTAATAATGATTGGCATCAAGATTTTAGAATTGTTTTTATTTCAAAAAACAATAATAGGGTTCAGTCTACAGTAGCGGGTGAAAGTATAGGTAGATCATCTGATGCTTGGGTTTCGAGCTTGACATATTTACCAGCTCAAATCCTTGCTAAAAAGGATACATTAAAAGTTATACTTCAAGGCAAAGCAACTTCAGAACTTATTGCTCAGAGAGCGCTTGATGAGAAAAAGAAGAAAGAAAAAAATGATAAAATTTCAAACCTACTTACCTCTATCCCGTTTCCTACAATTTTTGTTGGTGAACAATACAATTTTTCCTTGAACCTTATCGGTGGAGAACAATACAAGTCACAAGACAATATTGGGAAAGTTGTATTAATTGATTTTTATGGGACATGGTGTGCACCATGTAAGAAAGCGTGGCCTATATTAAGAGATCTTCGTAATAAATATTCAGAAGATGAATTTCAAATACTAGGGGTATCTTTGCAAGACAGTAAAGATACTGTATTAGAATTAATTAAAAATGAATCTCTTACGTGGCCTCAGGCACTATTTGAAGATGAATTTAGCGTTGGAGCCGTATTTAAAAAATTAGGTTTTAACGGTGTTCCCCATTATTTATTAGTAGACCAATCAGGTGTCTTAGTTGGTCAAATCAAATCTGAGAACTTAGATCAGGAAATTAAAAAGCTAATAAACTCTATGAAGTAAATAAAGCCTAATAAAATCAATGGGGTCGCTTTGCTTTTTGCCTTTGGCTTAATAATTTAATTTTTCTTAAAGAAAAACCTGCGCTCGCCTTTGCAAGCAGGCTTGCACCTACACAAATCTCAAAGTTCGGTGTAGCGCAGCGGTGAACTCGGTGGTAAAAGTTGCTTTGGTCATACTATCGAAAGCTGCAAAACAGGCTGCACTAAATTAGGGGGAAACTCTTTGTAACCTTAAAAAGACCTCAGAATCCCCACTGAAACCGCAAGATAACCATCTAAAACCTTGATTAAAATATCAGCTCAAAACAGACTGAACGATTGAGTCAAAATAGGAACTAAGTTATAGTTTGCTGATTAATAACAACAAATTAAAAACGAGTAATTCTACAGGCTCGTTGAGGCTGGTTAATGACTATTTTTTAGTAAAAACAGCTTGTTTGATCGGTTCTAGATACATTACCTAATGCCTAAAAAGGGCTTGAGAATGATTTTTGGAGCTCGATTTTTAGTTAAATTTGGCTGGTGGAGTCATTCTACAGTCTCGTTATACACAAGGAAGGTTATGAGTTTAATTAAGGTTATTGTAGTAGTCGTTATATTTACTTTAATATCGTTTTGGGCAGGTATGCAGGTAAATGGCAGTGTTATTATTGAAAAAAATACAGCTATAGAGTCAACGCCTTTATCCTATGAGCCTGAGAAAAATTCGGTTGCAGTATATCAGTCTAATAAATCTGATAACGATAAACTTATCCAAGATTTAAAAATAAAATTAAAGAATCTTGAGCGCAACTATGAAGAATTAGTAACTCGATTAGATGTGAAAGAAAATGATTATTTATCAAATATTGAACCTGAGAAAATTGAAGAATCTATTCAACCTAGGTCATCTATAACATTGGCTGAAGTAGAACCATACTTACCTGAGCCATTTGCAAATACAGTTTCAGAATCAAAAGGTACTGTTGTTGACTTATTTAAAAAGTTACAAGCAGAAGAGGTTGATTACGATTGGGCTGTTGAGATGGAGCAAAAAATAAAAGATTATTTTGTCACACATGATCTAGCGGGTGAAGTTAATTTGCAATCGGTCAACTGTAAAAAAACAATATGTGAAATTCGAGGATTTGAAAAAAGTAATAATGTTGTTGGCGTCATAATTAGTGGGATGCATACTCAAGTATGGTGGAATTTTAATGGTTCGCATACATCAACAGGAAGCAATGAAAAGGATGGTTTATTCTTTTATATGTTAGCTAGTCGAAAGGTATAATTTGTATATAACAAGATAACTGAACTCCCAAACTCTAGACTGTAGATCATCTCTTTTAGACGAATAAGTTAAGAATTGGTGTTGCTCTAGTTCATAGATTAATACAAGTTTGTAGTTATAAAAACTACAAAGCAGCCAACAGAGTTCAGGTTTTTCATTTTTCTTTGGACGTTAAAAATAAAACGCTTTTTAATTACATAAAAAGCGCTTAGATTTTTTCGATACAGCTTAAAAAGAACACTTGCACCTTATTGATAGCAATAAGGTGTTTTATTTTAAACATTTTTCCTGAGTAATTATTGAGGCTTTTTTATTGGTAGATTACTCGTGTTTTATCGCTATAAATCACGACCTAAAATGTAGTTTTTACTGCTCTTTTTTCTGAAGTAATTGGATTATTAATAGTCGTTATAATGCGTTTAACCTCGGTGTCGCGCAGCACCTCAATGCTCTCTGTGGTGGAACGTTGTTTTTTATACTATCGGCTTGGTATCAAAATATTGAACCATTTATTCTAACCAGAGCGCGCTTGTACAGTTGTTAGCCAATCCCCAAATGACCCACTTTAACTAAAATAATGGTTTCTTGTTCAACAAATGGGTGATGCTCGCTCATGTGTGGGCTGCGCAGCCAAGTGCCGGTGGGGTAGTTGCCGTGTTCGTCACAAAAGGTGCCGCTCAATACCAAAATTTCTTCACCACCATAATGACGATGCGGTAAAAAACGCTCGCCAGCAGGCCATTTTACTAATGCGGTGTGCTCAACATCATGTTGATGCAGAGGCATCACTTGCAAGCCACCTTGGCCGGCACGCCATTGTGCGGTATGAGTATTGACTCTCACTGAACTTAAATCATCAGCTAAAAATTGATTGAGTTTTACAAACAAGGTGCACCCTTGAACGCTAAAAGGCTGATGGTGGCTGCCAGGTGGGTTGCGAATATAAGTGCCTGCAGGGTAGTCGCCATTTTCGTCACTGAAAACGCCGTCGAGCACAAAAATCTCTTCACCCATTGGGTGACTGTGGGAGCTAAATTGTGAGCCTGCTTCATAACGTACTATGCTGGTGGCATGGCCACTTTCGGCTGATTCGCGTGATAAAATTTTGCGCGTTACCCCAGCAAGTGGGCTTGGTTGCCAAGGCTCAAGGTGTGAGTTAATCACTACTTTTTTACTAAAGTCTAAATTAATGTGTTGCATACTTACCCTTGCTGGATTCGAATAACAATAATGGCGCAGTGGATTATACGGCCATTTTTAGGTTTTATACGGTTTAACTTTGTAACGGGTTTACCTCTGCATTTGCTTAAGCTAACACCGCGTAAGGTTAGTTGCGACCTGCCATTACGCCGCCATCAACATCCCAAATTGCGCCAGTCACCCAACTTGCTTCATCAGAGAGTAAAAATGCAATGCTGTGGGCGATATCACTTGCTTGGCCAATGCGCCCAATTGGGTGGAAACTATCGAAGGTAGCAAGCGTTTCATCAAGCTGGCTTTCATCTATAAAACTTTGATAAATTGGTGTTTTAACCACGGCAGGTGCCACAGCATTAACCCGAATGTTGCTATCGGCCAATTCCATTGCTAAATGTTGAGTAAATGCATGTAAGCCTGCTTTTGCCATTGAATAGGCGCTCGATGGCGTGGCTTTGATGGCTTGTTTTGCCCACATCGAACCGATATTAACCACGCTGCCGCCACCATGTTGTTGCATTGATTTGGCGACAATTTGACTTAAATAAAACGTTGCCCAGTTTAAATCCATATAACGTTGATAGTCAGCTTGAGTATGGTCTAAAAAGGCGGTTGGGCTAAAGTAGCCTGCGGCATTGACCAAATAATTAATTGGGTAATGAGTGAGTTGCTCTGCCAAACGGGTTAAATCAGCCTGTTGATATAAATCGGCTTGTAGCGCCACAACCTCGGTGATAAGGCTTAATTTATCGGCAGCGGCGTTTAATTTTGCTTGATTATTACCGACAATAATTAGCTTTACTTTTTCATTGGCAAGGCGCTCTGCAGTCGCAAGTCCCATACCACTGGTACCACCAATAATTAATGCATAGCCTGAATGTTGAAAGTTCATCATATTACCTCAGAGTTTTGGGTTAAAACGTGGCGTTGTTTGCCGTTTAAGTGTGGTAATCTTATGCGGTTGACCCACAGTAAAAAAGTAAGCACAAATAGGTGCCCTAGGTACAAATTGGTACATCTTTATGAATAATAACGATAAAAAAATTTCAAGAATTCAAGGGCCAAGTGAAAGTGCCCGCATGGTCGAAACCATTGTTGGTTGCAAATGGTCACTTACGGTTTATCAATTACTCGCGCAAGAGATTAATCGGCCGGGTGAAATGGTACGCGCTGTTGATGGGTTAACCACTAAAGTGCTTAACCAATGTTTAAAACGTAATGTTGAGTTTGGGATTCTCGATAAACAGGTGTTTGCCGAAGTACCGCCACGGGTTGAATATCAAGTGACGCCCTTTGGTCAAAAATTTATGGTAATTCTAGAGGCTCTGAAAGATCTGCAATCTAAAATATAACAAGATAATATTATTTTATGTATTAGTTTGACAGTTTAATGATTTTACCGATTATATAAAAATTTAAAGTTAGAATAATTTAAAAGGTAGTAAGTTGAAAAGTACACTGTTCATAATGGGTCCAGATGATTTTGGAAGAAGCTCTTTCTCTGGTGGTAATGGTTCTTTTAGAGATGCTTCAAGCATAACAGTTAAAGGTGTATTACCAATCTACCCATATATTAGAGAAAAAGATAAAATTAAAAATAATAGCTTTCTATTTATTCTCGGTTTAAATGAAAGTATTCAGTTAGAAAATAAGGATAAAAGTACTAATGTAGTTAATTTGATTGGTGATGCAGATGGGAGCAAAAAAACTTTAAAAGCAGTTAATTTATTAATTAATTCACCTCAATTTAATAGGGTTTTTAATCACCCTGAAGATATCTATAAAACTTCTAGAGTAAACTTATCGAGATTATTAAATGGAATTTCAAATGTTAAAATAGCTAGAGTGGAAATTTTTTATATTGAAACTATTGAGGATCTTAATAATAATATAAAAAATACTTTTATGAGTTACCCTCTTATTATCCGTTTAGAAGGTTTTCATAATAGTGAATTTATGGTGCGGGTTGATAGCGAAGATGACTTGATAGGGCTAACGAACTGGCTTGATCAAAAGAGAAGTTTTATAATTATAGAGTATATAGATTGTATAGATACAACAGGACTTTACCGAAAAGCAAGAATTGCGGTTATTGACGGTAAATTTTACCCCCAGCATTTTTTAACTTCAAAGAATTGGTGTGTTGGTGCAGATGCTCGTTACAATTTAATGCTTGAGCATAAACAGTTTAGAGATGCAGAACAACATTATTTAGAGTCATTCAATACAAATATTCTACCTCATTATAAAAAGCAGTTATTACTTATCCATGAAAAAATAGGTTTAGATATTTATGGCATTGATTGTTTCTTTGGTGAAAATGGAGAGCTAGTAATTTTTGAGCTAAATGCTTGTATGGATTTGCTCTCAATGTGGCTGGGTCCAAATGGAGAATACAATTATAAAAAGCCTTTTAGATCAGCCGTTTCAAATGCAATTATAGATTTAATCGCCAACTAATTAATATAAAAATGCACATAGTTAAATTAATTTATGCGTCCAATTAATTTTAATAAAAAATTATAAAATAGTAGTTCTAATTTTATGAGTGATGAATGTTAGATAAAAACCAATTAATCATCAGCATTATTTCTGCATTAAGCCAGTTGTTAGCAATCGCTAAAGAAGGGGCTGAAAACGCCCATGCGGGGGCGATTAACGAGCAAAGTGTGGCCGAAACCCAGTACGATACGCTAGGGCTTGAGTCGGCTTATTTGGCTGAGGGTTTAGGGCGCAGAGTTGTGATGTATCATCAAGAAATGAATGCCTATAAGCAATTAGTACTGCGTGAATTTGGCCCTGATGATGCGATTAAAGTTGGGGCTTTAGTGCAGCTCGGCAATAACGAGGGGGTGGTGCAAACCTTGTTTTTTGGCCCTTGTAGTGGTGGCTTAATCATTACGTTAGCTGGGCAAAAAGTGACGGTGATCACCCCAAGTGCGCCTTTAGGTGCCGCCCTTGTTGGCAAATATTTAGATGATGAAGTGACCATTATGGTGGCAGGTAAAAAACAAACTTGGTCTATCGATAAGGTATATTAATCTAGGTTCTGGTATTCGATTTTCATTATTGGAATGAGTTTGGGCATTATGTTGAAATTTTTAGTCTGTTTGCCCGTTCTTAGCTGTATGGATGCATGTTTGAAACAAATTATTGCACTTAAGTTCATATTTTAATCGCAAAGCGCTTATAAAATGTCATGTGCTGTGGTTAGATAATTAAATGTTGGCTTTCACAAAAAGCCTAGAGAGTGATGTTAATTCAAGACGTTAATTTAAAATGTTAATTTAAGATGTTTAGTCAAAATGGTTAGGCATCGCTTTTCACTAGTGCAAATGATACAACCGAGTTTTTAGGAAATTTTAACTTAACAAACGTCTCTTTTAGCAACGTCTATCTTCAGGAAAGTATTGAGTCTTTGCTCATTGCGTAAAACCATAACAATAAGGAACTAAAATGAAAAAGTTAACCTCATTAGCGCTCTGTAGTTTGCTTGCAAGTGCCACACTTGCGGCTACCACAGTGTATGCGGCACCCGTAAGTGAGGTGGTGCAAAGTGATATTCGCAGTGCCAGCAACAAAGCACGTGATGAATTTCGTAACCCACAACAAACACTGAATTTTTTTGGTATTGAAGATACCATGACAGTTGTTGAAATTTGGCCTGGCGGTGGTTGGTACAGCGAAATTTTAGCCCCGATGCTGGCCGATAAAGGCGTATTTTACGCAGCGCATTTTCCATCAGGTACTGATGTTGAATACTTCAATAAAAATTTACCTAAATATCAGGCCAAATTAGCCAATACCAAAGGCATGGAAAAAACCAAATTAACGGGTTTTCATCCAAAATATACTACTGAGCTTGCGCCTGCCGGCAGTGCTGATGCGGTATTGACCTTTCGTAACTTACACAACTTTTATATGAATGGCGATGACGCCCTTAAAACGACTCTTGCTGCGGCTTTTACTGCGCTAAAACCAGGAGGTATTTTTGGCGTGGTTGATCATCGTTTACCCGAAAACCTTGATGCGGAGCAATATCGCCCATCGGGTTATGTTAAGCAAAGCATAGTGATCAGCATGGCCAAAGCCGCAGGTTTTGATTTGGTGGCCGAATCAGCCGTTAATGCAAACCCACTTGATAACGCACAGCATGAAAAAGGCGTATGGACGCTTGCGCCAACGTTTGCGTTAGGTGATAAAGACCGCGCTAAATATGCCACACTGGGTGAATCAGACCGTATGACATTAAAGTTTATAAAACCAAACAAAATGTAATGTTTTAGTTTGATAAAAAGGGAAATCAGCTGATTTCCCTTTTTTATTGCCGTTTGTTAAAAAGAGTACCTAAGGCATCAACATCTGTTCGCTTCGGTCAATATCAGCTTTTAAGATGTAGTGATTAATATCAAGGCCAAATAACTGCGGTAATGTTGCCGAAATACAAATCGACGACAAGGTGCCGACCACAATGCCGCTAAATAGCGCTAACGAAAACCCAGCCAGTGGTGGGCCCGCTAACAGCCAAATAGAGGCAATGGTCGCAAGGGTGGTACCAGAAGTAATTAAGGTGCGGCTGAGTGTTGACGTAATGGCATCATTGATGGCGCAGCCTAATGGGTCAACTTCGGCGCGAGGTAAATTGGCGCGCATCAGTTCACGTAAACGGTCGGCTACAATAATCGAATCATTTAATGAGTAACCGATAATGGCTAAAATACTGGCCAGTACCGTTAAATCAAATTCAACTTGTAACCAAGCAAATAAACCCAAAACCAATAAAATATCATGAAACAACGCCGCTACTGCACCCACAGCCAAGCGCCATTCAAAACGCAGCGCCAAGTAAATTAATACCATTAAAATGGCACTCAACATGGCCATTCCACCTTGGTCTAGCAACTCTGCACCCACTTGCGCGCCAATAAAATTGGCTTCTAATAAAGTAAGCTCACCATGGTAAGTGTCGTTGAGTGTGCTAAACCATTGCTGGTTTGTTTCACCAGCGGCATCTAAGTTTTGCCTAATGACAAAATGATGCTGATCAGCGGTGCTGACTTTTAGGCCTGCAGCCTGTTCTTGACCTAACAGCGCACTAATGGCGGTGCGAACTTCGGGCACATTGAGTGATTGCTGCGACTGAAACTCGGTAATATAACCGCCATTAAATTCAATACTAAAATTAAGGCCATTTTTAACTAACCCTAGGGTGGCAAACAGCATTAAAAATAAAGATAAAAATAGCCCAGCAAAACGTAATTTAGTCGCGAGCGGGCGAGTTGATAAAAACAATTTAAACATGATTAAGCTCCTCGAATTTAAACGTATCAAATAGTGCGGCTTTGACGTGGGCGATAGACTAAATAACTCAGTGCTTTGGCAACAAAAACGCCCGTAAACATACTGGTTAAAATGCCAAGCCCTAAGGTGAGGGCAAAGCCTTTAATTGGGCCATAACCAATTGAATATAAAATAACAGCGGTTAATAAGGTGGTGATGTTGGCATCAACGATTGAATGAAACGCCTTGTTGTAACCGGCTTCTAACGCCATCATGGGGCTGCGACCTAAGGCACGTTCTTCTTTTATCCGTTCAAAAATAATCACGTTGGTATCAACCGCCATTCCTATGGTAAGTACCAAACCGGCAATGCCGGGTAAGGTGAGTACTGCGCCAGGTAATAACGACATCAAACCAATTAGGCAAATTAAATTGAGTAATAATACGGTATTAGCAACCATGCCCAAACGGCGATACCACAGCGCCATAAAGGCAAACGTAATGGCAATACCGAGCGCTAAAGCGGCAAAACCGTTTTCGATATTAGCTTTACCTAGGCTTGGGCCAATGGTTTGTTGATGTACTATGGTGACTGGCGTAATTAACGAGCCCGCACGCAGCAATAATGCAAGTTCTTGCGCCGCTTGTGGGCTTTGCATATTGGTGATGCTAAAACGTGCACCTAACGCTGAGTTAATGGTGGCGACATTAATCACTTTGCTTTTTTTAACACTGTTGCCATTGGCATCTTTAAAATATTCCGAAAACACGGTAGCCATCGGATTGCCAATATTGTGTTTTGAAAACTCAGCCATTAATTTTCCGCCTTGAGCATCTAATTGCAGTTGCACAGCAGGTTTGCCCATTTCATCGCGACTCGATTGTGCGCCTTTGATGTATTGCCCCGATAAAATAACCTTAGGATTGAGAGAAATACTGCTGCCATCTTCCATGGTAAAACGTTTACCACCGATTTCTTGCAGGGCATGAAAATCAAGGGATGCCGTTGCACCAATAATGCGTTTTGCAGCAGTTGGGTCTTGCACGCCGGGTAGCTCAACGCGAATTTTATTGCTGCCTTGGCGCTGTGTTACGGCTTCGGTAATACCCAGCTCACTAATTCGGCCACGCAGTGTGCTAATTGCCTGCAGCATGACTTGTTGATGAAACGTTTGAATGGCATCGGGGGTAAAAAATAAAGTCACCGATTGCTCAGTTTGTTTTGTACTGAGCCCGGTAAAGGTGTGTTTAAGCTGGCTAATTAGGGTATTGAGCTCTGTAGGCTGTGCATTAAAACCCAGCATCACTTTGCCTTCTGCTGGGGTCGCATCATCGATAGTCAGTGTCACGCCACGGATTTTTTCACTGCGAAGAACTGATTTAGCTTGTTGCTCAACACTTTGCAGTTGTTCACGCAGCGCTTGCGTGGTATCAACTTCAAGTACAAACAATACACCGCCATTTAAATCAAGCCCTAACTTGATAGGGGCAAGGCCGAGCGCTTGTAACCACTTTGGGCTGGTGGCTTGGCTGACAATTTTGCTCGTAAATTGTGTCGCATAGTTGTGTTGCAACCAGCTCAGCGCCGCTGCATTTTGGCTTGGCTCAGCGAGCAGAAATTCAATGCTTTGGCTAGTGTGTTTGGCACGGTTAACTGCAAATCCTTGCTGCTCAAGTGCTGTTTTAATCGCCATTGGGGCTGTTATTTCGGATATTCCATCACTCTTTAATTGATTATTAAGCGCACTTAGCACTAAGGTATTTTGTTCTGGGTATAAATTGGGTAAGGCGCATAACGCCATCACCACTAACGTAAAAATCATCATTAACGTCGGCACCAAGCGTGCTTTTTTGGCAGGCTGTGGGCGCGGCGAATTCGCCTGTTGGGCAAATTGGGTCGAATTTTTGTTCATAATACATCTCTTTTAAACGCTAACCTGTATTACCCGCGATTTGCTAAATCGTTAAGGTAAATGGGTACAGGTAAAGCACGATTAATTGGGCCTAACTAGGGTTAGGTAGGCATAAAAATTAATTAAAAAAGAGAGTTATGCGAAGTGGCGATTGCAACCGCAGTATTGAAGATTTGACTCTTGCCAACCACTAATGCGTGATTTTGCCGAGCTATAAATATGAATAAACCACAGCACAATCGGTCGGTGGCTAATTAGGCTGAGCATAGCAACAAGGCTAAATACCCAAATAAAAAACTCAATCACTAACCAGTAAATCGGGTTGATTTGGCTAGGATACAAAAATAATGCGGGATTAGTCGGATTAACCAGCGGTGCAAGGCTTAAGGTGTGCAACTCATCACTAAAGTCTGGTAAATCAACAAAAAAATGCTGGCTGGCTGCTTGGTTAAGTTGTAACTCTGGCAGCGCTTCGCTGTGTTTATAGTGGCTTTGCAATTGGCTGGCAAAATCAGTACTAAAAGCATGTTCAAGTGGCGTGCGATCGCTTGCTTGTTCACTAAAGAACAAGGCCATCACCACCAAAATTACGCTTAAAGCCTGCCAAACTGCTTTCATAACCACCTAAAAAATCGTTTTTGAAAAAATAAGCCCATCATTGAGCTTAAAAATCAATGTGGGGGCAGTCTACTGAGATTTAAATGCGATGCAAGGAGTTTTAGATAATTGTATTTAATATAGGTACTCAAGGTTAGGCCATGCAGTATAAAAATGTTGTTAAGACATTTACGTTATTAGGACCAAAATTCAAAACGTTTTACCGTGCGATAACGAACAGAGAAATTAACAAAGCACTAATACACTTTGATCAAGACAGATAATGTCACCAGATTTTATGGTTTACAAAGGAGGGTGTTATGGCACATGGTTATTGGAATGATTGGTATTTTATTTGGGGTTGGTTTTTGTGGTTTGGGGTTTTTTTTTTGCTCCTTTCTAATTTTGGTCACTGGTTTTACAGTTATCGTTCTAACCAACGTCATGGTTTACACCTGCAAAAAACCGCGCTTGATTTATTAAACGAACGCTATGCCCGTGGTGATATTGAGCAAGCCGAGTTTGCTAAAATAAAATTAGATATTGCCGATAGTGAACAGTCTAAAAAGGCGCATCCTATTCGCCGCTCCGATCAGCGACAAATCCGCTACTTTGTTTGAGCATTGCGCCCGAGCGCTTGAACAAACCATAGCGCTAACTGGCCAACATGGTTTGCCGTTAATGGGCACCGGTGATTGGAACGATGGCATGAACCGTGTGGGCGAAGCGGGCCGTGGTGAAAGTGTCTGGTTAGGTTGGTTGCTCATTCGCACCATTACGCTTTTTGCGCCACTGGCTGATAAACGCACGCCCGAAGCAGATTTACAAGAAACGCGCCACGTTACGGGGCTTGAAACTCACCTCAGTGCGCAGCAGCGAGCCAGCGCATGGCGTGCACATGCCCAAACGGTAAAACAAGCCATTGAAGCTAATGCGTGGGATGGTAAATGGTATCGTCGCGCCAGTTTTGATGATGGCAGTTGGTTGGGCTCCGTTAATAATGATGAATGTAGAATTGACGCCATCGCCCAGTCTTGGGCCATTTTATCGCAACAGGGCGACGTTGAGCGGGGGAAAATAGCCATGCAGTCGGTAGAGCATTGGGTGATTAAACCCGAGCAGAAATTATCGTTATTGTTTACGCCCCCGTTTGATCATACCAGTCATAACCCAGGTTATATTAAAGGGTATCCACCGGGGCTGCGTGAAAATGGCGGGCAATATAGCCATGCTGCAATGTGGAATATTTTAGCTTACACCCAACTGGGCGAAGGTAAAAAAGCCTGTGATTTATTTGCCATGCTCAACCCCATTAACCATTCAAATAGCCCAAGTGCAGCACATACTTATAAAGTTGAACCTTATGTATTGGCGGCAGATGTGTATTCAGTCGCACCCTATGTTGGGCGCGGCGGCTGGACGTGGTCCACGGGTGCGGCAAGTTGGATGCACCGCGCAGCCGTCGAAGGAATTTTAGGCATTACCCGCGAGGGCGATAATTTAATGATTGCGCCGTGTATTCCTGCGAAGTGGCCAGGGTTTGAGGCCAGTATTTTTGTGCAAAATACCGCTTATAAAGTCACTGTGGAACAACACACCACTGGTAAGAAAAACGAAATATGCGCCGAGCTCGATGGGGTTAAATTACAATGCCAAGACCACAAAGTAACCGTGCCCCTTGATGGTGGCACACATCAATTACAAGTCAGCTTAAAATGGGCGAAGTAACTGAGCAAAAAGGGCGCTTGCAATAGCGCCCTGTGTTCTAAGATTAAGCGTTTAAGACCTTAAGGGTAAGATCTAAAACTTAAGCGTTATGTTGCGCCAATATAAAGTCAAGCCCGCTGGTGATCACCATGACTTGCGCTGCAATGCATTCTTGCGGAGTTGCCGTTGCGCTATCCGGGTAAACTTCGGTGGTGGTTTTATACATTGCATTGCTTAAACCGCCGCATAAACCCAGCTTTGTTTTGGCATAATTAATCACACCTAATTGCTCAAGTGGCGCGCCAATAATTTCGCCGTTTTCGTCAGCAGGGGCAATGTGCGTGACCGTCGCAACGGCGTTAATAATGGCCGCTTGAAACTCAGCTTGTGGGTTTTCGCTATCGCCCACTAAATAAAAACCATCAGGAATATTCCAGTTATCATGGGTCTGTGCATCACGCGCAGCAAGAGCAGGGCGAAATTCAGTATTATCGGAGTCGGTTGTTTCGTGTAAATCAAAATGTGCGAGTAATTCAACACCTAACTCATTGACCATTTTCATTAGCGCAGCCGACTCTTGCGCTGGGCTATTGGCATAAAACGAGCGATTTGGGTCTGTTGCTGTTGGATTCCAACGATTGATGGTTTCATAACCCCACGGGCTAACACAGGGCGCAATAACCAAGTTAAATGCTTGGCTGTACTGCGCTGCTGCGGTTTTGGCAAACGCGAGCGCACCATGCACGCCACTGGTTTCGTAGCCATGCACACCACCGGTGACTAATACAGTCGGTTTATCGGTTTGCCAGCTTTTTGGTTTGAGCACAAATAACGGATATTCAGTGGTTGCAGGTGCAAGCTCGGGATAGCACAGCTGACCATATTGTTCGACCGAAAACTCACTCCCCAGTGCGTCAATTTGGCTCACCACATCAGCAAAATAACTGCGTTTAACCGCTTGTAACGCTAACCATTGCTGTTTTTCGCTATCGCCCCATTTCACACCAGAAGTGCCAATTGTCGAAACTTGAGTCATGTATTTGCCTTTGAATTAATTGATGAATTGAAAAAAGAGAAAGATTCAAGCATCTAGCTTAAAGGCGCACTGCGCTTTAGGCAATGGCAGTGGGATATTTTGTATAAAATCTGCGATGGGTACTGGTGTTGTGGGTACAAGCTTTTGATTTTATCGTAGGTGCAAGCCTGCTTGCGAAGGCGAGCAAAGCTTGGCCGGTTTTGAAGGTTGGGCTTTAGCCCGACAGCTTTTAAAAAGCCGTTTTCAAATCAATAACTGTGTTTAGTTTTAAAAACCGCTTTTTAAATTAGCATTGTTGTTGTCGCACTGGCAACGGCAGTCAAGGGTAGGCTAGCGCCGGTCTCCCCTTGGCACCCCAGATTTTCAAAAAATAGGCAAACGACAGTTCAAAAATACATTTGATGTGAACCATAACCGCCATGAGGCGGCATCCATCCCTTAGCATGGCTTGCTCGACTTCCTGTCGCGCATTATTCATCAAATCTATTTTTTCAGGTTTGATTTAAGGGGGAATTGTTGGCATCGGCGTGAGCTTTGATATTTTTGTAGGTGCAAGCCTGCTTGCGAAGGCGAGCGCAGCTCGGCCGCTTTTATAGGTCGAGCTTTAGCTCGACAGCTATTTAACAGCATTACTCGTTTTCACATCAACAATTGCTTTTAAATTGAAAACTGTTTTTTAAATTAGCATTGTTGTTGTTGTTGTTGTTGTTGTTGTTGTTGTTGTTGTTGTTGTTGTTGTCGCGCTGGCATGGGTAGCCAAGGGGAGGCTATCGCCGGTCTCCCCTTGGAACCCCTCGGCGCCCCAGATTTTCAAAAAATAGGCAAATGACTGTTCAAAAATACATTTGATGTGAACCATAACCGCCATGAAGCGGCATCCATGCCTTAGCATGGCTTGCTCGACTTCCTGTCGCGCATTATTCATCAAATCTATTTTTTCAGGTTTGATTTAAGGGGGAATTTGTTGGCATCAGTGTGAGCTTTGAAATTGGTTGTAGGTGCAAGCCTGCTTGCGAAGGCGAGCAAAGCTCGGCCGCTTTTTCATCGGTATAAAATAGTGTGCTTGTAATAAGTTGTAAGAAAATCAGATTTGTATCTTATTGTCTATTATGAAGTTTATCAGTAACCTTGCTGATTATCGCATTTAAAAATGTGAAATAGGGGTTGAAGTTAAGTGTTACTTTTTATGATCAAAGGCAAAAAAAGATCAGAACAGACTAATTTTGGTAAAAACCGTATTATTTAAGTTGTTGTTTTAAATTCATTAAGATTGACAGTCCTTAAGTATGTGTACAACGTAAAGATCATGTTGTTTGCGCTTCTCACTTACTATGAATGACTAAAACTCCTTACTTAGCGAGTCTGTTACAAGCTTTAGGTTAGCTTACAGTAGTTGCGATAGTGGGCTTTGCACGGCATTGCCTCCTTGCTTTAGCACATGAGTATAAATTTGCGTGGTTTTTACATCGGAATGCCCTAGCTGCTCTTGCACAGTGCGGATATCCATACCCGCTTGTAACAAGTGGGTGGCGAAAGAGTGGCGTAAAGTGTGGCAGCTAACATGCTTGCCGATAGCCGCTTTGCGGGAGGCACTCTTGACTGCCTTTTGCAAACCTGACTCATCAATATGATGGCGACGCAGCAATGTAGAATCAGGATCAATGCTTAGTTTGCCGGATGGAAATAAATACTGCCAGCCAAGCTCTTTTGGCGCACTGGGATATTTTCGGGCTAAAGCAAAAGGTAACCAAACCCCAGCATAATCTGCAGTTTCCAGATCTTGCTGATAATAAGCCTCGACCAAGGAAGTTTGGCGTTTTAATGCCGGCACCAGCTCAGGCGCTAAGGTCACCCGACGGTGCTTACCACCTTTACCATGATGGATAGGTAATCAAAATCAATGGCCGCAACCCGTAACCGCACCGCCTCCATTAACCGCAAACCGCTACCATATAACAATTGCGCCAGTAGCAAATAGCCAGGATCAATTTCTCTTAACAGACGTTTGATTTCGTCTTTGGTTAATACAACAGGCAGTTTTCTCGGCTTACTTGATTGATTAAAATTAAGGTTAAGTGATAACGGCCGCTGTAAAATCTCTTTATACAAAAAACTGAGTGCATTTAGTGCCAATGCTTGTGTTTGCACTGCAACATGCCGATTGACTGCAAGGTAGGTTAAAAATTGATCTACATGTTGCTCCGCTAAGTCTTTAGGGTGCCGCTTTTTATGAAATAAAATATAAAAACGGATCCAATGTAAATACGTTTCCACCGTGCGCTTAGCATAGCGGCGTTTGTACATCTCTTCAGTTACGAAGTCTAAAAAAGGTGATTGCGTTGGCATTTTTATACTCCACTAATAACCACTGTTTAAGTATACAGTTATTCAAAAAATGTCAAGCCGCTCTTGTTAGACGGATGTTTCCGTATTTTCACTTAACGTTATAAAATTAATTTTATAACGTGTTGTCTGTAGTGAGTTTTTTGGTTAATGTATTGCCAAATAAATTTACAACTACGGAAAAGTCCGTTTTTAAATACGGAAAGTTCCGTCGAATAAGCGTTAGTGGGCTCTAAGAAGTAATGTATCGGGTTTATCTACACGTTTAATTTTATATTCAAATCGTTGTCGGAAAGTATTTAATCGTTTAACAATTAGGCAGTTTTGTTCCTGTCGCATCCGTTAAAGCTGTGTGGATTCGGCGGGTTATTACAGGTTAATATTAATTTCTATCAGGCAGTGGCTTCGCTAGCGCTCGCAAAGTGGTTCAACCAACCATCTTGTGTTCGCCAACTAACAAACGCAAGCACGCGGACCGTATTTAAGCTGTCTTCGTTTTTGCAAAAGGGCCGCAAAACCGCAGCCAACTCAAATCCGTCCGGTGTTGCGGGCGTTATGTGCACCCATGATTAGTGAAATCGAGAAAAAACAAATAGATCAAATTCAATATGAAGAAGATATTGATAAGATCGTTTCTATTGCAAAAGCATCGAGTAACCCATGCTTTCTTCAGCAATGTGCTATCTCATATAATTGGAATGAAGGTATGAAATTACCTACCGCGATTGCAATTAATGAGTACTGTGATTTGGGTACTGCTCTTACTCTCTTTTGGTTAGCCGGAGGAATGAGTTACTTTCTCAAAGAAGTAGAACGAAACGAATATAACAATGAATGGGCAGATTTTTGTGAACTGATTGTCCAAAACTTAACAAATAACGTTTATGCTTGTGGTCAAGTTAGCTTTAAACCTGATATTAATAAGCTCACTCAATACAAATACAAAAAGGCAGGTATTCCTTCTGTACTATATCAGGAGGTCAACGGTGCAAGCACATAACAAGTGCCAGCAACGGACTCGTCAAACTGTCACTTTTTGTGCAAGGAACCGCACAAAAACTGCCAGTTTAACTCACCGCTGTGGCAGGCGTTATGTGTTTCTATGATTCTAAGAATATTTATAAGTTTGGCTGTACTGGTATTTAGCTTCATTTGCTTTGAGCATTTGATTAGTGAATGGTACATAGAGCTGCATATGGAAAAAGTAGGTGCGCCAAATAGAGAGGCGCTTTCTGAAGATTATGGGCTCGGATTGGTGGGTTTATTAGTAATTGTGCCATTCAGTTTTATTTTGTCAGTGATTACGGCCAAATTAACGTGGAGTTGGCTAGGTCGCAGAGACAAAAGTAAAAACACATAACAAACAAATTTTATCGCCAGCAAAAAGCGCTGGCTGCGACGTCAACCCGCTGCGCGGCTTTCCGCGCTAAATTTGGGCGTTAGGGATGATGATGGCTCAGACTGATAATCCAACCATAAAATGCGGTACACATGGTACGGTGAACTCTGCTGTCGTATGTTGCCATTTGTTGCAGAAAACAGAAGGTGTTTTGGGTTTCGTTGAAAACAGCCCCGAGCCTGATGACTTGCAAGCTTGGTGTGGTGCTTGTGAGGAGTTTTTTCTTAGCGAAGGTGAAATGACTGAAGCGTTCAGAGCATTTAATAATTTCAGTCTTGTATGCGAGTTTTGTTATGCAAAAATTAAACAGCAGCATTCGGCCAATCCCTAACAATCCGCGTCATTCGGGGCCTACGGCCCCTGCGACGCTCACACGTTCGCGCGCATGCGCGGGGCGTTATGTTTAATCGTGAAATTTCGCTGGCATGGAGTAAAGCTTGGTGAAGGATAAAATCATTACATGGAGTTACTTTGCTTATGCAGCCATCGCTCTAGTTTTTGCAGTATTTACAGCCTTTGTAGATCCATCTGATCCATCGCTTGGCGGCGGCAAAGGACTGTTTGTTATTGTTCTGGCTCATGCTGTAGGTATATTTATCAAACCTCTATTTGGCCTATATTCAACTTCAGTTGTGTTCGTTGCTTTGTCAGCTCCATTTTTCTACATATGGCAGAAAAGGCTACGTGTATAATGCATAAAAACATAACAATCACAGGCACGGCGACCAAATACTCTCCACTTCGATTTTGTGCGGGAAAATACTCGCACAAAATCAAAGTTCCGGTATTTGGCGCGTGCTGTAAGCGTTAAGCCTCTTTGATAAATCGGGAATATAAAATGAGATATAAGCACGTCAAAGCCGGCAATGCCGAAAGATACAATCTTGACCAAGGTGAAATTACTTCCATTCTTGCATCTGGTTCTGATACTGATAACAGAGTTTCTATTTTTGATAGCAAACTTCCCAAAGGGAATCAGGCTCCTTGGCACTTCCATGAAATTGATGATGAGATCTTTTATCTAATTTCAGGAGAAATTGAGTTTGGTGTAGAAAACGACGAATTTGTTGCAAATGCAGGTGACCTTGTCATTGCAGGTCCTAACGTAAAAAGGCGTTTTAAGGCCATTACAGACAGTCATTTGCTCGTCATCAATGCTCCATCAGGCCCTTCAGAGGGTTTTATTAGAGACATATCCAGATTCACAAATGATAATCCACCTACTGACTCAGATAGACAGGCGTTTATTGAAAAATATAAAATCCATATAGTCTAGCCACTCTGAAACGCTAGGCTTAACAAGCGCATGTTGTCGGACTGGTTTTCCGCTGCGCTTCAAACCAGCCGCAAATGCGAGCGTTAGCCTTTAAAATCGGAACATTGGAGATAACTAATGAACTCACCAAGAGTTCGCCTAATAATAACTTTGGTTTTGACTATTATTATTGGTGTCCTATCAAGCCTATTTGCAACTGAAATCACTCCTGACGGAGTAATTGATTGGGCGTTAACATATAAAACATTTTCCTTTTGGGGGCTTCTGGTTACTAGTGTAATTTGGATTCTCATTCATTTAATTTTTTTAAAACATGATGAAAACATTTTGAGGTTTACCGACGACGCTCATTGTATCGGGCATATAAGAAAAACTAAATTAGATGGTTATGCAGCTTTGGTTAAGGATGACCCTAAGCAAGCCAATTTGATTAATGTTACTGACTTATTAAAAGATTTAAAGGTAAAAACCAGATGAATTTATTAGTTTCCGAAAAATGTGCCAGTGAATTAAAAAAAGATAATTCGAAAATTACTCTTTATGAAGTAAGTCAATTATTACAAACCCTTGAGCCTAAAACTTTCAAATCTCGCCCTGATGTAAAAAAAGTGCAAGATTCGGAGCAAGAGATTTATGTTCTTAAATATAAAAGTATGCGTATGTTTTTTACTTTTAGTAAAGATGAGGATTTAGTTCTAATGAGTACCTCGTATAATTAAAGGCTAACAAGTCAATTCAGCAGGACAAAAAACAGTTGGTTTTGCTCCTGCGTCGCTAATTTTAACCAACTGATTTTTGCCTCTGATTGAGGCGTTGAGGCTGTAGAATTACTAATTTGGTCAAGTTTTTAGGTGATTTAAGGGGTCTCAAATGCATTGCTTAGTACGAGATAATCGCTTAGAAAGCGATACAGGAGGTCAAAAAAATGGCCAAATTTATAAAAATAGAAATTCTACAGTCTCGTTAGGCAAATAATAAAGGAGAGAATTTCATAGATGACCGTAATTTCATCTTTCAACAATCTAGACAAGAGATTTGCATGGTCATTTCTCGGATTCATGCTGGCAGCAATTTTAGGTAGTCTTACAATATATACGGAGTTTTTTCGTGTAGATAATCCTGAGCTTATTGTTGAAGTCTTAAATGATACTAATGTTCTTGATGTTAAAGAGGATATGAATGAATTAAAGGTCTTTTATGGTGACGTAGATATCAAAAGCTTAAACCAGACATTATCAGTCGTATTCTTGAGAATTAAGAATGATGGTGGAGCCCCGATTCTAAAGGGGTATTACGATGATAAATATCCTCTGAATCTAACAATCAAAGATGGAAAGTTTTTAAAGTCTGAACAGGTCAGCTCAACCAATGATTACTTAAAGTCCTCTGCTTTACCTATTATTGATACAGAAAGGAGTATATTACTTCCTGGAATCATCCTTGAACATGGTGAAAGTTATACGATAAAAGTATTAGCTTTGCATTCGGCTGGCTCCGATGTTGAGCTGAATGTCCTTGGGAAAATTGCTGGAGTAAGGGAAATAAGGCTAACAAAATCTATAGACTCTGAAGAGGAAATTTCTTTCTGGAGTAAAGTTATTGCAGGCGATATCTTTGTTCATCTAGCACGTATACCTATCTACTTTTTTGGTTTCATTTTTTCAATTATTTTAATGATTGCTCCAATTGCTATCGCATCGGATTTCTTCTCAAAAAGAAAACGTAGAAAAGTCATTAAGCAATATAAGTTATACATAAAAGAGGATATTACAGATAAACATGAGTTTTTATTTGAATCTTATATTGATGATGGATTAGTCCCAGTTGCTGAAGCAAAAGAAACACTTTCTGATAAAGAAAAGCTTAAAAAAGTTGTTCGTAAAGGCCTTAATCCAGAGGCTCGATCACATGAAAGGCATCCCGAGAGGCATGATGGAAGGTATCCCGATAGATATGATAGGAGTCACCCGGACTATCAAAGAGTTGTTTATCGTAGAGCTGCGATCTACAGGCTCTTAAAGGGAGTAGATGGTTTTATTAAAGATGAAAACAATGAAATCATGCCAGCCCCTCATGCAGAAGATCTTTTAGGTAAATTTATTGATTTTGTTGTTATAAAAGAAAGTTGAATGCCTAACAAGGCCATGCAATCTGACTCCGCAAACTGTCACGCTTTATGCGTTCCGCATAAAGGCGCGCCAGCTTGCTACGCAGTTGATGGCGGCGTTATACGTTTTAAGCAACTAATCATCAGTTAAACTTATGGGGAATACAATGGGGTTAGCAAGAGCATTTGTAGGTTTTAGTAGTACAGACATTCATAACTACAGGTTAATGCAAGCATGGAAAGCGAATAGTAATATTGATTTTAATTTTGCCGACTGCCAGTTAAATAGTGCTTTGAACTCACAAAGTGAAGTGTATATCAAAAGAAAGTGCCGTGAGCGTATCAATATGGCTGGTAAGTATTTAATGCTTATTGGGAAAGACACTAGAAGTCGGCATAAATATGTCCGTTGGGAAGCTGAAGTTGCTATTGAAAAAGGTTGTACAATCATAGGTGTAAATTTGGATGGTTCACGTTATATGGTTAAGGAAACCTGCCCACCAATAATACGTGATATAGGTGCTATTTTTGTTCCTTTTTTGCCTAAGATAATTGCTTATGCTATCGAAAACTACAGCATGGCTAACGATAATGACAATTATCATTACCTTGAGCATATTTACACAAGCTTAGGGTATAAATAGTGTCTAAATTTAAGCTAGGTGACGAAAATTTTCCTGCGTTATTTCAAGCCGCAGATCATGCATCTCTAACTGCACAATTAAGTTATTACTTTGCTCTTAAAAGTTATCTTTTTTTATTGGTAGCTGCTGCACTAATTTCATTTTACTATCCAACTGATTTGATTGGCGCCCTAGCATCAGTATCATTGTTTTTGATTACCTTATGCATATTAATTTGGCTTAAAGTCCAAAAGCCAGAGGATATTTGGTATAACGGAAGAGCCGTTGCTGAATCTGTTAAAACAAGAACTTGGCGGTGGATCATGAAAGCTGAACCTTATGATGACGATGTCCCAAACGAACAGAGTAGAAAAGAGTTCTTGTTGGATTTAAAGTCAATTCTTGACCAAAACCGATCCTTATCAGCTCATTTGCAGTCAGATAAAAATAATGGAGACACTATTTCAATTCAGATGTTGAACATTCGTAATTTACCCTTCGAAGAACGGTTGAATATTTATAAAAATGAAAGAGTGAAAGATCAAGCTAACTGGTATGCAAAAAAATCCTTATTCAATAAACGCAGAGCAAAACAATGGTTTATTGCTTCAGTAGTATTGCATGCAATCGCTATCGGACTTTTGTTATGGCGCATTACAAACCCAGCATTATCATTACCAATTGAAGTCGTCGCTACCGGGGCAAGTGCAGTTTTAACTTGGCTTCAAGCTAAAAAACACAATGAATTGAATTCGTCATACTCATTAGCTGCACATGAAATTGTGTTAATTAAAAGTGAAGCCGAATTAGTCGACTCTGATAAAGCTTTATCGAACTTTGTTGTTAGTAGCGAGTCAGCTTTTTCACGAGAGCACACACAATGGACTGCAAGAAAAAATGTTTAATAAGTTCCTCGAACAGAAAACAGAGCTAATTTTCCGTTCTTCACAAGTTTTAGTAAACTATTTGTAGCACTTAGCAAGCGTGTTAATTTTTAATTATATAAAGGAGTATAAAGTGGCAAATCGAATTTTCGTTTCTTACAATTTTAATGATCGAGAAATGAGTCGTAGTATTAAAAGTTTCACACAATCATATGGAGGTCCAGTAAGAGGTAATTTTATTTTTGTCGAAAATGATGTTTCGGCATATGGAGACGCTGCTATAGATAATGAAATTAAAAATGTTATGTCTGGCTGTGATTCTGCATTTTTTGTGGTAGGAAATAATAACCATAATAGCCCTTGGATCAATAGAGAAGTTGTTCTTGCAATGTCTAAGGGACTTAAAATTGTAGTGTCTAGTTTTCCTAACTCGAATGGCGGAGTGCCAAACCAATTAAGGAAAATACCTCATACGGAAGTGAAATGGAAACCTTCAGATATTGCTAATGAATTAAACAAGTAGTGGTGCAATAAAAACGTATAACAAGAGACTATGGCGTCAATAGCTAATTTTAAACTTTTGGCGCTTCCCACATTACTCCGTCTCTGAGCATCGAATTTAAGATCACAATCATCTTCCTGACACACGCAATAAGCGCTACTTTTTTCGGTTTCCCAGCAGCAACTAATCGCTGATAAGTTGATTTAAAAACAGGGTTTGATTGGATGGCTGACATCATCGCCATGTATAAAACGGTGCGTACTTGATGCCGCCCACCTTGAATTTTTCGAAGCCCTTTATAGCGGCCACTTTCGCGATTCATAGGCGCAACGCCAACCAATGCACCGGCTTCTTTATTCGACATATAGCCAAGCTCAGGTAAGTTACTGATGATGGAGGCAGCGGCAATTTTACCAATGCCTTTCATGCTTTGCAGGATCGTGTTTTTGGCTGAATATTCAGGGCATGATTCAATGAGTTTTAGAATTTTATTTTCAATTTTTTTAATCTGATTTTTAAAGGCCGTTAAAATAGGTTTGATGGTTGAAATCAGCTCTTTTGGTAAAATTTGCAGGCGGTTTTTTTCCATCGTTTGCATGACTAACAGCTGATTTCTTCTGGCAACCAAATCACTCATAGTCTGCATAATGTCAGGCTTTAGGGTGGAGAGTGTGGGTTTAATTGCCTCGCCATAATGTGCAATTAACTGTGCATCTAGCTTATCGGTTTTAGCGCGTTGACCAATGGCGCCAGCAAAGCGTTTTATGTGTATTGGGTTGGCAATGACAAAGGGTAAATTGGCCTTTGCACATGCAATAATAAAGGGCATTTCAAGGCGGCCAGTGGCTTCAATAATGATGCGGTTTGGAGAGTGAATTTTGATTTTTTTAATAGCCTCTGCAATCCCTTTTTCATCGTTCTTAACGGTGAAATAGATATCAAGAGGGCGAATATAAATATCGAGTTGAAATTTGCCGGTATCGACACCGACATTAATGTTTTGATTAGTATTTGTTTTCATAATAAGCTAACTCTTGCTTGCATAATGCGGGTTCGAGACCCAGTAGACTATTCGAGTGTGATGCTTGGAGTCTTTTGTGGCGTTCATTCTTGTTATCGGTCTCTCAACAGAGGATCCATCGCTCAATCGAACTACCACAAAAGAGAGCTTTAGTTGCAGCTAAAGCCTGGGTCTCACATTACCCGAACTCGGTTTAAAAGAATAATTTGATGGGTTTATTATCCATACAAGTCGTTTAAACGGACAAAAAACAGTTGGCTTTTGTTCGTGCCTCACAAATTATAGCCAACTATTTCTCGCCGCTTAACGAGGCGTTGAGGCTGTAGAATTACTTATTTTAGGAACTAATTCTACACTTTTTTACTTGCTCAAATTTTAACCTTGAACCCACTGGGTGTCTGTGATCTAATAGATATTATTCACCCACGGTAACGTGTTATGGCCAACTATAAGCCTGACTTATCCTGCCAAAATAAATTCATTCCTATCAATTTCGCTGAGCAAATATTGCCAGGCACCTTTGAGTATGCCCTTTGTTATATTGTTGAAAATAAACTCGATTTAACGGGGTTTGATGCATGGTACAACAACGATAAAACAGGAGCTGCGGCGTATTCGCCTTCAGTGATGCTCAAAATTATTTTACTCGGATATGCGCATGGTTTAATTAGCAGTCGGCGTATTGCTAAGGCGTGTGAAAACAATATTTTATTTATGAGACTCTTTTGCAAGAAATAGCGGGTGACGTGCAGCCGCATTTCACATCAATAGCGGGTTTTGTGGCTAAAATGCACGAGCAGATTGAACCATTATTTACGCAAGTGCTGATGATATGCGACGAAGAAGGCTTAATAGGCCGTAATATGTTTGCCATTGATGGCTGGCACTTTATTTTAACGAAAGAAGTCGAATGCAAGTAAAGACAAATTTAGCGGGAATAAATTTGAACAGCGAAGCTGGCCTGAAAGGTGAGTATCAGGACGATACGAATAATGGAGTGGTACGTTCGATGAACTCGGCCGTAAAAAAGCAAAACTAGAACGGGCAAGCAAACGCATTATTGAGCGCCATCAAGCCCAAGATGGATTAAGTGAAGAACTAGTCACACAAGACTTAAAGCAAAAAGAAAAGCTCGATAAAAGTGCCGCTAAAATCACTGAATTTCTCGCCACTCATCAAGAAAAAACAGGCAGTCAAGGTAAGCCGGTTAAAAGTAATATCACAGACCCAGACAGCGCTAAAATGACCACCTCAAAAGGCACCATCCAAGGTTACAACGGCATTGCGATTAATGATGATAAACACCAGATTATCCTGCAAGCACAAGCGTGGGGTTCGGTGGGCGAGCAACAAACCTTGCAGCCAGCCGTTAATCAATTAAAACAACAACTCGCTAAACTCAACGCAAACCGAACGTCAAAGGAACAGGCCATCAAATTCACCGCAGACAGTGGCTTTAACAGCGAAGCGAACCTCGAATTTATGGCGCAAAGTGGCTTTGATAGTTACATAGCCGATAACCAATTTAGAAAACGCAATCCGCTGTTTAAAGAGAGCGAAACCTACGAAACAGAGCAAGAAAAGCGCCGATTAAAACGCAGTAAAGGCAAGCCACGGTTATTTACCTCGGATGACTTCCACTATGATGAAGTAACCCAAACCTGCCGCTGCCCCGCAGGCAATGAGATGTGGCGAAGTGGTATCAATGTCAACAGCCATCATCAACAATACACCCGATTCTGCGGTTACTTAAAAGACTGTAAAATCTGCCCATTGCAACAGCAATGTATGCGAAAACCACCAATAAAAACAGGCAGGAAAATGCAATTTAAAAATGATGGATCACGCAAAAAAGTCAGTTACATCGACAAAATGAAGTAAAAATAGACAGCCCAATGGGACGACGACACCTTTTTATTCAAGGAATGGCAAACGACTAGGCTGTATCGAACCTGCTTTCCTTTAAATAAAAGGCGGAATATCACCGTCAATAAAGGCATGAATAAATTGACCTTGCGTGGTCAAACGAAAGTGAATGCCCAGTGGCAACTGTATTGCCTTGTTTATAATCTAGAAAAGCTGCAAAACAGGATGCATTAAGCAGGGGAAACCCTTTTTACACTTAAAAAGGGCTCAAAACCCCCACATAAACCGCAAGAAAACCCATCTAAAACCCCGATTTAAAATCTCACCTAAAAACAGCCTAAACGATTGAATCAAAATAGGAACTCAGTTATGGTTTGCTGATTAATAAAAACAAATTAAAAACGAGTAAATCTACAGGCTCGTTATAAGTTTTGAAGGTATGATGAAGCTCGCTATATTTTTGTTAATTTTTCTTTCTCCTTATGTATTGGCTTGCACGGCTGAAAAAGAGGCGAAAGAAAAAGAATCGTTTGCTTACGTATCAGAGTTTCAAGAGTTCAAAGGGATGTTATCGCTGAATTTAAACTTCCCAAATGAAGTTGAGTCAGTAGCAATCAATAATGTTTACGTTCATATCGAAGGTGTTTTTGGCTCTTACATTAACTTTATGACTCGGTGGTATTATCCTGATTATTCAACTTCCGATATATCAATAAAAGAAGGTGATATTGATAAAGTTAAAATTTATGTAAGCTATCGAGAAAGTACAGAAAGAGGTGTGGCTTTCTGTGGGCCAAATCGAGAGTATACCTTAAGGGAGTTACTCAATGTTAATACGCCAGCTAAAGAGCCAGGACCTCCCCCGCCACCAGATTTTTAATAAAACTTATAACAAAGCAAATTAAAAAGTGCGGACAAAAAACAGTTGGCTTTGTTCGTGCCTCACAATTATAGCCAACTATTTTTAGCCGTTTATTTGCGGCGTTAGAGAGCAAAGGAGAGCATAATGGCATATCATGCCACAGTTATTCCTGTGATGATCGCTTCACCAGGTGATGTTGCAGAAGAACGAGAACTCATTCGTGAAATCATTCATGATTGGAATGATGTAAACGCTGAAATTTCAAATGTCATGCTGGCTGGAATTGGTTGGGAGACTCACTCATCTCCAGAGTTGGGGACTAGACCCTGACGAATCCCCACAATTTGATAATATAAATCAATAAGATAATATAAAAAAAATAGTTGAAGTGAAGTGCATAGCTAATTTTGATCTTATATGCTTTTTCCGACCAAAGAAATTACATACTAAATCGACTATGCACTTAAATAAATTATTACATAAAACATTTTCTAATACAGTAGGTGTTATTGATAAGCGTAACCACTGCACATTAATGAAAGCAGCAGCAACACTCTGCCAACATAAGTTCTTATCCATTGCTGCTTTGGGAAGAAAGCTAAAGAGCAATGCGAAGGTTAAACACAATATTAAACGAATAGATAGGTTATTTGGCAACCCTCGCGTCCAGTTCGCCCGCTACCACTATTACCAAGAAATCACTCACCGCGTGATTGGTCAAATTAGACGCCCATGCGTGACGATTGATTGGTCTGGGTTAACACCCTGTGGCGAGTTTCATTTATTACGGGCAGCGGTGCCAGTTAAAGGTCGAGCAATGACAATCTATGAGCAAAGTTTTCGTGAATGTGAATACATGAAGCAAAGCGTACATAAGGATTTCATCAAAACACTTAAATCAATATTACCTTCTGATTGCAAGCCGATCATTGTTACCGATGCAGGATTTCGCAACCCTTGGTTTAAGTTAGTGCTTAAATTTGGTTGGGATTTTGTAGGTAGAGTGAGGCATCAAACACAATATCAAAAGCCAGAAGATGATACGTGTTGGTTACCAGTAAAAACACTTTATTCTAAAGCGACAGCAAAACCCGTTTATCTATTTGAAACACAACTCGCTAAAGCCAATTCATTGAGTGGTCACTTTTACTTGTTTAAATCAAAGCCTAAACAAAGAAAAAAGAAAAATCTTCGAGGAAAAACGATTCGCTGCAGCGTAAGCTTGAAACATGCTAAAGGCGCCACGGAGCCATGGTTATTATTTACCTCACTGTGCAATATTAATTATTCAGCGCAAGATATGGTTAAAATTTACAGCCAGCGAATGCAGATAGAAGAGTCCTTTCGAGACTTAAAAAACACGAGTAATGGTTTGAACTTACGTCATTGTCGTAGCTATGAAAAAGGCCGTTTAAATGTCGCATTATTGATTGCATTAATTGCTAATTTTATCCTTTGGCTAGCAGGTTTAACGGCAAAAATATTGAATGTGCATAGAAGCTTTCAGGCGAATACGATAAAGAATAGAAACGTGCTGTCTAGCTTTAGTTTTGGGACGCAATACTTCGAAAAATTTGGTTATAAAATAAAACTGAAAACTTTTTTAGAAGCACTCAAGCAATTAAATAAGGATTGCCGTGAGTGCTTGTAGCTTGGATAAAATTGTGGGGATCCCTCAGGACTAGACCCCAAGAACTCATCAATAAGCGCATACAAAAAAATTGTGATTTACTCATTGGTGTTTTTTGGACACGTTTAGGAACCCCAACTGGAAAATCCTCTAGTGGTACGGTAGAAGAAATTGAGGAGCATGTGGCCGCTGGTAAGCCTGCAATGATCTATTTCTCTTCCAAGCCTGTAGCTCCTCAGAGCGTTGACGCTGAACAATTTGCTAAAGTTCAAGAAATCAAACAAAAATGGATGCCGCAAGGTTTAATAGAAACATATGATAATCTTGAGGAGTTTCAGAAAAAACTCTCAAAACAACTACAACTTTGCCTTGCTAAAAATGAATACTTACGCGGCTTAGTGCCTGTGACAAAAGTTGAAGTTATTCCTACCTCAGAGCAAATACCAACGCAGAATGAGCAGTATTCATTAAGCCAAGAGGCCAAATCCTTATTAAAAGCAGCTTCTAATCGCGATGATGGAACAATATTGAAAATGGCTCTTCTTAGCGGTCGGCTTATACAAGCTGGCGGTGAATCTTTTGGTGGTGAACGTGGTCGCGAAACAGCTAAATGGGATGCGGCGTTAGAAGAACTTTTAAGCTATGGGCTTGTAGCTGCTAGAGGTTACAAAGGAGAGGTATTCGAGCTCACAAATAAAGGTTGGGAGGTTGCAGATGCTCTCTAACAAGTTAAATCATCGGAAAATCACTCGCTACGCTCATGCTTTCCGCTGTTTAAAGCGTTATGTTTTACGGAGGCTTCAGTGTTAATTCGACTAATGTTTTTAATATTCTTATTACCTTCTTACGTTTTTGCTAATGATTCGTGTGAAAGAACTCCTGAGTACATTGAGCTACGAGATGAGATTTACCAATTAGTAACTAAACCATATAGAGAGTGTAAAAGTAGCACGAAGAGTTCTGAGCATTGGAAAGCAGTTTCTAATTGTGTAGCTGATGCGCAGGGAGAGGATGCTTTTGAATGTGGGAAGTTAGTGGATAATCAAGTTTATCCAACACCTCATATTAATGTTACTCATTGTGAGTTGCTAAAACCATCATCTGAGTTTTTCATTCAAACTCTGCATGAGATCGCAGATGCAAAAAAAATAGTAGAATGTAAAACATAACAAGCAAATTAACAGGACAAAAAACAGTTGGTTTTGCTCCTGCGTCGCTATTTTAACCAACTATTTTTTGCCCATTATTTGGGCGTTGAGGCTGTAGGATTACTTATTTTAGGAACTGATTCTACACTTCTTTCTTTGCTCGATTTTTAACCTTGAACCCACTGGGTGTCTGTGATCTAATAGATATTATTCACCCACGGTAACCTGTTATGGCCAACTACAAGCCTGACTTATCCTGCCAAAATAAATTCATTCCAATCAATTTCGCTGAGCAAATTTTGCCTGGCACCTTTGAGTATGCACTTTGTTATATTGTCGAAAATAAACTCGATTTGTCGGGGTTTGATGCGTGGTATCACAATGATAAAACGGGTGCTGCGGCGTATTCACCTGCAGTGATGCTCAAAATTATTTTACTCGGTTATGCACATGGTTTAATTAGCAGTCGTCGCATTGCTAAGGCGTGTGAAGACAATATTTTGTTCATGAGTGTGTCGGGTGACGTGCAGCCGCATTTCACCTCAATCGCGGCCTTTGTGGCTAAAATGCACGAGCAGATTGAACCACTGTTTACTCAAGTGCTGATGATATGTGATGAAGAAGACTTGATAGGCCGCAACATGTTTGCCATTGATGGCTGGCACTTTATTTTAACGAAAGAAGTCGAATGCAAGTAAAGACAAATTTAGCGGGAATAAATTTGAACAGCGAAGCTGGCCTGAAAGGTGAGTATCAGGACGATACGAATAATGGAGCGGTACGTTCGATGAACTCGGCCGTAAAAAAGCAAAACTAGAACGCGCAAGTAAACGCATCATTGAACGCCATCAAGCCCAAGATGGCCTAAGTGAAGAGCTGGTCACACAAGACTTAAAGCAAAAAGAAAAGCTCGATAAAAGTGCCGCTAAAATCACTGAATTTCTCGCCACTCATCAAGAAAAAACAGGCAGTCAAGGTAAGCCGGTTAAAAGTAATATCACAGACCCAGACAGCGCTAAAATGACCACCTCAAAAGGCACCATCCAAGGTTACAACGGCATTGCGATTAATGATGATAAACATCAGATTATCCTGCAAGCACAAGCGTGGGGTTCGGTGGGCGAGCAACAAACACTGCAACCCGCTGTTAAGCAATTAAAGCAGCAGCTCGATAAACTCCAAACTGAAAAACAAACAGACAAACACGCCATTAAATTTACCGCAGACAGTGGCTTTAACAGCGAAGCGAACCTCGAATTTATGGCGCAAAGTGGCTTTGATACTTACATTGCCGATAACCAATTTAGAAAACGCAACCCACTGTTTAAAGAGAGCGAAACCTACGAAACAGAGCAAGAAAAGCGCCGATTAAAACGCAGTAAAGGCAAGCCACGGTTATTTACCTCAGATGACTTCCACTATGATGAAGTAACCCAAACCTGCCGCTGCCCCGCAGGCAATGAGATGTGGCGAAGTGGTATCAATGTCAACAGCCATCATCAACAATACACCCGATTCTGCGGTTACTTAAAAGACTGTAAAATCTGCCCACTGCAACAACAATGTATGCGAAAGCCACCGATAAAAACAGGACGGCAAGTGCAGTTTAAGAATGATGAATCCCGCAAAAAAGTCAGTTACATCGACAAAATGAAAGTAAAAATAGACAGCCCAATGGGACGACGACATCTTTTTATTCATGGAATAGCAAACGACTCGGCTGTATCGAACCTGCTTTCCTTTAAATAAAAGGCGGAATATCACCGTCAATAAAGGCATGAATAAATTGACCTTGCGTGGTCAAACGAAAGTGAATGCCCAGTGGCAACTGTATTGCTTGGTTCATAATATAGAAAAGCTGCAAAACAGGATGCATTAAGCAGGGGAAACCCTTTTTACACTTAAAAAGCCTTAAAACCCCCACATAAACCGCAAGAAAACCCATCTAAAACCCCGATTTAAAATCTCACCTCAAAACAGCCTAAACGATTGAATCAAAATAGGAACTAAGTTATGGTTTGCGTGATTAATAAAAACAAATTAAAAACGAGTAAATCTACAGGCTCGTTAGCCCTAGGAGGAAGTAATATGAAATCGGCACTTTTAGTCGTAGATGTTCAAAATGGAGTTTTTGGTTCTACCAATCCTCCATATTTATCTGAAAATGTAATAAGCAACATTAAGCAATTGTTGGGTTACGCTAGTTCATCTGAAACTGAAATTGTATTTATACAACATGAAATTCCGGGAGTGCTCGAACCAGAAAGTGATGCCTGGCAACTGTTTTCAGATTTAGCAATTAATGATTCTAGCTATAAGGTTCGCAAAAGTACTCCAGACTCGTTCCATGATACAAACCTAAAAGAGTATCTAGATGAAAAAGGGATTGAGCATGTTCTCGTATGTGGCTATTCAACAGAGTTTTGTATAGATAGAACTGCGTATAGTGCTGCAAGCAAAGGCTACAAGGTTACCTTGATAGAGGATGCTCATACAACACATGGTAAGCCTCATTTGGATGCACCTTCGATTATCGCACACCATAGCTTTAATCTGTCTAAGCATCCCAATATTGTTCTGAACTCTACTGCAACGTTGACTTCGGGCTAACAAAGCGTTTAAGAGGGACTCCTAACGCTTAGCGGTTTTGATTTCAAGTTTGGCTTAGGTGTTTATGGCACAATGCTCAAGTTGGGTGGCATAGCGTTGTCGCCCCTTAACGCGGCGTTGAGGCTGTAGAATTACTTATATTAGGAACTAATTCTACACTTCTTTATTTGCTCAAATTTTAACCTTGAACCCACTGGGTGTCTGTGATCTAATAGATATTATTCACCCACGGTAACCTGTTATGGCTCTTTCATTGGGTAAGGAGTCAAGCCTGACTTATCCTGCCAAAATAAATTCATTACAATCAATTTCGCTGCGCAAATATTGCCCGATACATTTGAGTATGCCCTTTGTTATGTTGTCGCTTTTTTCACCCGAGCTTAAGGCTCAGGGCAAGGTAAAACTAGCAGGCACTTTTTTAAGGGGCACAAAAAAGCCTTTGATGGGTTTTATAGGCGTATTCGTCGGTCATTCCTGCAATATAATCGCAAATAATACGATGCCCTTGGCTGGCATGTAATTGAGCTTGACGCCATTTTGTTTGGGTGCTGCGTGGCAGTAATCGTTCTGGGTCGCTGGCAAAAGCGCTAAATAAATCAATAATTAATTTTTGTCCTTTAAACTCAATTTGTTGCATTTCTGGTTTGCGAATAACAGTTTGATAAACAAACGATTTTAAACTCGATAAAAATTCATTTAGCCTTTCTGGTAGTAGCACGTTATGTTTGAGTAAAGGCGATTCAAATTGTGTTTCTATGGTTTGTAATTGAGCTTGGGTAATAAACAAGTTTACTAACTCACCAATGGCATCTTTGCGTATGGCTTGTTGGCGAGAAAATAAACTTGCGCTAATTCGCGCTAAGTGTGCTTTTAACCAAGGGTGGTCGTTGTCTTTAAGCTTTGGCATGGCAAGTTCATACCAATGATGCTCGGTTACTGTGCCGGTTGCAATCGCATCTTCTAAATCATGTACGGCGTAGGCAATATCGTCTGCCAGCTCCATAATTGAGCAATCTAATGATTTAAACAGTGTTTTGTGACGGTATTGATCGAACGATTTGAACTGCAGCAATTTCTGTTGGTCGGCTTTATTTAATGCGCTGAGGATCCAATCAAACACATCATCATCGTCTTGGTAAACGCCTTTTGCAGGCAGCCAGTCTGCTGATTTAATAAATGCCGCATTGGGGTCAAAACGTGGTTGTGTATGCCAAAGTGTATTGATTATTTGCGGGTATTTGATAAATCCTAATAAAGTACGGCGGGTTAAATTCATGCCGTAGCCATCGGTATAAGGTTCAAGCTTTGAGACAATGCGTAAGGTTTGGCCGTTGCCTTCAAAGCCACCGTGTTCACGCATCATAAAATTAAGCGCAATTTCGCCGCCATGACCAAAAGGAGGGTGGCCTATGTCATGGGCTAAACATAATGTCTCGATTAAGCTGCGGCAAGGTAAAAAATCCGGTTTATCATTTTTACTGCGCAGCTGCCCTAAAATTCCACTGCCAATTTGCGCCACTTCTAGAGAGTGGGTGAGGCGAGTGCGATAAAAATCATCAACTCCAATGCCCATAATTTGGGTTTTTGCTTGTAAGCGTCGAAATGCCGCAGCGTGGATAATACGTGCACGGTCTTTTTGATACGCGGTACGTTGATCATCAGGACGTAATTTAATTTCATCAAAGCGCCGTTGTGTCCAGTGATCCATACACTCTCCCTTAATTGAACCTCAGTGTGGCTATTACACATTTTGCAACAACTGTGTCTGTGGTATTCATTTGTTTTGTCGGTAATTGGTATAGAATTTATCAGATAGGCGGGTTGAATTATAGGTCAATTATGGCATTTCCATTATTAGTATTAGGTGGGTTGCTTGGTAGTGTGGCGTTAAATGCGCAGCATAAACGTTATTTACTTGAGCAAGATCAGAGCCGGCGTTTATTGCCTCAGTCGTCTTTGCTCACTGTCGCCCAATTAACCGAGATGCCGATAGGTCGCTGGCCAAGTGATAGTATTCCCAGCCCATTGAGTCATTCGCTGGTATCTGGTGCATTAGTATGTTGTACCGTGTATCAGGCGTTTGATCATGTTGGTTTAGTGGTTGATAACGATACAATTATTGAGCTTCATGGCAGTGGTTTGATCCGTGCAGTATCTCCTGAGCGTTTTTTAGCAAAACGAAGTGGCAAACATATGTTTATTGCTTGCGATCAGCAAGGGCAGGCATTTGTATTTCCCCAAGCAGTAAACGCTGCCATTAATGATGTATTCAGCTACTGTGAATATGATGCACTTGCGCAAAATTGCTATCGACAAACATGGCACTGGATTGATGGAAGTGATAAATCAATCGAATCATTTTTGCTTTTTAATCAATGTATAGCTTTAAAAATAAATCAGCGAGTCTATTGGGATTTGGCCCGTAGTTAGTGTAGCCAAATGGCACGGTTAGCAATTTGGGCACGTTGCTGTATAATGTAGCGCCTGTTGCAGGAAGCAACGGTTTATTTTCCGAAAGAAATGGCTGTTTTGTGCATTCTTTTAGTCTTTTAAACAACTGAGGAACACCGTATGCTTAAAAGCGTATTGCGAGTACTTGCGATCTCTTTTACCCTATACTGTCTTGTATATCCGTTTATTAATCAACCAGTTAAAGAAGTCACTGAATCAGTTACTGAGCCAGAAACCGTAACTGAGGTGGTTATTGTTGAAGAAAAACCCAGACACAATGTGATATTGCCTGATTTTGCCAATATCCCCGATATTAAACAAAAGAAAATGGAGTTCTTTTCGTTTATTCGCCCTCATGTTATTGCTGAAAATAAGCGTATAAGTCAACAAAGGGCACAGCTAGAAATTGCTAAAATGATGCTGGAATTTGATGATGTTCTATCAGAGCAGCAGCTGCGTAATTTACGATTAATTTTTAAAGAATACAAAGTAAAGCAACCAATTGATAAGGCGAGCATTACGGCCGCTTTAAAGCGGGTCGACATTGTACCTGAAGAGTTAGTTTTAATGCAGGCGGCCAATGAGTCTGCATGGGGTACGTCGCGTTTTGCTCGGATCGGCTTAAACTTTTTTGGTCAATGGTGCTATCAAGAAGGGTGTGGCATGGTGCCTTTGAATCGAAATTTAGATGCCGCGCATGAAGTGGCCGTTTATGAATCAGTCTCGCATGCCGTTGCTGCTTATTTTAGAAATATTAATACTAATCGTGCATACAGAGAGCTTCGTAATATCCGTTCATTGCAACGCGAGCAGCAAGAAGAACCCTCAGCTGTTGAGTTAGCAAATGGGTTATTAGCGTACTCTGAACGTGGTAACCACTATGTCGAAGAGATCAGAGACATGATTTATGCTAATCAGGAGTTTTTTAGTGAATAAGCGGTGTGTAGGATTAGTAAGCGCAGCATTATTATTTGGCTCAACGCTGAATGCAGCAGAATTTGCAGTCTCATACGATGGTTTTTACGATCGAATGAAGGTGGTAAATAAAGGCGATTATCTGTTAGCGAGTGTTGGCTTTTATTTGGTTGATGGGCAAACACCCTCGCTGCCATGTGATATTTTATCGGGTAGAATTGTAACTGAACAATATGAGCAGCCATTAAGTTTTACTGACAAAGGGCAGTTATTACTGCCTTTTGAAAAACAATTAGATCAAGATAAAGCGGTCATAGTGGTGCAGCACTCATCAGCGCAATGTCAGTTACAGATGCAAATTGAAGCGCGAGATGATTATAGTCAAAGCGTGACGAAGCAGCAGTTATTTGCAACCTATCAAGAGCTGGATAAATTAATGGACGATTTATCTGGTTTTTTAATGAGTAAAGTATTTTCTTTTTTGATGCCGCACATGACCGGTATTACGGTGGAGTTTACAGATTTGGCCGAAGCTGTTAATGATAAAGAGCAGTGGCAATGTGTAAAAAATCGCTGTTTTAGCAAAGTTGATCAAAGCTGGGAAACACAAAAAGACGCAGTTCTTTTTTCTCAAGCACCCGTTAGAATTTTACCTTATCTTGAAAAGTAACAGGTCTAAAAATTTACTTTAACTTATTGATATTAAAAGTAATTGCTGTTTAACTTTGAACAATAAACTAATAAAAAAGCGACTTTTGAAGTCGCTTTTTTATTAAGTTCGAGCGATAGCCATCGCTTATCGCTTATCGCTTATCGCTTATCGCTTATCGCTTATCGCTTATCGCTTATCGCTTATCGCTTAGTTTAACTCAACCACCATCACATCGTTATCTTCAGAATCTTGAATTAATCCAACCGGAATAGCGGGTACTTCTACTTTATCTAGTGCAATATCACCCTCGCCAATAGCCACATCTGATTTTTGTAAATTTTTAAAATCAAACAGGTTGTTATCCGCAAGGTGTGACGGCGTCACATTTTGCATGGCAGTAAAAATTGTTTCAATGCGCCCTGGGTTGGTTTTATCCCATTCTTGCAGCATCATTTTAATGTTTTTACGCTGTAGGTTTTCTTGTGAACCACATAAGTTACATGGAATGATCGGGAATTCTTTATGCTCAGCATATTCTTCAATGTCCGCTTCTTTACAATATGCTAAAGGGCGAATGACCATGTGCTGGCCATCATCGCTGGCCAATTTTGCAGGCATTCCCTTGAGCTTGCCACCGTAAAACATGTTTAAAAACAATGTTTCAATCATGTCATCTCGGTGATGACCAAGCGCAATTTTTGTCGCGCCAAGCTCTTTTGCTGTACGGTATAAAATGCCGCGACGCAAACGTGAACATAACGAACAGGTTGTTTTACCTTCAGGAATTATATCGGTAACAATTTTATAGGTGTCTTCTTCAACAATTTTATATTCCACACCTAAAGACTCAAAGTACTGAGGTAGAACATGTTCAGGAAATCCTGGTTGCTTTTGATCAAGATTTACCGCAATCAGTTCAAATTTAATAGGCGCTGCACGCTGTAAGCTTTGAAGTATGTCAAACATTGTATAGCTATCTTTGCCGCCAGACATGCAAACCATAATACGATCACCATCTTCAATCATATTAAAATCGGCAATTGCCTGCCCAGTTAGGCGACGCAAACGCTTTTGCAACTTGTTAAAGTTATATTTCGTTTTAGCTGTAAGTGAATGTGACATTAAAGCCCCTAGATTCGATGCGACAAATAAAGGGGCGTATTATAGGGGGATTTGCGCCAGTTAAAAAGCAATTACCGCTCATTTATCCAGAGGACTTTTATATCCTTCAGGTTTGAGTGCTAATACATCACAATTTAAGCCATCAATAACATGTTCTGCGGTATTTCCCATTAAGGCTGCACTTAAACCTGTGCGTCCTACCGTACCAATAACCACTAATTCGACATCAAGCTCATTGGCTACAACAGGAATAACGTCTTCTGGTAGGCCTTCTTTAACATGGCAATGCGTTGGTGCTACTGAAAATTGTTCAGCAAGTTCTGCTGTACATTTTAAATGGTGATTTTTAACTGAAGTATTAAACTCTGCAACGTTAAACTCAGGAATTTCGATAGCAATATTAATTGGTGTACCGGCATAAGAATTAACCAGATGAACATCGGCTTGTACCAGTTGGGCAATAAATTGTGCATCTTTGATAATTTTATGATTTAACCCTTGATGCTCTTTATCTTCGCATGAAGAATGGACCGCTGCTAAAATAGACCCTTGTTTTTGCCAATCGTGCTCTTTGACTAATAACACTGGGCAAGGGCATTTTCGAATGAGGTGCCAATCTGTTGGGGTGAACAGCACCGATTTTAATGTGTCGTGTTGGTGAGTGCCTTTTATTACCATATCGTAACCATCGCTGAGCACAGTTTGGATCACAGCTTCAAAAGGACGATTATGCCACACTACTTTTAAGTCAATATTGAGGTCATTAAGGTAGGGGCCTATTAAGCTTTTAATCCAATCTTCACGTGATTTTATTACGGCACTGCGCATTAAATCTCGCTCTTCTAGCGATAACATGGTGGTCATTTCGTATGAAAAATCATACACAGATAAAAAAGCCGTAATGGATGCGCCTGATTTACGCGCTAATTCAAAGGAGCGTAACAAGCCTTTTTGTTGTTCTTTACTCGGGTCGAGAACAGCGAGTATCTTTTTGATTGCATTCATAACTAAAACCTTACACTTAAGATGTTATTCTTAAGTGTAAGCTAAGTTCAGGTAAATGGCAGGATTAACTCGGTTAAGTTTGTGTTAGATCAAGGTTTGATTGCAGCTAAATTATCAAGCTCTGCACTGTCTAAAATGGTAATTAATTTACCCTCAACTTTTATTACGCTTAGCTTTTGAAAACGACTAAGCAAACGGCTAATTGTTTCAACGGTTAAACCAAGATAGTTGCCAATTTCACCACGAGTCATGGTTAAACGAAATTCTTTTTTAGAAAATCCACGCTCACCAAAACGACGAGCTAAATTAGCTAAAAAAGCAGCCAAACGTTCTTCAGCTGTTTTTTTGTTTAATAATAAAAGCATTTCTTGATCGTAGTTGATTTCACTACTCATCATCCGCATAACTTGCTGACGAAGTTTAGGCAGCTTCCCCGATAAATCATCTAATGTTGTATACGGAATTTCGCAGACCATAGCGGTTTCCATCGCTTGTGCATAGCTTTGGTGTTGCATTTTGTGGATTGCATCAAACCCAACAATGTCACCAGCAAGGTGAAAGCCGGTTATTTGCTCTTCGCCTTGTTCTGACAGTGTATAAGATTTAAAAGAACCTGAACGGACTGCAAAAATAGATTTTAAAGGCGCCGATGCTTCAAATAAAAAATCACCTTTGTGAAGTGGTTTTTTACGCTCGATTATTTCGTCAAGTTTATCCATCTCATCATTATTTAATGTAAATGGGATACAGAGCTGGCTAATACTGCAGTTATTACAACTAATGGTACATTGAGATTTTGCAGCAAGTTTGTTTTTAAATTCCATTGATTATCCATACACAACTGGGAATAGTTAATAGCTTAATGCAGTGAATTACGTACCGCAATAGTTAAAAGGTATAAACCATAAAATACTAAAAAGTTGCCCATAACCAAGCGAACCACCTGATTATTAAGCCATTTCGTTATAGATTGCGTGGTTAGACCAAGCGCAAGCATTGCAGGGGCGGTGCCCAGTGCAAAACATGCCATAAAAGCCGCGCCTTTGGCTGCTGTGCCTGTTGTAATCGCCCATGTGAGTGCGGAATAAACCAAACCACATGGTAGCCAACCCCAAAGTGCGCCGTAACCTAGCGCTTTTAGTTTGGAATCAAGCGGCATAACATAGCGATTTAATTTCACTACAAACTGCCAAATTGCAATTTTACCAATTGATTCTAACCAATTTAAAGTTGCCATTACACGCATTACGTACAATCCAACCAAAATCATAAAGAATGCACTGATAAACGCAAGTATTTGCGATATAAGGATTGATTGGCTTGCGAATGTGGCACTAATACCTGCAACGAGCGCGCCGGCTAAGCTATAGCTCAATAGACGCCCAAGATTGTAAAGCAGGGTATAGCTGCGCGCATCTTGCTTATTTTTAACCGCTAACTGCAAGGATGATGCAACACCGCCGCACATTGCAACACAATGTCCACTGCCAGCTAAGCCCATAAAAAAAGCACTCAGTAGTAAGGGATCAATCATTACTGTTTTTATGCTGCTCTTTATCGTCTTCAAATAAAATACTGTGAGCTTGTTTATCTAAATTTGAAAACTGCTCACTGCGCACGGCCCAAAAAAATATCCCAAGCGCAATAATCACTAATAAAATAGCAATTGGGATCAATACAAAGATAATACTCATATCTTTAATAACCTTAGTGAATTTGTGATCACAATAATTGAACTGGCCGACATACCAATCACGGCAATCCAAGGTGGTATTAAACCCATTGCCGCTAAGGGTAGGATAGACCCATTATAAAGCAATGACAGTGTTAAATTCTGTTTAATAATCCGGCGTGTTTTGATGCTAATTTGATGTAAATGTTTAACCGCATTTAGGTCGCTATTAAGTAAAACCACATCAGCGGTATTTTTGGAGATATCAGCGCCGGTTGCCATCGCAATCGACAAATGCGCAGTATTAAATACTGGGCTGTCATTAACACCATCGCCAATCATGGCGACAATTTTGCCTTGTTGGATTAACTGTGCGACATGCTGCTGTTTGTCACGTGGGCTGCAGCCTATTTCAACATGATTTATTGCCAGTTGTGTCGCTAATTCAAGCCCTGCTGGAGATGGGTCGCCTGTTAGGAGGTGGCAGCTTATTTGCTTAGAGTCTAAATAGTGCACTAATTCTTTGGCATGATCGCGCGTTTTGTCGCTAAGTTCAAATGCAGCAACGGCTTGATTGTCGATATAAAGCACAGCCTGACAGGTCTCTCTTACTTCAGCAAACCAATTATTTTTGCCTATCGCTACAGATTGACCTTGATAAATAGCACTGATCCCTAGTGCCGTATGAACTTCAACGCCGCTGAGCAATGTTTGACTGATCTCAATGGTATTTATTTGATCTGTTTGACAAAAAGCCTTAGCAATAGGGTGCTCTGAATGATGTTCAAGCGCCCGCGCTAATGCCATTAAATGGGCTTGCTGTGAAAGATCATGCTGCGCATCACCATAAAATACACTGCGTTTTATGGTAAATCGTCCCTCGGTTAAAGTACCTGTCTTATCAAAAGCAACCGCATCAATTTTTGTTAAGGTCTCAAGTACATGAGACTTTTTGATCAGCACCCCTTTTTGGGTTAAGTTTGCCACAGAGCAGGTCAGCGCAGTTGGAATTGCTAAGCTAAGCGCACATGGGCAAGTTGCAACAAGCACAGCAATGGTGATCCAAAAAGCATGGCTTGGGTCAATGGTATACCAAACAGCCGCAGTGATAGAGGCAAAAACTAATAGCGTAGCCACAAACCATTGGGCTACTTTATCGGTGACTTCGGCGATTTTAGGTCGACTTGCTAACGCTTGGTGTTGCAATTTTACAATTTGATTGAGTAAGGTATTGCCACCAATTTGATTGATTTTAACCGTAATCACACCATCATGATTAATTGTACCGGCAAAAACTTGATCATTAACGGATTTAGCGACCGCTTGATGTTCACCTGTCATCATTGATTCATCTACTGATGTTTTGCCTGTCACTACTAGGCCATCGGCTGGAATGGTTTCACCCGGTTTGATAAAAATGATGTCGCCTAATTGTAATTTTTTAGCTGCAATGATTTTTTCTTCACCCGTTTCTGAGGCAAGACGTGCAGTTAACGGCAGTAATTTTTGTAAATTAGCCGTAAATTCAGTTGCTTTAAGGCGCGCCCTAAATTCGAGATATTTACCCAATAACAGTAAGAAGGTAAACATACAAATCGATTCAAAATAAACTTCACCAGTTTCAAAAAAGGTGGCCCAGCTACTTGCCGCATAAGCACCAAAAATAGCGAGTGAAACAGGTAAATCCATATTAAGTTGCCGGGCTTGTAAACCTCGCACCGCATTGGTCAGAAATGGCATCGCGGAGTAAAGAATAACCGGTGTTGCAAGGGTAAAGCTTATCCAGCGAAAATACTGTTCAAAGTCTTCATCCATACCGGAAAACATACCAAAATACATGGCAAAGGCAAACATCATCACTTGCATGGTCATTAACCCTGCAACACCTAACCGACGAATGTATGACTTAGCGACTTGTTTTTTCTGTAATTCTTCTTCATCAGCTTGAAACGGGTAGGCTTGATAGCCAATTTTTGCTAATGCTTCAATTATTCGGCTTAATTTTAAACTAGGTCTATGCCAATAAATCAGTGCTCGATGGGTTGAGGTATTTACATCAACACGCAGCACTCCTTGCAAGCCTAGTAATTGTTTTTCTATTAACCAAGCACAAGCCGCGCAACTTATCCCTTCAATGCTCAAAAGTAATTCAGCATTGTCTTGATCGCCAGTAATAAAATCAGCTTGTATGTCTTCGTCATCATAACTTTTGAACATTGCAAGTTGTTCAGGTATGAGTTCTTTTACTTTACCCGCCGCTTCAGTTCGAAATTTATAATAGTCCGTCATCCCACCTTGAATAATTGCCTGTGCAACTGCTTGGCAGCCAAGACAACAGACAGCGTGCTGTTGGTTATTAAATTCGACACTTTGTTTGAAACCGAGGGGAATAGGCTCAAGACAGTGAAAACACACATCACTCATAGTTTATTTATATTCCGGAGTAATTTTAAAAGGGCCTGTAGCAGGCAGAACAATATTTTCTTTGAGTTTCCAGCTTTGATCCATTGGCTCAATGAAAATGGTATAACGTTCTTGATTAATATGATCAGAAAAACCACTAAAATGACCATTGGCATTTTTTGCCAAAATCATATCAAAATCATTTTCTTTAAGTGTTGGGTGGTAAAAGGCTAATTTAAGAGCTGTCACTTTACTGGCATCACCTTTGGTAAATGCAAAGGTTACTTTATCAGCATCAATCATTAAATCGCCGTGCAAATATAACGCTTTGGCTTTTTGAAATTTGCTTAATTCAAGGTTGATTGCCTTACCTTGTTTGTAGTAATCATCTACAACCATGTCAGGGCCTTTTTGCACAGAATAGACAATAAAAAATATACAGGTAACAACCGTAATCATTGGAATCGAAAGAATGAACCACGGCCAAAATTGTTTATACCAAGGAAGAGTTTGCATAATAGATTCGATCTGAAATTAAGTGTGCTTATTTTACAGGAATGTAGATTAAAAACCTAAGAAAAAGCCCCCAGGGAGGGGGCTTTTTGACAATTACTTGTCTAAAGACAAACTATAAACATAAGCGGAGATAATATGTATTTTATCTTCACCTAGAATATCTTTCCATGCAGGCATTACACCAGCACGGCCATTGTTTAAGGTTTCTTCAACAGCACGTTGAGAACCACCATATAACCAAATGTTGTCTGTTAAGTTTGGTGCACCAAATGGTAGGTTATGAGCAATAGAGCCTTTACCATCCATTCCGTGACATGCCGCACACATAGCAAATTTAGCTTGGCCTGCATCAGCGTCTTTTTGGTTTACTTTACGTCCTGATAAGCTCAGAACAAAAGCAGTGACTTCTTTTACGCCTTGCTCACCAAGAGCCGGACCCCAAGCTGGCATAGCAGCTACACGACCATATAACAGAGTTTCTTTGATTTTATCTGGCGTACCGCCATATAACCAATCTTTGTCTGTTAAGTTCGGGAAGCCATGCGCACCACGTGCATCTGAACCATGACACTGTGAACAGTTTTGCGCAAATAAACGCTGACCAATTTCAAGTGCTTGCTCATCTTGCGCTAAGTCAATGATGTCACGCTTAGCAAATGATTCAAATAGTGGACCAAAACGGTCTTCAGCTTTTTGAATTTCTGTATCAAGTTGTACAGTTTCACCTGCAGCTTTTGCATCTAACGAAGCTTGTTTTGATTCAGCCAAAGATTTAACGCCTTGGTTAGAACTTGTCCACTTCGCTAAACCTTCCCAGTTACCTAAACCTGGGTATGCTGCTAGGTAATAAACAGCCCAAATAAACGTAGCGAAGAACATATATGTCCACCACTTCGGTAACGGGTTGTTGATTTCTTCGATGCCGTCGAATTCATGACCACATGACTCGCCTTCTTTTACGCCTGCATAGTTTTTTAAGTTCCAAACTAGTAAGCCAAAACAGATTGCAAGACATGCTAAGGTTAATACGACGACCCACACACTCCAAAAGCTAGTCATTTCTCAGACTCCTTTTCCTGATCACCAACTGTGTTGTGATGCAATTTTTCATCATCAAAAATAGCATTTGCGGCGTCATCAAAACGACGTTTGCTACGTTTGCTGTATGCCCACCACACAATCACAATAAAAAGTACCAATAAAACCAGAGTGAAAATGCCTCTGAACGTTCCGTAATCCATAATAATTACTTCAAGTGAGTGCCAAGTTGCTGAAGGTAAGCAATTAAGGCTTGCATTTCGGTTTTGCCTTTAACTGCCGCTTCTGCACCGGCGATATCCTCATCCGTATATGGCACGCCAAAGCCTTTAAAAACAGAAAGTTTTTTAGCTGTTAGCTCACCATCCAGTACATTTTTATCTAACCAAGGAAAAGCTGGCATGTTCGACTCAGGAACCACAGCGCGTGGGTCCATAAGGTGAGCATGGTGCCAGTCATCCGAATAACGATTACCCACCCGTGCTAAGTCAGGACCAGTACGTTTAGAACCCCATTGGAATGGGTGATCCCATACTGACTCACCAGCAACTGAATAGTGACCATAACGTTCCACTTCATCACGAAATGGGCGGATCATTTGTGAGTGACAGTTGTAACAACCTTCACGTACATAAATGTCACGACCTTCCATTTCAAGCGCTGTTAATGGACGTAAGCCATCAACAGGTTTAGTGGTATCGTCTTGGAACATCAGTGGTGTAATTTCTACTAACGCGCCGAAACTGATAGCAAAGACAACTAAGATAGCCATCAAGCCAACGTTTTTCTCGACGATTTCATGTTTGTTTTGTGAATTATTTTCGCTCATTCCTGACCCCTTATGCTGGTTGAACTTCAGCTTCAGCTTGAAGTGAACCTTTTTTGGCTGTAACTGTGCGATACGTGTTGTAAAGCATAATTAACATACCGGTAACGATGAATACGCCACCCACAAAACGCATGAAGTAGAAAGGTTTAGACGCTTCTAACGACTGTACAAAGCTGTACATTAATGTACCGTCAGAATTCACTGCACGCCACATTAGACCTTGCATTACACCTGAAATCCACATTGCAACTATGTATAAAACAACGCCCACAGTGTGTAACCAGAAATGTGTATTAACTAACTTAACACTGTACATGCGTGATTGTGCAAACAAGTTTGGAATTAAGTGATAAACAGCACCAATTGATACCATTGCAACCCAACCTAACGCACCTGAGTGAACGTGACCAACAGTCCAGTCAGTATAATGTGACAATGCATTTACAGATTTTATTGCCATCATTGGGCCTTCAAACGTAGACATACCGTAGAAAGATAATGAAACAACTAAGAATCGAAGCACAGGGTCATTACGAAGTTTATGCCATGCACCTGATAACGTCATGATACCGTTGATCATACCGCCCCAAGAAGGCACAAATAAGATTACCGACATAACCATACCTAAAGACTGAGTCCAGTCAGGTAAAGCTGTGTAATGTAAATGGTGAGGACCTGCCCAAATATATAAAGAAATCAATGCCCAGAAGTGAACAACAGATAAGCGGTATGAATAAACCGGACGACCCGCTTGCTTTGGTACGAAGTAATACATCATACCTAAGAAACCTGCTGTAAGTAAGAAACCTACTGCATTGTGACCGTACCACCACTGAACCATCGCATCAACGGCACCTGCATAAATCGAATAAGATTTAGTTAAAGACACAGGTACTGCCATGCTGTTTACAATGTGAAGCACTGCAACAGTAATGATGAAACCACCATAGAACCAGTTAGCCACATAAATATGTGACACCTTACGTTTGATTAGCGTGCCGAAGAAAACCACAGCATACGATACCCAAACTACAGTAATTAATAAATCAATAGGCCATTCTAGTTCTGCATATTCTTTACCACTGGTATAACCAAGTGGCAGAGTAACTGCGGCTAAAACGATTACCAGCTGCCAACCCCAAAAGGTGAAAGCGGCTAATTTGTCAGAGAAAAGACGCGTTTGACATGTACGCTGAACCACATAATAAGATGTGGCAAATAGTGCGCTAGTACCAAATGCGAATATAACAGCGTTCGTATGTAACGGACGCAGTCGAGAGTAGGTTAACCATGGAGTATCAAAGTTCAAAGCTGGCCAGACTAACTGGGCAGCAATCAGAACCCCAACACTCATACCAACGATACCCCAAATCACAGTCATAATTGTGAATTGGCGAACAACTTTATAGTTGTACTCAGTTTGTGATGCTACTGTTTGGCTCATTTTCCGGCTTCCGCTGCAATATATATTGCATTAAGAAATGAATTTCCCATTCGATAAAGAACGGGGCCTGCTTATTTTCAACAAGTTTATTACCTAAAAAGTTCAAAATCCTTTGAACATTCCAGAAAAGAAACTCGAGAAACCCTTATTTTTGCGCGGAAATAATAAAATTTTTAGTCAAAAAAAGATAGCGCAATTGGCTAAAATTATGACTTCAATCAAATTATTCCCGATATGTCGCTTTATTTTTCATCAATGTTAGTCGTTTTAAATATCTCGCTTTATAATCTTGACGTTTTTTAGCGAGGAGTTTTTGATTTGCGTTCATTTTTTGCTTGTTTTTTAATCGTTGCTGGGTGTGTTGCATGTACACCCGAAGTTAACCAACCGCTTGATAAGGTCAGCTGTCAAATTAATAAACCTTGTAACTATAGTGATGGAATTTCTATCTCGCTAGGTTCAGAGAGTGTTGAGCCTGAAACCCCGTTCACAATCATATTAAAAGCACCTAAAAATCAAATTGTTCATCAGGCTAAGCTTGAAGGTGTTGATATGTATATGGGAACAATCCCCGTGTTTTTTACCGAACAGTCAACTGGGGTATGGCAAGCGCAGGTGATGGTGGGGGCATGTTCATTGTCATTGATGCAATGGCGTTTGATGGTTCAATTAGCGCCGACAGCAGCGGGTGAACAAAACAGTGTTGCAGGCAACAGAGAGATTTTTTATTCAATTTATGTTTCACGCCATTCTTGATGTTGTAAAAAGTAGCAATCATCAACGTAACCTAGCCATTTAGGCTAATTTATTCAATGAATTAGAGTGCTTGCACTGTCATTAAACTAACATGTTTCTGTCATATAACAGTGATGTTGTGAGATTACCTTTGGCGCAATTAAAAGGAGTCACCGATGTTACATTATCAAAAGCGCCATTCTTTAGTCGCAAAACGCAGTAATGCTCAAAAAGTGTATGTGCCAGCTAATGCTCGAGAAAACCAATACTTACTATTATCTTTTCGACCAAGCTATGAATTAGTTAGCCAGTTGACCCAACAGCTTACTGATGATTATGGTTTGTTTTATCAAATATTAAGTCAGCAGTTTTTTGAATTATGCGAAGCGCATGGATTGCACAATACACATGTTATTGCCAATCAAAAATTGGCTCGAGTTCGTTTTAACGAAGAACAACAGATTATAGAAACAGCGGAACAACTGTTATTTTTTTATAATCCAGGCTATCACACCGGTCACCATAGCTTTGTTGAAAAAAGTCAGTTAGCTGAAAAAATAGACTTTTTAATTTTGTCGACCGGCGAAAATGTACGAGAAAACGCGCATTATTTTCATCAGCAAACCATTGAACTTTTAAATGATTTAGCAAAGCGATTTGCTATTCCTCTGTCTGAATTTAAAATCAAAGATCATCAACATATTACTTATGACATCTATGCACCAGAGCGCGGAGATCGTCAAACTAAAACCCATGGCTTAAGAGATTTATCATTTCGTTATCAACAACAGTCACTTGAGTTACCGATTGATTTTAATAGGCAAACTTATGCAATTGCCAATTTACCTATGACATTAAAGTTAAGTAAAACTGTGGAATATGAAACAAATTCAGAGCCTTGTTATGGTCGGTTGTATCAACGAATTGCTGATGAGTTTGACGCGATAGCGAAAAAGTACGAGCTATCAAAAGTTGCTTTTTTAGCCAATGGCAAAGCACCTATAGTTCGTTTAGCCAATGACAATAATGTTTTATTGGGTAAAGAGCTCAATTACTTGTATTTTGACCTACAAAAAGAGTCCTCTTCAATGCTTGGTGCATGGCAAAATGACGAGCTAACCGACACCTTATATTTGGTTTTTTGTGCTGATGAAGTTGCTTTATATCGCAATAGCTATGCAAAATTTGTTAATCAACTGACATTAGCTGTTAAAGAGCTTTGTTTAACGTTAGGGTATGAGCCGCAAAAAGATGTGGTGATGCTGCGATTTTTTCAACATCTTTCATACCAGCTCACTTAAATTATGTTACCTCAGCGCTTGGTAATAGATTGAACAACGCATTAAATTTGCCCATAGCACGTTAATCCAACGCTGCGAGTGTTGTAAAAAGCTGCTTGAGACAGATTTATTATCCAGTATTGAGGTTGCTTAGTAAGACTTAAGTCGTAATAACCAGACAGCTCAAGAGCGTGATAGACTCATTTTTTTAACATTGAGAATGAGGAAAAGTCGATGGAACAATTTGATAATGTCGCTGTGGTTAAAAAAGCAAACAGTTACTTTGATGGTAAAGTGACCAGTAGAACCGTGATATTTAAAGATGGTAGCAAAAAAACTTTAGGTATTATGCAACCTGGCGATTATGAATTTGGTACCGAGCTTGCGGAGGTAATGGAAATACTCGCAGGAGAGCTTGAGGTGTTATTACCAGAGCAACCTGAATGGCAAACTATCCGTGCAGGTGATGTGTTTGAAATTCCAGCTAAAAAGAGTTTTCAATTAAAGGTTTATAGTCTTACAGATTACTGCTGTTCATACTTCGAATAACCAAGTTATTACATTGAGAAAAGCAGTATTGCTTTTTTCAATGTACCTTGCACCGACAATTAAAATCATCTTTCTTAACGTTAAATTAAATTCATTAGCTTTAATCTAAAAACTTGATTAAGCTCAATTTATTGATGTTATAAATATGGAGTTTGTTGGTGTTATGAAATGTATCTATCTAAGTGTGTTATTTCTTTTTGCTCAAGCTGTGCACGCTGCACCGGCCAAAATGAGCTCCGGCCCTGTTATCCAAGCTTTTGGTAAGCATTACAGCGTTCAATCTGATTTAGTTTTACCTGCTGATTTAAAACTAAAAGTAGTCTTTGATGTGAGTGAGCAAACCGCATCAAAAAAAGAAAATCGTGGTTTTAATAATTTAGCACGATTTTTAAATATGCATGTTGCAAATGGTGTCAAGGCTGAGAATATTGAGCTTGCATTAGTGGTCCATGGTAAAGCAGGATATGACTTATTAAGTGATGCTGCATTTCGACAAGAAAATCAGCGTGATAATCCAAACTCTTTATTATTAGCTGAATTGATAAAAAATAATGTCAAAATTTATTTATGTGGTCAGTCTGCTGCCTTTTTAGGGATCCAAAAAGCCGATCTTTATCCTGGTGTGCAAATGGCGCTATCAGCAATGACTGCTCATGCAATTTTGGCGCAGCAAGGCTATTCAGTTAATCCATTTTAGTGGCTTATTAAGTGCGAGTGAGCATCAATAGCTGTGCCCAAGCCTCGGTGTTTGCCACAGCTTTGTTTTGCTCGTTACTTGATGCCAAGTCCTACCAGCTGCCTCAAACAAAACAATTAATAGGTCTGCCCAGCACTCATATTGTGCAGCAGGGTGAATATTTTCTTTCTATATCTGAAATTCATAATGTGGGCTTTTTGCCATTAATTGCTGCAAATCCAAATGTTGACCCACTTTTGCCACAGTTAGAAACACAGATAACGTTGCCGACACAAATGATTTTGCCCAGTACAGCTCAAGTTGGGATAGTTGTTAATTTGCCTGAGTTGCGTTTGTATTATTTTGAGCCTGAAAAATCCCAGGTACATGTTTATCCAATAGGCATAGGGCAAAAAGGTCATCGTACGCCAGTTACTCGAAGCTTTATTTCGCAAAAGAGAAAGTCGCCAGATTGGATAGTTCCTGAACCGTTGCGAAAGCGCTATTTAACTGAAAAAAATATCGTTTTGCCGCCAATAGTTCCAGCAGGACCAGATAATCCCCTTGGTAGTTACGCTATGCGCTTGGGCAAGAGTGAATATTTAATTCATGGCACCAATCAACGTTTTGGCATTGGCTTAAGTGTTAGTTCTGGCTGTATTAGAATGTTTGAATCAGACATTGAAGAGTTATTTAATCGAGTGGAGCTAAATACGCCGGTTCGAATTATTGATCAACCTGTTAAGCTACTTCTGACCGAACAAAATACAGTGTATCTCGAAGTGCACAGTCCACTTGAAGGCTCAAAACGGCAATTAGATATTGATGCCACGCTTAAAAAGTTACGCCATATTTTGGAGCCTGCAAAGATAGATGAATCACAACTCGAAGATATTTTTTCGCAGGCGTCTGGCTTACCCATTTTATTAAACACATCGTTCAAAAATATTGAGTTATAAAAAACTAGCACTAGGCTAGTTTTTATTAAGTAACAGTGTATTAGCTTACATGTTGTTAGCTCACTTAGTTGTTACTTTTTATATGATGAGACTAGATTATCTAATCGCATATTTGCTTTATTCGCGTTAGCTGAGGCGCTATCAACCGCTGATTTGAGCATTTTTATTTCAGTGTTATTGCTTTCGCTCATACTTTTTGATGCCGCTACATCACTAGACATAGCATCGACCTTCATGGTGAGCGAATCTACTTTACTACTAAGTGATTGTATTTGTTGCTCTAAATTTGTAGTGTTAGAACAACCAGCCAACATCAATATACTAACGATCGCAATACTTGGAGCTATTTTCTTTAACATTGGAACATCCTTGAGTGAAAATTATACAAACTCCAACAGTATTGCATGTTTTTGATATTGTGCTAGTTAACCGTATCTCTGGATAAGAAATTTAGCAACATATTGAATTAAAGGTAAATATTTAATTTATTTATCGCAAATTATAGATTTTCAAAGCTAACAAGACGGATTGGCGTGTCAATATTAAGTTTATTGCACTTCAATCCAACGTTATTAGCATTAAAAATAACTACCTCAGATAGATTTCTGCTTTAGTATCGAGGTTAGCTACGAAGCTTTAATGGCTGTGCTTCAAATATAATCCCAGACCATCCAAAGCGCATAAAGTTACGAATATTTTGGTGATCATCGCCATCAGGGTGCTGTAATACATCCTGATGATAATAATCGCCGAATAAATTAAGCGTTTGAACCGGTGTGAGCTGATGTAATAAAGCAAAGGCAAAAAGTTTACACGAACCGTTATTTTGTCCTGCAAGGTTGGTTAACTGACCATTACTAAATTGAGTTGGGGTAAAGGTATAATAATGCTCAATGGTTGCGATGCTTTGCGCAAAACTGACCTGACAAGGATCAGCAGATAAACCTTTAATCAGCTCATCTAAAAGTAAGTGCGGCATTTTATTCTTCCTGCTCGTTTATTCAGTAATAACAGCGTTATGATACACTTCTTGCACGTCGTCACAGTCTTCTAACATACTGATAAAACGCTCAAAAACTGCAACATCTTCACCACTAATCTCAGTGGTTGTTTGAGGCACAAATGCAATCTCTTCCACATCTAGCGTAATGTTATCTAAAGATTCCAGCACGGTTTTTGCTTTGTAAAATTCAGTATGCGGAGTAAAAACGGTGATTTTGCCATCTTCGTTTTCAACATCAAGAACATCCACATCATCCATCAGCAAGGCTTCAAGAATTGGGTCTTCATCATCGCCAGCGAATGAAAATATAGCTAAATGGTCAAAAAGGTGGGCAACTGAACCTTGAGCACCAATTTTTGAATTGGCTTTGGTAAAACACACTCGAACATCGGAGAAAGTACGATTATTATTATCGGTGAGGCAATCCACAATCATCATGCAACCGCCTGGGCCATAACCTTCATAGCGTGCTGTGCTGTATTCTTCACCCGCACCGCCTTTAGCTTTTTCAATTGCACGATCAATAACATGGGCTGGTACTTGGTCTTTTTTAGCACGTTCAATTAAGCGGCGTAATGAGAGATTACCATCGGGGTCAATACCACCATTTTTGGCGCAGACATAAATTTCTTTACCGTATTTTGAATATACTTTGGTTTTTGCTCCGGCGGTTTTCGCCATAGAGTCTTTTTTGTTTTGATACGCTCTGCCCATTTTCCGGCCTATGATTTAAATATTTTTAGTAGCCCTGATGGTACAGATAAATTCGTTGTATTTATAGTGTGTTATCTTGGCGTTGCATCATGAGGCGGTTTTATAAGCCATAGGCGTCACGTTCATCGATACATTCATCTGAGCTCATTTCGAACTCTCGGCAGATTAACGGCCTTAATTCATAAATGGTGCAGCGCATTGAGGTACGGTCAAGTGCAGCGCACCAACCATCATCTAATCGAAGCATAGTGCTGACGGAATCATCTTGGTGTTGAATAAAGTGGTCAGGTACACCGGTTTCGGTGATTAATAACACCTCTAATTGACAACAACATGCTTGGCAAGTTGCACAGGTAATAATAGGGGGCGTTTCTATCTCGATAACTGTGATGGGGATCAATAAAATAAGGCCTTATGTCTAAAAGCACCTCATTATACTCCTGAAGGTAGCTATCGACTATTCATTCCTTATTATAAATAAAAGCAATTGAATTAATTGATAAAATACTAAAGCTGTCTAGACTTATTTGCGAAGTTGTTCTGGTTTTAAACATCTGGCTGAGCTAATAGCAGCCTTGCCTTAGTTAATTAAGAGTAGATACATGGAAGTAATTAAAAAAGTTAGAAATAGAGTACTATTTTCTATCAAATCTACCGTTGTGGGAATTTTTATTTTTGCCGTTGCCTTTACAGCCGCTGCAGCTATTGGCTTACAGTATTATTTTAGCCATCAAATGGCTGTTGAATCCGCCACTAAGCTATTTAATGTCACAACCCAAGGTACTGCTTCGAATTTAGCCGGTATTAGTAAATCAGCTGAAAACACTTTACATATTCTTGCTCAACATCCTAATGTCAAATCGCAATTTTCTGAAAAACAGCTCAGCACCGATATCAGTGATGTAATGCAATTTAATCCTCATTTTTATGCCATTTATTTAGGCTTAGATAATGGTGATTTTTTTGAATTAATTAATTTGCAGTCCAGTCCGTCCGTGCGTAACCAACTTAATGCCCAATCAAGCGATTATTGGGTTGTGATTGAAATTATTCATGCTCAAGAAAACCAACAAAAACTGACCCATTATTATGATCAAGACTTTGTAAAAAGAGCCACTATCACAGAATCATCAGACTACGATCCACGCGATAGAATGTGGTTTAAAAAAGCACAAGCGAAGCAAGTTTTTACAACTAAACCTTATCTCTTTCAGCATTTGCAAGCACCTGGACAAACTTATTCAATTAAATTAGATAATCAAAGTGGTGTCATTGCGATTGATATTGCACTGTCTTCTATTTCGCAGTATCTCATCACTAAACAAGATCAAGATATCGATGCTGAAGCGGTTGAAATGTATCTTTTTCAGGATGATGGTCAAATAATTGCCTCTAATGGCAATGCATTAGATAAGCTGGTGATCCCTTCAACTAAACGCTTAAATTTAACTCAACCCCAACAAGATGTTGTAAATAAATATCAAAGCCTGTCGGTATCGAATGAATCCGATTGGGCACCAATCGATTTTGCTATTTCTGGAAACCCCGATGGTTATAGTGTTGAAGTATTGAACATTATTAGTCAGTTAACCGGGTTACATTTTAATTTTATTAACGGCTATACATGGCACGAAATGGTTGAGCTGTTTAAACAAGATAAATTAAATATGCTCAATGCAGCCTATGATAATCAAATAAATCGAGACCTTGGATTATTAACCGATTCATTTTTACAAACGCCATTTGCAATTGTAACTAAAGCGGGAGAGGCAGATATAATGTCTCTGACGCAGTTACATGGTAAAACACTGGCTATTTCAGAGGATTGGTCAATTATCCATGATATTCGCGCCTATCATCCACAAATTAATTTAGTCGAACTACCCAATACTCATGCAGTATTAAAAGCGGTTACAGCAGGGCAATATTACGCGGGGATAGATAATCAATATGTATTACAATACATTGCCAAACAGTTTTTTATAAGTGACATTCAATACCATTTTAATCTTGAGCAAAATACACCACCGTTATTGGCTAAATTGCATTTTCTATTGCCAAAAAATCAAGCGGATTTAGTCGATATTTTTAACTTGGCAATTAAACACATTACACCGGCTCAACGTGAAGCGCTGAGGCAAAAATGGTTGTTAAGTGAAAAGGAAATTAAACATACTCAAACGGTAGGCACTGTCCCGTACCAAGAATTAATTCAGTTTATTAAAAAGCCCTATTTATTTGGTCAACTGCACCGCATTAACATTAACCAAACAGACATGTACATCTATGTCAGTAAATTAACCGCTAAAGATGACTATTTTGCACTGCTAATTTCAGAAGATGCGCTGTTTGCAAATATAAATACTAAACTACGAATTTCAATTTTAGTTACTGTTGTTTTACTCCTTATTCTATTACCTTTGTGTTGGATTTTTGCAAGCCCGATTGTTGAACCAATAAAAAATCTAGCGATTGAAAGTATCAAAATTAAAAATCGACAATATGCACAAGTAAAACATGTTGAAACGAATATTATCGAAATTGAAGAGTTAGCTGACTCGATAGCAGCTATGGTGCTGTCGATTCAGCAACATGAACAAAATCAAAAAGATTTAATGGATTCTTTTATTGAGCTAATCGCGCAGGCAATCGATGATAAATCACCGTATACCGCAGGCCATTGTGAACGGGTTCCTGAACTTGGCATGATGCTGGCACAAGCGGCTGCGCAAAGTAGTGCAGCGCCATTCATTGCTTTTAAATTTGAGAATAAAGACGCGATACGAGAGTTTAAAATTGCAGCATGGCTGCATGACTGCGGCAAAATCACCACACCAGAACACATAGTTGATAAAGGCACTAAACTTGAGACCATTTATAATCGGATCCATGAAATTCGAATGCGGTTTGAAGTGCTGTGGCGTGATGCAGAGGTTGATTATTTAAAAGCTGTGCTTGCAAACCCTGAACAACGTGAGTTGCTTAACGCTGAAAAAGAAGCCAAACAGCAGCAATTAACAGCTGATTTTACCTTTATAGCAAATGCGAATGTGGGGGGCGAATTTATTGATGCGAATGATGTTGCCCGTATTCGTCAGATTGCCACAATCACTTGGCAGCGTAATTTTGATGATACTTTAGGGCTTTCTCCGATAGAAGAATTACGATTTTCGAAAAAACCTACATCGTTACCTGTCACTGAGCAATTATTAAGTGATAAACCAAGCCATATTATTGCCCATGACAAGCCAATTTCTTACGATGAAAGTTTGGGAATTAAAATGCAGCCTACAGAGCATCGGGCTAATTTAGGCGAGGTCTATAACTTAATTATTTCACGAGGTACGTTGACTGCTGAAGACCGCTTTAAAATCAATGAACATATTATTAGTACAATCAAAATGTTAGACCGTTTACCATTTCCAGCCGAGCTAGCAAAAGTACCTCGTTATGCCTCGACCCATCATGAAACCTTGATTGGAACGGGTTACCCGCGAAAATTAACAAAAGAGCAATTATCTATCCCTGAACGAGTATTGGTACTTGCGGATATTTTTGAAGCCCTTACCGCCGCTGACAGGCCTTACAAAAAAGCAAAGCCGCTGAGTGTTGCTATTAATATTTTACATAAAATGGCGTTAGATCAACATGTTGATTTAGATGTATTTAAGTTGTTTATTTCTTCAGGTATTTATTTGCAGTACGCAGCAAAATTCTTACACCCAGACCAACTTGATGAAATCGATGTTGATTACTACCTCAACGATGGGCACACTGAAGAGGATAAACGCAGCGCATAAAAGAGGTCAAATGTACCATCAAATTGTTCCACCAAGCCAAGGTGAAAAAATTCAGGTGTTAGCAAATGGGCAATGGATCATTCCCAATGAGCCAATCATTGCCTTTATTGAAGGTGATGGTGTTGGCTCAGAATTAACGCCTTTAATGCGCCAACTAATTGATAGTGCAATATTAAAAACCTATGAAACGGCTAGAAAAATTCATTGGTTAGAAGTGTATAACGGCGAAAAGGCGGCTGAGCTGTATGATGGTGATTGGTTTCCTGAAGAAACGTTAAATGCGATCCGTGATTATCACCTGGTTTATAAAGGACCACTTACAACGGCGATGGGAGCCGGATTTCGCTCACTCAATGTAGCACTTCGCCATGAAATGGATTTATTTATTAATCTTAGACCAATCAAATCGTTGCCTAATCTCAATACCCCAGTCAAACACCCTGAAAATATCGATATGGTGATTTTTCGCGATAATAGCGAAGATCTTTATTCGGGCATCGAATTTAAAGCCGGTTCTGCCCAAGCCGATAGTTTGCTTGAATTTTTACAACAGCAGCTCGGTGTTAACCGCTTTCGTTTTACTGAGCAATGTGGCCTTGGTATTAAACATATTTCAGAGCAGGGCAGTAAACGTTTAGTCCGGGCAGCCATTGCATTTGCGTTAAAAGAGCATAAAACCAGTGTTACTTTAGTACATAAAGGCGATGTGATGAAATTCACTGATGGTGCTTTTTTAAAATGGGCATTAGAAGTGGCTATCGAAGAATTTTTAGCAGTCCGTCATCCTAATGGTCGCTGGTGGCAAATAATACAAGGTGAACATGAGCTGATCATTAAAGATGAGCTGTGTGATGTGATGCTGCAAAATTGTTTATTAGCACCTGAGCAGTACGATGTGATTGCTACGACCAACTTAAATGGTGACTTACTGGTTGATAGCCTTACGGCTCAAGTTGGCATGATTGGTATGGCGGCAGGGGCTAATTTAAGTGAAGCACTGGCTTTATTTGAGCCTACTCATGGCACGGTCGAAAGTTTAGTTGGTCAAGATGTAATGAATCCAGTATCAAGCATTTTGGCAGGCGTGATGATGTTACGGTTTATGAATTGGCATGACGCTGCTGATAATATTGAGCAATCGTTGCACAAAACATTATGTAACAATCAAGTGACTGAGGATATGCAGTCACTTTTACCCGATCCGACAGTTCAGGGTACGCAGGCATTTGCGCAATGCATAATATCTCATCTTATTTAGCTATTATGCGCTTTTACGCAAACAAAGAGTTGCTTTAGGTGTTAAGTTAACCACTTGACCTAATTGCAATTCTTTGTATAAAACCTTGCTTATATGTTCAACCATGTGCTGGCAAAAATCAGCATGTTCTTTATCCATGGTTAAAGTCATTCTTAATGTGCGCTGCTGTAGCTGTGCATTTAAGCAGGCTAAAGTCAGTTGGATAATTAACAAAGGTAATGGACAACGATGTTGATCTAAAGTTGCTGGGCAAAAACGCGTTAAATCTTCCAGTGTGATCCGTTGATGTGAAGAAAGCCAGGTTGCGTAGTCATACTCGCTTGCTGTTTCTTGAGCTGTTTTACGAGCAAAAAAACGAATTTTAGGCGCAAACTGCTGATTTATTTCTGCTAACAAAACATAAAAAGTTTCGCTGTTTAAATGATGAGTCTCTGATAAATGCTGGTCAATTAATTCAATTAACGCCGGTTGAAAATAAAAATCATTGATATGTTTAAATCCACGATTGCAAGTATTCATTATTAGCTCCAGTTGTTTTAAAAGTAAGCACATCATTGCGCTGGCTATGATTTAACCTTAATCCCAACCGGTGTATTTATAAAATTTAACATTTCAATAACTGCTATTGATAAAATCAATATCTCAACGATCAACAATGGTTTTAGCAAATTCGAGCAGTTGACGACGTAACCATTGGTGAGCTTGATTGTGCTGTAACAATGGGCTCCAGATCATTTTTATTTCGATGGGCACGATTTGAAAAGGGACAGAGGTAATACATAAACTGGGGTGATGCTTAAGCAGCATTGCCTGTCTGCGTGGTAGGGTGGCCAAAAGTTGCGCGTCACGTAAAAGATAATCGACTACCGCATAATGACGGCTGTACACTCGAATTTTACGCGTTTGTTCTAATTGCCAAAGTGCTTCATCAACCCAGCCTAAATGTTGATTGCCCGATTTATTGGTTGCGGTATTTTCGGTTTGCCAGCCGGGCCGATTAACCCAAATATGTTCAGCTGCTAAATAATTCGCTAAATCAGGCTGATGGGCATAAGGATGTTCGATATGACTTACGCAACAAAAGTTATCACGCCACACCGAAGCCTGATGAAATGACTTGGGCAAAACACTAAAGCGATTTATGGCTAAATCAATATTCCCTTGTTCCATATCGGCTAAATTAATATCGCCAGGGGTTAAAATATCAAAATTGATCCCGGGGCATTGCGCAATAATCGACAGCAAAAAAGGGGTCAGTAAACAGGCTTCAATATAATCATTGGTGACAATCCGAAACGTTTGTTGATGATGGGATGGGTCAAATTCTTCATCTTTTTGCGTTATTTGCTCAGCAAGGGCCAATAATGCGGTGATATCAGCCTTAAGCCCTGATGCTTTTTGAGTTGGTACCATGCCATTGGCGGTGCGTACCAGTAAGGGGTCATTAAATAGCTCTCGTAATCGATTGAGCGCATTACTCATAGCAGGTTGGGTCAGGGCTAATTTGTTGGCTGCTTTAGAAACGCTGCGCTCTTCTAGTAATACGTTTAAATACACCAATAAATTAAGGTCGACATTTCTAATATTCATAGTATCAATGCTGCATATTTTATTTATAAATTAATTCTATTTAAGCTGGGCTGCTAAGGTGTGTAAATACTCTGGTGACTATAACCACTATATTCTGCAGTGATGATAACTTTATGGCACAACTCGATATTCAATCAGTTGAACAATTAATCGCAACAAAAGTGGCTCGTTCTATCTTGGCCAGTTTTGAGGCCATGTTTGCTGAATTTTTAAATATTACCCTTGGTGCTCAGTCTCGTTTTGAGCAAGCAAAATGGTTAGCTGTGCAAGATGCAATGCGGGCAAGGCTCAAGGTCTATGAAGGAAAAGTCAGTGTAGCAACCGTTGCGGTGGCAACCATTGCGGGTGAGTTTATTGATGATACAAAAATGTGGCATCAGGCAAAAAAGTATTATGCGCAATTACTGGCTGAGCACAGTAATGAGCCAATAGCCCAAACCTTTTTTAATTCGGTGTTTGGCTCAATTCGTGGCCATAATAAAATCCGCGATGTGCATTTGTTTATTTTAAAGCGTCAATATCGTCAAATTAATCCCAAAACGCCCAGCATCATTTGCCATACCCAAAGGTCTGCCTCGTTAGAAGCGGTGCTCAAACAATTACTTGGCCAGTTTTATTTTCGCTTGCCTTTTGTTGACTTAACATGGGATTTAAATGCAGTTCAACAAGCGATTTATAACTATGTGCAGCAACAACCTAAGCTAACTATCGTAAACCGTGAGTGGCAAATTGAATATGGACGGTCATTGTTTTTTCGCAATAAAGCCACTTATTTGATTGGTTGTGTGATGCTAAAGCATGATGAACAATTACAACGTATTCCATTTGCTGTCCCTATTTTAAATGATGAGCAAGGAGGTCTTTTTATTGATGCAATTATGCTCGGTGAATCTCAGCTCAGTATGTTATTTGGCTTTGCGCGCGCTTACTTTATGGTAGATACCGATGAGCCGGTCGCGTATGTCGATTACTTAGCAACTTTGTTGCCTAATAAAGAGCGGTTTGAATTGTTTAACGCGATTGGATTTATCAAGCATGCTAAAACGGAGTTTTATCGTTTTAAAGTTGATTCGACTCGCAAAATGCCACCCACTGAATGTTATCAAAGTGCCGATGGCATCAAAGGCATGGTGATGTTGGTTTTTACCACCGCTCAGTCAGAATACGTTTATAAAGTGATCCGTGACCGATTTGTGCCACCTAAACAACTGACTCGCCAAGATGTGATGGATAAATATGAGTTTGTCAAAAATGCTGACAGAGTTGGCCGATTGGTTGATACCCATGAGTTTCGCTATCTTGCATTTGATTTATCGCGCTTTTCTCCTCAATTGCTTGCCCAATTACAGCAAGATGCCCCCAGTAGCGTGGTTATTTCGGGTAAAGCATTGATTTTAAAACATGTGTATGTTGAGCGAAAAATGATCCCGCTTAATTTATACATAAAAACCGCGAGTCTTAATCAACTAGAAGCGGTGATGCAAGATTATGGTTTAGCAATCAAGCAATTAGCTGCAGCTAATATATTTGCAGGTGATATGCTGATGAAAAACTTTGGCGTAACACGTTGGGGCAGAGTGGTATTTTATGATTACGATGAAATTTGTCCGATGACACAATGCCATTTTCGATCTTTACCTAAAGCGACCACGACTCAGCAAGCAATGACCGCTGAGCCTTGGTTTATGATTGAAAGTAACGATATTTTCCCTGAGCAATTTCCAATATTTTTTAAAGGAAATAACCAAGCAAAGTATTTTTTTGACCGCTACCATCAGGATTTATATACCCCCGAATACTGGCAAAAAATCCAACAAGATATTCAACAAGGCGTAATAGCCGATGTTTTTCCCTATAAACAATACTCACGTTTTCAACGAAATACTCGTAAAAAGATGGTAAATTAACATATACTGCGGTAAAAATGATTAAACATGTATCTTTATGACAGAACAACAATTTTGGCAATTAGTCACCGCGAATGATTTTTTTGCTGATCCTGAAATCATCGCGGATGAACTCAAAAGTAAACTCACTACATTAGATAACGATCAGTTAGCCGCTTTTGACAAATTATTTAGTCAAAAAATGCGTTTAAGTTATGAATGGTCATTGTGGGGCGCAGCTTATGTGATTGCCGGATGTAACTCAGAATACGGCTTTTCAGAGTTTCGTTGTTGGTTAATTTCTCGTGGTCAAACGGTGTTTGAAACATGCTTAGCACAGGCCGATAACTTGGCTGACTTTGATGTTGTGCCAGTTAAAGATGATTTGCCGTATCCGTTTTTAGACGAGTACGATTTAATCGCCGGTATGATTTATGAAAGTCGAACAGAGGATGAATTACCCTTTGTCCCATCGGGTTTATCACAACCTCGAGGCAAGCGTTTTAAAGACAAATCGAAAGAGTTAAAAAAAGTGTATCCAAAGTTATATCAACGTTTTTGGACCCAAGGACAATAAATTAAATGTTAATACGTGCGCATAATTATCTTTTGATACTCAGTTTGTTTGCTTTTTCATGCAGCCTTAAGGCGGTTGTGATTGATAAAGCACAGCTTCGTACTGAATGTGATAATTATCCACGTCATTGTTTAAATCAAGTTGCAGAACTATTGCCTACGGTTGCTGTTGATAGCCTGCAATTTTATGAATTAAAACTGCTAGAATTTGAAAGCTTGTTTGCTTTGACCGAAGCCGAACAATTATTTGCTCAAACCAGTCAGTACATTTTAAAAGATGAATTACCTGAGTATTTTAAGATTAAGCTTTATATTTACCATGCTAAAAGTCTTAAAAACCTCAATAGATCGGAAGAATCCATCCGATTTCGCTCTCAAGCAGAGCAACTGCTTAATCAGGTTAATAAAAATTTTGCGAACCCTGAATTGCTGGTGGAATTATTGAACTTACAGCTCTATAGCGATTTTGACCCAGCCCTTGGTCTTCGAATGTTGCAACAGCTTGATAAAAAGTTTTTACGCCGCGATGCGCCAAGGTTTAAGTTTGAGCTTTATACCAATTTAGGGCATTTTGCTGACAGATGTAATGAAACACAAAAAAGTGTAATTTATCGAGAGCAAGCACTTCGTTTTGCTTATGCGCTCAAAAGTGATTATAAAATTGGTGAGGCGCTGTTTAATTTAGGGAGTTCGCTACAAAAAAGCGGTGATTTATCAGATGCACGTCAACGCTATATGGCATCAATTGAATTTGCCGAGCGGGCCCATGATGATGTGGGAGTTAATCTTGCCCATTTGTATTTGGCCAATGTTGCATTACAGCAAGGGCAGGTCGAGGAAGCAAAAACGTGGTTAAGCAGGCTTTCAATCGAAAATTTACCTCAACCACGTCATCAGCTATTTGTTGAGTTACAAACTAAGCTTTCGATTCTGTAGCTTCAGGTGTCTCATTATTTTGCGTTTGGGCAAGTGCTAAACGCTCACGTTCAGCTTTAGAAACATACGCAGGCTTGTTGCCTGTATGGAGCTTTGCTTTAGCGCGCTTTAATCGTTTTTGGAAAATTTCGTTCAATTTTTTTTGTCTGTTCATTTGCTATCGCCCAAAGCTTTACATAATTTAGGGCGGCGATTGTACGTTTTAACACCATTAAGGCAAGGTTTTTTTGCTATTAATCGCCCTGAATCCCTCTTTTATTTTACTTTGTTGCCAAAATGACACGATTAGCTGCTTAAATTACGGTTATCAGGCCTTTTATTGCGCTTATGGGGTAAATCCTGTACTCTTCAGCGCCGCAATTGGCGGTTAGATTTAGTAACAAAGAGAGTTCATATGAGTTTTGCCCGCTTGGGTTTATCCGCACCAATCTTAGACGCAGTAGCCGAGCAAGGTTACGATACGCCAACCCCTATTCAGCTTGCAGCAATTCCTGCAATCATCGAAGGGCGAGATATGATGGCCGCGGCCCAAACGGGAACAGGTAAAACAGCTGGTTTTACTTTACCTTTGTTAGAGCGCTTATCAAAAGGTAAGCCTGCTGGAAATAACCAAGTCCGTGCATTAGTACTAACGCCAACCCGAGAACTTGCAGCACAAGTAGCTGAAAGTGTTGAGTTATATGGTAAAAACTTAAAGCTTACTTCGTTTGTGGTTTATGGCGGTGTGAAAGTAAATCCACAAATGATGCGTTTACGTCGCGGTGTGGATATTTTAGTGGCGACTCCTGGGCGTTTACTTGATTTATTTAATCAACGCGCGGTTAAATTTGATCAACTTGAAGTGCTCGTGCTTGATGAAGCTGACCGTATGCTTGATATGGGCTTTATTCACGATATTAAAAAAATTCTTAAAGTATTACCTGCCAAACGCCAAAATTTAATGTTTTCGGCAACTTTTTCTGATGATATTCGTAATCTTGCCAAAGGATTAATAAACGATCCGGTTGAAGTCTCCGTTGCACCAGCAAACACCACAGCAGCAACGGTTGAGCAGCGTTTGCACCCCGTTGATAAAGCTAAAAAACCGGCGCTATTATCACACCTCATTTTACAAAATGATTGGAAGCAAGTGCTTGTTTTTACTCGTACTAAACACGGTGCAAACCGATTAGTAAAACAGCTAGAAGCGGATAAAATAAACGCAGCTGCAATTCATGGTAATAAAAGCCAAAGCGCGCGCATGAAAGCATTAGCTGGTTTTAAAGATGGTCAAGTCCGTGTCTTAGTGGCGACCGATATTGTGGCTCGTGGTTTAGACATTGATCAACTGCCGCAAGTAGTGAACTTTGATTTACCTAATATTGCTGAAGATTATGTTCATCGGATTGGACGGACTGGTCGAGCAGGTGCCAGTGGTCATGCTATTTCGTTTGTAACAACCGAAGAAGCCAAAGAACTTGCCGATATTGAACGCTTAATTAATGCCACGATTGCAAGAGAAGTGGTGCCTGGCTTTGAGCCAAGCAATCAAGTAAAAGAAACAGATTTAAATATCAAGGCAAAAAAACCGAAGAAAGCTAAAAAGCCAAGAGAATTTAGCTCAACCGACGGCGCGGCAAAAGTTGCCCAACCGCGTCGAAGTAACGCAAATTCACCGGCTAAAAAGCCTGCTATAGGTCAAAAGCCCGCGGGTGAACAAGCGGCCAACAAGCCTGCAAAGCGCCGCGTATGGCGCAATAAGCCTAAACCTGTTGCTAATTAACCGATAAAAGAAAGAGTCCATCGCAAGATGGATTTTTTTTATTCAAAGGTTTGATAAAGTGGTCTAATTACTTAAATTAAAGATGGTATTTATGATGTTGCGTTCTCTTATCTCGTTTGTTAGCTTAACATTTTTCAGTGTTGTCTTATCGGCGCAGGCAAATGCAGCCCAAGAGCAAAGTGTTGTTTTAATTTCTTTAGATGGTTTTCGCTGGGATTATATTGAAAAACATCAAGCTAAAAATTTAGCCCTTATTGCCAAACAAGGAGTGCGTGCGCAAAAGTTAATTCCGGTTTATCCAACAAAAACTTTTCCCAATCATCTATCGATTATGACAGGGTTGTTGCCAACTCATCATGGGGTTGTTGATAATAAATTTTGTGATAAACAACGCCAAGAATGTTATGCCATGGGTGATGGCCGTAAAGACAGCAGTTGGTTAAACGGCGTGCCACTTTGGAATCTGGCTACCCTACAAGGTGTTAAATCTGCTACTTATTTTTGGCCTGAGTCGGATGCATTATTTAACGGTGTTTTACCTGATTATTATTACCACTATTCAAAACACAGTGATTATCAGGCTCGGATCGACCAAATGTTATTTTGGTTAAAATTACCTCATGCACAGCGTCCTCGCTTTATTGCGGGTTATTTTTCATTAGTTGATTCTATGGGACATGATTTTGGCCCAGATGCACCACAAACTTATGAGGCAGTGCAAAAACTCGATAGCTTAATTGGTCAGTTGGTGACGCGAATAAAGAGTGAAGTTGATGCGCCGGTTAATGTGATTTTAGTTTCTGATCATGGTATGGCGAGCGTTGATCCGACACAAAGTATTGCCATTGCTGACCTTGGCATTAGCCAAGAAGATTTTGATATTAAAAATAGTGGTACTCGAGTTCAGTTATATCAAAAACAAGGCCGAAAGCTTGATTTATCTACATTCAAATCTAGTTTAAGTAAGCAAGCAAAAGGTCGCTTTACGGTACTCACTTCAGCACAATTGGCGAGTGTCGGTTATCAACATAGTCCACGAGTGGCCGATGTGATTATCGAAACAACGGCGCCACGAGTGTTCAGTTCATCGGGTGAAGTCGACTATTTAGGCACCCATGGTTATGCCTATACACAGGATATGGCTGCTTTTTTTGTAGCAAATGGCCCTGCGTTTAAACAAGGCTTTAGCTTAGATGAAGTAAAAAATCTTGATATTTATCCTATTGTGGCGCAAATATTGGGCCTTTCCCTTTTATCACCAATCGACAGTGAGGGCGATACCCTTCGTCCGGCTTTAAAACCAGCGGTTAATTAACCTCAATACTGGAAACAAATCACTCTCAGGTCGAGATTTACTTTTCAATTCGCTGTTAAATCTCTTATCCAGCACTTCGGTTAATTAGATAACGGCACAAACGAGAGGTTATTGAATTTTTGTTGATGTAGAAGAAGTGCATTATGCGCTTCTTCTTGGCTAATGGCACAAAAGGACACTTCAACACCGGGCCTACTTTGTGCCAGTTTAGCGCAATCGAGCGAGAGCACAGTCCCAAGTTTTGGATATCCGCCAATAGTTTGCCTGTCATTGAGTAAGATGATGGGCTGACCATCGGGGGGCACTTGAATTGCGCCATAGCAGATCCCTTCGGAATACATTTGGCTTTGTTTACTGTCAATTGCAACGCCGCTTAGCCGATAGCCCATCCGATCACTTTGGTTGGTAATTTGGTATCGATGATGTAAAAACCGCTCGATTTGCACTGATGGAAATTGGCGAGCTTGGTAACCTAAAATAACACGCAGCTGTAATGCATCAGGATAAGTGTGTCTGTGTTGAAAGGCCAGTTGCTGTAATGGCGCAGCTGACAGTGTGGGCACGGTCAATATTTGTTTCGCAAAGAGCGCTTGCCCATCAAGTCCGCCAATCGCTTCGCGTATTGTGGTCGATGTTGAACCAAATTGCTTGTTAACTTTAAACCCTTGACTAATAGCTAAATAGATTCGTGTACCCTGCATCGCCATGCCGATGCTAAGCCTATCACCAGCTACAAGATGATGGCTTTGCCAATTAGAGATTGGCTGCTGATTAACATAAAGTGGACAATCTGCGCCACAAAGTGCAATGGTGATCCTGTTAAGAGCTACAAATTCAGCGCCACCTAAGCTTATTTCAATTACCGGGGCATTATCATTATTTCCTAATAAACGATTCGCAATGCGGTGCGCAAATGGGTCTGCAGCACCTGATGTGGTCATGCCCAAATGTGCTTGACCAAAACGGCCTAAATCTTGAATTTGGCTTAATATTCCGCTTTGAATAACTTGTAACGCTTGTTTCATTCTTTGCCACCAAGACGATGATATTCGGCTTCGTCAATTTCATAAAATTCAACACTATCACCTACTTCAAAGGCCATTACGGGTGAGTGTTTGGGATTAAATAAGTCAAAAGGGCAAAGGCCAATTAAATTCCAGCCGCCAGGCGAGCGACTTGGATAAACTGCTGTTTGGCGATCGGCAATGGCGACAGCACCTTTGGGCACACTCGCTCTGGGAGTTGCATGACGTGGCATGGCAATTTGGGGGGGGATTTCGCCTAAAAATGCAAATCCAGGGGCAAAACCAATCGCAAAAACGTGGTAATGAGTTGCTTGGTGCAAGTTAATCACGTCTACTTTGCTAAGTTGATGATGCGCGGCAATAAGTGCTAAATCGGGGGTGGCAGGCGCATCATACCAAACCGGTAATCGTATCAGTTTACTGCTTTGTTGCTGCAACGACTGGGGATGATCTAGCAGTTGAAGAAGCAATTTTTTCACCGCAAAATGGTCTACCAAAAAGGGGTCGTAAATAATCAGTAACGAAGTATAGGAGGGGATTAAGTCTATCAGCGTATCACCTAATTGTTGGCGTAGTTGTGATACTAAAGTGTGTATTTGAGTACTGCACTCATTAGACGGTTGCATTGCTAAATAAACAATCAGTGCATTTTCACTGGCCACCTCAATACGATAGCTCATTGATTTTTAAACTCACTTTTTATACACAGCTGCTTGATTTGAGCAATAAGGGCAATAGCCGCTTCGTTATCACCATGCACACAAAGTGTGTCGGCAGATAGGGGGATCTCAGTTGCGGTGTCTGTTATAACTGTGCCTTTACTAAGCAATTGCTGCACTTGGGATAATATTTCGTTTTGCGAAAGTACCGCACCTAGTTGACTGCGAGGCGTGAGTTGACCGTTATCTTGATAGCGTCGGTCTGCGAAGGCTTCAAATAGTAAACTTACATTATGATGTTGCGCTTTTTGTAGCAGTGTTTGGTTGTCATTGCCCGCAAGCATCATGAGTTTTAGTGGGCGATGATATTGGCTTATCGCAATGAAAATAGCGTCTTGCACCTCGGGCTTTGCCATCATATCGTTATATAATGCGCCATGTGGTTTAACGTAACTTAATGTTAAACCGATATTTTTTGCCATGCCATCAAGCGCTGAGATTTGATAATGCACCATGCTGATAATCTCGTTTTGACTGCATTGCATGCTACGGCGGCCAAACCCGACTAAATCTGGGTAGCTTGGGTGTGCGCCAATAATAACGTTATGCTGTTTGGCTAACGCGAGGGTTTGCGTCAGCACCAGGGGGTCGCCTGCATGAAAGCCACATGCAATATTGGCCATGTCGATGTGTGCCATCATTTGGCTGTCTAAACCCATTTGCCATGCGCCGTAGCTTTCGCCTAAATCACAATTGAGCTTCATTGTTGATCCTTCGTTAAATCACCTTGCCATTGATGGTGTTTTAGTTGGCAGATTTGCCCTAAAATTTCGTTTCGTGATGCACCGGTCACTAACATATCGTTACCGTTTTGACGCTCTCGGCATCGTTTCGCAAGCCAAGCAAAGGCCATCGCTTCCATAAAATCACCGTCCACGCCAAAATTGGTCGTTAACTCGATTTGCCAATTGGGTAAAAGAGCCTGAATATTGTGTAATAAATGGCTGTTTTTTGCACCGCCACCACAGACTAGAAGTAAACCCGGTGACAGATGCGTTAAACTTTGGCTGATAGACGTTGCCGTTAATTGGCTTAAAGTAGCCAGCACATCTTCAAAACTAAGCGCAGGATAGTGGATTAATTTTTGTTGTAACCAATCGAAGTTGAATAACTCTCGCCCTGTACTTTTTGGCGCTGTGAGGGCAAAGTAGGGGTCGGCTAAGCAATCTGCTAATAAGGCATCACAAACCTGACCTTTTGCCGCAAGCTCACCATTATGATCAAACAATTGCTCAGGGTTTTGTTGTTGTAACCACAGATCCATTAATACGTTACCAGGGCCGGTATCAAATCCTACTAAGGGTTGCCCCGATAAAATAGATACATTGGCAATGCCACCAATATTGAGTAATACCAAGGCCGAGTATTGCTGCTGTAAATGCTCAAATAGTTGCTGGTGAAAAGGGGGGACTAATGGCGCACCTTGCCCACCTAATGCTAAATCCATGCTTCTAAAATCGCTAATGGTGGTAATGCCGGTTTCGGCGGCAAGGACACTGGCATTTATGAGTTGCATTGAAAAAGGATAAGGACCACCTGGCAGATGATAAACCGTTTGACCATGGCAACCAATCGCACAAATATCATTACCATTAAGTTGATGCTGCGCCAGTAATTGATTGACGGCCTTGGCATATGCAAGGCTTAACCGTACACATATTTGACCAAAATCACGTAACGCAATAGTTTGTGTTTGGCATAAAGCTAAAATATCACGACGTAATTTTGGCTCAAATGGCATCTCAAGCGCGCCAAGCAATGAAATGGTATTGTTTGGCATCGCGACTAAAGCAACGTCGATACCATCAAGACTTGTCCCAGACATAATGCCAATGTAATAATGCTTGCCCACGTGCGTACTTTCCGTTGAGAATCTTTACGGTTAGATTTTAGGGGCTTAGGGTTGTAAGTGCTAGTTTTATTAGCGCTAGTAACGGCGTTTTTATTGTTTAAAAAAGGGATTATTAATGTTTAAAAAAGCCATGCTACTCCCTCTGATGCTAGGGCTTAGTGCTTGTAGCCAGACGGTTTCGACACAGTTTCGTTCTGAAAATTATAATAGTCGGATCCGCTTTTTGGTGATGCACTACACCACGGGTGATTGGCAAGATTCCTTACAAGCGTTGACCAAAGGTGAGGTGAGTTCTCATTATTTAATTCCTGAACAAGGTGATGCAAGTTATCCCAAATCACATTTGGCAGTGTATCGATTAGTTGATGAACAACATCGTGCGTGGCATGCGGGGGTCAGTCATTGGCAAGGCCGTAGTAATATTAATGATCAATCTATTGGTATTGAGTTAATTAATCGGGCAGCCTGTGCGCACCAACCCCAAGTATTAACTGAAATAGCCCCCAGTGCGGCATTTTTTGATAATCAAACTTTTTGTCAGTATCCAAACTTTGATCTACAACAAATTCAATTGCTGATTGAATTAAGTAAAGATATTTTGGCCCGTAATCCAGATATTGATCCAACCGCAGTGGTCGGCCATTCTGATATTCAGCTTGGTAATAAACAAGATCCTGGGCCTCATTTTCCTTGGTATACCTTATATCAACATGGCATTGGCGCATGGTATGAACATGCAACGGCAAGTGACCATTGGCAAGCCTTGTTGACCGAGGGCCTACCGACCGTGGCCCAGGTGCAATGTAATTTGCAAAAATATGGTTATGGCATTGAAATAACAGGTGAGTTTGATAAACAGACTTTTAATACTGTTAAAGCATTTCAATTACACTTTTTACCATGGCAAGCAACCGGAGAAATTACCATTAAGACGGTAGCGGTATTGTTTGCACTCATGGATAAATATCGCGCAGGCATTCGCCAGCAACACTGCCAAAATCCTACTTTAGTGAGCGACAGAGGATAATTATTGATGATATGCTTTTTGATAAAGCGCGCTTTGAAGTACGACAGCAATGGCCGCTTCAACTTGAGTAATTATCGCGGGGCTGGTATTTTTATTTGCTGCTAAATAACCCTCAATTTCGAGTTCAGCGATGGCATATTCATAGGTCAGATGGTTGGATGGAAGTTGTATTGATTTGGCTGTTATAGGGACTGCACTTTTTACATCAACCACTAAATCAACTTTACCACCTAATAGTAGTTGCCAAGAGTTTTGGATATCAGTGGTTAAAATTAGATGGTTAGCTTTATTAAAACCTTTTCTCTCAAGGTATTGCGTTGCCATATCGTTACGTTGTGCTGCAATTATCCATTTTTTAGCATCTTCTAAGGTGTTTATTTTAATATCAGTGCGCGAGCTTAATTTAACGAAACCGAGTTTAAATTTTGCAACTGGTACTAGCCAAATAAATTTATCCTCGCGCTCTGGCGTACGACCGATACTGTAGATAAAACTATTTGGATTATTCAGCGCTAATTTATAGCTACGGGCCCAAGGGTATAATTTAAATTGCGGTGTTAGCTGGGCTTGTTTAAAAATGGCTTGGACTATCTCGGTAGTGATGCCTTTAACTTCATTGTTCTCAATGGTTTGATAAGGAGGCGATAACTCAGTAAGTACAGTAAGACCTGCATTAGCATGCGTGCTAAGCAGTAATAAAAAAAGTTTAAAAGTTGTTTTATACAATAACATATACAAACCTAAAGTTAAGGTGCAACAGCTCACACCTTAACCCTAGTCTAAAATAATCAATCGCTCTATTTCATTCGCTAAACTAATAAGGATTTTTTATGAATTTGCTGGCGAAAACGGCTTGGCGTACAGCCTTTTATTTGTAAAAAACGCCGATTAAAGTTCGAAATATTACGAAAACCACATTGATCACTGATCACAGTAATAGGTGAGGAACTATTAATCAGTAATTTACATGCTTTAGCAATGCGCAATTGGTTAATAAATTCGGTTAAAGTGCGTTCAGTTCTTTTTTTAAAAAAACGATGAAAATGATTGGTACTCATATGTGCTAAATCGGCGAGTTCATCGGCGCAAAGGCTTTTGGTGTAATTGTGATAAATAAAGTCGATTACTTTATCGAATTTATTTTTCCCAGGATCTCGTTGTTGGCCAGAAATAAAAATAGAAGTTGATAATATTTTCGCATCGGTATCAAGTGCCATAGTTTGCAATAATTCAATCAGTAAAATATAGCGAGTAAGCGGTTCACTGACTTTTATTTTCTCAAATAATTGCCTAGCAATGACAGCGGTGTCATTTGTGAACTTAATACCTTGTTTTGCGTTGCTTAATAATGGCCGCAGTAACGAAAACTCAGGGTGTCCATTTACAAATTGATGTAGCCATTGTGCTGGAATTTGTGCGACATGAACAATTTGACTGCTGCCATCAGGGTTAGTATTCGATTGCCAAGTATGTGGTAAATCAGGGCCTAAAATGACTAAATCTAAATCACCAAACGGAGAAAGGTAATCACCAATATGACACACACCAGTACTGTTTAGTGTTAAGCAAATTTCATATTCAGGATGATAATGCCAATTAAAGGGAATGGTATTAAGTCGATATTCACAATATCGCCAAGACGAATTATTAGAAGGGATGACCTTTTCGCACATAGGTTTCATGACAATGGCCTCATTTTACATCGTGGTAAAAAAATTAGTTTACCTGAAGTGTATTCAAGCGTTATTCCACTTTGGTGTAATAACCTTACTTTTTATTGTTAATATTATATTAACAGCATTTGACCATTTATATCTATCGAGAGTGATACTTAGCTATCAACTACTAATACTAGTCTATTAAATAAGTAGTCTAAAAATTAATTTTCCTACATTTTTAATTGTCGATAGCGAAAATTATGAATTGAAAAGTATCAAAACTCCGGTGAAAAGTGCCTCAATGACTTTGCAATACAAGGCACTATATAAAAAGGGTGATGGTTACAGGTTCCCCTTGAAGTAATTCGTTTGTCTGCCCACAAACAGGCTTGATCCATCACCCTTATTTTTCATTAAGGAATTTACAATGAAGTCTAATTTTGTCGTGGTTGGCTTAGTGCTGGCCACTTTTTTTGTTATCTCGTTTATTACCAATGTCCTTGGGCCTATTTTTCCAGCCTTGATTGAGAGCTTTTCGATTGGCTTGGCATTGGCTGGGTTTTTTCCATTTGCTTTTTTTGTTGCCTATGGCGTGATGTCCATTCCTGCGGGGTTATTGGTGCAGCACAAAGGTGAAAAATTTGTCATGTTGGTGGCGTTTATTTTAGCAGCGTGCGGTTCGTTGTTGTTTGCATTGATGCCTGTTTTTTATGTGGCTATGTTGGCATTATTTTTTATTGGTACTGCGATGGCAATGCTTCAAGTAGCAATTAATCCACTATTACGCAGCAGCGGAGGCAAACAACATTTTGCGGTGTATTCGGTGGCGGCTCAATTACTTTTTGGCAGTGCTGCTACGTTATCACCCTTGGTTTATCAGTACTTTGTGGCCAGTATTGCAGATCAAACTGCCCTTGGTCAGCAATTGAGTGTGCTTATTCCTAGCAATATGGTGTGGTTAAGCATGTATTGGTTATTTGCGCTGTTATGTATTGTGATGGTGATTATTGTCTTTTATACCAAGATAAGCGCTGTTGAGCGTCAAGATGATGAAACCGTGGCAGGGTTTAGCCAAAGCCTTTTATTGTTTAAAGACCCCACTGTTTTGCACTTCTTTTTTGCTATTGTCGCATATGTGGCGTTAGAGCAAGGTATTGCCAATTCAATTGGTGTGTTTTTAACGCAATATCATCAGGTTTCAGATTATGCTGCCAGTGAAGTAGTGAGCCAATTTTGGTTACTGCTGACCGTTGGCTGTTTACTGGGCATACTGTTGCTAAAACTATGTGATGCCCAACATGTATTAATGCTTTTTAGTCTAGGTGCGTTGTTTTGCCTATTAAATGCGATTTTTACCACAGATCCGACTTGGTCGATGTGGGCATTTGCTGGATGTGGCTTTTGTTTATCGATTATGTGGTCAGTGCTATTTTCATTGGCATTAAACTCGGTGTCTCATAGTCATGGCGCAATCTCAGGGATTTTATGTACCGGTATTGTTGGTGGTGCGATTATCTCGCCTTTAATTGGTTTAATGGCCAATATGGTGGGGAGTTTGCAACTTGCCATGCTCTTGTTGCTTATTCCGCTTAGTTATATTTCTAGTGTTGGCATATGGGCCAAACCGCTGGTGCGTAATCATAGAATCAATCTCTTTCGATTATTGTTTTCTCAAAAGACAGCTAAACCTCAGTCATTTTCCAAATCTTAAAAGGTGTTGTATGCAAGATGCAGTATTAAGTGTCGACTTAGGCGGCACTAAGCTGTCTTTAGGGTATGTATTAGCAGGTCAAGTACATAACAAAAGACAATTGAGTGTGCCCGCAGATTTTGAAAAACAGGCTTTTAACGATTTTTTATTGGGGGCAATTGGCGAGTTATATCAGCCTAATTGTAAAGGTATTGCGATTGGCGTACCCAGTTTAGTTGAGATGAGCCAAGGCCGAGTGATTGAAACAACCAATATTTTATATTGGCAAGATGTACCTTTAGCACAGCTATTAACTGAGCGTTTTAATTGTCCTGTGGTTGTGCACAACGATGCAAATTGTTTTGCGGCGGGTGAGTATTTTGGTGGGAGTTTTGCTAAAAATACTAATTTAATTGGGGTTTGTTTAGGCACAGGGCTTGGTGCGGGCTTAATGCTTGAGGGTCGTTTATATACTGGCACTCATTCGGCTGCAGGTGAGTTTGGCAGTTTTCCGTATCAAGATTCAATTATTGAGCATTATTGCTCAGGAGCTTTTTTTAAACATCGCGGGCTTAATGGTAAAGAAGTTTACGAAGCTGCAGTAAAAGGCGATAGCTCAGCATTGGGATTATTTGATGAGTTTGGCAAACACATGGCGCATGCAATTTCGTTGGTGGTTTTAGCCTTTAACCCAAATGTTGTCGTCCTTGGTGGGTCGGTCTCGATATCGTTTCCTTTATTTATTGATTCATTACATACAACTCTTAACAAAATTAGTCACCCAACTATTGTGGAAAATTTACACATAGTTGCGAGTAATGTCTCGGATGCAGCATTAAAAGGTGCGGCGTTTTTATTTGATTTGCAATGGCAAAATACGGAAGTATCACAATGATAAAATGGATAGTATTAGGGTTATTATTAGGCTTATCGCATCAGGCTGATGGTTTTGAGCAATCGCAACTTAATGAGTTTGCAGACAAATTACAGGTAACTTATCAATTAATTGACAGCAAACCGACCCAGTGCCCAAATGAGCAGGCGCAATGTTATTTCTCAACACTGAGTCTATCGCTTCCTTATGATTTAAAAGATGCTGATTGGCAGATTTCTTTTAGCCAATTAATGCCGATTTATAGTATGCAAAGTGACTCTTTTATAATCAGTCATGTAAACGGAGATCTGCATCGCCTAGAGGCAAATGCAAGCTTTAAAGGATTCACCAAAAATACCACTTATGTCATTTCGTTTTATACCCAAGAGTCGCAAATTACCGAATCAGAATACATGCCCAATTATATTGCAACAGCAAAAGGGCTTAGTGCGAGAAATATTAGCTCCACAGCGATTAAGCTTGATGCTGATACAGGCCTTGAAATTCAACCTTATTTAGTTGATTTTGAAGGCTTAAATAATCATCAGGTCAGTGAGCGTGACCAAACGCCTTGGATGAATGCCAATTATTTGTTTGAAACTCAAACTAAACCTTTAAAGAGTACAGCTTTGGGAGTGATCCCGCAGGTTAAGCACTTAACTATTAATGATGACAGCAAGTTGATTGATTTACGTCAGGGCCTAAGCTTTACTGAACATGCTGATTTTAAAGAACAATTAACTGCTGCAAGCTCACGATTAGGAGTTTTTGGCGTTACATTTAAATCAATGGGTATTAATCTGAATATACTCAAAGATGACAAAATCATCGGTGAGGAAGGGTATGAACTCACAGTGAAAAATACAGGTATAACGATTAAAAGTGGTACCGCAGCAGGCGCATTTTATGCCATGCAAACCTTAGCTGGACTTATTTCTGTTGAGAGTGCGATTTTGCCTGAATTAACTATTATCGATGCCCCTCGTTATCCATTTCGTGGTTTACACATTGATGTTGCTCGTAATTTTCGCTCCAAAGCGTTTATTTTAAAAACGATTGAACAAATGGCTGCCTATAAGCTTAATAAACTGCATTTACATTTGGCAGACGATGAAGGTTGGCGCTTAGCAATTGCCGGTTTACCTGAACTCACCAACATTGGGGCTGCTCGCTGTTTGGATTTAACTGAACAAAGTTGCTTGCTACCCCAGCTTGGCGCGGGGGTAGACCGAGATGCCAAAGTAAACGGCTATTACACCAGCGATGATTATAAAGACATTTTATTAGCCGCCAAAAAGCATTTTATTGAAGTGATCCCGTCACTAGATATGCCGGGTCATTCTCGCGCTGCAATAGTGGCAATGGAGCAACGTTTTAATCATTACGCTGCACTTAATCAGTTTGAGTTAGCGAATCAATATCGTTTAATTGACCCATTAGATACAACGGTTTATTCCTCTATTCAGCATTATGATGATAATACAATTAATGTTTGTCAGGACTCGAGCTTTGCATGATCAAGTGGGAGTCCCGCTGAAGGTCTATCATATTGGTGCTGATGAAACCGCAGGGGCATGGTTAAATTCTCCCGCGTGTTTAGCACTCAAGCAATCACAGCCTGAACTGTCGGACTTTAATGGGTATTTTATTGAAAAAGTAAGCCAGTTTTTAGCGCAAAAAAATATTGAAGTGGCAGCGTGGAGTGATGGTTTAAATAGCACGCAACAAAGCAAAATGCCGAAAAAAGTACAAGCTAATGCATGGGCAATGTTAAGCGATAATGGCCATAAAGTAGCGCATCAACATGCAAATCTTGGTTGGCAAGTGGTGATTTCGGCGCCTGATGTCACTTATTTTGATTTTCCTTACCAAGCGCATCCAAAAGAGCCTGGCAACCACTGGGCATCACGTGCAATCGATAGTCGAAAAGTATTTGAGTTTATGCCCGATAATTTGCCAGCCCATGCGGAAATTTGGCCAAGTGTTTTAGGACAGCCTTATGAGGCCGATGACAGTGAGTCGATGCTCAAACCAGGTGTAAGTTTTTATGGGTTACAGGGGCATTTATGGAGCGAAATGATCCGCAGTGACCAACAAGCACACTATATGTTATTTCCGCGTTTACTGGCTTTAGCTGAGCGTGCTTGGCACCGTGCGCCTTGGGAGTTAGCGTATGATTATCAGGGTAAAAAATATCATAAAAGCAGTGGTTATTTTGATAAACAACAGGCATTTGAACGTGAACAAGATTGGCTGCGATTTGCTAGTTTACTTGCCTACAAAGAGCTACCTAAATTAGCACAAGCAGGGGTGTTTTATCGCATTCCAACCGTTGCTGCCAGTATTGACCAACAAGGCTATTTACATGCTTTTACATCAATCGATGGCTTTGACATCCAATACCAACAAAATAATGGGCCTTGGTTGTTATATCAGGAAAATATTAAAGTAACAGGAGCGGTGCGAGTACGGGCGAAGGACACTGTAACAGGACGAAAAGGCCGTATGTTAAGCGTGAAATAAGCTTTATTATATTGATTGCTTACAAAGTATTCAAAATAAAGCTTTTCGATTCTCGATGGTAAGGCTGAAGTTGAACTACCATCATAAGTAGGCTTGTTAATGTTGGGGTTTGTTGTATTGATGCGGTTGAGTGTGTATTTTTTATTGTTGGTTCTGAATACCACTCTTTATGCAAAAGAGCAGCTTAGTATCGTCACAGAAGAGTGGGCACCCTACAGTGTTACCAATGCCAACCATAAAGTAGTGGGTACCGCGACTGCAAAAGTGAGATGGGTTTTAGAGCAAGCTGAAATTGATTACACTTTAAATAGTTATCCGTGGGCCCGTGCTATTCAGCTTGTACAGCAAAACCCAAATACGATGATTTATTCGATTTATCGGACAAAAGCGCGCGAAACACAGTTTAAATGGGTCTGCCCCTTGTTTGAGCCTGTGCCACTTTTTTTATATAAATTAAAAAGTCGTAGTGATATCACCGCAAAAAATATTGAACAAGCGAAAGATTTTTTGCTCAGTGTGACTCGGGATGACATGGTCAATGATTACCTCATTGAAGCAGGGTTTGAAATAGGCCGCAATCTCGATATTTCACCAAATGGTCAAACGAGTCTTAAAAAGTTGTTTGCCAATCGCATTGATTTTGTCATTTATTCTGAAAAAACACTTATTTCTGAGCTAAAAGGGCTTAATTTTAGCTATGGTTCATTTGAGAAAGTTGTTGAAATTCCATTAGCCCAAACGGCTCAAATCTGTATGGCATTTAACCAAGATACTGATGATGCTTTGGTTTTTAAAGTGCAGCAAATGTTAGATTTGCTCAATCTGATTAAAGAACCAATCGCATCACATTGATTAATGTAACGCGCTCACTTAACCTCAGTTCTATTGCACGTTGATTCAAGGCTGCGAGCGTTTAAATAGCAGCCTGAGATATATTTACTACCAGTAATGAGGTTGATTTATTGTAATTCTAATGCAACTTCTGCAATTTGTTGTCTGAGCCAAATATGACTGGCGTCTCGGTGAAGCAGTGGGCTCCAAATCATATCCAGTTCAAACGGTGGAATAGGAAATGGCGGATCAATAATGGTGAGCTCCGGATCATTTTTATAAATGTTAGCCGCTTTGGTCGGTAAAGTTGCGATTAAGTTTTGCTCTTTGGCCAAATGGATAGCGACATGGTAATTACGAGTGAATGACGCAATATTACGATGTTTACCAAAATGAGCCAGCGCCTCATCAACCCAACCTAACTTTTGCACATCAGCGGGATCCATGCCGACTCCGACCCCAAAACCGGTTTTACTTACCCAAATATGACGGGCTTTGAGGTAGGTATCGAGACTAAAATTAGCAATAATCGGGTTATTTGCATTTACTAAGCACGAAAAACTATCTTTCCAAATGCGCTTTTGGTGAAACGATTGCGGTAAATTTTCAAAGCGATTAATTGCCATGTCGACTTTACCGTTCTCAACATCGTGAAATGTGACATCGCTTGGCGTCATAATATCGAGCGTAGTATCAGGGGCGTGTAATTGTAACTTAGACAGCAACTTAGGAGCGAGGGTACTGGCGGCATAATCGCTGGCCATAATACGAAAACAGCGCTTACTCAAGCTCGGTTCAAAATCACGATTAGGTTGCAACGTTTCTTCTAGTGTCAGCAAAATCCCTCGGATAACCGGCTGCAACTCACGCGCTCGCTCTGTTGGTACCATGCCATCTGAAGTGCGCACTAATATTGGGTCGTTTAATAAGTTTCGGAGTCGTTTTAAACCGTTGCTCATGGCAGGCTGAGTAATGCTGAGTTGATTGGCTGCTCGGGTGACATTGCACTCGCGCAATAAGGTATCGAGATAGACCAATAAATTGAGGTCAACTTTACTTATATTCATAAATTAGATGCTTACGCTATTTTTTATAATTATGGTGAATGATATTAATCACAATGTTTGCCCCATGCAACTACCAATCATTTTTAAACCTGAGGGCTTTAGGATATGGGCAGATATTGGCAAATTTATTGGCTTTAATATTGCGTTGTGCTTGTTGCCAGTAATCGACATCCAGTAACTGTGGGTGCAATTGTTCTAATAAATTACGTACCGTGGCATTGGTTGTGACAAAGGTGGTGAGTTGTTCTGGAAATACATCCTGTGGTGCCACCGAATAGCTACTATGTGCCATTAAATAATCATCATAGTTTTTGGCTTTGGGTAGCGCGCGAAAATTCATATCGGTGAGGTACTGTACTTCATCGTAATCGTAAAAAATTACCCGCTGGTGGCTGGTTACGCCAAAATTTTTAAGCAGCATGTCACCTGGAAAAATATTTACTGAAATCATTTCTTTAAGTGCTTGGCCATATTCATCCATTACTGTCCGAGTTTGCTCTAGCGTTGCGGTTTGCAAATATAAATTAAGCGGCGTCATCCGCCTTTCAATATACAGATGTTTTATGATGAGTAAGTTATCGCGAAACTCTAACGCCGATGCAACCGTTGTTTTAAGCTCTTCTAATAATGAGTCACTGATTGTACAAAGCGGGAATGCAACATTTGAATATTCAATGGTATCGGCCATGCGACCGACTCTGTCATGACGTTTAACTAATTGATAGCGCGCTAAAACGGTATCGCGACCAAATGGTTTGCCTTCACCAAACTTATCTTTAATAACTTTAAATACATAAGGGAATGAGGGCAGGGTAAAAACCGTCATCACCATGCCTTTGGTACCCGCTGCACTTTCGAATTGCTCTTTGGTTTGGTTAAGCTGGTGCTGTAGTTCACGGTAAAATTGGGTTTTAGCTTGTTTATGAAAACCAAGGGCACTGTAGAGTTCAGCGGGAGTTTTATTGGGCATTAGTTGATTTAAAAAGTGCACTATGGCTGATGGTGCTTCAGTTTGCACCATAAAATAGGCTCGCGCAAAACCAAAAATGACTCGCATGTGTGATGACTGAGTGATCAGTGCATCAAGGTATAAACCATGGTTAAAGTGATGCAAAATGGGTACAATAAATGGCTGAATACCACTTTTTGATACTACTCGACCTACAATATAAGCTGCTTTATTTCGATAAAATGGACTTTTTAAAATATCAAAGCGCATCTGATGCGCATGATGATGGCTATTGGGAGATTGTTTTATAAAGGCTTTTACTAATAAACGAATATCCCGTTCTAAATTTACAAACGGGACTTCAAAATTAAACTGTTTAATGATATCGCGAATAGTTTGTTTTAGGCCGTCAACCACAGGGAAATAACTTCTATATTCTGCTGCAGAAGGAATGGTTGGTTGTTCCGATAACGTACTTTTGACAAAAATAAAGTCGTTGTTGAAATAACCATAATGAAACAAACGACAAAAAACAGAATTATAAAATGATTCGGCCAGTTCAGGTTGTGGGTGAAATAGCAGTAGTTGTTGGTAAATTGCTCGAATATCGCGCCATAATTGAACATTTGGCTGCTCGCTTTGATCGAGAATTAAGCGGGCTTTAAGTTCAGCGATGGTTTCATTGACTCGGTCATCATAATAACTAATTCGGTCTGCGCTGGCTTTTTGAATAGCAAGCCAGTTTGCTTGATTAAACGCTTTGGGTGCAATGGCGGTAATTTCTTGAAAAAGCTGATAATGCTTCTTAAATCCTTTAAGAATTAAATTAGCGATCAGCTGAGGGTTATCCATATACACTCCTTTAGAGTTTTTGCTCTATTTATGTGACTTTAGCCTATGTTGCTTTAGTATTTCAACTACTTCATCAATATCATCTGTAATAGTAAATAATGTTAAATCAATCGGTTCGATTAAATCATTGGCAATTAATTGCTCGCTCAGCCAAGTGACCAGTCCTTGCCAAAATGATTTACCAAATAAAATCACTGGCATTTTGCTGACTCTACCGGTTTGTAGCAAGGTGAGTGCCTCGAAGGTTTCATCTAAGGTACCAAACCCACCTGGCATACATACATAGCCTAGAGAGTGTTTTACAAACATCACTTTGCGAGTAAAAAAATATCGAAACTCAATAGGAAGGGTTTGATAAGGGTTAGCCATTTGCTCTTTGGGCAATTCAATATTTAAACCGACACTGATCCCGCCTGCTTGGTGTGCCCCCCGATTGGCGGCTTCCATAATGCCAGGGCCACCACCTGAGATGATGGCAAAGTTGTTTTTAGCTAACATTTGTGCCAGCGTGACTGTGTGTTGATAATAAGGAGAATGCTCAGTTAAGCGCGCAGAACCAAAAATTGAAACGGCAGGTCCTAAATCGGATAATTTATCAAATCCATCAGCAAATTCACTGATGATCCGAAACATACGCCATGATTCATCACCTTTGAGATTGTCTATCATAGTATTCTCTTTACTGTGGTTGAGGTTGTTTTAGCACCATAAACCAGACATTGATGTAATCTGGTAAATGGCGATTTGCAGCTGCATATTCGGCAAATCCATGATAACTACCGGCTAAATAGTCTAACTGATATAAGTTGTCATCAAATGCGCCACCGGTATCGGCTAAAATGCCAAGTCGATATTCCTGATGTTGTTTAAAATTAAATTGGCTTAATAATAAATGCCCTAACCCGAGTTGATATAAATCACCCGCAAAGGTGACTTCGGGTTGTACTGTTATTTTAAATTCTGCATCTTTACCGTACCCTAAAATCCCCTCTACTTGTTTAAAGTACCAATATCGCTGTTGTTGTTCAGGTTTAAGGTTACGATCATACGCGATGGCGTTGTTGCGATGTACGTTATAAACCGTTTGGGTTTTATCTGAATCCACGACTACAGTACCTTGTAATAAGGCCGACTCTAAGTCGCTACGAGATAAATACACCAATGGCTTGGCAATATCTGCACTAAGGGGTTGTTGTAAAATAGCTTGTTTACCAAATTGAAAGCGAGTTAAACCAGGTTGCTCATTCGCTTGATCTAGAGTCAAATCACTTTCATCAAAAGGTAGTGCATATAAAGCATGTGGGAAATCAACCGAAGGGGTTGAATGCCCTTTTGCAAGATGTACGTAATACTTCGTCATTAATAAACGATCATTAGGTAAATTTGCCAATAATGGTTTTTTAGCGGCAAATCGTTGGGCATTTTCACCATCAGGGTACCAGCGAATAAACTCAAAATGTTGCTCGATAAATGCAAATGAATTGAGTCTTGATGCTTGGTTACGTGCTTTATCTTCTTGTGTAATTTGGCAAATAAAATCTAACGTCGCTTTTATTCTGTCACTACTTACACCGAACTGTTTTAATACATTGGCGTGGTTTACGTTAGGGTCGTACTCAAACCCGCGCTGAAGGTACGCCGAGGTTGATGCTGCTACTTGGCAAAGTTTTTCAGTATTGGTATTAATTGTTAGAGCCTGTGTGGGGAGTTGAGGCTCAAATAAACGGGCAACACTAGACACAGAGAAAAACAATAAAACTAAAACAAAAAATAACTGGTACATGAAACAACCTCAATGAAGTGGAATGCTTCAGTCTAATAAAATGCTCTTAATACGCAAGGTATTTATCTTTTATCTTATTATTTCAGCAGCTTGGCTATTGGTAACGTTTTTTGAGACTGGTTAACTCACTTTTTAAGTCTTTTAAAATAAGGCGCTGCTCTTTTACTTGCTCGTCATATTTATTTTCGATATTTTTTACTTCTTGTTTTACAGTTTTGCTTAGTGCTTTTTTGGTTTTTTGATCCATTAACTTTTCGAGTTTATCAAGCTCATCACGTCGCTCAGTCATTTTGGCTCTTTGATAGTTTCGGATCTTTTGTTGCGCAGTTTTTATTTTTGATTCAAGAACTTCAATTTGTTGCTCAAATTGAGTTTGATTAAGTTGAATAATATCTTGCTGGGTATCACGAGTTTCTTTAGGTACAAATGTTGATACCGTTTTCAGCTCAGCATCTGCAGAGCAAGGAAACTGGCTGATTATAATTCCTTTTTCGCCTTGGCATTGATAAAAACGAGTATTATCAGTTTTTGCCATGCAAAAAGATGAATATGATATGAAAAGGATTGAGACTAATACAGAACCATTTTTTATTACTGACATAACATCTCCCTAGTTACATTTTTAACATAACTAGGGATCACTGTAGCGACAAGCAATACTTTAGTCTAGTTTTTATGGACTGAAGCGTTTGAGCTCTTTAATACTTTCAACTAAAAAGGGAACGTCTAGCTTGTGTTCGAGTGCAAAACCTTGAGCTGCAGATATATTTTTAAAGCTGCCATCAGGTTCAATCAAGGTAATACGGTCTTTTTTATAGGCAATAAACACGCCTTGAGAGTAATTTATACCACTGTCTGCTTGCTCTTTTATTAGATTATTACCCATTAATGTTGCGGCTGCTACATCAGAGCAGCCCCAGTAATACGCCAAGCTAGTTGTAATTAAGTCCATAGGTTGAATGATATTGCTGTCTTGACGAAGCGCTTTATCACTGACGTATAAAGTAGATGACTCGACTACTCGAACATGGTTTGTTGCTAAGCTAAAAGCAAAAATACGATCAGCGGTACTTTGAGTTGAGTCACTTGCGCGAACTAAGTTGATTTTTGCATTGTGTGCTGAAGTTGCTGGGCGATTTAAAAATTCAAACTCAGGCCAACCTTCACTAGTAAACTGAATATGCTCATTTAACCAAGCTGGCTTTATTTGTTCACTTAATAACGACGGTTTGTAATAGGCTGGTAGGCCATAAACCAAATTAAAGACAGTATCTTCTGCGAGCGTTGGCTGTAAAAAGCGCTCAAGCGGATAAAACGTTTGTATTGTTTGTTTTTTGATATAACGCTGTAATTCTTGCTCAGAATCAAAAATTAAAAAATCAATGTTGCTGCTATTTTTAACCTGACTGGTGAGGCGACAAGCTGGAATATGAGTTGGTAACTGGTAGTGATTATCAAGGCCAGTGACTTTAATATCTCGCTGTTTCTGATAAAGGTCGATATCTAATAAATTATTTTTAGCCAGTAAGCTACGCGCTGTTGTTGGGTATGATAATGGTAAAACGTTATCTTGTTTGGTGATATCAAAATTTAAGTTCGCATCAGCCCAAATATGCATTAAGTGGCTGGCGGCAAAGCAGCAAACAAATAGGGCGGTTATCTTCTTACCGCATGTAATTTGTTTTAGGCGCTCAAGATGGTGCCAGCAAAAATTACTGATAACCAATTCAAAGCATAAAATGAGCAATACAATGGCACCGGCACTAAATGTTGCAAGCCAAGAACCTTTTACCAATGTTTGCCATGTTAATGACATAATTTGTGGTAACGCAGAGGAGCTTAAATGATACCCTAAATTAAAATATACAAAGGCATCAAGGGCTAAAAGTGACGCTCCAAAGGTGGCAAGCACCGCCGCCATACCTCGAATATGCCGTGGGTATGGGAAAACTAAACTCAGAGGGAAAATGGTCAGAACAAAGCAAATAAACGTTAAAAAGCCAATATGGCCTAGCCAATTTATTAATAGATAGACACCACCTAAAAAAGTTTCAGGAGCGTTATCTGCTGCAAGGTAAGCAAAACTAATTATGAGCGCTAAGCCAATATTGGCGAATGTAAACCAATGGCCCCAGCTTAATAGTTGACTTGCTTTAGAGGTAAATTGACTTTGTTCTGCAAGATTCATTCAGTTATTTAACCGATTGTTTTAATGCTTGGGCGAAGTTACTCGCAACTTCTGCTTGTTTTTTAGCTGGAACATGTTCGCTAATGATATGGGTAATTGCATTTCCTAAGCACATTAAGCTTAAGTCTACAGGCGCTTTATGGCTTTGTAGTAATGTAATCACTTCATCAACGATTTTTTCTACTTGTTCATTAGAGTATTTTGATATAATTGGCATTCTAGGATTCTTCACACAACAAAAATTACTACCATATTAACATTGGAGGCGCAAAAAACAAAGATGACAACACAAGTTGAAAGATTAGTCGTTCATTATGTCGACAAAAAAGACGAAAAAATAGAGATCCATCTCAGAGGCGATGAGATGCCTGTGAATGACCGTGTTGAGGTTTTCATCGAACAGCTCCATCATGCTTATAATGGCAAGCCTGGTAAGGGATTTTGTGGCTTTAGTGGCCAGAAGAATAGCGTGGTCGCATCAGCATTGCAGTCATATCGGCAAGGTGATTGTCATTTCTGGAATATGACAGAGCAAGCCACACAAGTGCTAAAAGAAGAACTCAATAAATACGCCTTTAACGAAACAGGTTATTTAGTCTTTTGCCATTATAAGTATGTGGCAGATGATTTTATGATGATAGCGTTAATTAATATCAAAGATCATTATTCGATTACCTCAGATCTTGATTTAGCGATGTCTCGTCATTTAGATATCACCCGTATGCAACTTGCGGCAAGAATTAACTTATCGCAATGGGCGGCACAAGCGGATGAAAATCGTTATGTTTCATTTATCAAAGGACGAGCTGGGCGTAAAGTTGCAGATTTCTTCTTAGATTTTTTAGGTTGTGAAGAGGGGATTGATGCCCGTCAGCAAAGCCAAGTGATGTTAGAAGCCGTGGAAGATTATTTTTCTGAACAAGAATTTGATCGCCAAGAAAAAAATGAATTACGTCGTCAAGTTTTTGATTACTGTAGTGATTGTGTTACAACCGGCAATGATGCTGAAGTTGTTGCGTTATCGGATACCATTAGCAAAGGCGAAGGCCCAAGTTTTGATACCTTTTATCGTGAGCAAAATTACGACTTATCGGAAAGTTTCCCAATTGATAAGAAAACAGTAACCAGTATGGTGAAGTTTGCCGGTGCAGGTGCTGGCGTGAGTATTAGTTTTGAGCGTAAGCATTTAGGCGAGCGTATTCATTATGATGAGCGTTCAGATACACTGACAATTAAAGGGATTCCACCGAATCTAAAAGACCAATTACAAAAGTTTTTTGCTGAAGAATCTTAGTATTAACTTAGTCAATATGCCTTTTTGTCTAAAGATATTGACGGCTCAATGTTGTCGTGAGTGGTAGCAATTGATATTAACTTAACAGAGTCAGTTTTCATTAAACTAAAAACAAAAAAGCAGCTCAACTTGAGCTGCTTTTTTATTGGTTTAACTAAACGTTAAACTGCTTGAGCTTTAGTCATTGGTGCACTTGCACGACTAGTCGGTGCAATTGAACCTGATTGTTGCTCACTGTATTGTACTTGTACTCTTTGCTCTGCTGGCATCGCGCTAGGTAGAGTAACATTTTCAGTTAACGCAATAGCTGTTGGTTTAGTCATTGGTGCACTGGCAATTGCAGACACTCGGGCTTCAACAACCGTAACAGGGTTTTGTTCAGCACCAATAGCTGGTGTTGATTCAACTTCAACGTTAGGTGTTGATTCAACTTCAACTGCCATAACTGTTTCAACCACTTGTTCAACAGCAGCATTTGTTACATCAGTAGCTTCTGCTTCTTTAGATTCTTGGTTTACTTCAGTTTCTGACGTTTCAGTTTCAATTACTGTTTCAGCTTCTGACGCTTCAGTTTCAATTACAAGCGGCGTATCCGTAGACTGCAGAGCAGTGTCTGTCGATATTTCAACATCATTTACTGGTGTAGTTTCGGCTTCAATCGCTGTTTGCGTTACATCTTCAGATACTAGAACACTTTGTTCAACCGCAGGACTAACTTCAACCACAGGACTAACTTCAACAGATTGCGCAACTTCATCGCTTTGAGTCTGTTCAACAACGGCAGTCGTAACAGCTAATACATCACTTACCACTTCAGCAGGTTCAATATCCGTTGTTTTACTCACCTCTATTGAAGCGACTTCCGTTGATGTAACTTCAATCACAGGTACTTCAGTCGTTGCAACTGGAGCAGAATCCTCAACAATTTTCGCATCAACCGCATCAACCGCATCAACCGCATCAACCGCAACTTTTAATGCTTGTTGTTTGCGAGATTGCTGTGCTGCTATTTCTTGGTCTGCAACAGGTACGAAACCTGGCGATTCCACTGTCTCTATTTGTGCAGTATTTTCACCTTCATTTGGTTTGCGGCGTTTTTGACCCGCAGCACGTAAATGACGAGGTGAACGACGAGAGCGACTACGCGGTTCTTTCGAGTCTGCGCCATCTTCTTCATTGTTTAAAGCATCAACATTATCAAAACCAACGTCTTCATCACTGATAACTTTCTCAGTTTTAGTGCTTGGCTTATCTTCAACTTTAACGTCTGCTTGAGCGGTTTTTACTTGCACTTGTGGTGCTGGCTCAACAACTTTAATATCGTCCAGTGTTAAAGTCTCAAGCACATCTTCAGTTACACGTACTTTTTTACGCAAATTACGGCGTTGACGGCGCTCTTTAAAGCGCGGCTCAGGTTGTTGCTCAACAACTGCTTCAACAGCAGCGGCGGCAGTTTCAACTACTTCGCTTGCAGGTTTACGGTTAGGTGAGCGACGACGCTTGTTTTTGTTATCACGGCTATCACGTTCCACACGTGAATCGCTATTATCACGAACCGGCTTATCAGCTGGTTTTGTAGCCGAATCACTTGCATCGACCGATTTGCGTGGTGGACGCGCACGACTGTTATTGCGACGACGAGAATCGTTATTACGTGGAGGAGTCGTACGCTCTTGGGCCTCTTTAACTTCGGGCTTTTCTTCGCTCGCGAATAAACTTTTTACCCAACGAGTCAGCTTGCTCAGTAGACCTTCACTTGGCGCAACAGCAACTGGAGCAGGCTCAGGTTTTTTGGCAACTGGAGCAGGTTCAGTAGGTGAAATAACACCTTGTAATGCAGGTTGTTCTTTTTCAACTTTTTGAATTTTGCTGGCATCAAACGACATCGCTTCAGGCTTTTTAATTTGGCTGTAGCTTACCGATTCAACGGTTTCATCGTGTTTTAGACGGTGCACTTCATAATGAGGGGTTTCCATGTGCTGATTTGGCACAATAACCACATCACATTCATGATGTTTTTCAATAGCACTGACGCTGCGGCGTTTTTCATTGAGCAAGTACGCAGCAACGCTCACAGGCACTTGAGCATTCACTTGTGCTGTATTGTCTTTTATCGCTTCTTCTTCGATTAAACGCAAAATTGATAGTGCGATTGATTCCGTCGAGCGAATTGTACCTTGGCCATTACAACGCGGACAGGTGCCTTGGCTTGCTTCACCTAATGAAGGGCGAAGACGTTGACGCGACATTTCAAGTAAACCAAAACGTGAGATTTTACCGATTTGAACACGAGCACGGTCAGGGCGTACGGCTTCTTTTAAACGATTTTCAACTTCACGTTGATGACGTGGTGGTGTCATATCGATAAAGTCGATAACAATTAAGCCACCTAAATCACGTAAACGCAATTGACGGGCAATTTCATCAGCAGCTTCTAAATTGGTATTAAATGCTGTTTCTTCAATATCACCACCTTTAGTGGCTTTTGATGAGTTGATATCAATTGAGGTCAAGGCTTCTGTTGGGTCAATTACAATTGAACCTCCTGAAGGTAGACGTACTTCGCGTTGAAACGCTGATTCGATTTGACTTTCAATTTGGTAATGAGTAAACAGCGGTACTTCGCCTTTGTAAAGTTTAACGCGGCTCATAAAATCAGGGCGAAAACGCTCTATATGGGCTTTTGCTTCTTCAAAAACGCGTGTTTTATCAATCAGAATTTCACCAATGTCACGACGTAAATAATCACGAATAGCACGGAAAATTACGTTGCTTTCTTGGTGGATTAAAAACGGAGCAGGGCCTTTTTCAGAGGCTGTAACAATGGCATCCCAGTGAATAAGTAGTGCTTTTAAGTCGTAATCGAGTTCTTCAAATGATTTACCAACACCAGCAGTACGAACAATGAGTCCCATGCCTTTTGGTAATTCTAAACGGCTTAATGCATCTTTAAGATCAGTACGCTCATCCCCTTCAATACGACGAGAAATACCACCTGCACGCGGGTTATTTGGCATTAATACTAAATAACTACCAGCGACACTGATAAACGTAGTTAATGCAGCACCTTTTTGACCACGTTCTTCTTTGTCTACTTGAACAATAACTTCTTGACCTTCTTTGATCACGTCTTTGATATTTGGACGACCACTGAAGTTATAATCTTTAGGAAAGTAAGTGCGGGCAATTTCTTTTAAAGGAAGGAAACCATGGCGTTGTGCGCCATAATCAACAAATGCAGCTTCTAAACTTGGTTCAACGCGGGTAATTTTACCTTTGTAAATATTAGCTTTTTTCTGTTCGTGACCTGGGCTTTCGATATCTAGATCGTATAAGCGTTGGCCGTCAACCAGTGCGACGCGCATTTCTTCTTGCTGCGTAGCATTGATTAGCATACGTTTCATATTGTTACTCTATTAATGTGTCTAATTGGCCTAAATGGTGGAGATTGTTTCAATTAGTTCAGACACCCCTTTATTTTTGTGCAGTCTCACGACTGGATGTCTGTCGGGGATATGTATTTAAAAATTAAACTAAACGAACTGTCGACCACTTAAGTTTGGACAAAACCGTTATATTATTCGCTTTTTTTAGGCAGGCGTTCAGCTCTATCTGACGATACATTACGCTCATCGTCGTAGGCTGAAGACACGAGTTATTCGGATATCTACTAAAAGCTTTGGAAATCTTAGCTTGAATCTGTATGATCTTGTATCCGAAGTGTGCGACACCACTTCCTATTTGTGCAAAAAAGCACCAAAATTCCTGCTTTACAGGTAATTTACTGCGGGATTATCCCACTATTCATTACAGGTTAGCAACTAAAATTATTACTCAAATCAGTGATTAGGCAATGTCAGAGAAACTCGGAACGCAAGTTATTTTTCATACAGTTACAGAAGATCATGATGGTCAGAGGATCGATAACTTTCTGATAACGAAGTTAAAGGGTGTGCCAAAAAGTGCCATCTATCGTATTTTACGAAAAGGTGAGGTTCGAGTTAATAAAAAACGCATTAAACCGATTTATAAATTAAACATCGGTGATGAAGTGCGTATTCCACCAATTAAAATGGCTGAACAAGAAGAGTTTGTGCCAAAAAATCTAGATGTAATCAGTCGGTTAGAAGATGCGATTTTATTTGAAGATAAGTACCTTATCGTGATTAATAAACCTGCTGGTATGGCAGTGCACGGGGGCAGTGGTTTGAGTTATGGCTTAATTGAAGCCATGCGAACACTAAGACCACAAGAAACGGCTCTTGAATTGGTTCATCGTTTAGACCGTGACACTTCAGGGTGTTTGTTGATCTCGAAAAAACGTTCTGTGCTAAAAAGTTTGCATGAACAATTGCGTGAAAAAACCATGCAAAAAAATTATTGGGCATTAGTATCGGGTGAATGGTTATCAAAAGATAAAAACGTGACTGAACCGCTGCGCAAAAATACGCTGCAATCAGGTGAGCGCGTTGTACGCGTTGATCATGAAGAAGGTAAAGCATCTCATACTCGTTTTAGAGTTTTGGAGCGTTTTCGTGATGGCACTTTAGTTCAAGCATCACCTGTAACGGGTCGTACTCATCAAATTCGTGTTCATACCCAGTGTAAAGGGCATCCGATAGCGTGTGATGATAAATACGGCGATACTGAATTTGATCAAAAAATGAAGGGGTTTGGGTTAAATCGTTTATTTTTACATGCCCATGATTTAACTTTTTATCATCCAAAGCTCGAACAAGATATGACTGTTGAAGCGCCGTTAGATGAAACCTTAAAGCGCACAATTGTAAGATTACGTGCTGATCATGCGTTATAAACTAGCTATTTTTGATTGGGATGGCACCATAATGGATTCGATTGCGCGAATTATTGCCGCGATGCAATGTGCCGCGCAGGAGTTTTCGTTGCAGCCACCCGATGCCTCAGCAATTAAGAATATTATCGGACTTAGTTTACCCGTTGCTGTTGCGCGCTTATTCCCGGATCACATAGAGCTTCATACTGATTTGGTTGATGCCTATAAACGTCAGTATAAATTAGACAGTCAACCAAAAACGCCTTTATTTGAAGATGTAAATAGGGTGCTCGAAACGCTTAAAGCCCGCGGTTATGTTTTAGCGGTTGCCACAGGGAAGGGGCGACCAGGTTTAGATCGTATATTGGCTGAGACCGGATTAAGTTCATTGTTTACTGTGACCAGAAGTTCTGATGATGCACAGTCAAAACCTTCTCCTGACATGCTTGCTCAAATCCTCGCTGTTACGGGCATAGCTTTAGAAGATGCAGTGATGATTGGCGATACCACCATCGATTTGCAAATGGCTCAAGCGATAAACATGTCTGCAATAGGAGTGACCTTTGGGGTCTGTACCGCAGATGAATTAAGACCACTTAATCCAATTGCGGTAGTCGATTCGTTTGCTGAGTTATTGTTGATACTCACCTAAACAACACATTTAGCCTTGGCGTTGTTGCAAGGCTAAAATATCTATCTTCCAATTGAGTAACATTTCATTTAAGGCCATTAAAGGCAATCCGATTAATGAATTAGGGTCTCGTCCTTCAAAACGTTCAAATAAGCAAATTCCCAACCCCTCACTTTTAAAGCTGCCAGCACATTGAAATGGTTGCTCTGCGTCAACATAGTGCTCGATTTGAGATAAAGTAAGCGTGCGAAAATAAACATCAAATGGTTCAACTGTGGTTTGTTGTTCACCCGAGTGGCTATTAATTAATGCAAGACCAGTTAAAAAAGTGACTTTTTGACCACTAAATGCCGTCAATTGTGCAATTGCGTTCTCTTTAGTATGAGGTTTTCCAAGTATTTTCTCATTAAACAAAGCCACTTGGTCTGAACCAATAATAATGGCATTTGAGTTGTTTTTTGCGACAGCCTGCGCTTTGTATAAGGCTAAGCGTTCAACTAATGCAGGAGCTGTTTCGTTTGGAAGCGCTGATTCATCAACATCGGGTGATGCAGTCTCAAAAGGGAGATTAAATTTTTTTAACAAAGACTGACGAAACACAGAAGTTGACGCTAAAATGATGCGTGCGGTCATACTAATCCTATGTGATAATAGATACCCGAGCAGAGTAGGCCGCTAAGGTGCGAAATGCAAAGGAAAGTTTATTTTTATTTTGACTATATTGGTAACTATCTATATGATGCAGCCCCTATGCAAAAGGTAAAGATTCCTAGAACTATTGATCCTGTTAAAATTGCGAAGCAACGCCTGACTTATGATGGCATTGTAACGTTTGACAGCTTTGCTCGTCTTGAGCAGGTTGTACAAGAAAAAGTAGGCGAGGTACAGGTAAAAATCCATTGCGATTATGATGCGCAAAAGCGCCTGGTTATTTACAGTAATGTAAAAGCGCCAGTCACTTTAACGTGTCAACGTTGTAATGGCGATATTGGGTTGGATTTGGAACTAGACTTAGCTTATGCAGCTGTTGCTGCTGGCAAATCGTCTGATCATTTGCCTGACTACTATGAAGTTGTTGAGTTAAATGAGGAAGGTGAGGTCAATCTTCATCAACTTATCGAAGATGAGTTGATATTGGCTATACCATTAGTACCAATGCATGAAGAGTCGCTATGCCGTTATTCACCAGAGCCTATCAGCTTTGGCGAAATTGATGAAGTAGAAGACAAACCAAATCCATTTGAAATTTTAAAACAACTTAAGAAAGATTCTTAGGAGAAGGCTAATGGCTGTACAAAAAAGCAAAAAGTCTCGTGCACGTCGCGGTACACGTCGCGCTCACGATTCATTAAGCGCACCAACTTTAACTGTTGATCAAGTTTCAGGTGAGACTCATCGTCGTCACCATGTAACTGCTGACGGTTACTACAAAGGCGTTAAAGTAATTTAATTTCTTTTTAGAGATTATATTATGCCAAATAATCTAACCATAGCGTTAGATATAATGGGGGGCGATTACGGCCCCCGTTCATCTCTTCCTGCTGCTGTCGAAGCGGTTAACTCTATTGAAAATTTAACGCTTATCCTTTGTGGTAACGAGCGTTTGATCCGCACCGAATTAACCAAGCGTGGTGCACTTACTCACCCTAGAATACATATTCAACATTGTTCCGAAATGGTTAACAATGATGATAAGCCGTCTTTAGCGCTGCGTAACAAAAAAGATTCATCCATGCGTGTCGCGTTAGAATTGGTCAAATCCGGCCGAGCACAAGCCTGCGTGAGTTCTGGTAATACCGGTGCTTTATTAGCGACCGCTCATTATGTCTTAAAAATGCTGCCAGGTATTTCGCGGCCAGCCTTAATCACATCCGTACCCACTCAAACACCGAAACCAGTTTATTTGCTCGATTTAGGGGCAAATGTAATTTGTGATGCTGAAACATTATTTCAGTTTGCGCTCATGGGCTCAGTGGTAGCAGAACAAGCTCAGAATTTAACTCAAGCCCGAGTGAGTTTGCTCAATATTGGTGCTGAAGAAATTAAAGGGCATGATTGCATTAAAGAAGCTGCAAAATTAATGCAGGCCAGTAAGCATCTCAATTATATTGGTTACAGTGAAGGCAGTGATATTTTTACTGGTAAAGCAGATGTAATTGTCTGTGATGGATTTGTGGGGAATGTGGCACTTAAAACCTGTGAGGGTATTGCCAAACTTATTTTTTATAAACTTAATAAAGCACTCAATAAGAGCTTTTTTTATAAAATTTTAGCCTTATTACTTACTCCAGTATTAAAAAAACTCTATAAAAGGGTGAACCCCGACCAGTATAACGGTGCAAGTCTGATAGGATTGCGCGGAATTGTGGTGAAAAGTCACGGAAACGCCTCAGAAAAAGCATTTCTTGCCGCAATAAAAGAAGCTGTACGCGAAGTTGAACGTCAATTGCCAGAGAAAATCCAGCGCAAGTTCGAACAAGTTTTAGCTCAAAGCACTGCTAAAAACGATTGTAATAGTTAATGGCTGTTACACGCTAAAGCGGTGTGATTAATTGTTAAGTCGCTTTGGAAATAGTCAAAATAATAAATTCCTGCTGCTTATCGTCATACTTATTTGATTTTAAGCTCATCGATGAGCTGCTTGAAATAGGTCATTTTTTTTGTAAAAGAAGAAAATTATATGTCAGAAAAATTTGCAATTTTATTCCCCGGTCAAGGTTCTCAGTCAGTTGGCATGTTAGCCGATTTACTTGCCTCTTCAACGGTTGTTCAAGAAACTTTCGCAGAAGCATCAGCTGCGCTTGGTTACGACTTGGCGGCGTTAGTTTTAAACGGACCAGAAGAAAGCCTCAATCAAACTGATAAAACCCAGCCGGCTTTATTAACTTCAAGTGTTGCTATTTATCGCCACTGGTTGTCACAAGGTGGTGCTAAACCTGCGGTACTCGCTGGTCACAGTTTAGGTGAATATTCAGCCTTGGTGTGTGCCGGTGTACTCTCTTTGGGTGATGCGGTAGTGCTGGTTGAAAAGCGTGGTCAATATATGCAACTTGCAGTGCCAGCCGGTACGGGTTCGATGGCCGCAGTGATTGGTCTAGCCGATGATTTAGTTGCTCAAGCATGCCAAAGTGCGGCGCAAGGTGACGTTGTAGCACCTGTTAACTTTAATTCTCCAGGCCAAGTAGTAATAGCCGGTGAAAAGGCGGCGGTTGAACGTGCATCTGCGGCTTGTAAAGAAGCCGGTGCTAGAATGGTCATGCCGCTTGCAGTATCTGTACCTTCACATTGTGCATTAATGAAGCCTGCAGCTGAAAAATTAGCAAATGATTTAAATGCGATTGATTTTAATATTGCTGACATCAATGTGATTAATAATGTCGATGTTGCCACGGTTACTGAACAAGCACAGGTAAAAGACGCTTTAGTTCGTCAGCTTTATAGCCCTGTACGTTGGACAGAAACGGTGCAACATATTGCTGCGCTAGGTATTACTACAACGTATGAATTTGGTCCAGGTAAAGTATTGTCTGGTCTTGCAAAACGAATTGATAAATCAGTGTCTTGTGTATCAGTAAACGATGTTGCATCGGTAACTGCTGCATTAGCGCAAGAATAATAACGGAACAGCAAATGAATAATTTATTTTCTTTAGCGGGTAAAATTGTACTCGTAACAGGTGCAAGTCGCGGTATTGGTAAATCAATCGCAGAAACCTTAGTTGCACAAGGTGCTACGGTTGTGGGTACAGCTACAAGTGAAACTGGCGCTGCGGCAATTTCAGAATATTTAGGTCAGGCTGGTAAAGGTTATGCGTTAAATGTGACTGATATTGCATCGGTTGAAGCGGTATTAGCTGCAATTCAAGCTGATTTTGGTGATATTGATGTACTTGTTAATAACGCCGGTATCACACGTGATAATTTGTTAATGCGTATGAAAGACCAAGAGTGGGATGACATCATTGATACCAACTTAACGTCAATTTTCCGCTTATCAAAAGCTGTATTACGTCCGATGATGAAAAAACGTGCTGGCCGTATTATTAATATTGGTTCTGTAGTGGGTACAATGGGGAATGCGGGTCAAGCAAACTACGCAGCAGCAAAAGCGGGTGTGATTGGTTTTTCAAAAGCGCTTGCGCGTGAAGTTGCATCACGTGGTATTACAGTCAACGTCGTTGCTCCTGGTTTTATTCAAACGGATATGACCGATGAATTAACAGCTGAGCAAAAAGCTGCGACGCTTGCCAATGTGCCTGCAGGTCGTTTAGGTTTACCAAATGAAATTGCAGCCGCAGTGGCTTATTTAGCATCTGATATGGCGGCGTATGTCACAGGTGAGACTCTCCATGTAAATGGTGGGATGTACATGATCTAAACTCAGTGCTAAAGTATCGCCGTAGTTGAAAATAGACAACTTCGACGATCTTACTGAATTTTAGATTGATATCGCTGTTAAAATGAGCGATAAAAGAGTGTTTTTAGGTTCATGAGGTTTGACCAGATCAAAAAGTATGGTTTAATTCTTGAATCACATTATTTTGCACCGTAAACTACGCTGCAATCTGAAAAGTAACGCTTTAGCGTTTTAATAAAGGAAAGAAGAATGAGCAACATCCAAGAACGCGTTAAGAAAATCATCATTGAGCAACTAGGTGTTAAAGAAGAAGAAGTTAAAAATGAATCTTCTTTTGTTGATGACTTAGGTGCAGATTCTCTAGACACTGTTGAACTTGTAATGGCTTTAGAAGAAGAATTTGATACTGAGATCCCAGACGAAGAAGCTGAGAAAATTACTACAGTTCAAGCTGCTATCGATTACGTAACTGCACACGCAGAGTAATACATAGCAAGTTAAGGGCAGCATTCGCTGCCCTTAATCTATCTATAATCCCCTAAATTTTAAAACCAACATTTTTTCCCCATTGGAGGACACTGTGGCTAAACGTCGAGTTGTAGTTACTGGCTTAGGTATGTTAACCCCGTTAGGTAATGACGTTACGTCTACTTGGCAAGGGTTGCTAAATGGCAAAAGTGGAATTGATTTAATTACACACTTTGATACGTCGGACTTTGGTACTAAATTTGCTGGCACATTAAAAAACTTTGATGCTTCGTTATACATGGCACCTAAAGATACTAAAAAAATGGATTTATTTATCCAATACGGTATCGCTGCAGGGGTTCAAGCGTTTAAAGATTCCGGTCTTGAAGTGACAGAGCAAAATGCAACGCGCATTGGTGTTGCTGTTGGTTCAGGCATTGGTGGTTTAACTTTAATAGAAGAAAACCACATTAAATTATTAAATAGTGGCCCTCGTAAACTTTCTCCTTTTTATGTGCCATCGACCATCATCAATATGATTTCAGGTCACTTATCGATTATGCACGGCTTACGAGGCCCAAATATTTCTATTGTTACGGCCTGTACAACGGGTTTACATAATATTGGCCATGCCGCGCGTATGATTGCGTATGGCGATGCCGATGCTATGGTTGCAGGTGGCGCTGAAAAAGCATCAACCCCAATCGGTATGGGCGGCTTTTGTGCCGCACGAGCACTGTCAACACGTAACGATAACCCACAAGCTGCGTCTCGCCCTTGGGATAGAGATCGTGATGGTTTTGTACTGGCCGATGGTGCGGGTGTAATTGTGCTTGAAGAATATGAGCATGCCAAAGCGCGTGGTGCAAAAATTTATGCTGAACTGGTTGGTTTTGGTATGAGTGGTGATGCTTACCATATGACATCGCCTCCAGAAGATGGTTCAGGCGCTGCATTGGCCATGGTGAATGCACTTAATGATGCGCATGTTAACGCTGAGCAAGTAGGTTATATTAATGCTCATGGTACTTCTACCAATGCGGGTGATAAAGCTGAAACCGCAGCAGTAAAATCAGTATTTGGTCACAATGCTCATAATGTTATGGTGAGTTCATCAAAATCAATGATGGGTCATTTATTAGGTGCGGCAGGCTCTGTTGAATCAATTATCAGTATTTTATCATTACAAGATCAAAAAGTTACACCAACGATTAACTTAGATAATCCGGACGAAGGGTGTGATCTTGATTACGTACCTCATACCGCCCGTGATGCCAAACTTGAGTATGCGTTATGTAACTCATTTGGTTTTGGTGGCACAAATGGGTCACTATTGTTTAAGAAAATCTAATCTATTAGCAATACGTTAACCTTGATATACTGTCAAGATTAGCCACAAATGATGAGAGCCTGGTTGATACCGGGCTTTTTTATGAAGAAAATACAGCTCCATATATCTGATGTAACAACAGTTTCTACTCTAGATCGCGGCTTTAATTATGGTGATGGCTTTTTTACCACCGCAAAGGTGATTGATGGCACAATTGAGCTTTGGCCACTTCATCGTGAGCGTTTACGTCAATGCCAACAAAGATTGTTTTTTCCTGAGCTTGATTTAGACGATTTGACTACCAAGCTAATGCATTATGTAGCTGAGTGTAAATTAGCTGTAGTGAAAGTTGTGATCACCCGTGGTGTCGGTGGGCGAGGTTATAGTGCACCAGAAGATACACAACCACAGGCTTTTGTAACTGTTACTCCATTTCCTATTCATTATGAAACATGGCAACAATCAGGCGTAGCATTAAGCATTGCGCAAACCCGATTAGGGCTCCAGCCTTTGCTTGCTGGGTTAAAAACCTTAAACAGGTTAGAACAAGTATTAATTAAAGAAGAAATTCGCCATAATAGTGCACAAGATGCACTGGTACTTAATGTCAGTGGCAATGTGATTGAAACCTCTATTGCTAATATTATAGCAGTACGAAATGGTCGGTTTTATACTCCAGATTTAACTCAATCGGGTATTTTAGGCGTTTTTTTGCAACATTTAAGCTGTATTAATACCATTGAAATCATCAAAATGACGCTGGAAGATATTTACTCCATGGATGCAGTGTTTTGCTGTAATAGCTTAATGGGTCTTGTGCCTATTAAATCTATTAGTAATCAATGCTATGATCTGACCTTAGCAAATAAATGGCGAACAGAGCTTAACCCTAGTGCGTATTAAATTATTAATTACAGTAACATTACTGATTTTAGCTTTAACGAGCGCTGCTGTTTGGCAATTCAAACAATTACCATTACAGCGAATATCAATTGAGCAGCCTCGTTTGTTTTTAGTGCAATCGGGTATCGGCTTAAAAAAATTGTGTCAACAATGGCAAACAATTGCGTTGGTTGACTCATGCCTTGGGCTGGAAATTTTAGCAAAACTCGATCCAAGTCTGACAGATTTAAAAGCGGGCATGTATCAATTGCGCCCGGGTACTGTGCTTGAAAATGTAAGACGAATTAATCAAGGTGATGCTCACTTATTTAGTTTTACCATTATTGAAGGGCAAACTTTATATCAAATCATTGATAAGATAGCCGCAGCACCTTATTTGAGCGTGCCGAACTTTATATTTGAACTTGATGAACTTGAAGCCGCGCTTAATTTTACCGGTGATCATCTTGAAGGGTGGCTCTATCCCGAAACCTATTATTATCGTGCTAATGAAACCGCAATTTCCTTGTTAAAACGTGCTTCGTCGAAAATGAAAACTTATTTACAACAAGCATGGGAGCGCCGAGCAGAGAATTTACCGTATGCAAATGCGTATGAGGCGTTGATCATGGCCTCAATTATCGAAAAAGAAACTGGTATTGCCAGCGAGCGTCCTTTAATTGCATCCGTTTTTATTAATCGCCTGAATAAAAAAATGCGCTTACAAACCGATCCTACAGTGATTTATGGCTTGGGCGAGGCATTTGATGGCGATATTAAGCGAAGCCATCTAAAGCAGTTGACTCCTTTTAATACATATATGATCAATGGATTACCTCCAACACCTATCGCGAGCCCATCTGCTGCGGCCATTGATGCCGCTTTAAATCCTCTGCAATCAGATTATTATTATTTTGTTGCTAAAGGGGATGGGAGTCACCAATTTTCTAAAACGCTGAGTGAGCATAATGCTGCTGTGCGTAAATACCAATTAAAGAAGTAATATGACAGCAAAGTTTATTGTAATTGAAGGTTTAGAAGGTGCAGGAAAATCAACGGCGATTGCCTTGTGCCAAGAAATTTTAAAGGCACATCAGGTTAACTTTGTTAATACCCGCGAGCCAGGTGGTACCCCTTTAGCTGAGTCGTTACGTAATTTAGTGAAGGCAACACATCAAGAAATCATGAGTGCAGAGGCTGAATTACTCATTATGTATGCTGCTAGAGCTCAGTTACTCACCAATGTAATTCGACCTGCGCTGGCAAATGGTCAGTGGGTATTAGGCGATCGTCACAACTTATCATCGCTTGCATATCAAGGAGGTGGTCGTGAGCTTGATAGCAGTACATTAAATGCGCTCAGTAACATCGTACTGAAAGGTTTAAAACCGGATTTAACCATTTACCTTGATATAGATCCTGCCGTAGGCTTAGCGCGCGCAGCGGGTCGGGGTGCACTCGATCGCATCGAGCAAGAGCAATTGAGCTTTTTTGAACGAACACGGGCGCAATATTTAGCCATAGCAGCAAGCGATCCTAGCATTAAAGTAGTGCAGGCAGGTCAAGAAATAAGTGCAGTGCATCAAGATATACGCGCAGTACTGACAGCGTTTTTAGTTGAGCAAGGAAAATGATTTACCCTTGGCTTGGTGCTTCGCATCAGATGTTGGCAGATGCTTCTCAAAATAAGAAATTGCATCATGCGCTGCTGTTACAAGGTGTACAAGGGATTGGTAAACAAACCATGGCTGTGCATCTTGCTGGTGCATTGCTGTGCCCAAATCAGCAGAATCTAACAGCATGTGGTCAATGTAAATCATGTCATTTACTTGCAGCGCAGAGTCATCCTGATTATTTAGTTTTAGGCCATGAACAAAAGACGATTGGTGTCGATGAAGTACGAAAAATTGCTGATTTCTGCCAAACGTCAGCAGGACAACGCGGTGCAAAAGTCGTGGTTGTGAATGATGCAGATTTAATGACTACCGCAGCAGCTAATGCGTTGCTAAAAACATTAGAAGAGCCTGCAAACAACCGATTTCTAATTTTAGTATCAGCGCAAGCTGAGCGCTTGCCTGCCACTGTGCTTAGCCGCTGCAGTCAAGTGACATTAAGTGTTGATGATGCGCAATTAGTCGAGCAATGGATGGCTGAAACCGACTCTAAAATTGATTGGCAAAGCTGGCAACATCTGTTCCTACATCAGCCTTTATTATTATTAAAATGGCAGCAAAATGAAGATCACACTATTCTTACTAATCTGTATGAATTAGTCCAACAACTAAAAAATGGCATCTCGGCACAGTTACTTGTTGATATTTTGCAACAAAAATCAGAATATAGCAGCGTGTTTTATATCTTCGTTTGTGATTATGTAAAACAAGCCTTACTCAAACAACAACTCGATTTTAAGGCTTACCAAATTTGTTTACAGCATTTATTGAATTTTCAACAAGCGGTAAAACAAGTTTTGGGGTTAAATTTTCCACTGGCAGTCAGTGATTTAGTGTTTGCTTTACAGCAGCAATTGAAACGTTAGGGTGTATTTTGCAAGAACTGTTAATTGATTTTGAAGATTTACGTGAACTATATAAATCGTACATGCCGTATTTAAAAAACGGTGGTTTATTTGTTCGTACTAATATGCATTACGAAATGGGCCAACCCATGGCACTGCGCGTGACTTTGCCTGATGCTCTTGAAGAAGATGTAGTGACAGGTTCCGTAGTATGGCTCACTCCGCAAGGTAGTCAAAATGCGAATCCACCAGGTATTGGTATTGGTTTTATCGACGATAAGCATCTGTTACGTGATAAAATAGAACGAATTTTAGGTGGCATGCTCAATTCGGGCGATGTGACCTACACTATGTAGTAAGTAGATATTGTGATAGTAGATTCTCATTGTCATCTCGATAGACTCGATTTTGACAAACTTGATTTAAACCTCGATCAAGTTCTCGAACAAGCCAGACAAAAACAAGTCGAACATTTTTTATGTGTTTCGGTTACTTTGCAGCAATTTCCTGACATGTTAGCAAAAATTGCCCATTATCCTGACGTTTCGGCCTCTTGTGGGGTTCACCCTCTTGATCAAAAAGATGCGCTCGATAAAGAATTGCTGTTAAAGCTCGCTGTAGATCCAAAAGTAGTTGCGATAGGTGAAACTGGGCTTGATTATTTTTACAGTGCAGATACAAAACAAGTCCAGCTAGATTCATTTGTTGGTCATATTGAAGTAGCACGTGAGCTTAATAAGCCATTGATTGTTCATACCCGAGATGCACGTCAAGATACGTTATCATTATTAAAAAGCCATAAAGCCGATGAGGTAGGTGGAGTATTACACTGCTTTACTGAAGATTGGCAAATGGCAAAAGCGGCGATTGATTTAGGTTTTTATATTTCAATTTCAGGCATTGCCACTTTTAAAAATGCAGTTGAATTGCGCGATGTGGTAAAACAAATCCCATTAGATCGCTTATTAATTGAAACTGATTCGCCATATCTAAGCCCTGTCCCCCATCGTGGCAAAACCAATCAACCTGCTTATGTACAAGATGTTGCTTATTTTATCGCAGACTTAAAAGGATTGAGTTATCAACAATTGGCCAGTGCCACAACGGCTAATTTTTATAACTTGTTTCAGTTGGCTGCCAGAAGTTAACTTTTGAACATGTTATCTGCGGCGCTCTCGTTACCGTTTTTACTGTTAGGTCCGCAGATCCGCCGCGCTGAGCCTCATGCTATTTGTATCAGCGTTGCGACAACCACTCCCGCTGATTTAACTATTGAGCTAATTGGTTTAGACAATTACCACATAGATCAAACCTGTATTGAGCTTGGTAAGTCGCTATTTTTACGTTTTTTTAGTTTACGTTCTGAGTCTGGTTTTCCAACCAATCAACTGATTAGCTATCAATTACAAAGCGCTGAGGATATTGATCATAGTGAATTTTGTTATGATGGTGCATCAACACCGCGCTTTATTATTCCAACTGATCTTACCCAAGTACTTCATGGTTCATGTCGTAACCCTCACCATGATAGTCAAGATGGCCTCGTTGCTGCCGACCATTATCAAGCTAGAAGTAGAGACGCAGGTGAGTTTGGTGCTGAGTTACTGATTTTATCGGGCGATCAAGTTTATTGTGATGATGTTGCAGCACCTATGCTGTACAACATTCATCAAGTAATTAGTTTACTTGGTATTTACCCCGACAAAGGCATTGATTTAACTTTACCCAATACGCTTGAGCAGCAACTTTATAAACGGGCACGCTATTTACCTATCACTCCATGGCGTGAACGAGATAAAACTGAATTTGGTTATTGGTTACGTAAAGATTGGGTGCATTTTACGAGCCTAAAAGCCGCCAACCATCTGATTTATTTTGAAGAGTTTATTGCATTATATGTTTTAACGTTTAGTAGTCGTATTTGGTCGTATCTGGGTGATGGACTTGCTGATTTATCCTTATTTACGGCCAAAGAGCAGCAACTTTACCAGCACGAGCAACAAACTATACAAGCATTCTCACAAGCTCTGCCTGCTTGTAGCCGATTATATGCCAATATCAGTACCTTAATGATGTTTGATGATCATGATGTGACCGATGACTGGAATTTAACGGCTGCGTGGGAGCGGGCGGTTTATCAAAATAAAAATAGCCGACGAATTGTTGCGAACGGCATTATTAGTTACTGGTTATTTCAAGGAATTGGTAATGATAATGGTGAAAAAACAGCAGCCTTACTACCTGAATTTAAACGTTGCTTAGTTAAAAATACATGGCAATTAACAAAATTTGACAATACTATTTTTAAATTTGATCAGTGGTCGTATCATCTAAATTGTCAGCCGAGTGTGGTGGTGATTGATTCACGCACGCAACGTTGGCGTAATGAACAAAATTTTCATGAACCTTCAGGGTTGTTAGATTGGCAGCAACTGACGCAATTAGAAGAAGCGCTTGTTGGCAAGGATGAAGTAATTTTAGTCTCACCTGCGCCAGTTTTTGGTGTTAAATCAATTGAAGCCATTCAAGCCGTTTTTAACTTTTGTGGTCAACCTTTGTTAGTTGATGTCGAAAACTGGATGGCTCATGAGGGCGCAGCGCGAAAACTAATGCAAATTTTTCGCCGTGGCGATACTCCTTGTGAAACCTTAATTTTATCGGGTGATGTTCATTATTCTTTTTGCTTTTCGGTCCAAGCACGCTTTAGCCAACGTCATAACCGTATCTGGCAATTAACTGCCAGTGGAATTAAAAATGAATTTCCAACTAAGTTGTTAAGATGCTTAAATAAAATTGATAGTGTTTTATATGGAAGATTCAGCCCCCTCAATTTTTTCACTAAACGTTGGCAAATGAAAGTTGCTAAACATACGTTAGTGCACAATCAAAATCAGCATTTGATCAGTAAAAGTGGCATCAGCCTGATTGTATTAGCAGATCATAAATTAGTGAGTTACCAAATTTTGCATGGTAATGGTCAATTAAGCGAATTTGATTTAAACAAAGCGTAAAACAAAGTGATAGAAGTAACCTTTTAAGCGATTTTGTTCGAATAACAATCAAAAACTCGATTGTTAGATTTATAACGTCTTAAAAAATATAAGGTTATCTATTCATTGGTTGAAATTTTAAAGAAAATAAAAGAAAAAACGCCTAGGACGAATCCGAATTGTCCTAGGCATAGGGGAATGGCTCAGACTGAGCCGTGCGCTAACTTAAAAAATTCCACATACTTTAGGGAGAAGTGAAAGTAACGTTAAGTGTAGTTAACAAAACTAAAAAAGTATAAAAAATTTACAAATATTTAATCTTTTTAAAAACATAATGTTATGCATTGAGTGCACATTTAAATCACATTTTAGCCACACTTTTTACGCGGTTTATACCCAAGTTATTAACTGGTTATTCCTAACTAGATCGCGCGGTAGACTGTTTTTAATTTTCGATTTTTGCCATTTCCCCAAGCCAATCACTGAACCGCATAATCGTAATAATACTTCACCCGTGTCGTTGGTTGATGTGGGTAAACTAATGTCTTTTCCCTGAAAATAATCATTTGCTTGAACAGATGACAGCTCGTAGGTGTTTTTAAGGGCTAAGTGACCAAAACAGGTTGCAAACTCATGGCATAATCTCACACCCGTGCGGTGAGTTTGCCCCACTAAAATTCCCATTCGGCTGTATTTTATTTTTTCATTTATGAGGGCAAATTCACTCGGAAATAACCACACTTCTTTATCCCGTAAATGCAGTTGTCCTGGTAGTGAATCGATCCCAAACTGTTTTTTTAATTCGTTTAATAATGTCTGAGCATCTTTTTTACCGTAAAGCGTGAAAGGAAATTGGCCTTTTTTAGTCTGTGGTTTTGGATGAGATGAATGGCTGGATTTTTTGAATTTAGCGACAAAAAAGCCTTCAGTATCATAAAGTTGTGGCCAAATGTGCAGGTATCCCTCGGACGTTGCAGCGCGCTTGGCATCAAAAAATAAATCATCGAGTTTAACGACTTCAATTTGTCCGGCAAAGGTATCGAGTAAATACTGACACACCTCTTGGTTTTCAAGAGGGGTCAGAGTGCAGGTTGAATACACTAAAGTACCGCCTGTTTTTAACGCATAAAAAGCACTTTCAATGAGTTGTTTTTGCACTTGTGCTATCTGCTGGTTTGATTCAATTGACCAATTTTTCAGAGCATCGGGATCTTTGCGTACAGTGCCTTCGCCAGAGCAAGGGGCGTCTAATAAAATATGGCTGAAGCTTTGTTCCATATAAGGGCCAAACACAGCCGCATCAAAATGCGACAACGCAACATTGGCAATGCCTAAACGTTGCATATTGGCACTGAGTGATTTGAGCCGCGATGATGAAAATTCATTGGCAACTAATACGCCAGTATTTTTCATTTGTGCTGCGATTTGTGAGGTTTTAGAACCCGGTGCCGCTGCCATATCAAGCAAAATGCAATCGGTTAAATCATTTTGATGTTGTAGCGCAAATACAGGCAGCATAGAGCTTGCTTCTTGAATATAAATCGCGCCGCTTAAATGGATATCGGTATTGCCTATGGATAAATTTTGTTGCGCTTGCGGGCGCTGATACCAAAACCCTTCCTCGCACCAAGGCACAGGTGTAATTTGCCAATCATGATTTGCAGCATAGGTTTTAAAGTCGGCCACTGACATTTTTAAGGTATTGACTCTAAGCGCTGGGCGAAGAGGACTTTGGCAGCTGGTGAGGTAGTCGTCTAATGATAAATGACTTGGTAAATAGCGCTGCACATCTGCGATAAATTCTGCGGGGATATAAGTATGTTTGTCCAATGTGGTTGCCTTGGATTTTTGCGATAAAGTAATGATATCAGCAAAGCGGGGTGGGATTAAATAAAAGCCGATAAATAGCCATTTATTGTGACTTTTTGCCGCTAAAATGAAACAATTCAACGATAAAAAATAATAAAAACTCATTATGCTTAATAAAATTTGGTTATCTTTTTTTATCATCGCTTTTTTTTCAGCCTTAGCCACTTGGTTAGGCGGCGATGGCTTGGTGTTTGAACGCATGGTGCAAGCACTGTTTACTATGGCAAAAGTCTCCGTTGAAATAGCGATTGGCCTTGTTGGTGCATTGTGCTTTTGGCTGGGGGTGATGAAGGTGGCAGAGCAAGCAGGGCTGGTGAATGTGCTGGCGCGAGTTTTGTCACCCTTGTTTGGTAGATTAATGCCTGAGGTGCCAAAAAATCACCCTGCATTTGGTTCTATCACTATGAATTTAAGTGCTAATTTATTAGGGCTCGATAATGCGGCCACGCCACTTGGCATCAAAGCGATGCACGACTTGCAAAGTATCAACCCGCAGAAAGACACCGCCAGTAATGCGCAAATCCTGTTTTTAGTTCTCAATACCAGCTCAGTAACCTTGTTTCCTATTGCTGTTTTTGTTTATCGTGCCCAGCAAGGCGCGGCATCGCCAACTGATGTTTTTATTCCTATTTTATTGGCGACATTTAGCTCGACCCTAGTCGGGTTATTGGTGGTGGCGTGGATACAAAAATTAAAGCTTTATCATGCTGTTACCTTGGCTTATTTGGGCACGATTATCGCTGCCATTTTGGCCTTAGTCTTATATTTTTCAACCTTAGCGGCGCAGCAACTGAGTTACCAATCAGCAGTATTGAGTAATTTTTTAATATTTACGTTTGTATTGCTCTGTTTTTGTTGGGCATTTTATAAAAAACAAAATGTTTATGAGCAATTTATTGAAGGTGCCAAACAAGGCTTTGAATTTTCGATATCGCTTATTCCTTATTTGTTAGCCATGCTCTGTGCGATAGGGGTATTACGTGCCAGCGGTGCGCTTGATGTGGCATTAGATGGTGTGCGCTACTTGGTTGCGCTTGCCAATGGCGATGCCCGTTTTGTTGATGCCATGCCAACGGCATTTATGAAACCGCTGAGTGGCTCAGGGGCACGTGCTATGATGCTCGAAACCATGAATACCCATGGTGCAGATTCATTTGCTGGGCGACTAGCTTCAACCATTCAAGGTTCAACAGAAACCACTTTTTATGTTTTAGCTGTGTACTTTGGCGCGGTTGGAATAAAGCATACACGCCATGCAATTGGCTGCGGCTTAGCTGCTGATTTTGCAGGTATTGTGACGGCAATTGCGGTGTGTTACTGGTTTTTTGGTTAATTAAATAGTACCTATCTTTATTGCTGCCATTTGTTACAGTGGGTTAACTAAAAAATACAAGTGATAGATAGATGACTTTAGACCAACTTACCACCTTTTTTGGCTGGGCCAGCTGCATTAGCATCGCCATGCTCAGTATTATTTTTATTTTGTTGTTGGTATTTAATAAAAGTATTTTAATCTTACACAGTCAGCTTTTTAATGTGGCAGAAGATGAGTTAAATATGATTTATCTCAAATACTTAGCCCAGTATAAAATGTTAATGGTTATCTTTTTTATTGTGCCTTATTTGGCCTTAAACGTGATGGTATGGTAAAACTCATAACACAAGAAGGGTGAAAAATGTTTGTTGTATCAATTACGTATCGCACCGATTTAAGCCAAGTTGAATTGTTGTTAGCAGAGCACTTAAGGTTTTTAGATGCTAATTACCAAGCGGGGCATTTTTTAGCATCGGGGCCAAAAGTGCCGCGCACGGGTGGTATTATTTTGGCTAATATACCAAGCCGCGAAGCACTGCATACATTACTTGAAAATGACCCATTTTATCGCGATGGCATTGCCGTGTATGAAATTACTGAGTTTAGCGTCACTAAAGCGGCAGCAAACTTAAGTGAGTTAGTGGTACAAAGTAGCTAAAGCTGCTCGATATTGTCTAAACACCACTTTGCACGGCTGAGCGTGTCAGTTTGGCTTTGTGGTGATTGTTTATCCCAATTGCGATATATCATGCCAATGCGCGGATTGCGCTCAAGTCGCTCGCGATGTTGGATCATAAACTGCCAATATAAGCTATTAAGAGGGCAGGCGTTATCACCCACTTTATCTTTCACTTGGTAGTGGCAATCGGTGCAATAATCACTCATCTTATTAATGTAATTGCCACTCGCGGCGTAGGGTTTAGTGGCCACAATGCCGTTGTCGGCAAATTGAGTCATGCCACGAGTATTGGGCAATTCGACCCATTCAATCGCATCGATATAAATCCCTAAGTACCAGTCATCTACTTGGTCGGGGTCAATCCCAGTGAGTAAACAAAAATTTCCCGTTACCATCAAGCGCTGAATATGGTGGGCGTAAGCGGTGGTTAAACTTTGGCTGATGGCATGGTGCAAGCACCGCATTTTAGTTTTACCATGCCAAAAATAGCCAGGTAAGTCTCGTTTTGCGTCTAAGGTATTGTAGGTTTTGTAATCGGGCATGTTAGTCCAATACACACCGCGTACATATTCACGCCAGCCTAAAATTTGCCGCACAAACCCTTCTACCTGCGCTAAATTAATCAAGCCATCAGATTGCTCATAAGCCGACACTGCCGCCTGAATAACCTGCAAAGGGTGCAGCATTTTACAGTTAATCGCAAACGAGAGCCGGCTGTGGTACAAGCTCCAGCTATGCTCACTGTTGGCTGTCATTGCATCTTGAAAGCGGCCAAAGTTGGGTAATAAATGCTGGCAAAAAAAAGCTAGTAGCTCTTTAGCTTGGGTGCGATTGACGGGCCAGATAAAAGGCTCAGTCAGTTGACCTATGGTTTTGACGTGATGGCGAACTAAGCGCGCTTTAATGTCACTGACATCAATTTCAAATAAGAGTGGCGCAGGAATGGCCGCTAAATCGGTTTTTTTGAGTTTTACACGGTTATCGGCATCAAAATTCCACTGCCCACCTAGCGGCTCGTTTTCGTGCATTAACAGATTAAAACGCTTGCGCATTTTGCGATAAAAATGCTCCATGGTGACGTGCTTGTCTTTTTTAAAATACTGGCTTATTTCGTTAAAAGGCAACATAAAATGCTCGCTATCAACACACACTTTGGTGATGGGTGTAAAGTCAAACTCATTAAGCTGCTGTGCGAGACGGTACTCGTCTGGTTGTTGATATTCAATGCTTTTACATTGATATTGTAGGCATAAACGTGCGATTAAATGGGGTAAATTGGCATCGTGCTCGGTATCATCAAGGGTTAAGTGTAGAACGTTGAAACCCGCTTGTTTTAAGGCGTTGGCAAATTGGCCCATAGCGGCAAAAAAACCACACACTTTTTGAATATGATGCGGCGCATAATCCGTTTCTTGGCGCAGTTCGGCAATCACATATAATATATTGTCTTTGTCTTGTTTGAACCAAGAGTGATTAGCGTTTAGTTGATCACCTAAAATAAAGCGTAAAGTTGAAAATGAGGCGCTCATAATGCTCCAATTGGCCAATCGACCATGTCTGTGTGATTGATTGCTTGACAATGTTTGTCGCCTTGCCAAAAAGTAACAAAGGCGTTGTTTGGATCGTACAACGCTGCTTGTTTTTTAATATGAAAATGACGACCTCCACGGGGATCTGGTCCAACGCCTGCTAAATATTGCCAGTTGCCCCAGTTGCTGCCAACATCATAATCAATCAAACGTTGTTCAAAATACGCTGCGCCATAGCGCCAATCAAGTTCAAGTTCGTTGACAAAACAACTTGCCACAATTTGTCGCCCTCGGTTTGACATCCAACCGGTTTCATTGAGTTCGCGCATTAATGCATTAACCAAAGGGTAGGGTGTTGAGCCTTCGCACCATTGTTTAAAACGACTCGGATAAAAGCTGGTAGCAAGCGATTTTTGCCTCACACCGCCTGCGCTAAATAATCGCTGTTGGTGCTTACGTGCATACCAATAAAAATACTCGCGCCATAGTAATTCAAAATAAATCCAATAGGTTGATTCATTGGCCCCCTGGGTTGATTCATAGCGTTTAAGTGCCGCCATAATTTGCCGTGGGCTCAGTGCCCCGTGTGCCAAAAACCCCGAAAGTTTAGTTGAAAAATCATCACCCATTAGCGCGTTGCGTGTTTCTTTATAAATACTAGGGGCTTTGCTTGAAAAGTAGTGATGAAGATAAGCATGGGCCGTGATTTCGCCCCCATTATAATAACGATTAAACGCCGAGGGCTTTAAATCGTGTTTTTTATGCTCAGTTGAGAGTAGTGGAGGTGGTAAATAAGTGAGCGCCTCTAAAGGCGCTGGCACAGTAAGTTGCTCAAATAGTTTGCGACACGGGGTAAAGCTTTTTGGTAAATCTGCAAGTTCAAATGGTAAATCAGCAAGACGAAATAAACTACTGCCTGAATGCGCACAAAACTTGACAGCTGGAAAGGTTGCTTGCAAATACTGCCAATGGTGTTGTTCGTTAAATCCAGCATGAATTGTGCGGCCAATATCAGTAATGCCATAATGTTTTATGTAATTGCTGACGACACTTGGCACTGAGCCGTGTTCAATCACTAAAAACTGATTCAATAAACGTAAGTTTTCATCAAGCTCAACCAGATGTTGTTGTAAAAAACCAAGTTTGGCTGCACTTGGTTGGGTTTGGCTAAATTGCTGACTAAACGCATCTTGTGGTACATGAACATATAAGCAAATTAGGGTATCAACGCTATCGGCTAGCACTTTGAGCGCTGGATTATCGAGTACCCGCAAATCGTGATCAAAAATAAATAAGCCAATTTTTTTCATAAGGACATATCACAGTATTGTCATTGAGATGATTTGCCAATACGCATCATCAGGCCAAAAAGACCAATAAACCTGTGTTCAACGCAATGCCTTACACAGGTGTGAGTTTGACAATACCTACAAAGGTTGGCAAAGTAAAAAATGAATAAAAACATATGTTTTTAACTTAATAATAGGGAAGGATTCATGTTTAAGTCGCGAGTTTTGGCAATGTTTTTTATTGTGCTGTTAGGTGTCACCACACACGCACACGCAGGGCAAAGCGAAACACTGACCATTACCTCAGCACAATTTAAAACGCCGATTGAATATACAGTCACGCTACCAAATGATTACCACAGTGAAAATAAGCAAGATAAACGTTATTACCTGCATCTTGATATCCATCCGCGTAGCCAGGGTTATATTAGTCAACTTAATGATTGGCTCAGTCATAATGGTGAATGGCCATGGCCACAAACCATAGTGGTTACGCCAAAAAATTACCATAGCGGATTTGCTAAACAGTTTGAGCAATTGATCCACGAGCCAAATAATGCAGTGTTACTCAATTATATCGAACATGATTTACTCGCAAGCATTGATAAACAATATCGTACTAATGGTTTTCGTACTTATAGCGGCTTTATGGGCAATGCCGCATTTGGTTTGCACATTTTGCTTAATCGGCCGCAGTTATTTACCGGCTATATTTTGGCAAGCCCAACCCTTGGCGACAATATGTTTAATATCAGCCAAAGTGCTATTGAAAAATTAAAAGTCAAAGACGATAAACTTCGTTACCTCTATATTTCTATTGGAGGTCATCCGTATGAACAAAATAGTATAGATGCGGTAAAAAAGTTTGAATATGCCTTGAGTCAAACCGCGCCCAGCACATTAGAGTGGCAAGTGGTGTATAACCGTACTAACAATTACATGTCGCAACCTATTATTGCACTTATCAATGGTATAGAAGGCCTTTTTGCCGATAAATTTACCCCGTTAGCAGCAGATTCGGCGATTTCTCAGCAAGGTGCCGATGCTATTATTGCCTACTACCAACAGCTATCAGCTAAAAAATATGGCTTTGAAGTCTCAGCCGAAGGTTCGTTAAAACATTTAGCTGAGTCTTGGATTACTACCGAGCCAAATAAAGCACAAGCCTTATTCAGTCGTATTATTGTGCTTTATCCTGAGTCGTCTTATGCACAATCGTCTCTAGCGGCTTTTTATGCAAGCCAAGGCAATCTTGAACAAGCGATTGCCGCGCAGCAAAAAGCGGTCGAAAAAGCTAAAAATTTGGTTGAGTGGCATCAGTTAAAACAGCAAGGTCAACTTGAACAATATCAACTGCAACTCGCGGAACAAAAAGCTAAACAATAGGCAAAATAACTCTGGGCTTGTTATTGCAGGCAAATAAAATTAAGAGGCATCGAATGCGCAAACACAATTATACGGTTGAATTAACTCAGCCCACTGCCGCCGAGTTTGTGCATTTGCGCCAAGAGGTCGGTTGGGGTGAATTGCCGCTTGATTTAGCCCAAGCAGCGCTGGAACAATCACTGTTTCATGTGGCGATCCGTATGCAAGGCGAGTTAATTGCAATGGCTAGGGTGATTGGTGATGGCGCATTATTTTTTTATATTCAAGATGTGATTGTTGCGCCTAGTTATCAAAAGCAAGGGTTGGGTGCTGTATTAATGGAGCAAATACAAGGGTATTTGGCCACGGCCGCAAGCAAAGGGGCGACTGTGGGGCTTTTATCTGCCAAAGGTAAAGAACCATTTTATCAACGCTATGGTTATTTGCTTCGCCCAAGTGAGCAATTTGGTGCGGGAATGTGTGCGTTTATTTAACTCATTCCTCCTAACAACTCTTTCATCACCTTGTACTTTAGACTCACACCATCGAAAAAAGCGATGATGCTATTAGTTTTAAATCGTTAGCCACAACAACACTTTAGCACTATACCTATAGAGGCAATTTTGTGTTGTACCAAACGATACTAAAAGGAAGTCTATATTATGGCAGATACAGCAAAATGCCCGTTTAATCATACTGCGGGCATGGGCACATCCAATCAAGATTGGTGGCCAAATCAATTAAATTTAGCTATGTTGCACCAACATTCAGCGTTATCAGATCCTATGGCGAGCGATTTTAATTATGCACAAGCCTTTAAAAGCCTTGATCTTGATGCGCTAATTCAAGATTTAAATTATTTAATGACCGACTCACAACCTTGGTGGCCTGCAGATTATGGTCATTATGGTCCATTTTTTATTCGTATGGCATGGCACAGTGCTGGCACGTATCGTACCGCTGATGGCCGTGGTGGAGCGGGGTCGGGTTCACAGCGCTTTGCTCCACTTAATAGTTGGCCCGACAACGGCAATCTAGATAAAGCAAGACGTTTACTTTGGCCAATTAAACAAAAATATGGCGCTAAAATATCTTGGGCCGATTTAATGATATTAGCAGGCAACTGCGCCCTTGAAACTATGGGTTTTAAAACCTTTGGTTTTGCTGGTGGTCGAGCTGATATTTGGCAGCCAGAAATCGATATTTATTGGGGCAATGAGCAAACTTGGCTTGATGACAAACGATACCAAGGCGAGCGTGAGCTTGAAAATCCCTTAGCCGCAGTGCAAATGGGGTTAATTTATGTCAACCCTGAAGGCCCCAATGGCAAACCAGATCCGCTAGCTTCAGCCATTGATATTCGCGAAACCTTTGCCCGCATGGCAATGGATGACGAAGAAACCGTAGCACTGATTGCAGGTGGCCATACGTTTGGTAAAACTCACGGTGCAGGCGACCCCGCGCATGTAGGGCCAGAGCCTGAAGCCGCTGGGATTAGTGAGCAAGGTTTTGGCTGGAAAAACAGCATGGGATCAGGCAAAGGCGTTGATACCATTACTAGTGGCTTAGAAGGGGCGTGGACGCCAAACCCGATTAAATGGGATAACGGCTATTTTGACACCTTGTTTGGTTATGAATGGGAAATTGTAAAAAGCCCTGCGGGAGCGACACAATGGGCACCTAAAAATGGTGCAGGAGCAGGCACAGTGCCAGATGCACATGATGCTAGCAAACGCCATGCACCTATGATGGCCACTTCCGATATTGCGCTGCGAGAAGATCCAATATATGCCAAAATTTCTAAGCGTTTTCATCAACATCCAGAACAACTTGCCGATGCTTTTGCCCGAGCTTGGTATAAATTAACTCACCGAGACATGGGGCCAAAAACCCGCTGTTTAGGCCCGTTAGTGCCAAAGGAAGACATGCTGTGGCAAGACCCTATTCCAAAACGAGATTATCAGCTGATTGATGCTGCGGATATTACGGAGTTAAAAAGTAAAATTTTGGCAGCTGGCTTAACGGTGGCACAAATGGTGTCAACGGCCTGGGCTTCGGCTTCAACCTTTCGAGGTTCAGACAAGCGTGGCGGCGCCAATGGGGCACGTATTCGCTTAGCGCCGCAAAAAGATTGGCAGGTCAATCAACCGGCGCAACTTGTTGTTGTGTTGGGGGCACTTGAAACGATCCAGCATAGTTTTAATCACAATCATAAAGCGGCAGGTAAACAAGTATCGCTTGCTGATTTAATTGTACTAGCGGGTGGTGTTGCAATTGAACAAGCCGCAGCAAATGCTGGTATTACCGTAACAGTGCCATTTGCCTCTGGGCGTACAGATGCAAAGATTGAGCAAACCGATGTGGATTCATTTGGCGTACTTGAACCGATTGCTGATGGCTTTCGCAATTATCAACAAGCACGTTATTCGATTCCCGCCGAAAAACTACTGCTAGATAAAGCGCAACTTTTGACGCTAACAGCGCCAGAAATGACCGTTTTGCTGGGTGGTTTGCGGGTGCTAAATACTAATTTTGAACAAGCTAAGCAAGGTGTATTGACCAGTAAAAGTGACATGCTGAGTAATGACTTTTTTGTCAACTTGTTGGATATGAACACAAAATGGCAGCCAGTTGATGATACCGAGCAGCAGTTTGAAGGGCGCGATCGCAAAAGTGGTGAGTTAAAATGGTTGGCTACTCGGGTTGATTTAGTGTTTGGCTCTAACTCGCAACTACGGGCGATTGCAGAAGTATATGCAAGCAATGATGCACAGCAGCGCTTTGTAGAGGACTTTATTAAAGCATGGTTTAAAGTGATGCAACTCGACAGGTTCGATTTAGCATAAAGATTAACTTGACAATTAGTGTATGAGTATAAACCCAATGGCTTTCAAGATGCTCGTTGGCGGCAAGTGACTGAATCCTCATGAGCATAGAGAGGCTATGTGATTGAGGTCAAGGCGCGCAGCCAACACCTGAGCATCTTAAAAGAGGACGGGTATAAACTAAAATTGCCAATAAAAACCCCCAAAGAATCACTCTGGGGGTTTTTATTTTGACCAAGATTTAAAATACTTGATTTAAGAGCTAATTTTTTAAGGTGTTATTTAAGTGTTGCGAGAGCTGCACGCAGCTCTGCATCAAGTTCTGTATTTTTAATGCGTTTGGTGTCGGCATCAAAATTATCGTAAAAACTAGGTACTGAAAAACTCGCTTTTACATCGGCAGCAAAATAAGGGGCAGATCCCGTTGCTGCAGCTAATACTGATTTTGCTCCACCTGGGCCTGGTGATGTGGCTAATAAAACCATGGCTTTGTTTTGAAATACTTTTTGGTTAATACGCGACATCCAATCAAAAATATTTTTGTATGCTGCGGTATAAGAGCCATTGTGTTCTGCAAATGAAATAACCACGGCATCGGCTTGGCCAATTTTAGTGAATAAGCGCTGAGCAAGTTCAGGAATGCCATCTTGCGCTTCACGATCACTGCTGTAAATTGGCATTTCGTAATCATTTAAATCAACTAATTCAACCGTATCACTCACAATGCTCGCAGCATAATGTGCTAATTGTTTATTGATTGATTGACGAGAGTTACTGGCTGCAAAAGCGAGTACGTTCATAATAAATATCCTTAATGTGTTAAGTGATGGTTGTTGCACTCGCAAGATGCGGATAACGTTTTCTCAAATGCAACTAAGCGCGTGCCTTAACCGATAGAAACAGTGTATATTAAGTTTATATGTTTATTAATGATGTAAAAGTGGAGTCACTGTTTCCATATGATTAGTAATCAGCTGTTTGATGGCATCGAAATTTTTGTTCAAGTGGTCAAATGTGGCAGTTTTAATGCTGCAGCGAGTGTGCTTAGCCATTCAAGTTCGCACATCAGTAAAGAAATAAGCAAACTTGAAAGCCGCATTGGTGTGCGGTTAATGAACCGCACCACACGTTCGTTGTCGCTCACGCCCGAAGGTGAGGCGTATTTTCAACAATGTGTACAATTAATTAGCGACGCCGAGCAAGCCGTGAGCCTTATCACCGCCGATGATGTGCAGCCAAAAGGCACGCTGAAAATCAGTTGCCCCATCGGATTTAGTCAGCAATATCTGCAATCGGTAATTGCTCAGTATTTAGATATGTATCCAAATGTCACTCTTGAATGGGATTTGAGCGATAAACGGATAGATTTAATTGCTGATGGCTACGACTTAGCCATTCGAGCCAGTGAGCAGTTAGTTGAATCGAGTTTAATTTGCAAGCGGGTATTTCACTGTAAAGCCCATGTGGTGGTCTCAAAAGGATATATTGAAAAGTATGGTCGCCCGCATCACCCTCGAGAATTGGCTGCCCATCATTGTATTTGTTATTCCAATCTTAAAATGCCCGGGCGCTGGGATTTTGTTGAGCGAGATGGCACACCGTTTCAGGTCGATGTGCGACAAAAAGTACGCTGCAATAATGGACAAATGCAATTGGCGTTAGTGCAAGCTCATCAGGGGATCACCCGATTACCGGCTTTTTATCTAAATGATGCGCTGCAAAGTGGGGAGCTTGAAGTGCTGTTTTGTGATTATAAAGAGCCTGAAGTGAATGTGTATGCCATTTACCCAAGTCGCAAGCATTTGTCGCCAAAAGTACGTTGTTTTATTGACTTACTGAGCAGTAGTTTTGCTCAGTAAGTCGGCCTGTTATTTTTTAACACAGGCAAATAATGCGTTGCCCGCTGTGCCTTGCCAAGGCACGAGTTTATCGTAATCGTGCTCAAATATATGCACGTCAAAATAAGGTTCAAGCAGTTGTTGTAGTTGGCTAAAACTTACCGCAACCATAGAATGGCTGTCTTGCCACGACTGTGTAATACCGTTATCGGTTTTATCTATGCTCAACATTAATGCTTGTGCATTGCCGTTGCCCTGGTAATGCCAATTAGATGCAAATTTAAATAGGCTGTTGCCATGCTGTGCGCTGTGGCTAACAAACGAGTTGTTATCAATTTTATGTTTATCAACGGCATTAAAACAAAATAAGCCTTGTGCATTAAGTGCAGCATGTGCACTAGCTATACATTGGCTTAATCGCTCAAGTTGCGCGCTGTAATGAATCGAATACAAAAAACAGGTGATCAGATCGGGCGGCGTTTCGGTGCTAAAGCTACACATATCTTGCAGGCTAAAGTCTGCATCGGGGCAGCGAGTTTGAGCTAAATCAAGCATTGGCTGATTAATATCAAGACCGCCACTTTGGTAACCAAAATCAATAAAATGCGCCACATGTGGGCCAGTGCCACAGGCTAAATCTAAATGTTGGCGGCCATTGTTACCAAAGAGCTGCTGTAAACGGTGTACAGTATGACTTTGTTGAAGATAATCAATATCAGCACACATTAAGTCATAATAACCCGATAAATCGGTATAAAGGGCGTTGGAAGTCATGGTTACCTACTTGAGTGGATAGAACAAAAAGCGGCTGTTCATACACCAAAAGGTAAACGAAAATGGCAGCTCAAGGCGAAAAACGCGCCATATTACTGTAACTGAGGGAATTTGGGTATGTGTTTTTAATTAAAATGCTCGTTTGTTATGGTTGTAATTAAAAACGTTGTTCGTGATTTATTTATCAAACTTAGGTGCGTCAATATTAGTATCACTTTGATTACTTTTCATATTGTTCATTCGAAAATCAGACTTCGACGAGGGTTTTGTTTAATAATCATCAAGATATATTTATATTGTAGTCATTGTTATTTTCAACTGAACAGGGTCATTTAATCTAGCACTGGCTCTTGATTGTCAGACTCTTGTGAACCGCAGACAATTATTTCTTCTCCTAAATGATACACATTATGCACTGCGACATAGGTACCAGACACCACTCCAGTCAGCGGTAATAAAAGAATGCCACCAATGGAATAATAGTTATTGTTGTCTTCATGAAGATTAAATACTTTAAATGTTTTTTTATCGCTTGAAATCTCACATTTATTGTAATGAGTGGGATCAGTGACTGGTAATACAATACATCCAGAAATAAAGGCTGTTAGGGCGAGGGGGAGTAATCTTACTTTCATGGTCACAATCCTTTGAAAAATCAGACTTAAATATTTAACCTGCTCGAGTTTACAGAGGTACTATTTTTGCACAAAGAACATGATCTTGCTACATAGCTGCAAACTGTAGATTGTGCTTGGCATATCCTTTTTATTCAAAAATTCTATGCTCCACTTACGAAAAAAATTCTATCCCGGTCTAGCTTATATCTAAAATAAATCAGCCGCTTGTGGAGATGTTAAAATTACACAAACAGACGTCGAAATCTAAACGCTCGATCGTAAATAGCCAATAAATCGCACATATGCGCTTTAGAAAGTATCGCTATTAATAGCAGCGTTAATATTTAATCTGGGTTTTAGGGAAGGGATTTACTAACACATTGAGTTAGCTTTGAATATTTAAGCCGTTGTTCTCTTTGCCTGACGTTGTGAAAGGCGACAATTTCATTAAAAGTATTAATTGCAGTCCTATCCTTTGTTAATTCCACGTTGTGATGTTGAATTGAGCAACTTGAGATAGATGTAATATCGAGAACTTAAATTGTTTAACTCACTAACACAGGGCCAAGTCTAGGTGATCAACTTGCTATAAGATTCGCGCTGATTTATGTTGTGTGGAATAATTCACTGGGGTTGCGTACTCGATAGAGCGAGGTGCTTAGGATGAGTAAGATATTATACCAAGGGCTTTCGCATCTGGGTTTTCGTCGATTTAACCCTCGTGCTGAATTAATCGGCTTGGTTGATTGTTTTTGGGCAATAGGCGGTATTGATACTACACCATTTTGCTCTACAGAAAAGCTATATCCAGATGGAGGTTGCAGTCTAACATTTGTTATAGAACCGAATCACACAAGTGCTAAATTTGAATGCAATCGACGTTTGCAGGTGCAACAGTTCTCAACATGTAATTTGACCATTAGTGCCCGCTTTACACCTGGTTCATTGTTCATGTTATTTGGTTTGTCACCAGCGCAGCTGCCTGAGCATGGAGTCGATGGAACCATCGCACTGACAGGCAAAACAAAGCTCAGCTTTCAAAGGTTGTTAGATAGGCTGCCATACCTTGGACTGACGTCAGCGGTGGCTGAGTTTGAACTATGGCTGATTGAGCTTAGCCTTAATGTTGCGCAGCCTTTTCGCCTACAAATTGCATTGGTGTTGCTAGGTAAAAGCGAACAGACTGTGTTGTCTGTTGCAACAACTCTTGGCGTCAGTCGTCGGACACTTGAGCGTCAGATGACTTTACAAACGGGTTTTAATCCGGCCTATTTTCAACAATGTCAGCGAATTAAAAAAGCCCGAGGTAAGCTTTGTAATCCAAGCTTACAATTAGCGAATATTGCGCTGGCATGTGGCTTTTATGATCAATCACACTTTAATCATGCATTTCGTGATTGTGTAAATGAAACACCTGCAAATTATCGTTTGCGCAAGCTGTCGCAAATTTACAATACCGACTCAAACGCAGCCGCTACTATCTTCAGCATTTAACAAAAAGGAGATACAAATGCGTAAGATATTTTACTTGTTACTGTGCTTGGTTTTAGTTCAACCCGTAATAGCAAAAGCGACCGATTTACAGTTGGTGGAGTTGCGAACATTTCCAAGCTTTACCTCGGTTAATCTCAGTACATTACCAAAAGATAAACCGCTTTATGTCAAAATGTGGGCGAGTTGGTGCAAGCCCTGTATGGAACAAATGCCACATTTTCAGTCGCTCTATCAACGTTTTGGTGACAAGGTGAATTTTATCGCCGTAAATATCGATTTTAATGAAAAACCTGAGGAAGTAAGTGCCGTTATTGAACGTTTCGGTTTAACAATGCCAATTTGGACCGATGCCAAAGGGCAGCTAGCTTTAGAACTGGGACTTGTAGGAACCCCATACTCGGTATTAATGAATAATCAGGGTCAACAGGTTTATACCAGTCATGAGTCAGATAAGGTGCTTGGAGGTTTTATCGAGCGCCTAGCACAAGGGCAAAATTTGCCTTTAGCATCTTCAGACTCTGTAAGTGTCAGCGAGCAAAATCGACTACTTGCACCTTATCAGCGAGGAGAGCACTATTTATTTTTCAGCGCCACTTGGTGTGATTGGTATCTTGCAGATTCTCGGCCCAAGATGGCTGCACAGTGTAAAAATGCTCAACAAGGTCTCGATTCATTAGCTGCGAAATTACCCAATGTAAACTGGACTGGCATAGTTAATCACTTATGGACAGATGATAAAGCGCTTGCAGAGTTTAATGTAAAGTATGAGATGAAGTTACCTTTTAAAATCGATCACAACGGTGTTTTGTTCCAGCAGTTTAATATACGAAAAATCCCTGTATTATTAAAAGTTAAAGATGGCAAAGTATTAACAGAAATTAGCGATTTTACTGACTCAGCAGCCGTAATAGCGCGATTAAAAAAAGTACACTGAGTGCATGTATTGACTCATCAGCCTCATTAGTCAATGGGGCTTTTTAATAGGTAAAAATCATCTTTAAAACATGATTCGATAAATCACAATATGTAGCAAAATCTTGCTCTGTGCTCGATTACTTAATTCAAACCACATCAACAGAAAATGGCTTTTTTATTATGTAAAGCAAATAACAGTTTATTTATAGAGCTAACAATCGATAACTACTTATCGTCAGTGGCCCCTGCTGGTTCATACATTTCAATGATTGCCGATGAACCTGCATTTTATGAAAAGCTCGGTTACAAGCTGGTATCTCCTGCTAGTCAAGGTATGAGCAAAAAGTTTAAACCTCTCAGATAACTCGACAATCAACGCAGTCATTTCGGTTTGGCGACATAGATAAAACTATGATGAGTTGTACTATGCCTTTGAATATTGCGTTGATCTCATTAACCTCAATACAGGATAATAAATCTATCTCAGGCTAGCGATGAAAAATTTAAATATTTACTTTTAATTTAATGAATTGGTAAATGTCTTATTCAGAGCTGAGGTTAATTATTTTACTTTTGTAATTCGGCCTATTTTAGTCGATATTTTTACAGCTCACGGTTGAAATAGGTTTCATTAAAACTCGATTCCAGTTGAGTAATGCTCTGATTTTGTGTATCAATTTGATAGTTTATTCCTAGCGAAAGAATGATTTGCGGGTCTGTGTGGCCAAAACTCATATTAGTAACAATCGGTAAATCACCTTGCCCAAATTCGATAGCGATAACTTGCAGAATAACTTTATCTAACTGCTGTTTTTCCTCATCCGAATAGTCTCGAGCTCTGCCAAAAATTAGGCCGGATAACTTATCAAACACCCCCATAACACCATAATTTCTAAGCCAAAATTGGATGTAATCAATACTTGGTTTATCTTCAGATGTTTCTAAAAACAGTATCTTGTTATGCCAAAAATCGCTGTTAGGCCAAAATTGTGTTCCTTTTAGCATTTCCAATACTTCGATACAGCCGCCAAAAAGCTGGCCACTGCCGACCCCATTTCCTTGGATAAAGTGCGGACCGCTATTCACTTTTAATGGTTTTAATAGACCTAGATTTTTGGGCTCTGACCACTCAGGATAACCATCACTGTAGTAATCAAAAGCAGGGAGCTTCAATGCGCAAGGATTAGAAAAGATAAAGTCTGATAGATAGGTTTGATATTCAACAGAGTGCGTTTTTAATTGAGAGAAACCAGCCATAATAGAAGGGCCATTAAACGATACTATTCCTAACTGGTTAATAAAGGTAGTTATTGTTGTTGCATCTGAAAAGCCCATAAAAAACTTAGGATTTTCTAGAAATATCTCAGGATCAAGATAGGGTAATACTCTTGCTGAATCTGTCCCTCCGATCGCAGAGATAACTCCTGCAATATTAGGGTCTTGTAAGGCTTGATGAATATCATCCGCTCTTAACTTGGGATTATGATAAATAGTCTGCGCATCTAAGCAGGCTGATGGCATGATGATGACCTTAAACCCTAGTGATTCAAGATTTTTAATCCCCAAGTTAAATACTTCAGCAAAACAAGCTGGTCCACCCCAAGAGGGTGTAACAATGGCAAGTGTATCGCCAATTTTTAATCTGTTTGGTTTTTTCATTTTTAATGCATCTTTTTATAAATTCGATGATTTTATCACTTATTGTACTGTTTTGACCGAGATAAAAAAGAAATAGACGAGCGCCTTTGTAGCAGCCGGCTTATTCATATTTAGTCTTTATGTGACGCTAAGCGAGAAGGTTTTGTTGTTTGCAGCCGGTTAATATTCAGTGCAAGCTACTTTTTATTGAATGTCTTTATTAAAGGTATTTATTCAAGGTACTTTTTTGTTTTAGGTGCAATAACTAACCATTTGGTTGTTGTAATCAAAATCAAATTAAGACTTAATTAACCGCTAATAAAATGATTTATGTAAATTAAAGCGACGAGTATTTGCCACTATAAAAATTATTGCTTGTTATTTTTTCGTACCCAGTCGGAATTTATGTCCCCTATTTTCATGGGGGTCGCAAAAGACTTACTAGAAAAGGGCTATAAAGCTAAATATGATGAATAAAAAACAAAAAAAACTATCAATAAGAATAATTTTGCTTATTAGCACCTTAATCTCATTGACATATGTGCCGTGGATTTTAGTAAAAGCTTGGATATTGCCTTTACCTAATACGATTGAAGCTCAACTTGATGAGGCATTGGATCATGGTTTTGATGGCATCTTGGTTTTTGTCGATCAAGGTGGTAAACCGCCTGAATTTTATGCCGCTGGTTGGCATGACAGAGTCAATAAAATACCAGCTCTGCCAAACGCGTTATTTAAAATTGGCAGTATCAGTAAGCTTTATAGCGCAGTTGCGATTGCCAAGTTGGTCAATCGTCAGCAACTTGCTTTAAATAAAACAGTGGCAGATTATTTTCCAGAGCTAGTTGGGCGAATAGAAAACGCGGATAAAATCACTCTTCAAATGTTGTTGCAGCACAGAAGTGGTATTCCTAATTATACCGATACGCCAAATTTTTGGAGTAATCCAACCGACAGCTATCAAGGCGCGCTGGATCTCATTGTTGACCTACCTGCTAATTTTGCACCTGATAGCGATTATCAATATTCGAATACTAATTATTTGTTGATTGGTAAACTAATTGAAAAAACAACAGGAAAATCAAGGTTTCAATTCATAAAAGATGAAATATTAATCCCTTTGCAACTGCACAATACTTTTGGTTCGTTAAGTGACGTCACGCTTGATAAATTAATGGGCGGCTATCATGTTGGGGTGGACGAAAACATCAAGGCAACAGATTACGGCTCTATGATAGCGACAGCACAAGATGTCGGTATTTTTTTACGAGCTCTGAATGATGGCTCGGTTTTTAAACAAGGTGGTCGGGAGATTTATTCTACAATTTATGAGTATGAACATGGTGGCTGGGTACCGGGATTTCAAAGCCATGCTAAATACTACACAGAGATTGATACAGTCGTGGTGCAATTTAACAATACTACTGATAGCAAACTGTATTACTGGAACTTGTCAGAAATTATATTCAGTCGCGTAGTTCGGATTTTGAATCCTTGATGATCTGAGCGAGATAATTTAAAGAGAGTGAAGAGTGATAAAAACCAGCGTTAAACTTGATTAATGCTGGTTTTTAAAATGAAGTGAGTGCAATAAAACCATCTAATTTAAACTCACGCTTGCTTTACCACAACAGTACCAGCAATCAAGTCATGCCATGCTCTGTTTTGCTCATCAATTAAAATCCAAATAAAACCTAAACCAAGCGGTAATGCTGAAATAAAATAGCTTATGTAACGTAATAAGGCTTGGCTGGTGGATATGTTTAAGCCAGTATTTGCGTCAACCACTTTGGTATTCATCACCATTTTACCTGGTGTAGCCGCTTTTTTTACCCAAAAAGCTACCGCAAGCACCAAGGGTAATAACTCTTCATAAAATATATAATTTACGCTCCAAGAATTTTGTAAAGTGAGCCATTGGCTATCACCGTAAAACACAATAAAACAGGCCGCTAAGAACGTACTTAATAAGATACCATCAATAAGGTGGGCTAGGGCTCTGCGCATAAAACCGGCATTGTGCGTGTCCGAAACAGCTTGATAATAGCCAGATTGAGTTGAAGTTGTGTTCATAATAATTTCTCGATTCAAGAAGATGACTTGAGTATCGTTTAATTACGTTCCAATATTTAAACTTAATGATGAAAGGTCAACTACGGTGATAAGCAGCGGTATTTGTTTGATAACAATGGCTGAGTCCGCGACTGATCCTAGCCACTAGATAAATAAGCAATAGTAAATAGTATAGTGTCAGCTTTGTGATGTGAGAGTGTTTGCCGTTGAAGTAATACATTGGTTTTGGTAATGCCACAAACGGTCTAAAACATCACCTTGAGTTAAATTTACGTCAGTCAAAACCAATCAAGTAATTATGCCTTTAAATAAAAGCGGGTAACGCCTTAACCGATTGCCAATAAAGTCATCAGCTTGAATCTGCTGGCAAATCCGTTCAATGTCATCATCAACTTCAAATACCCAGTCAAAACGCTCAATCGCCAGTAAAAAGCCTTTTTTAAGAAAGGTTTGTTGCCGGTAATAATCACAATTTTGCTTGATAATGCTGATTTTATCAGGAGAACGCTTTAATTCAGCAATAACTAAACGAATGAATTCAAGTTGGTGTAATGATGTTTTACGTTTTGGTTTTTGTCGGTAAGTGCGACCTGCTAAAGGACTCATGGGGTATGATCTATCTGATGTTTTATGGATTCAATTTTTTGGATAAAATTGGTTTTTTGTTTTTCTTGTTCGTAGTCAAGGTGATAGGTATTGTGAAAGCCAAACCGCATAACAACACCACTGCCTTGCAAATAAATTGTATAGCCATCGAAGTCAGTAAAGGCGGTTATTCCTTGATACAAATAACCTTGTTCGTATCGCTCACCATTACGCTGAATATAATCAAAAACCGATAATATTGTTTTACTCGACAAGTCGTTTTTCATCGTTGGGCTCCAGTTGCTTATTGTTAGATACGACTTGAGGGTAGCATCAGATTACTGATTGTTTGAAAAATTATTGCTGCGTCGATTTTATTGACGTTAACCCAACGCTGCTTTGGTTAAAAATAGTGGCCAAAGATTGATGTATTATCCAGTATTGAGGTTACATATTACGTCGCTGATGAGGTAGCTTGTTTATCGAGCTTCGCTAGAGACCTTATTTACAGCCTAATTCACGATGTAAGTATGGTAATAGAATGGTGGCACTCGCGCCGGGTTGGTCGGTATTGTTGGTCAGGGTTAAACTGCCGCCATGCTGCTCTATAATGTTGCGGCAAAAACTTAAACCAATGCCTTGACCCCCTTGTTTTGTGGTGTAAAAAGGCACAAAAATATTATCGGGATTGGCGAGCCCTTGGCCACAATCTTTCACAATAATCTGATAGATGCTAGGTGCTTTTTGGCGGCTGTTTGGTGCACTCGTATTGAGGCTAATTTGCGCACTAATATTTACGCTAATTTTCGCGGGCTCTGCACTTGCTTCAACCGCATTTTTAATTAAATTAATCAGCACTTGGAATAAGAATGTCCGATCAGCATAAATCGGTGAACAGTCAATAGCAGCAGTGATCTGTGCTTTAGGATACAGTAATTTAATTTGTTCAATTAGTGGTTCACAGTCAATAAGGCTTGGCGTTAACGTGAGCCTTTGATTGATTGAAGCGTAGCGTCCCACAAATTCATTGAGGTGATTACAGCGCTCAGAAATAATGCCCAGCGCTTGTTGTTGGCGCTCGGTAGTCAGTTGACTTGCTAAGCTCTCGGCCATGCTGGCCACTGGGGTAAGTGAATTGCGAATTTCATGGCCTAATACCCGAATAATTTGCTGCCAAGCATTCAGTTGGCTTTCGCGCAGGGCGCTGCTGATGTTGATCATGACTAATAGTTGATGGGTTTGGCCTTGCTCGACAAATTCACTGTGGCGAATTTGCCAATGCTGTTGGGTGATCACATCGCTAAATTGCCATTGCCCGTTATTAAACACTAAACCTAAACTACTTACCCCCATATGGCGCAGGCTTTGCCAAGGCATGCCCTTTAAATCACCATAGGCTTGGTTTGCGTAATCGAGTTTATCGCGCTGGTCGAGCACCACAATGGGCACATTAAAATGGGCGATCAGTTGATAAACTAGAAAAACATGTTGATCGTAACGTGATTTTTTTTGATACAGCGACTCACTGAGGGCGATTAGCTGCTGCTGGAGGGTATTTACGCAGCCCGCAGGGTAACTTGGTTTAACAATTTGGTTGTAGTCTTCATTTAAGATGGCATCCAGATGTGCCTGATTACGATGAAAACTATTAATCACAGTGCGATAAAAAAGCATAAACAGCCAGCCAAACAAAGCGATGAAGCAAAGCGTGCCAAGGATAGGCAAACTCTGATGTAGCACAACCTGGTCAAGTAAGATATAACAGGCCACGCTACTTAGTAGGCACGAGAGCAGTGCAAAACAAATGAGCGTCTGTTCGAGTGACCATCTAAAGCTAAAAGTATGAGGTTTGGCGGTGTTTTTTGTCTGCATTATGATTCTTTATGGTGCGCAATCGCGTACTTTTCGAGGCGGCGATACATCGATGACTTGGTTAATCCCAGTAATTTTGCCGCCGCAGGAATATTACCTTGGCTGCGCTCAAGCGCCAAATCGATTAATGTGCGCTCCGCTTGGGCCAAGGTCATTAAGGGTAAGCGTTGAGTGTGAATGGTCGGTTGTAAATTTAAGTTCGCCTCAGCAATCTGATTTGTACTTGATAATAACACCGCACGTTCCATTACATGGCCAAGCTCGCGCACATTGCCAGGCCAGCGGTATTGGCGCAGAGCGTGTTTTGCATCGTCAGTTAAGGTTAATACAGGTCGTTGATATTTAGCACAATGCTGGGCAATAAAGTGTTCGGCTAAGGGCACTATGTCATCGGTGCGCTCTCGTAGTGCCGGCACTCTAAATTCAAGGGTATTAACGCGGTAATAAAGATCTTGGCGAAACAGCTCATTGTCAATCAGCTTGCTAAAGTCGCCATTTGAGGCACAAATCAAGCGAACATCCACTTGTTGGGTATGGCTTGAGCCGACCATTTCGAATTCATTTTTTTCTAGCACCCGTAACAATTTTGCTTGTTGTGAGAGCGGAATATTGGCCATTTCATCTAAAAATAAACTACCGCTATCGGCCAGCTCAAAACGGCCAATTCGTTGCTCTTTGGCATCTGTAAACGCGCCTTTTTTATGACCAAACATTTCACTTTCAAATAAGTTCTCAGGAATAGCCCCCATATTAACAGCGACAAAAGGGTGGCTATGGCGTTGAGATTGCTGGTGGATCCACTGGGCAATTTGAGTTTTGCCTGTGCCGTTTTCTCCAGTGAGTAAAATATTTGCATCGGTTTGCGCCACGCTGCCAAGTGCATTAAATAAACGCGTCATCACATCACTGCGATAGACAAAAGTGGGCGATGCGTTGTTTTGTAGTTGTTGATTGAGTTTTTGGTTTTGTTTAGCCAGTTCAGCTAATTTAAGTTGCTGTTTTATCAGGCTAATTAGGCGCTGGTTTTGCCATGGTTTTTCGATAAAGTCAACGGCACCTTGTTGCATGGCTGTTACCGCTAAATCAACACTCGACCAGGCCGTCATGGCTATCACGGGCAGGTTCAGTTGCTGCTTTTGCAAGTATTTTAAAAAACTCAGCCCTTCTTCGCCTGAGGTAGTATCGCGGCTAAAATTCATATCCAGTAGTAATAAATCCACCTCAATGCCTTGATCAAGTAGCTCTTGGGCATAAAACGGATTTTCGGCTTCAAGCACCTTAAAATGGTGATCTTCTAAAATGAAGCGGGCGCTTAAGCGAATTTCGGGGCTGTCTTCAATAATTAAAATCGTGGCGGACATTGTTTTTCCAAGTTATTGCTGTGCTAACCGTTATGATAAAGCGATAAGTATGCCAGCATTTTAACGCTAATTTTTCAGTGTGTTAGTGATAGAGTAACACTAAATTGAGTCACCTTGTCCGAAATCGAACTACAGAAGTCCGATTTTGGGATGATAAGGCGCCGCTTTTTTTACGTCACGTTTTAGTTGTGCCGCGCTTTAAACCGCTCTGTTGGGCACAAAAACGTATCACGCAGTTCAAAACTGAACTAATTGGTCCGAAAATGAAATAAAAATATGGTTAATAACATTGTAAATTATTTAACGTCATGATTTTAAATGGTTTTAATTTTGGCACGAGTATCGCTTAGTGTTCTGACATAGATACCTTCAGTGACAAAAATGAGTTGAAACTGCGATGGATGTAGTAAAAACAAAAGTAGTAAATCGTTTAGCGTTGTGGCAACAAGCATTGCTGGCAGTGGCTGTAATAATTGTATTAACGGTTTTGTATCAACAGCTCAAGAGCAACAAAGTGAGTGTTGCGCGTTCGCAAATTATTGTGGCGCAGGTGCAGCAAGGTGATCTTGATGTATTGGTCTCGGGTTATGGCATTTTAAAGTCTCATCGCCAACAGCTGCTGAGCGCTAAAACGGCCGCAACGGTGCAGGAAATTGTGCTAAAACCTGGCGCAATTGTCGCAGCCGACAGTGTGATTGTGCGCCTAGACAACCCTGAGCTCCAGCAACAACTTGATAATGCGAAACAGGAGCTGGCCAAGTTGCGCGCCAATTTACGTCAGTTAACACTGAATAATACCCGTGAAGTGCTTAACGAAACCGCAACCTTTGCCCAAATTAACGCCGAATACGAAAACGCTAAATTGAATCTCGCGGCCGAAACCACATTAATGAAACAAGGCGTTGTATCATCGCTTAATTATCAGCGCAGTATTTTAAATGAAGCGCAGTTAAAACAACGTTTAGAGATTGCCAAGCAGCGAGCAGTGCAACTAAAAGCGGTGCATCAAGAAGCCGAAAATATTCAATTAGAATGGATTAATCAACAGCAAGGGTTAGTGAATACGGCAAAGCGAAAACTCGACAGCCTTACGGTGAGGGCTGGCTTTGCAGGCGTGCTGCAAAATTTAGCAGTGGAGCTTGGTCAAAGCTTAGCTCCGGGGCAAGAAATTGCGCTGATTGGCTCAACCAAGGAGCTAATTGCCTTAATTAATGTGTCACAAAATCAGGTCGACCAAGTGGCCGTAGGTCAAGCGGTTGAAGTCGATACGCGCTTGGCAAAAGTGATGGGGCAGGTAACGCGCATTAACCCTGTAGTGATTAATAACACAGTTGAAGTCGAAGTGAGTTTACCAGAACAATTGCCTGAAAACGCGCGGCCTCAGCTTAATATCGACGCCAATATTTTAGTCGCAAGTTTAACCAATGTTCGTTACATAGAACGCCCAGCCAATATTAAGTCAAATAGCCAAGCGCAGTTATATCGCATTGATGCTGCGCAAAATAAAGCATTGTTGACCGATATTGAATTTGGTCGTCAAGCTGGCCGTTTTATAGAAATAAAACAGGGGCTTGAATTAAACAGTCAACTTATTATTTCGGATTTAACTAATTTGGCGCAGACGCATCCCGAGCTCGACATTTATTAAAGCAATACTTGGGAATACTCTGAAACATTTCATCACCAATGGTATAAAAAATTTAACAAGGAAAGCACAATGAACAATACACGCGATAACGCACGCACTGAACCACAACAAATTGTCATAAAAATGCGCAATATCAGTAAGGTGTTTGAAACTGAAGAGTTGCAAACGTACGCCCTGCGCAATGTTAATTTAACCATTTATCGCGGCGAGTACTTATCAATTTCTGGGCCATCAGGCTGCGGTAAATCCACTTTATTGTCATTGCTCGGTTTACTTGATTTACCGAGTAGTGGTGAATATTTTATTGAAGATAAAGACGTATCGTCGCTGACGTTGAATCAAGCGGCTGAAATCCGAAATGAGAAAATAGGCTTTATTTTTCAGTCGTTTAATTTAATAGATGAACTCAGTGTATTTGATAATGTGGCCTTACCGCTGCGCTACCATGCCAGCAAACCAAATAAAGAAACCATTCAACGTAAAGTAAAAGCCTGTCTTGAAAAAGTAGGTTTAGGTCACCGTATGAGTCATAAACCCAACCAGCTCTCTGGTGGGCAACAACAACGGGTTGCGATTGCTCGTGCCCTTGTCGCGGAGCCTGCGGTATTACTGGTCGATGAGCCAACCGGTAACCTTGATTCAAAATCGGGCGACCAAGTGATGCAAGTGCTGCAAGAGCTCAACCTTGCAGGTACCACTATTTGTATGGTGACACACGACCCACGTTATGCAGATATGGCCACGCGCCAACTTAAATTGCTCGACGGTGAGATTTTAGGTGAAGTGCAACAAAATCAACCACAGCATGATGTTATTCAAACGGCTATTTAATTGATCGCCTTGCAAGGTCGAACAAAAGGAATGTTGCAATGATATATCAACTTCAGGCTGCTTGGCAGAGTTTAAAACAGGCTCCCTTATTTAGTGGTGCGGTTATTGGTACTTTAGGTTTAACGCTTGGAGCATTGATCACGGTACTAACAATGGCGTATTTACTGCTTTATAAACCATTGCCTTACCCAGATCAGGCGCGGTTAGTGAAAGCTGAATATGTACAAATTGACCAAACAGGAGAAATTAATACTCGTGCGTTTAATTACCAAGCACTTATCCATTTGTACCAAAATCATGACGTATTTGAGCAAGTCGCATTGGTCTATTATGGCGAACAAATTGTTGATTCTTTAGCGCAATTACCGGTTAAAAATACCGCGTTTATTACCCCTGAATGGTTTGATTTATTTGCAGTGAAAATGCATTTGGGGCGTGTTTTTGATGCCCGTGATGGCCTCAATCAACAGCATCCGGTTGCGGTATTAAGTTATACCAGTTGGCAGCAAGACTTCGCCAGCGATAACAGCATTATTGGCAAAACTGTAGTGATAAATCAGGTGAGTTTTGAAATTATTGGGGTGGCTGCGCAGCAGTTTATTGAACCGGAGATTTTAAAAACGGGGCGCAAAACTGCAATTTGGTTACCTTGGGATTTTAATTTAACCTCAGAAAGAGCCCGTAGCTTTTGGTGGAACCGTTATTCTGACAGTCACTTTATTGCCAAATTGCCAGCAGGTACAGATAAAGATGAACTGGCAGCACGTTTATCAATCAATGTGAATAATGTGTGGCAACAACATGTTTCAGATTCTGAGTTTTTTAAAGGTTGGCAGGTTGCCCTTGAGCTCAACGCCCTTGATGGCGTTATTTTAGGTGACAAAGGGCAGAGCGTGGTGTGGCTGCTGGTGGCGGTCTTGGGGTTGTTGATAATTGCCACTGCGAATATGAGTAATTTATTTATTTCTCGGACTGTTAAGCGTGGTCAAGTCATCGCTATTATGTGTGCAATTGGTGCGAAAAAAAGCGCGTTATTTCGCCTTTTTTTGTCTGAAGCGGGCCTGTTATTGGGTATTTCAGCGGTGCTTGCGCTGGGTTTTGCCTATGGCATGCTGCGCCTACTGGCCGATTTTTTTAAAGTATTATTACCAAGAGCGCAAGAAATACAGCTTAATGGTATTTCGGTTGCAGCCATCATGGTGATTGGTGTTGTACTCGCGTGGTTGTTTGCAGCTATGAGTATGCAGATGATCCACTACCGAACCTTGGCAAGTCATTTAAAATCATCAGGTAAAGGCACGGGTATTCAAGTAAGGCCGATTGCTCGGCAATTGATGATAACTTTTCAGGTGGCTGTGGCCAGTTTTTTAGTGGCGATGAGTAGTGTCACGCTCAAGCAAAATTGGCAAGAGGTTTTAATCGCCGAGCAGATGCCTGTGGCGAATTTGGCCAGTTTAAGGATCAGTACCGCTACGCATTTGAGCGGCGATAATCGGCGCAATTTGCTTGAACAAGCGGTGCAAAAAATCTCGGCGTTGCCAGAAGTTGACCAAGTTAGCAGGTCGCGATCTCCTTTTGAAGATAACCTTATTACATGGTCGTTGATTGAACTCAGTGAACAGCAACAAGTGCTCCCTAAAGGTAAAGTAATTGATGCCCATTATTTTAATTTAATGGCTCAAACACTGGTGGCAGGTGAGTCTTTTACGCCAGATCACTACGGTGAAAATGACAATTATTTGGTGATAAACCAAGTGTTTGCACAGCAGCTTGGCGGTAATGCGATTGGCAAAAAACTCAGTTTTGATGTGACTGCGGGGCCTGAAAATGCATTTACCATAATTGGTGTGGTGCGCACGCTCGACATCCCTGGTAAAGGTGCAACGCCAGCCAAAGTATTTCGTGCCAGACGAGGCTCATCAGATTTACTGATCCAATTTAAAGCGGGGCAGTCGGTCAGCAAAGCACTGCTTAATCAACAATTACAGCAACTTGATGCAGGGCTTGCGGTGTTTAGTTACACCCCACTTGCAGCACAACGTCAAAAAGCACTCTTTCGCCCTTATAGCACATTAGTGATAAGTGCTGGGCTTATTGTGGTGACCTTATTACTGACAGGTTTAGGTTTGTTTAGTGTATTGCGCTACGCAGTCACATTAAGGCGAACAGAGATTGGGATCCACATGGCGGTGGGTGCACCACTTAACCGATTGTTCATACTTGTATTTAAAGATAATAGTATTGCACTGAGTATGGGGTGTGGATTAAGTGCCCTTGGTTTAGTCATGGCGTATTATTGGCAGCCTTTTGGCTATCAGTGGGTGGTTGATTCAGCCTCGGTGTTTATTATCACCACGAGTTTTATCATTACCTTAAGCTTGGCTTTTGTGGCAAGTTTGTTACCGCTACAGCAATTTTGTTCGCGCCCAGTCATTGAAAGCTTAAGGGGCGAGGTATGAATACTTATACTTTAAAACAAGCTTGGCTGAGTATTACTCGCGCTCCTTTAATGAGTTTTAGTATTGTGGCGACTATGGCGGTAGTCATGGCGACGTTATTTACCGTGGCAACATTGATTTATGTCGCGCTCTACAAACCACTGCCGTATCCAGAGCAAGATAAACTAGTAAAAATTGAGCAAATACAGCTAAATCATGCCGGTAAAGTCGATAACCGGGCTTGGACGTACCCAGTCATGATGCAGGTGTACCGTGAAAGTGCAGACATAGGCTCAGTTGCACTGAATTTTTATGACGAGGTAGTAATAAGTTCATTACCGAATCAACCGAAATTAATGGTCAGTTATGTCAGCCCTGAGTGGTTTACGTTGCTGGATATACCCATGGTGCTGGGGCAAAAAATGAGCACTTCTGAAAACGATTTAATCCTTGGCAATCAACTCCCAGAGGCGTTTATTAGTGAAGCGTTGTGGCAGCGCGAATTTGCAGGTTCCCCTGATGTGATCGGGCAATATATTACCTTGTATAGTGATTCATTTCAGATTAAAGGGGTGATAAGCAAAGATTTTATTGAACCCTTATTACATCGCGATAAGCCAAGAGAGGTGTGGTTACCCTTTGCTTTTAACCCCCATAAAACAAGGGAGAGCGCTTGGGGTTCAATTAGCCCCCCCTTGGCGATGCTGGCTAAAATCGCCGAGCCTCAAAATGTAAATTCATCGCTTGGCGACACCTTGACGCTGCGTATGAACCAATTATGGAAAGACAACTTAAGTGATACGCCATTTTTTAACGATTGGTCGATTAAAAGTACGCTCACACCCCTCAATGACGTTTTACTGGGTGATAATACTCAAAATTTACTGATTTTATGTTTAGCGGTTTTAGGATTGGCAGTGATCGCCACCGTTAATATTGCTAATTTTATGCAAGTAAAACAACAACAAAATAACCATACCATAGCTGTGCATATTGCTGTTGGTGCAAAACAAAGTGATATTACTTTGCAGCATAGCCTTTACCTTGGTTTATTGATGTTAACGGCAGGCTTGTGCGCAGTAGCTTTATCAAGTGGTTTATTAGCGCTTTGTCAGCGTTATTTTTCAGGCTTTATTTTACGTGCTAGTGAACTCGAAATGACGCCTTATTCAATGTTATTGTCGAGTGTTCTGCTGGTATTGATGACGGTGTTCATGCGTTTTTATGGGGGGTCTTCAGTCAACTTAAGACTTATTCATCGTGCATTAAAACAATCAGGAAAAGGTACGAATGTACAAATAAGTTCCAGTAAGCAACAGATTGTTATTGCCATTCAAGTGGGTGTTGCTGTTGTGATTATCTGTGGCGCAAGCATGGTACTAGCAAAGGCCTATCAGGCTCTTACTCAAAAGAGTGGTTTTGCATTAGAAGGGCGCTACAGCCTAGCGCTTACACATGCCGGTGTTTTGCGTCCATCAGAGGAACAAAGGGCGCAACACATGGTGGATTTTCAGCACGCCCTAATGTTAATTCCAGGTATGGTAGAGGTCAGTCAGGCACGTTCGCCCTTTGCTCATTATTGGGGGTGGCCCATTCATGACCAAGTCACTGATCAACGCTTTAGCCTGTTTATTAATACTGCCAGCGAAACGTCGTTTAATCTGATTGATAGGCCATTATTGGAGGGACGTTTTTTTGATAATCAAGACAGACAATTACAAACAAACAACATGATTATTGATAAAAACCTGGCGCAGTATCTTGCACCCAATGGGTCTGCGGTAGGAATGAGAATCACACCGGGAGAACCCGCTTTTACGGTGATTGGCGTGGTTGCCAATAGCGTCATTCCACAAGTAGATAATGACCGCTTTACCATTTATCAACCCTCAGCATTAAGTACAACTGATTTTTTGTTCAAAGCAGACCGGCCGATTAAAAAATCAGAGGTGATTGCGGTGCTCAAACGTTTAAATAATGACTATGTGATTGATGATTTTTATCATTTTAGCGATAAGTATTTTCAGTTACAGCAAACCGAACGTCTACTGCTCGTAAGCGCTTTATTTGTGGGCCTGTTTACCTTAATGATTGCAACTTTAGGGATTTATGGGGTGTTTCGTGTCAGCACTCAAATGCGCCAACATGAGATAGGCACACGAATGGCTGTGGGCGCAAAGCCGATTGATATTATCCAATGTGTATTTGGCCAACGCCTTAAAGCGATACTACTTGGGTTAGGTGCTGGTTGGCTGGTTTCTTTGCTGGTGTTTGCCACAGATTTTAATTTGGTTAGCTTTTTTATTAGTAGTTTATTAGTGATGACTGTAAGTGCTGTTGCACAGTATTTACCTCTGCGCCGTTTTATTGTGCGCCCAGCAATTGAAAGCTTAAGGGGAGAGGTATGAATTACACCTTAAAAGTAGCTTTGATGAACATCGCCAAAGCACCTATGTATGCAATGACCGTAATGAGTAGTTTAGCAATTACCTTAGGGGCGCTTGGTGCCTTGATGAGTATTTCATGGGTGTTGTTTTTTAAACCACTCGATTATGATTTAAAATCAATGCTGTTTGTTACAGAGCATCAAATTTTTAATCAAGTACAAGCGCTTATCTCAACCCAGTTTAGTCTGCCCGCAGCCAACGCATGGTATGAATTAAATACTGAGCAACAAAACAGCCCAAATGTTAATGGCAAGACCGAATCTTCGGCATTTTCACCACTGAAGCAACAGGTGATTTTGTCGTATTATATTGCAGATGTGATCAGCTCGTTAGCCAATACGCCGAGGGTAAACAGTGTGTATGTCAGCCCTAATTGGGTGAGTACGTTTGATGTACCACTGGTATTGGGGCGTGATTTCAGTTCGGTTACGCATATTAATGATAGTTTGCCTGAGGCGCTGATTAGTTATGAGTTTTGGCACACTGAGTTGTCACAAACCCCTGACATTATTGGCCAGAGTATCGAGCTTCGTGGTGTTTCTTATACTATTGTGGGTGTCGTTGCAGAGAATTTTGTTGAGCCGGAGTTATTTCAAACCGGTAGAAAAACAGCCGTTTTTTTGCCGTGGCGGTTTAACTGGTCAATTCAAATGAATTGGGGGCAGTGGACAACTCCGGATGAAGCAATAAAAGTGGTGAGTAAAATCGATGTCGCTCACCCACAAGCGGCACAAATGCAGTTTAGCTTTTCAGCAGCGTTAAACGAGATATTTAAACAAGGGATTGCTAACCAAAATAACTATCAAGATTGGCACACTAAAATCAAACAAACGCCATTAAAAGAGACCATGTTTGGACCCAGCCAACGCTTTGCTATGTTTGTTATGATAGCGGCATTAGCATTGTTTTTGATTGCTCTGGTCAATGTCAGTAATTTGGTGATGGCATATAATGGTGCAAAACACCGTACATTTGCCATTCATCTTTCACTCGGGGCACAGCCTAGTGCGATAAAGCAAATGTTATTGATTGAATTAAGTATTTTATTGTTTTTAGCGTTTATTTTTGCTGGTTTAATCGCCTACCTAGGAGTGTACTTATTCGCCAACTATGCAGGCCAATGGCTAGCTGGCATGACACAATTGCGTTTAACAGCTCAAGTCGTGGTTATTTTGCTGCTCGTTTTAGTCAGCATTGCACTTTGGTTTGTTTACATCAGCGCGCGCAGCATTGATTTCAAACATATTATTTTCAGTTTAAAAAGTAGTGGCAAAGGCGTTAGCCAAGGTATTAATTCAGTACTTCGTACAAGTTTAGTGACCAGCCAAATAGCGCTATGCGCAACCATTATTTGTTTGAATATCAGTCATTTTGAGCAGGCTGCCAAACTGGTGTTTGCAAAAAGTAATTTACCAGTCGAAGGCCTTTATCAGTTAAGGTTGAGCCCAAAAAATCCATCAGGTTTAGGTCGGATGGAGAATATAGCGCAAATGCAGCAACTCAAATTAGCTTTACTTGAGCAGCCAACAATAAGTGATGTGAGTGTTTCTTTGTCACCTTTGGCATGGTTTGGTCAATTCTCGATTACAGATGTAGCCAATACCCCGTATTTGCCAGAAACAAAATTTATTGATGAAGATTATTTTCGTTTACTTGGCCAAAAATTATTACGCGGCGATAACTTTACTCAAAACCAATTAGTGCAACGAGACAAAAAGGTTATCGTTAATGAAACCTTTGCAAAGATGCTGGCAAAAAATGGCGAGGTGCTTGGTCAAACAATTACCTTGTTTGAGCAGAGCTATCGAATAATGGGAGTGGTTGAGGATTTGGTCTTACCAAATCAAACTCGCTCAATTGCCCGTTTGTATGCACCTGACAATGGTACTCGTAATAATATTATGCTCAAGTTCAAACAAAAACAGCAGGCAATGAGCCGCAATGAGCTTGCGACACTTATCGGGCAGCTGGGTTCACAGTACCAACTCTTTTCTTATCAAAGCCTTGAAAAAGACAAAACTCAGTTGTTGTTTTTATCTAATATGACGTTTTATCTGACCTTGATACTGATTATTTTTACTTTGTTTATTGGAGCCGCTGGCTTGTATGCGATGGTCAGTTTCACTGTGCATGAGCGGGCGTTAGAGTGGGGCACACGCATGGCGCTTGGTGCTAAAGGGCGCGATATACTGCGGTTATTATTGGGTGAAAATAGCAAAGCTCTGCTACTGGGTTTTACCTTTGCAAGCGTTTTTTTGATGCTGATAATCTCTAATACTGAGCTATTAATAGTTAATATATCATTTGGTTATAGTTGGTTATTAACATTAACACTCATTTTGATGGTGCAAGTCTGGGCCTGTTATGCCCCGCTGCGCCGATTTATTACTCGCCCGGCAATGTATAGTTTAAGGGGGCTAAAATAATGGGCTATTTGATACTGCAAGCGTGGCGCTCGTTACGCCATCACAGAGTATTTAGCCTTAATGTGCTGTTTATTTTAGCGGTCAGTATAGGCGCGTTAATGGCCGCCATCACCTTATATTTGCAAGTAATGGTGAAACCTTTACCGTATCCACACGCTGAGCATTTGTATAGCGTTAAAGGCCACATTTATCATCAAGATAAGCCATTTTACAGTAATGCACTATCGGCTGTGGCTGCCTTTGATATCGCACAAGAATCCGTGTTTGATTTAGCCAGCCCGTTGGTTTATCACGATATTTTAATGATCACTGAGCAGGCAAGCCCAAGGCTAAATGCCACCTTTGGTTTTGCCACTTTATTTGAATTGATGGGCATGGAGTTCGAGCTTGGTGGGCCGTTTAGTGAGCCAAGCAGTCGCAATGCGTTTAATCATGAAGTGGTAGTGAGTTATACGTTTTGGCAAAACCAATTAGCAGGCGCCAGCGATGTGATTGGTACAACCATTCGTTTACGTGAGCAAAGTTATCGTATTACGGGTGTATTAACACAGCAAAGCCAAGAAGCTGAACTTTATCAACCAGGGCGCTTTAGCGAGGTGTATTTACCGTTTTTAGCCAGTAACTGGGTGGATTTAATGCCAGGAAATAGCGGGGCTATTCGCCCGCAAATAAAAGTACTTGGGCGGCTAAATAATCAGTTTTCAGCCAATCAAGCCGCGCAGTTGATTACGCCGCAGCAACAACAAACATTTAAGCAAGATCACCTCAATACTCCGTTTAAAGATCATGAGGTGCGCTTTGAACTGGTGTCTTTGAAAGAGCAGTTACACGGCAAGAGTGAATCCACAAGCCATACCCTGTTACTGGCAGCCATTGGATTACTGCTGATTGCGTTAGTGAATGTATTGGCCTTGTTTATTATGCGCGTGACCGAGCAGCAAAAAAAACTGGCGATTGAAATGGCACTCGGTGCGACACCTCGTCAGGTGTTTACTCAGTTATTATTGCAAACTGGATTACTATTTTTTATTAGTTATCTCTTGGGCAATGCAATTGCTTATATCTTGCTGCAACAAGTGCAATTTTGGGGCAGTGATGAATTTAGTTTATTGAGTCGTTTGGCGCTTTCATGGCCGGTTCAGTTGGCGGTATTGGGTTTATGTGTTGGGCTTGCAATAGTATTCGCCTTAATCGCGTTATTAAATCTGAACGCTAAACAGTTAATATTGTCGCTGCGCCAATCGGGCAAGGGCGCTGCGCAGCAGTTATCAACCGCAATTAAACAAGGTTTGCTGGTGGCCCAGTTGACGCTTGCTTTATTGCTCGTGGCAGCCATGAGTAGCATTATGCTGTGGAGTTGGCAGGCGCTTAATACGCCGCTTGGATTTAATGAGCAAAACCTGTATTTACTTCAGTTAGAACTGCCAGATTTTGACTATAACGGTGAGGTTTACGCAGCTAAAAAACACCAAGCGCTAGCATTGCTTACAGCCATACAACAGCTACCTGAGGTAAACAGTGCGGCATTGGCGATGGATCACCCCTTAGAATATGCGTGGTTTAGCGCAGTCAATACCGAGTTTAATGAGGCAACGCAAATCAATGCCTATGGTCATGGCATCAGCGCGGCGTTTTTTAATACCACAGAGCAAACTATTTTTGCGGGCCGGACTTTTAGCGATGATGAAGTAAATAATGGTGCCCGCGTGATGCTAATTAATCAAACTGTGGCCAATAAGCTTGGCCTGACCTATCAAGATATTGGCCGTACACTTTATTCACGCCAACCTGACCAGCCTTATACCTTAATTGGTATTGTTAAGGATATTCACCAGCCTAATGTAGGGCCAATTGATCGGGTTTATTTACCGGTGAATTTTTATCATACTCATACCCTTATTCGTACACAAAATGGTATAAAGCCAAGCATCAATACGCTCAATAAACTGATCCAACAACTGAACCCACAAGCACGAGTATTGGCCTTTATCTCGGTGGCAGATTTTAAATCTGCGGCATTTAAATATCAGCGCCTTGCATTGTGGAGTAGTTTTTTACTCGGCAGCTTTGCACTTTTAATTGCAGCCAGCGGTATTTACAGTTTACTCAATTACCAACACACCTTAAGTCGTGCGCAAATGGGCATGCACTTATTGCTAGGCGCAACAACTTCTCGGTTTATAGTGCTGCAAGCAATCGCTATGTTGAGCTTATTATTAAAAGCCTGTTTTTTACTTGTAGTGTGTATTGGTTTGCTATTTTTGCTCAGTGCACCAAACGGCTTCGCTTCATGGTTAACGATTAATGCACTCATTATTAAAGGAATAATAGTAAGCGTATTATTAGTTGCCGCGGTGCTCTTGATCAGTGCGTGGCACACCAGTCGCGCTTTACTGACTAGTTGGCCAATGCACAACTTACGCAGTTAACGTTGAAAAGAATTACCTGAAGTAGGGTAGAAGATAAAACGGTATTTTATGTAGTGCGTTAGGAAACTGATGCACCACGAGGTATGTTTATACTGTATCTAAGGAGAATAATCCAAAGCATTACTCGACATCATGCCGTTAGGCTCTGTATAATTTGCGCCCTCATTTAGACCGACATTTACGCAAGCGTTTAGCTGGTTTTTTGTACCATAAAACGATTTGCAGGCATTGCTTAGGAATTAATTTTGATCTCAACCGCTAATATCACCATGCAGTTTGGTGCCGAACCTTTGTTCGAGAATATTTCCGCTAAATTTGGTAACGGTAACCGTTACGGCCTTATTGGCGCCAATGGTTGTGGTAAATCAACATTCATGAAAATCTTAAGCGGTGTGCTGACGCCTACTTCTGGCAATGTCTCAATCACCCCTGGTTTAAAAGTAGGCACGCTAAGCCAAGACCAATTTGCCTTTGAGCAATATACGGTTATTGATGCCGTAATTATGGGCGACACCGAACTTTGGAAAGTAAAACAAGAACGTGACCGTATTTATGCTTTGCCAGAAATGAGCGAAGAAGACGGCATGCGCGTGGGCGACCTTGAAAGCCAATACGGTGAAATGGACGGTTACAGCGCCGAAAGTCGCGCCGGCGATATTTTATTAAAAGCAGGTATTGAAGAAGAATTCCACTTTGGTTTAATGTCACAAGTAGCCCCAGGTTGGAAACTGCGCGTGCTTTTAGCGCAAGCCTTGTTTGCCAATCCTGATATTTTATTGCTCGATGAACCGACCAATAACTTAGACATTCATACCATTGGTTGGCTTGAAAACGAGCTAAACCAACGTAAATGCACCATGATCATTATTTCTCATGACCGTCACTTTTTAAACGCCGTGTGTACTCACATGGCCGACATTGACTACGGTGAGCTGCGCATTTACCCAGGTAACTACGAAAAATTTATCGAAGCATCAACCCTTATCCGTGAGCAATTGTTAGCGGGCAATGCGAAAAAGCAATCTGAAATCGAAGAGTTACAAGACTTCGTAAACCGCTTTGGTGCTAATGCATCAAAAGCAAAACAAGCCAGTTCGCGCGCAAAACGCATGGATAAAATTACTCTTGATGAAGTTAAATCAAGTAGCCGTATCGCCCCTAGCATTCGTTTTGCTGAAGGCAAAAAAATGCATCGCCAAGCGCTGATTTTAGAAAACTTTGGTCATGGTTTTGATGACGAAATCTTGTTTGAAAAAGGCGAGTTAATTTTAGAAGCAGGTGCCAAACTGGCGATTATCGGCGAAAACGGTGTGGGTAAAACCACGTTTATTCGTTGTTTAATGAATGAACTTGCGGCAAATAACGGGGTAGTGAAGTGGTCTGAAAATGCTTTAGTGGGTTATTGCCCGCAAGACAGCACTAAAGATTTTGATAACGACTTAAGCTTATTTGATTGGATGTCACAATGGCGCACCGCAAAACACAACGACTTAATGGTTCGCGCCATGTTAGGCCGTTTATTGTTTACCGCCGACGACGCTAATAAAAAAGCCAAAAATTGCTCGGGTGGTGAAAAAAACCGCCTGTTATTTGGCAAATTAATGATGCAAGATTTTAACGTCTTAATCATGGATGAACCAACCAACCACATGGACATGGAAGCCATTGAAGCGCTGAACAATGCACTGAAAGATTATCAAGGCACCTTGATTTTTGTCAGCCATGACCGTGAGTTTGTATCCTCATTGGCAACTCGTATTATTGATATTAAAGATAAAAAAGTTGTGAATTTCCACGGCACTTTTGATGAATACCTAGCCAGCCAAGCAGAGCAAGCGGCATTATTAGGTGTGCGCTAAATTAGTTTGCTTATAAGCGATTAACATTAAGATTAAAAAAACCGGCGCGAGCCGGTTTTTTATTGGTATTAATGTGAGCTTTGGTATTGACGTAGGTGCAAGCCTGCTTGCGAAGTCGAGCGCAGCTCGGCCGCTTTTTGTAGGTTTGGCTTTAGCCCGACAGCTTTTAAAAAGCCATTTTCACATCAATAACTGTGTTTAGTTTTAAAAACCGCTTTTTAAATTAGCATTGTTGTTGCCGCACTGGCGACGGCAGCCAAGGGGAGGCTATCGCCGGTCTCCCCTTGGAACCCCTCGGCGCCCCAGATTTTCAAAAAATAGGCAAACTGATCTTCAAAAATACATTTGATGTGAACCATAACCGCCATGAAACGGCTCGCTAATACATCCCTGTACGCTACCCAGTTCGGCCATCCAAGGCCTCTCGTTCAAAGCAATGCTTTTCACCCATGCCTTAGCATGGCTTGCTCGACTTCCTGTCGCGCATTATTCATCAAATCTATTTTTTCAGGTTTGATTTAAGGGGTAATTTGTTGGCATCGGCGTATGTTTTGATATTTGCGTAGGTGCAAGCCTGCTTGCGAAGGCGAGCAAAGCTCGGCCGCTTTTTCATCGGTATAAAATAGTGTGCTTGTAATAAGTTGTAAGAAAATTAGACTTGTATCTTATTGTCTATTATGAAGTTTATCAGTAACCTTGCTAATTATTGCATTTAAAAATGTGAAATAGGGGTTGAAGTTAAGTGTTACTTTTTATGATCAAAGGCAAAAAAAGATCAGAACAGACTAATTTTGGTAAAAACCGTATTATTTAAGTTGTTGTTTTAAATTCATTAAGATTGACAGTCCTTAAGTATGTGTACAACGTAAAGATCATGTTGTTTGCGCTTCTCACTTACTATGAATGACTAAAACTCCTTACTTAGCGAGTCTGTTACAAGCTTTAGGTTAGCTTACAGTAGTTGCGATAGTGGGCTTTGCACGGCATTGCCTCCTTGCTTTAGCACATGAGTATAAATTTGCGTGGTTTTTACATCGGAATGCCCTAGCTGCTCTTGCACAGTGCGGATATCCATACCCGCTTGTAACAAGTGGGTGGCGAAAGAGTGGCGTAAAGTGTGGCAGCTAACATGCTTGCCGATAGCCGCTTTGCGGGAGGCACTCTTGACCGCCTTTTGCAAACCTGACTCATCAATATGATGGCGACGCAGCAATGTAGAATCAGGATCAATGCTTAGTTTGCCGGATGGAAATAAATACTGCCAGCCAAGCTCTTTTGGCGCACTGGGATATTTTCGGGCTAAAGCAAAAGGTAACCAAACCCCAGCATAATCTGCAGTTTCCAGATCTTGCTGATAATAAGCCTCGACCAAGGAAGTTTGGCGTTTTAATGCCGGCACCAGCTCAGGCGCTAAGGTCACCCGACGGTGCTTACCACCTTTACCATGCCATACCATGATGGATAGGTAATCAAAATCAATGGCCGCAACCCGTAACCGCACCGCCTCCATTAACCGCAAACCGCTACCATATAACAATTGCGCCAGTAGCAAATAGCCAGGATCAATTTCTCTTAACAGACGTTTGATTTCGTCTTTGGTTAATACAACAGGCAGTTTTCTCGGCTTACTTGATTGATTAAAATTAAGGTTAAGTGATAACGGCCGCTGTAAAATCTCTTTATACAAAAAACTGAGTGCATTTAGTGCCAATGCTTGTGTTTGCACTGCAACATGCCGATTGACTGCAAGGTAGGTTAAAAACTGCTCTACATGTTGCTCCGCTAAGTCTTTAGGGTGCTGCTTTTTATGAAATAAAATATAAAAACGGATCCAATGTAAATACGTTTCCACCGTGCGCTTAGCATAGCGGCGTTTGTACATCTCTCCAGTTACGAAGTCTAAAAAGGGTGATTGCGTTGGCATTTTTATACTCCACTAATAACCACTGTTTAAGTATACAGTTATTCAAAAAATGTCAAGCCGCTCTTGTTAGACGGATGTTTCCGTATTTTCACTTAACGTTATAAAATTAATTTTATAACGTGTTGTCTGTAGTGAGTTTTTTGGTTAATGTATTGCCAAATAAATTTACAACTACGGAAAAGTCCGTTTTTAAATACGGAAAGTTCCGTCGAATAAGCGTTATGTGTATAGGGAGGTACTAGTTAGATGTTAATTTTATTATTTTTCTTTTTACTTATATCTTTCTTGAGTTTATTTGTTGGTGCACTTATGGCTCTCTTTTCAGTTAATGAGCAAACATTAAAAGAATCTGGATATTCTAATGCAGTTGCCATATTTCATTTACCTGAGTTATTTCAAAAAAAGTGGTACAAGCCAAACCGGTTATATGTTCGTAAAATGATTATAGGTGGCTTTATTGGGTGCCTAAGTGGCTTTGCATTGTTATACATTTTGAATAAATTAGGATTGGTTTAAATACACATAACAAGCCATTGCAGTGCGGGACTTTTAACAGTTGTCTTTTCTCACTGCGTTCGTTATTTTAGCCAACTATTAAAAGCCCCTGAATGGGGCGTTAGAGCAATGCGAAATGAAAAAAATATATAGCAAGGTATTTTTGTCTATCGTAGTGATTGAATCGCTAATATTTATGATGCCAACAACACTGATGCTTGCCCTTGGAATAGTAGTGTCAATACTTGGTTTTTTCCAAGGTAATAAGGGTGGGGTTACTCCTGTCTATTTATACATATTTGCGTTTTTAGTTGTTCTTTCCTTCGCGGTTTATTCACTTTGGTGGGTAATATTTTCCTATAGAAAACTAACCCTAGGTACAATACCAAAATATATCTGGTTAGGTTTACTTATAGGCTCAATTTTTGCCGTACTTGCATCTAGCCCTTTCAATATAGAGCCTGTTCATTATATTAGTTCAGCTGAAATATTACGTAATAAATTACTTTTTGGCTTAGCGCCATTAATAACTGCTATAACTTTACTGTTTATAATCTATTGCCAAAAAAAGCTCTAACAAGGCGCAGCAACACGCCGCTGCGCGGCTGGACAGTTCGTAAGTCGCGCTTATGTGGTTTTGCTTCGCAAAAATATTCCACAACGCACAACTTACGAACTGCCGTTGTGCTTAACGTTATATGCCAAGGAGGTTTCGGTGGAAGAGTTAGCCGAAGGAGCATTCAAAGCTATTCTTAGATTTATCCGCTTCATCCTATTGGAAGCTATTTGCGAGTTTCTTATCTATTGGGTTGGTCGTATATTTCTAAATATTGTTACTTTAGGTAATTATCCTCGTGGCCGACAGGTTGAAGATCATGAAGGTCGCATTATATGTACGGGATTTGCGGTAATTATCCTAACCATTGTCTTGATAAGTCTTTATGTCTAAATTGGCATATAACAATCGCCATCAAAACGCCGCTTCGCGGCTCGACTCGCAACACGTTGCTCGCGCTTGTGGCGGGCGTTAGTGCGTCAAGCGAAGCTTGATGCATCTTGCAGGGTGCAAGTCCCTGTCGGGTAAGGTTTAACTCACCACCCGTATCGAGTGTTGCGCCTATGGCGGAGCTGTTTTTTTTTCAGCGAACAAGATAGGTGAAGCGTACACAGAGAATTAAGTAGGCCACAGGGGATCCGTGTCCCTGAAGTGCTGAGATCGCTCCGATAAATACAGTCTGACTGACGAGGTTTGTAACGCCACTGAAGTCCAAGCAAAGCAACCGTAATGAGTGAGGTTGTGGCGAGTCAGCGGAGTTATTAAGCCGTGGCATGTTTAAAGAGATGCATCAGGAACTTGAGAGAGCCAAAGGTGTTCCGCAAGGAAGCGGTAGGGAAGCTAAGTCAAAAGCAAGGCCAACGATGACCCTTTGGCAGTCAGACCAGTTCGTAGTAGTTTGAGACGGGAAAGCCGATCACATGGCGAAGGGGCTGGCAGTTATATCACGTGTTTAGCAGACACATAGGCCGGACAATGTAGGGCTGGACTCACTATGATAACCGAACTAAACGCGATCACATTTAAATCACAGCGCCACCCCAAACACAGGTTTCAGAACTTATACGGATTACTAAGGGAAGATTTCCTGTATCAAAGTTGGGGTCAGCTCAATAAACAAGCAGCCGCTGGTATTGATGGCATCACCATGCCTGCTTATCAGCAGCAACTTGTTGGCAACATTACTCGACTGAGCGATGCCCTGAAGCATAAGCGCTTTCGAGCCAATGACATCAAACGTGTCTTTATTCCCAAAGCAAATGGCAAACAGAGACCGCTGGGCTTGCCCACGGTGGATGATAAATTGGTGCAACAAGGCGTGAGCCAGATATTGCAAAGTATCTGGGAAGCGGATTTTCTGCCCAATAGCTATGGCTACCGACCGAATAAAAGCGCCCATCAAGCGGTGCACAGTTTAGCGTTGAATCTTCAGTTTAAAGGATACGGTTACATTGTGGAGGCTGACATTAAAGGCTTCTTCAACAACCTTGATCACAACTGGCTGATGAAGATGCTCAAACAACGCATTGATGACAAAGCCATGCTGAGTTTAATCAGCCAATGGCTTAAAGCCCGCATAAAATCACCTGAAGGGGTATTTGAATACCCGAAAAGCGGTACGCCGCAAGGGGGGATCATTAGCCCGGTACTGGCGAACATCTACCTGCATTACGCACTCGACTTATGGTTTGAAAAGAAAGTAAAACCCCGAATGCGTGGCCGCGCGATGCTCATCCGGTACGCCGATGATTTTGTGTGTGCGTTTCAGTACGCCAACGATGCTGAGCGATTTTACGAGGTGCTGCCAAAACGACTTAAGACTTTTATTTAAACATAAGCAATTTAGAAGTGGCTGAGGAGAAAACCTCACTGCTACGATTTAGTCGATTTCACCCGAGTCGAAAACGGCAATTTGTGTTTCTTGGTTTTGCCTTTTACTGGGCAAAAGATGCACAGGGAAAACCTCGACTCAGGCGGCGAACAGGGGCGGAAAAGCACCGCGCCAGCATGAGCGAGTTTTACCAATACATCAAAGCCAAGCGGTCAAACAAGCTCAACACTTGGATGCCGCAACTGAAACGCAAACTGATGGGATACCGAAATTACTTTGGCCTGCCAGACAACAGCTGCAGCCTTGATAGATTGTACAGTTATGTGTTGCACAGTTTATACAAATGGCTGAATAGGCGCAGTGGCAGACGCAGTTACAATTGGAGTAATTTCAAGAAGATGCTAATGTATTATGCAATTGAGCGACCAAGAGTGAGTAAGCGATTTATTCACGTAGATTGGTACTAGGAGCGTGTTGATTTACACGCGTGAATATATAACTGAAGAGCCGGATGCGGTAATTCCGCACGTCCGGATCTGTGTGGGGTCGGCCCAGTAATGGGTCGCTCTACCACGATTGTTTTTAGTTAAGTTGGGGAGTTTTGCATCAAATGGATAATGAAAATAAAGAAGAGTCCATGAAAGTTGAGCGTAAAGCGCAAAAACTATCTGATAATGCAAAAATCAAAAAGTATAAAATTTCCCAAATTGCTTTAAAACAAAATGTCTCACTTGAAGAGGCAGAGGCTCTTTACAACGCTAGGGTACAACAGCAGCAAGCTCTTGGTAAACGCAAAAGCCGCAAGGGTATAAATAAAAAGAATACATTGTGGAACGACACTCATTCTGTATATACATCGCTAGTTGGGGTTACGGGAGCAAGGACTTGGAAGAAGGTCAAGTAAAACATAACAAGTTGCTTAATTTCGTTCCGGCCACAAAAAGCGTGGCCTCCACTGGACTGCCTACGCTACGCTGCGGCAGCCAATTAGCAAAGCGTTAGGCAGCGGTGCAAATATTAAGAGTGGCGGTAATAGCCGACATAAGATATTAAAAAGGAAAAACAATGGCAAAAATACAACTATCTCAAAGGATGTACAGCATTCTTGATATCGCAAGGCTTTTGGAGAGTGGAGAATTATCTATTCAACCCAAATATCAACGGCGTAGAACAGCCTGGCCTGTTAATGCTAAAACGGCCTTAATGGATACGATTCTCAATAATTTTCCACTCCCACCAATCTACTTAAGGGATTACGTTGACGATAGTGGGAAGAGAAAAAAGGAAATTATTGATGGGCAGCAAAGGATCTCCACAATAGTAGAATTTTACAGAGATGAGTTTTTGCTATCTAAAAATATTTATGATGAAGAATTTTACGGCTGCACTTTTAGAGAGCTGCCTGCCGAAGAGCAATTAATGGTTGAAGACTTTGAGGTGTCATTTATATCAATTAGAGGGGCTTCAGATAGCGATATAATTTCAATCTTCTCACGTTTGAATTCCTTTAGTTTGCCTCTAAACAGCCAAGAGAAGCTAAATTCTGTTTACGCAGGAGAGATTAAAACTCTAATTTATGAGCTGGCATCTGAATACAACACGTTTTGGGTAGAGTTTAAAATACTTACACCAGCTGTAATAGCTAGAATGGCAGATGCTTCCCTTGTTTCTGACATTTTATATACGATTATTTATGGCACAAAGTCAGCTAGCTCGAAGCTGATTGAAAAGATGTATAAAGAGTTTGACGATGAGTTTCCTTTGAAACACCAAATCAACGAGCACTTTAATAAAACGCTTACTGTAATTGGCACTCTATTCGAATCAAATCATATAAGAAATGTATTCAAACCCAAATTCATGTTCTATTCACTTTTTTTGGTTGTTTATGCTCGACTTTATGGCTTTGAAGGTAGGGAAAACGAAAAAACTGGGAAAATTGACATTGGTAAAACATTGGAAAAAATGGAAGAGTTTTGCGTGCAGTATGTACAGACAAATTTTGATCCAGTACTAAAATCCCAGTTTAAACAAAGTACCGGTAATGTTGCACAAAGGCGTTTTAGGCATGAGGAAATAGCTAAGTTGGTAGTTTAATATGGCGTATTCATTAAAGGCAACGTATGAAAATTTCGATAAGGAAATCCAAAATCTGAATCGTATTGTTCTTAGGCTGTCCAATGAGCAAGAAAGCTTGGAGAGAGATACTCATATAGAAGGGTGTTTTATCCGTCTTGTTGTCAGTTGGGAGTGTTTTATTGAAGAGTACTTCCTTCGCTGCATGTGCAAGGCAAAAACTAGGGGGAATTATGAAATAAAGCCCCATGGTCCAGCATCAAAAAATATTAACGAAGCATTCAAAAAAATTAATAAAAATAGGAAAGATCGAGATAAAGATTTTACCGATTGGCTAGACGCAAAACTTTTTCAGCAACGCATTGATGATTATTTTAGGAAAAACTCAAGGGTTCAAAAATCCTGCGAAGCACCTGAGAAAATGTTTGAATTGCGAGTTATAAGAAATGCTATTGCTCACCGATCTCCTTCTGCTATGGCAAAGTTCGAAAAGTATGTGAAAGACCAAATGGCATACATAGCAGCGATGTCTCCATCAATGGCATCTTTATTAATTCAAAAGCGAAGAAATACGCATGACCTCATATTCACCATATTATCAAACTATTTTCTTTTATTAGCTGATAGGTTGACTAAATAATGCCTAACAAGTCGCTGCTACGGAAAATTTACTCGCTAGCGCTCCTAAATTTCCGCAGAGCAAGGCGTTGAGGCTGTAGAATTACTCATTTGGTCAAGTTTTTAGGTGCTTTAAGGGGTCTCAAATGCATTGCTTAGTACGAGATTGTCGCTTAGAAAGCGATACAGGAGGTCAAAAAAATGGCCAAATTTATAAAAATAGAAATTCTACAGCCTCGTTAGGTATTCATTGGGCTGAGTATGTTCAAAGGAAAAATTATTCCGGTTATAGGGCTAGCAATGGGTATCTTCTTCTTGGCAGCTCATTTTTGGGGTGATAAGTTTCTAGATTCGATACCTCCAAAATCCGAGCTGGTGGAGATTGCTGGAGAAGTTGAGTGGGTAAATCGTGCAAGCAAAAAAAGCAGGGACGTTCGCTTTAAAATTGTGGGTAAAGGTACTTTTGTACACAACGGTTTGGGATCGACTCTCGCGAAAGAAATATATGAAGCGATTAGTGCAAGCGGAGTAAATGTAACCGTGCTAGCAAATCTCAAGGAAACTCAGAAGCCAATAGCTCACGAATATAGCTACAATCCAGTTTACGAAATAGTGGCAAATGGCAACGTTGTTCGATCATACGACGAATCCGTTGCAAGCGAAAAACGAGGAGCTATATTGTTTCCTTGGGTCGGTCTATTTTTAGTTTTTGCGTCAATATATGAGTATCGAAAAAACAGAAAGAAGTATTGGTTCAGAACCTAACAAACGGCTCATGTGCGACCTCCATTCCGTTGGCCTTTTTTGTGGTAGGTACCACAAAAAAGGCCAACTGCACTCCGGCGCCATAGCCGGGCGTTAGCTTTCTCACATAAAGGATTTACAGTTGAAAAAAATCAATTATTTTACTGGCCTATGCGCCATCTTCTTAGCGTTAATCTATATTGGCGCATTTATTTACTTCGGTGCTTTCTGGGCTTATCCATATTCAGCAGAAGTTGCTGATCAAATTGTGTACCTAGAAGACAATCATATATCAATAGGAATCGTTTATTTTTCCATCTATGCCTTGTTTGGTGTTGTATTGTCGGTTTTGGTTCTGGGGCTGTATGAAAAGCATTCCACCCTCAAGACACAATATTTAAGTAAGCTCGCTACTTTATTTGGCGTAGTGTGGGTTGGTTTGGTTATAGCTAGTGGGTTTATATCGGTTATTGGCTTAGACGCTGTAGTTAACTTGGCGAGAACAAACGTCGAGAAGGCATCAGAGACTTGGCATATTGTAACTTTACTCACTGAAAGCCTTGGGGGCGGTAATGAACTAGTTGGTGGTATCTGGGTACTTTTAATCAGTCTATGCAATTTATATAGTAAAATATTTTCTAAGTGGCTCAATTATATTGGCTTATTTGTTGGTGCTGCTGGCATCGCAACTATCTATCCTGCCGACATTTTTACAGAGCTATTCGGTGTCTCACAAATAATTTGGTTTGTTTTTGTGGGGGCCAGTTTCATCGGTCAAGCAAAAGCTAACAATCAAAATCAGGCGGACGCGTAAACGCGCCGCTGCTTGGGGCGTTGAGGCTGTAGAATTACTCATTTAAGGAACGGATTCTATACTTCTTTATTTGCTCGATTTTTAACCTTGAACCCATCGAGTGACTGTGATCTAATAGATATTATTCACCCATGGTAACGTGTTATGGCTCTTTCGTTGGGTTACGAGTCAAGCCTGACTTATCCTGCCAAAATAAATTCATTCCAATCAATTTCGCTGAGCAAATTCTGCCTGGCACTTTTGAGTATGCCCTTTGTTATATTGTTGAAAATAAACTCGATTTAACGGGGTTTGATGCATGGTATAACAACGATAAAACAGGTGCAGCGGCGTATTCACCTGCGGTGATGCTCAAAATTATTCTGCTGGGTTATGCACATGGTTTAATTAGCAGTCGGCGTATTGCTAAGGCGTGTGAAAACAATATTTTATTTATGAGTGTGTCGGGTGATGTTCAGCCGCATTACACATCAATAGCGGGTTTTGTGGCTAAAATGCACGAGCAGATTGAACCATTATTTACGCAAGTGCTGATGATATGCGACGAAGAAGGCTTAATAGGCCGTAATATGTTTGCCATTGATGGGTGTAAGTTAAAGTCAAATGCGAGCAAAGAATGGAGCGGTACGTTCGATGAACTCGGCCGTAAAAAAGCAAAACTAGAACGGGCAAGCAAACGCATTATTGAGCGCCATCAAGCCCAAGATGGATTAAGTGAAGAACTAGTCACACAAGACTTAAAGCAAAAAGAAAAGCTCGATAAAAGTGCCGCTAAAATCACTGAATTTCTCGCCACTCATCAAGAAAAAACAGGCAGTCAAGGTAAGCCGGTTAAAAGTAATATCACAGACCCAGACAGCGCAAAGATGACGACATCCAAAGGCACCATCCAAGGTTACAACGGCATTGCGATTAATGATGATAAACATCAGATTATCCTGCAAGCACAAGCGTGGGGTTCGGTGGGCGAGCAACAAACTTTGCAGCCAGCCGTTAATCAATTAAAACAACAACTGGCTAAACTCAACGCAAACCGAACGTCAAAGGAACAGGCCATCAAATTCACCGCAGACAGTGGCTTTAATAGCGAAGCGAACCTCGAATTTATGGCGCAAAGTGGCTTTGATAGTTACATAGCCGATAACCAATTTAGAAAACGCAATCCGCTGTTTAAAGAGAGCGAAACCTACGAAACAGAGCAAGAAAAGCGCCGATTAAAACGCAGTAAAGGCAAGCCACGGTTATTTACCTCGGATGACTTCCACTATGATGAAGTAACACAAACTTGCCGCAGCCCCGCAGGCAATGAGATGTGGCGAAGTGGTATCAATGTAAAAAGCTATAACCAACAATACACACGATTCTGTGGTTACTTAAAAGACTGTAAAATCTGCCCGCTGCAACAGCAATGTATGCGAAAGCCACCGATAAAAACAGGGCGGCAAGTACAGTTTAAAAATGACGAGTCATGCAAAAAGCTCAGTTACATCGACAAAATGAAAGTGAAAATAGACAGCCCAATGGGGCGACGGCAGTACAGTAAAAGGCTTGGTTCTATTGAGCCTGTATTCGGTAATATCACCGTCAATAAAGGCATGAATAAACTGACCTTACGGGGTCAAACGAAAGTGAATACCCAGTGGCAACTGTATTGCTTGGTTCATAATATAGAAAAGCTGCAAAACAGAGTGCATTAAGCAGGGGAACCCCTTTTTACCCTTAAAAACACCTCTAAAACCTCACAGATACCGCAAAAAAAACCACCTAAAACATAGATTTAAAATATCCACTCGAAACTGACGAAACGATTGAATCAAAATAGGAACTCAGTTATGGTTCGTTGATTAATAAAAACAAATTTAAAACGAGTAAATCTACAGGCTCGTTATGTGTTTCTATGATTCTAAGAATATTTATAAGTTTGGCTGTACTGGTATTTAGCTTCATTTGCTTTGAGCATTTGATTAGTGAATGGTACATAGAGCTGCATATGGAAAAAGTAGGTGCGCCAAATAAAGAGGCGCTTTCTGAAGATTATGGGCTCGGATTGGTGGGTTTATTAGTAATTGTGCCATTCAGTTTTATTTTGTCAGTGATTACGGCCAAATTAACGTGGAGTTGGCTAGGTCGCAGAGACAAAAGTAAAAACACATAACAAACAAATTTTATCGCCAGCAAAAAGCGCTGGCTGCGACGTCAACCCGCTGCGCGGCTTTCCGCGCTAAATTTGGGCGTTAGCTAGACAGGAAGTTTATGGTAGAAGTTGAGTATTCAATAAAGAAAGAACAAGTGACATTAAGAGGGACAATTTGCCTTCCGCAAGAACAAGGAAAATTTCCAGTCGTATTAATGATTCATGGCAGTGGTGAACTCGATAGAGATGAAAATCAACAAGGCTTAGACCTTAATATATTTAATAATATTGCTCATTATCTAGCTGATAATGGTATTGCCAGCATTCGATATGATAAAAGAGGTTGTGGACAAAGCACTGGAGATTTTTATAAAACAGGTCATTTCGATCTAGTAGATGATGCATTATCTTGGTTTGATGAACTTCAAAACATTGAATTTTTTAACCTACAAGAAATATATTTATTAGGTCACAGTGAAGGTTGTATTATTGCCCCACAAATTAATATTAAACGTGACAATATTGCAGGCATGATCTTACTTTGTCCATTCATTGAGCGATTGGAAGATATTTTAATGTCTCAAGCTGAAACGTTACACAATGAGTTAATTGTCGAAATTGAAACCAATAAAGGACTTAAACGCCTTTATAAAAAAACTATGTTTAAGTTATTTGATGAGCCAGTTTCTGATACAAGTAAGTTTATTAAAAAGATAAAGCGTACATCATCAGATTATTTTGTAGAACGCTCTGAAAAGGTTGAAGCTAAATGGTTTAGAGAAATGTTGACTATAGTACCTTCGCATATATTTAATAAAATATCATCTCCTGTGCTTGCAATTTCAGGCAGTAAAGATATTCAGTGTAAACCTCAAGATGTTGAACAGATAAAACTCATAGCTCCGGTAGCAGTGGAAAGTCATATGGTGCCTAACCTTACACATATATTACGCTGTGAAAATGAAGAGCCTTGTTTTTCAAATTACCCATTATTGGCAAAGGAGCCTATAGATACAGAAGTATTAAACATACTTGTTAAGTGGTTAAAGTCTAGCTAACAAGTCGTTAAAGCAGGACAAAAAACAGTTGGTTTTTGTTCCTTCGTCGCTTATTTTAACCAACTATTTTATTGCCTCTTAATGAGGCGTTGAGGCTGTAGAATTACTCTTTTTTAAGAAAAATAGGCTGTTTTCTGGGTTCCAAATGCATTAGCTAATGCCTTAAATGCGCTTAGGGTTGATTACAGGAGCTCGTTTTTTAGTTAAATTTGGCTGTTGGAGTTATTCTACAGTCTCGTTATGTTTTTCTAGAGGTTTGAGTGCAATCTAAGCTACTAAAAATCAAATTGAATCCTAATTCTCGAAACCATTTAGATACTTTGATATCTTATATGCGTGAAAATATTGAGTTTCCTAAAAGCGAAATGGAGCAAAAAGGTTACTTTTGGGATTCTGTGTTTTATGAAAAAGGCGATGACTTTGAATGCATATATATAGTTATTAAATCTGCTGATTTTTCTAAAATCATGATGGATGAAAGAGAATTAGTAGTATCTCCTTTTAGAGACGTTTATGAAAAATTTAGGACTACTTGTTGGGCTCCTGAACCATACATAGATTTAGAGCCAGTATTTTGTTTTAATTCATCATTAACTTTTTCTGGTTAAAGTAGAGTTATCAAAAACATAACAAGCAAATTAATCAGGACTAAAAACAGCGGGCTGTTCGCTTCGCTCCATTTTAGCCCACTATTTTTAGCCCATTATTTGGGTGTTAGTAGTATTAAAGTTACAGCTTCAATCAAAGGGTAGTGTTAATGAATAAAAACTCGTCATCTCAATTTAAATCTTATATCGGTGCATCTTTTATTATGGTTATAGGCTTGGCTTATAACGTAATCGAGCAGGATTTTATCGGCTCAACCGTGTTCTTAATTTCTTCTATCGTGTTTTTATCTTTAGGTCTTATTAAAAGACGTAAATCCCAAAAAGAAACTTGAGCGGCGTAAAATACTACTAACAAGCAAATTAATCAGGACTAAAAAACGTTGAAAAATACTAGACATATATGGACACGACCGACTTTGCAAGCATGAGCAGTTTTTATCTTGTAAAAAATACAAAATAAATCGTTTATTCTTTTTGTTCGTTAACATATGTTCATGTGGTTTTCTGATAAATAGATATTAAAAATATCAGCACTGACATATATACAGGCTCTGTTCTTTCCTCTGATTCTGAGGAAAAGAGTGGCGGGAGTTGACTCCCGCCGGCCTCTGATGAATTCCGTACTTGAAATACCTTAACACCCACACGGATTTTAAACCCTTGTCAAAACCAGGTTATTTTCAAGTGGGAAAACCGTTTACTCATCAACATGTGTTAGCTAACAATGGTGTGAACAACCCGTTACTATTTAGGTAATGGTTGAATAAGCAACCATTTATAAATAACGTTATGGTGTGAAATCTTCATGTTAGGCCTTTATATGTTGAGGTTGGTACATCACATCTTTTTGCAACAAGTGCCAGACAATCCGTGCAAGTTTATGGGCAATGGCAACCACCGCTTTATTAAAACCACGTCGATGTGCGACCGCTTCACCCCACACCTTGAGCGCATCGTTTTCATTTTTATAGCGATTAAGGACGGCTCTGGCGCCATGAATGAGTTGCTTGCGTAAATAACGATGGCCTCGCTTTGATATTTTGCCCATATAACTATGTGACCCTGATGCATATTGGCGCGGTGTTATTCCCAACCAAACAGCAAAATCTTTTGCGCTTTTAAATGCTTGCCCTTTATCAATGCAGGCAATTAACGCGGAAGCGATGATGTAACCAACTCCTGGCACACTAAGCAGTATTTCTGCTTGTGGAAACTGGGTTAAGTTTTGTTTTAATTTGGCTTCGATTACTTTTAACTTGGCTTTAAGCCCTAAAAACTCTTCATGCAACATGGCAACCAGAGATTTTATATTTTCGCTCACGTGTGAGCTTGCCGCGACGATATGGGCCATGACAGAAAAACAACGTTCTCCTTGACTGAAAATAATCCCAAAGTCACTCAATAAACCATGTGCTTGGTTTGTTAATGCGGTTTTGTTTTTGATTAACCGTTCACGAATACGATGTAGTGCCATGACTTCTTGTTGCGCTTCACTTTTTATCGGCACAAATCGAATGTTAGGTCGTTGACTTGCTTCAACAATGGCTAGAGCATCATTGCGGTCATTTTTATTCCCTCGAACAAAGGGCGTAACATGTTGAGCGGGGATTAGGCAGACAGTATGCCCTAATTGGGTTAATTCTCGACCCCAATAATGGGATGAATAACAGGCTTCCATCACCACTTGCGTGGGCGGTTGCTCTGCCATAAAAGCATAAAAATCACGCCTAGCTAATCGTTGATTAAAAACAGGTTTTAGATGTTGATTCACTCCACACGCTTGGAAAACAGATTTTGCTAAATCAATGCCAATAGTTCTACACTTCATGATGGATGCTCCTAGAATAACTGAGTTTCACTTCCAGTTTGGCGCATAGACGCCGTTTTGGGAGTGTCCATCTCATCACCCATAAATATCTTCTTGAAATAAAAAGACTTTTAAAATTTAGTGCTCGTAAAACAATCGTTTAACCTCGTTGTAGCGCAGCGCCTCGGGGTTCTCAGTGGTGAAAACGTTTGTATCTCACAATGACGCCAAAAGCCAAGACGTGTAGTGATAAGTCACGACAAAACAGCGGGTGAGCTTCGCAAGCAGGCTTGCACCTACGGAAATATTTGGCACCCATAATTATTTTTTGCCGCTGCCCCGCAGGCAATGAGATGTGGCGAAGCGGTATCAATGTAAAAAGCCACAATCAAAAATACACACGATTCTGCGGTTACTTAAAAGACTGTAAAATCTGCCCATTGCAACAGCAATGTATGCGAAAACCACCAATAAAAACAGGCAGGAAAATGCAATTTAAAAATGATGGATCACGCAAAAAAGTCAGTTACATCGACAAAATGAAGTAAAAATAGACAGCCCAATGGGACGACGACACCTTTTTATTCAAGGAATGGCAAACGACTAGGCTGTATCGAACCTGCTTTCCTTTAAATAAAAGGCGGAATATCACCGTCAATAAAGGCATGAATAAATTGACCTTGCGCGGTCAAAAGAAAGTGAATGGGCAACTGTATTGCTTGGTGCATAATATAGAAAAGCTGCAAAGCAGGTTGAATTAAGCAGGGGAAACCCTTTTTATCCTTAAAAATGCCTCATAACCCCACATAAACCGCAAGAAAACCCATCTAAAACTCCGATTTAAAATCTCATCTCAAAATAGACTAAACGATTGAATCAAAATAGGAACTAAGTTATCGTTTACTGACTAATAAAAATAACTTTAAAAACGAGTAATTCTACAGGCTCGTTAGAAGTTTCAACCACCGACATGGAGTTCATGTGAACAAATATATATTAATAACCATTTTAGCTGTTTCATCGTTTAGCTCTCAAGCAAACGATTTAATCAATGATGAACGAATTAAAGATCAAAAAAATTGCTTTACTTCAATATTCGAAAGCTATGATTCATGGCGTGGCTTTATCGAAAAAAAATATAAAAAGAGAAGTAAATCTAAAGAAGATCTATCAAAAAAACTGTCATGGTTCGACTCTATGTTTGGAGAAGATAACTTTAATCAATATAAGAAGAACTTATCGTGTAATACCTTCACGTATCAAGTCGATGGCAGTGATGTATCTGGTTACATTATTAAACCTAAAACAAACTCAAAAAAATTACCTGTATTAGTATACAACCGCGGCGGTAATGGTAGCACTGGTTCAGTCGAATTTGGCTCAATGATGAATAATCTATTTCCAATTGCTAACGAAGGTTTTGTTATTATTGGAAGCCAGTATAGAGGTAGCCAACATCCCGGTACACTTACAAAAAATGTAATGAACGATGAATTTGGTGGAAAAGATGTTAAGGATGTTACTGCGTTATTAAGTTACATCCCTAAAATTGAAGGTGCTGATCCACAACGAATAGGTATGTATGGCTTTAGTCGAGGAGGAATGCAAACACATTTAGCTTTAAAGCAAGTAAAAAACGTAAAAGCGATAGCAACTATTGCAGGTGCTACTGACTTGTTAAAAGAGCTAAATTTTCGCCCCGCTATGGAAGAGGTCTATACACATAGAATTCCTGATTATGAAACTAATAAAGTAACTGAATTAGAGAAGCGCTCAGTATTAAATTGGGTCAATGAATTATCGCCAAATGTACCTATTTTGCTTTTACATGGTGAAAATGATGAACGGGTGTCCGTGAATAACTCAATTGAGCTTGCTGATGCGTTATCTAAAAATAATATTCCGCATAAGTTTGTGCTTTATTCAAAAGATGATCACGATTTAACAAACAACAAAATTAAAGCGCAAAAAGAACTAGTTAGCTGGTTCCAAAAGTATTTATAAAAAACTTCCATACAAGGCATTAAAGCAGGACAAAAAACAGTTGGTTTTGCTCGTGCCTCGCTTATTTTAACCAACTATTTTTTGCCTCTTAACGAGGCGTTGAGGCTGTAGAATTACTTGTTTTAGGAACTGATTCTACACTTCTTTATTTGCTCGATTTTTAACCTTGAACCTACCGAGTGACTGTGATCTAATAGATATTATTCACCCACGGTAACGTGTTATGGCTCTTTCGTTGGGTTAGGAGCCAAGCCTGACTTATCCTGTCAAAATAAATTCATTCCTATCAATTTCGCTGAGCAAATTTTGCCTGGCACTTTTGAGTATGCCCTTTGTTATATTGTCGAAAATAAACTCGATTTAACGGGTTTTGATGCATGGTACAACAACGATAAAACAGGTGCAGCGGCGTATTCACCAGCCGTCATGCTCAAGACAATTTTACTCGGTTATGCACATGGTTTGATCAGTAGCCGCCGCATTGCTAAGGCGTGTGAAAACAATATTTTGTTCATGAGACTCTTTTGCAAGAAATAGCGGGTGATGTTCAGCCACATTACACCTCGATAGCTGCTTTCGTGGCTAAAATGCACCAGCAAATTGAACCGCTATTTACCCAAGTGCAGATGATTTGTGATGAAGAAGGGCTAATTGGCCGCAACCTATTTGCCATTGATGGCTGTAAATTAAAATCCAATGTAAAAAAGAGTAGGGTTAGGTCTATCTTTGCTATGGTGATAATTACCCTATAAATTCACAAGCTTTTAGCCCTCGGTAAAGCGCAGCGCCTTTGTGTTATCGGTGGTGGAAATAGCTTTAAACATCAAAGCAAACCTGACTAAATATTTGAATAAAAATAGGAACTAAGTTATGGTTTACAAACTAATCAAAATAATTTTAAAACGAGTAACTCTACAGCCTCGTTAGGTCAGAAAATAAGTTTTGCTTTACGTTTTAATCAACAAAAAAGGAAATACTCATGTCATATGTCGATTGTTTTGTTGCCCCAGTACCTTGCGAAAACAAAGATAAGTATATTGAGCATGCGAAAGTATCCGCAGAAGTATTCAAAGAATATGGTGCGTTAGAAATAGTAGAAAATTGGGGTGATGACATTCCTCAAGGAAAAATAACATCGCTGCCTAAAGCGGTCAAAGCAGAGCAGAATGAAACCATTGTATTTTCTTGGGTGATATGGCCCTCAAAAGAAGTTCGAGATTCTGGTTGGGGCGCAATGATGGAAGATCCCAGAATGTCACCAGAAAATAATCCAATGCCTTTTGATGGTAAGCGTCTAATTTATGGAGGTTTTACTACACTCCTTAAGTCTTAGCTGCTAGACCGAACTAACGGCCCAAACCGACCTTTATTCCGGCGGTTTGGGCCGTTAGCGTTACAGAGAAATAATGAAGTTTCGATGAAGTATTATTGTCGTTTTATTATGTGTGCCTTTGCATTTGGCTTTAATATTAATAATTCAGTTTCAAAAATAACAGCAGGTACCTCTACTGAAACCAGCCCAGATGGGAAGGTTGTTACAATCCCCCGTCTTTTACAACGTTGAGCTTTAGTCGTGGTATAACGATTTTGGCCATCTAACTCGAGGGTGTTCTGAGCAATTCATAGCAGTATTAGTTAAAAAAAGTATGGCTTAGCGACCAAAGGTACTGAGCAAAATGAACCGTTTTTACTGAATGTCATGCATTGGTTGTCAAAAAAAACGTTAAAGAATTTTTGTGCTTGATATGTGAACAAGGTGCTATTGTCGCGCTGTGATTACCTAAAGCAATATTATTAGTATTGAAGAGGGTTGTTTAGCAAAACAGCATGGCAGTTATAACTTGCTATCACCTGGACAAGAAGTATTGTTGTAAAAGTTTACTTTCTAAAAATACCTTTTATGGTTATTTGTAGCCAGAATAATTTAATAAGATTTTATTCAAAGTGTTAAGCCAAAGCGCTGGCTATCTTGATGAGCTGCTTTATGAGGTATAATGAGTGATTATTCCAATTGAAAAAAAAGTATGCTCTTGGTCACTCATGGTGGCCTTTTCGATTTTATTAGCTCTTATTACTCTTTCCGTCCAAGCAAAACTTCAATATCGAGTCACAATACTTGTAGATGGCAGTTATCCGCCTTATAGCTATTTGGAAAATGGAAAGCTCACTGGCATTTATGTGGATCTAGTTTACCAAGCTGCAAAACTAATAGATGACAAATATAGTGTAGAATTACAAGCTGTGCCCTGGAAAAGAGGGCTTGCGGCACTGGAAAATGGTGATGGTTTTGCATTGCTGCCGCCATATAAACATATCAAGCGTAGGCCTTATATTTGGCCATATTCAGTGCCATTACAAGAGGAAGTCGTTGTTGCTTTTTGTAATCGAGGGGCGTCTTTACACGATATAGAGGAAAGCGATACGAATGCTCAACCACTTAATGTCGGAATTAATGCAGGGTATGTAATTTTAGATGAGACGCTTGAAAAGGCTATTATGCAGGGGAAAATTAGGCTATGGGAGAATAAAGATACCTATTCTAATGTATTAAAGTTATCGAAAAATCGAATAGATTGCTATGTCAATGATAGGTTATCAACCTTACATGGACTTGAAAATGTTAAGTTTTTACACCCTGAACTCGATTTAAGTAATATTGTTGAAGACCGAGAAGTACTCAGGCGAACAGCTCATATTGGTTATGTCAAAGACTCTATCAATAAATTTCCGTACAAGCATGATTTTATAAAACAAATGGATGAAGCGTTACTCATAGTCCTAGCAAGGAAAAATGCTCAAACCGTTCACCAGTAATAAAATCTTTAAATATCAGCAGTTAGCAAGTAAGAGGTTGTTCAATCCTTAATACTTGTAGCGTTATTTTTCTACTTTTAATGTCAGTGTGAGCTAATTTATTTAGCCTCTGCATTGGGCTATTTATCTGTAACTTGTTTTTTCATAGTTAAATTTAATCGACTCGAGGTTAAAGATATTTGACATCTTGTGGCTGCTTCAGCTATGGTTAGTCATGTTAAAAATTTTTAACTTTAGGTATGAAATATATGACTAGGTCAGACATGATTAAAGAATGGTTACAAAGTATTAGTTTTCGAGAAATTACCCTGAGTGTTGATTTACTGGCTTGTGTTTATATTGGTTATTTTTATGTCAGTAATGTGCTTGGTGCAACAGCAGAGCAATTAGCTTCTGCGAGTTGGCTTTCAGGGTTATTACTTGATGTGATTATCTACTCAGTGATTTTAATGGTAGCGAGTTATGTTTTGTTGGCCTTTGCCAGCGACAATGAGCTTAATCAACCCCTTGATGTGCGAGAAAAGCAAATCAGCTTAGTAGGCTATAAATACACAGCCTATATTTTACAAGTAGGGATTTGTGTGGCGATTTTCCAATACCAAATTGAGGCGCAAGAGTTAATGCCAGCAGAGTTTCAGGTGCCATATTTGCCTCTGCATATTATGGTGGGAGCGTTTATTATTGCTGAAATTGTTAATTATGCGACCCAGCTTTATAAAGGCCGAACAGGAAATATTTATGAGTAGCAATCTGAGCAACTCGATTCGAACGCTTCGTTTTTTGCATAATGAAATGACGCAAAAGCAACTTGCTCAAGCGATTGGGGTAACGCGACAAACAGTGATGGCGATTGAAGCAAATAAATATTCGCCAACTTTAGAGGTGGCATTCAAAATTGCTTTGGTATTTAACTTACCGCTAGAAGAAATATTTCAATATCAGCCCGATAGCGATTGAACAGATGTTTTTAATAGTAATGTGAGCGATACCAATAAACATATTAAAATAGAATGATACTGCTATTTTAATTAATGTCAGCTAGCGTTGGTTTGAACTCTTTTTGCCTCAGCGATTTCAAAATGAGGCACCAAATAGTGCCTCGAGAGTTTGGTTGTTTAGTCGTCTAAAAAAGTTGTAATGTCCAGCCTGAGAAATATAAGCCAAAACCAAAAACAGCATGGGTTATTAAGCTTTGCAGCCGGGCTGAATGGGGTTTTGCTGTTTTGCAGGCTGCAATACCCGCACCCATGGCTGGTTGCATTATGAAAAAAGGAATGACAACTGTGCTTATACCAACAAAAAGTGCAGGGCCAATCGTCGGTTGTTGGAGCCACGGCAGTCCAAATAGAGCGACTAATATGACTGCGAAGGCAATGCCTGTCAGGTAATGTGCCGCCCAGCCGATGATTTTTTCACCGGGTATTTGCGGTGAGTCAATAATAGAATGATGATGAAATTGGCCATTTAAGATGTGAGCAAGCCAACGTCCTACCATGGCATAATTTAAAGTTGGAATACCCCATAGTGATTTGCGCACTATTGCCCACAGATCCATCAGAACCGTTGCTCCAATACCAATCACAATGATGCTAAACAGAGTATTCATAATTTTCTCCTTTATTTTGAAATTAGACTGGTGCTATCGTACAACTTCAAGTCGACTTTAAGTCAAGGGAGAGTTATGGATATTGCCCAAGTTGCTAAACATTCAGGAGTACCAGCGTCCACATTGCGTTTCTATGAGGAGAAAGGCTTAATCAGATCGGTTGGTAGGCAAGGAATTCGCAGAGTCTTTACTGCTGATGTTTTGGAACAATTGGCATTGATTGCTCTTGGCCGTGCTGCTGGATTTTCACTTGATGAAATAGCTAGCATGTTAGGGTCTAAAGGTAAGCCAAATATCGACAAAGAGCTGCTGTTGCAAAAAGCAACTGAATTAGACAATACGATTAATAATCTTATCGCGATGCGCGATGGGCTTAGACATGCAGCCGTTTGTTCTGCGCCTAGTCATATGCAATGCCCAAAGTTTCGCCGTTTACTTGGCTTGGCAGCCTTGGGAACTATTCGACGTAAAACTAAAGCAAAGCCTTCGCAAAAATGGCTTAAAAACAAAGTATTATAAATAATAATCGATGATTTTCAACCAGGTTTTAAACACTTATTTTTGTGCAACGATGACTTATTAGCGAACAGATATCGGGTAAAAAATATATGCTAGCTTGTTTGTTAAACGTTGCTGATTAATACGTTGGGCCTAAAAGCGGCATTGGCTGATATAAGGTTTAGCCAATGCCACTAATATTACGGTTATAAAATTTTTAATCAAACAAGCATTACCTAAGCTGCAAGCTGTTAAATTTTGAAAAAGGAAATATCTTGTTTTAGTTTAGTGGAAAGCTTGGTTAAGGTGTTGGTCGAAGCGTTATTTTGATGCATGGATTCGATAAAATCTTCAGACATCGCAGCAATTTTTTCCATCGTTGTACTGATATCGCTGATCACAGAGACTTGATCTGCTGATGCTTGTGCAACTTCTTTAACACGGGCTAAAGAATCGCTTGCTTGTTTTTCGATATTTAACAGTAACTCGGTTGCTTTGCTTGTTTTTTCTTTACCGCTTTGCACTTGTGGTTGCACTGTTTTCATCGCATTAACGGATGCGATAGTCTGCGCTTGGACATCATTAATCATCGATTCAATTTGGGATGTTGCTTGCCCAGTTCGTTGCGCTAATTGGCGAACTTCATCAGCCACTACGGCAAAACCTCGACCAGATTCTCCTGCACGGGCGGCTTCAATAGCTGCATTTAAGGCAAGTAGATTGGTTTGCTCCGAAATACTGCTGATCACATTAATAATGCCACCAATTTGTTTGGTGTTTTCTTCTAGTTTGCTGATTTGCTCAACGGTTGTATTCACTGTTTGAGATATTTTTTCCATTTCTGTTGCGGTTGCATCAACTACTTCGCGGCCTTGTTTTGCATATTGGACAGTGAGCCCTGAATTGTCTTCAGTCCGATGCGCTATTTGAGCAACTTGATCGATACTTTCTCTCATTTCACTGAGTTTAGTTGCGGTTTTTGAGGTTAAGTCAGCCTGATCTTTTGCCGCATTAAGGACTAATTTAGAGCCTTGAGATACATCTTCAACTTGTGTCGCAACGCTATTAGAGGCTGCGATAATATTACTGACTATTTCTGTGATTTTTTTATTCATCTCAGCAATTGAGCCTATGATACTGCTCGGATAACGGGTGCTAACCGTGCGTGTTAAATCACCGCTTGCGGTTGTATTAATTGCGCTTTGTGCATCAAATGGTTCTCCACCAAGAGTTATTCGTAAGCTTTTTTCAATCAATAAACCAACAAATATGGAAGCCGTAAGTGCAATGGCACACAGAACTAACATTAGGCTTTGGAATCCACCCGCAACTGCTCGTGCCTCAGGGGTTGCGATTTGATTCTGATCTTCTTGAAAATCGATAAACTCATTAATGGTATTTAACCAATTAATAAAGGCGGGCCTTGCTTCATTTAATACTTGCTGCGAAACGTCTTTGCCAGCGCGCTTTGCTGCAATTATTTGATTTACCAGTGGTAGGGTTGTGCTTTGTATATCATCAATTCTTGAAAGAATAGTGCGTTCTTGGCTAGAGAAACCAATTCCATCGCTGAGCATTTGATTCATTTTATTTTCTGAGGTGCGATAAAAGGCTTCTAATTCTTTTATTTCTTCAACAAATTGATTTATTTGTATCTCATTCGATGCGATAGCAATATCTCGGATCGCAATGGCACGGTCGTGGACGCTACCACGATAATTAATTGCATAACGCTGTTTTACAGAATTAACATCGGTAATTTCGCTTAACGTTCGATCAATAAAGTTAACCTTTTGGATCCCCTGAATGGTTAGCAATATGAGTAGAGCTAATATGAAACCAAACCCTGCAATTAAACGGCTTTTAACCGTCATTCTTGATAAAAAATTCATCATAATAAGGCCCTCTTTAATTAATACAGTTGAACACACTCTAGTGGTAAATGAAGTAAAAACAATTAAGTATTTTTAATCAGAACCATCGCTTTTTTAGATAACTAATTGAGTGAAGTTCATGAAGGATAAATGGCACATCAATAGTCTGTTTCTAAACACAGATGTTTGGTTTTATCTATACGGCAACGTAATGGTAAAAGATCGTTAAGAGTAGGGTCAGCAGCTACGTCATTAAAAACATCGGAAAGTAAGTATCATTGGGGAGGCGCTGACTAGGGGGAAACCCAGCGGGGAGCGTTAATTGGGAATGCATAGCGCGTTATCGGCTGATACACCCAGAATAACGATACAATACAGTCTTTTCCTTACTAAATACTCAACGTGATGGCGAAAAAACAATAGAGTAGGGCAATACAGATTAGTGATGAACTAAAGTAATAGCCGCACTCGAAGCAAGGTTCGGCAGCATAATCAATGATTAATTTTCTGCAATAAAGTATTCGCTGTTTTTTCTGTTTCATTCACGGCGTGAGTAAACTAATATAAATTTAATTTAAATGCGTATTGGGTAAGGTTTTATTTTAATGTTTGCTGGTTTTCGTAGTCCAAACAATCTCTCAAAGAAAATGATGCGCGTGATCCTCTCTATCTATTTAGCAGTCACATTCTTCGTTACCAGTATGCAGTTTTTAACTGAATACCTAAAAACCCAAAACGCGATTTTAGATGAGTTGCAGCAGTTAGAACAAACAGTGCATGGCTCTATTGCAAGGAGTATTTGGCAATACAATCAAACTCAATTGGAAGCGCTGGTAGCTGGATTAATCAAAATGCCAATAATCGAAGGGGTTGAGCTGTTAGACAAAGACAATAAAGCTATGATAGATGCTCGTTCGTATCTGACTTCTTCTGTTCCTTTGTCAACATTTAGTACTCAATCTGATATCCACTGGTCACTCAATAATAGCCAAATATACCTTGGTTCGATTACCTTATATTCATCGTCACAGGTTGTATTAGACCGTGTTTTATTCGGTTTTGCTTTAATAGCCGTTACAGCAATCTTCAAATTATCTCTGTTATTTTGGCTATTTGTTTGGGCTTTTAACCGTTATTTGGCAACGCCATTAAGCGAGTTAATGTTACAAGTTCAAGACGTGCAATTAAGTCAAGATTCAACTAAACGCATTCACCTTTCACACACGGAAGATAACGAGCTTATGCAACTGCAACAACATATCAACAATATGCTGTGCTCAATGGCTCGCGACAGAGAGCGATTATTAGAAGATGAGCAAGCTAAGCGTAGTTGGTTAGAACAAGCAGTAGCAAAACGCACCGAAGCACTACAAATATCCAATGAAAAACTTAAAGAACTCGCCTCTAAAGACTCATTAACTCAGGTTTTGAATCGAGGAAGTTTTTTCGAAATGGCACAACAGCTACTAAGCCTTGCACAACGTCAGAAATCAACAGTGTCTTTTATTCTAATGGATTTAGATTTATTTAAAGAAGTTAACGATACCTTCGGTCACTTTGCCGGCGATAAGGTGCTTATTCATTGCACTCAAACAATCCAATCGTTATTAAGAAAGTCGGACTTAGTAGCCAGGGTGGGCGGTGAAGAGTTCGCAGTTTTTTTACCCGATACTGGCTTAGATGACGCTTATCGTATCGCTAATACCATTAGGCAAACCATCGCCGATTCGACGTTAGAAATTGATAATAAAACGATAGCTTACACCCTAAGCATCGGCGTTGTGTGTTCTGAACCAGACGATGAACTAATCGATGAACTATTTAAACGAGTGGATTTAAAACTATATGGCGCAAAAGACAAGGGGCGGGACCGTGTTGAAAAATAATATTGGTAGATGTTGGTCTTGTTTTGTTTGTGTAATCATTTCATCTATCAGCATAGCCAATGCAAGTGAAACTAAAATATTAAAAGTGTGTTATGACCAATGGCCGCCTATGACTATTTTTCCAACACACGATGCACCTCTGCGCGGGGTCGTAATTGATATGTTAGCGCAGGTTTATAGCGCTCACGGCTATACAATTGAGTACTATGAAGTGCCATTGGCTCGCGGGTTAGACATGGTAACAAATGGGCTTTGTGATATGTTGCCAGAGTTTCTTGATTCTAAACAAGCGGATAACGCTTTTGTTTATGCCTCAGAGCCAACGTTTGAATATCCATCTGCATTTGTGGTGAGAAAAGATGATCCATGGCATTACAATGGTATTAAATCAATTGAAGGTAAACGCATAGCAACTGGCCAGGGTTGGGATTACAGTTCTATGAGTCTTGAATATCAACATTACTTAGACAATCCTGATAACGCTCATTTTGTTGAGGTAATTGCTGGTGATGACGACGTGGTTGAGCGAGTATTGATGATGATCAAAGGAGAAAGGGTCGACTTATACGCAGATAATGCACTGGTTTTGCAACACGTTTTAAATCGAAATAATTTAAATAGCGCGCTAAAAATAGTGCAGCCGGGTTTAGAAAATAAGCTTGTGGAAATGCCCATTTTTTCAAATAAAATTCCAAGCGAAAAAAGACAACGGCTAATCTCAATTTGGAACGAAGGCCGCCGCGCATTAAAAGGTCAACAAGAGCAAATAATTCTGAAGAAATATAACGTAATGTTTTAATTCGCACAGTATGGTTTTTTAACTAAATTAACAGATTAATAAGCTTTGATAATTTATAAAACTAATTCGTTATTTTGTCCGTGACTCCATGGCACGTTTTCTTAATACTTTCATTTGCTCTTCAATACTAATGACATTATTTAACTTATAAGAATCTATGCTGTCATCCATTTGCATGGCTGAGTCTGCAATTTCGCGCGCTTCTATCGCGACGCTTTCAGCCCCGGCCACATTCTGATTTGATTGCTCATAAATAGTTAATATATTTTTACTCACTTCTAATATGGCGTCGCTCTGATCACTCGTATTAATCGATACCGAATCAGTCACCTCTTGAATAGATGCGATTTTATCTACAATCACATTAAGTACATGTTCGATTTTTGCTGCTTTTTCTGCTCCCGAAATAGCAAACTCTTTGCCGGCATTAATCACATTAAAAGCATTAGTTGCACTTTCTTGTAGCTCTAAGACTAAGCTTGAAATATCTTCGGTTGAATCTTGAGTACGTTTAGCTAAGTTGCGCACTTCATCAGCGACCACTGCAAATCCCCGACCTTGTTCACCGGCTCGAGCGGCTTCAATGGCTGCATTAAGTGCTAATAAGTTTGTTTGTTCTGCAATGGAGCGGATCATATCGACCATTCCAGAAATATTCCCCACCTTTTGATTTAGCTGGTCGATAGAGTCTGCTGAATTTGACATCTGTTCAGCTGAGCGATTTATTACCGCAACGGCCTCAGCAACAGACTGTTTGCCTGTTTGTGATTCTTTTAAAACTAAGTTTACATTGGCGACATTGTCTTTCATTGACTGAGAAATAACCTTTACGTTTTCACTCATTTCTTCTGCTGCTGATGCAATGGTTTGCACATTCTCCTGTTGCATCAATAAGTTAGTTTGGCTTTGACTAATGGCAATCGCTGTTTCATGCACTGATACAGTGATGTTTTTTGAAATATTACTAAAACTAGAAAAGTCATCGCCAATTTTATTTAAAATTTTGTTTATATTGACTGCGATATTACCCAATTCATCGTTACTGACCACTTTGAGGGCAGTTGTTAAATCTCTAGTTTTTAAAACATGGCTGATACCTTGGTGGATAGCAACAGATTGCTTTTTTCGAATTCCCAAGGCTAAAAAAATCGATATGGTCGCAAGTATCCCTAAACTTAAAATAATTAATTGGCTTGTAAGTTGAAACCACGCGTTATCAATCGTTTTTTTAGCGGTTATTGCAATAACCGCTAAAACGTCCATTTCTGCATTGCGTTGAACATTGATAAATTTAGTCGCATCTTTAAACCAATCATTAGGCGAGATGTTGTAATTCTCAGTCGCCGCTTTTACCTTGGTATTATAACCCTCAATAATGCTTGCTTCGTTTGAATTAAATGCTGACGTTAAAATTTTTAAGAGTGTGGTTGGTGCAACACCTAAGGCTTCATCTTTAAATAAGAGTTGACGAGTTCTGATAACTAAGTGTTTTTCTGCCAAGGCTGGCGATAACTTATTGGCAGAAAATACAGCACTTAGCATTGCTCGTTCTATCCCTAACGTTTCTTTGTAACTGCTTAGGTTATAAAGCGAAAATAATTCTGCGCTCACATCAGCATTATTAGCACTTTTTGACAATTTTATAACAAAATGTAAGCCCTGCTGGTTCAATTTAGTGTAGTGCGATATGGCATCAGATAATTCAATAGTTTTGCCATCGATTGCGCTGCGAAGGTTACTAATTTGAGAAAGGTCAGCTTGAAATTTAGTGGCAAGGTCGAAACTCTCAGGCTTTAAATCATGTGTCGTTAAAATCTGGCGGTACTGTTCAATTGTAGTTTATGTACTACCTCCAATAGAGAGTTAATGACGATTACATCATTTGCTGTTTGAGCAGCTGAACTCATATTGGCGCTCGATTTAATCAAGTTATTGGCTATGACGAGGGCGAGTAAAATCACTGGCATCAATAACACTTTAGTTAAGTGTTTTGACATGAATTTTGATAATTTGTTTATGTTCATGAAAATAAGGCCTTTAAACAAGAGTTTAATAGTATGAATAATAAGCACCTAGAGTATGGATGCAATTTTCGATATATGTAGATTACTTTTACTTTTCATATCACTTTTGGGTATGTGATGATGCACAAGATTAATAAATAGACCTTATGCCGTAGCTCATATTAGTGATTTTTTTAGTATGGTATTTAAAATCGAACAGAGAGTGGAGGGATAAACTTTTTTATCACTAAAAAGGAGCCTAGTTGGCTCCTTGTTGACTGGGAGTTAATATGGATTTATTGGTGTGTAGAAATTACTGATGCGGCCATCAATACCTATCGTTATATTAGAACCGATATGGCTGTGATTACTAAAGTTATAGGTATCACCGGCTAGCAGTTTAATTCGAGATATACCCGAATATTCAACAGCCTGACCGCAGTTCAGAGCCTTTCTAATTGTTTGTTCGGACTCTTTCAATATATAGACTTCGGCGCTACCATCAACAATACCTTTACCATCAGTGGTAATAAAAATTGATGTTGCTTCACTGGCTGCAATTGCAAAACTCGTTGTGGCATGGTGCGCTAAAGAAACAAGCGAACGGCCCATTCTATCTCTTTCTTTAAAGTGGGTATCGGTTAATGAGTTATCAAGCATTGGAACAGAAACAAAACGATTATTAAATTGCAGAGTGTTATGACAAAAATCGGTTACAACTTCATTAGACACGGCTCCTTGGATACCATCAGGGTCATAGATGCTATTTGCCATCAGTGCCATACCGGCAGATGTCCCACCAATCACTCCGCCTTTATCAAAGACATATTGCAAAGCACTTTGGAGGCTGGTTCCTTGCCATTGATTTAAATATTCAGATTGATCCCCACCCGAAACCCAAACAAATTCAGCACTACGAATGGCCCAATCGACATAAGGCTCATTGGCTTTGTTTCTGCTATCAACAATCAAAGTTTCAACTGAATTTGCATCCAGTAGCCCAAGCAAATAGTCATTATATGCGTCGGTCCCTGAAGTTCTCAGGACGACTACATCCGCACCTTGCCCAACATGAGGGCCAACTCTATTAATAAATGCATTGTCGACATCAGATCCTCCCCCCATTAGTAAAACAGCACCATTTTCTGTATTGAGTTCAGAACAGCTATCGGCCTGATCACCCAATAAGTACGTCTTTAATGTACTCGATTTGCTCGGTCTACTACCATATTCACAGGTGTTATTACTTGGTGGTTCGGTATTGCCTTCTGGATAGTTAATTGTTAAATCATACCAACCAGAGCCACTATATCGAGTGACTTTTAGAAGATAAGTGCCAGAACCTAATGCTTGGTAGCTACCAGTTTCTGGCACTTGACTTGTTTGAGCTTGCACAACGGCGCTTCCACTCGTTTGATAAAGTGACCAGTCAAAGTCATCTCTGCTATTGTGATCAAGGTTTATATTAATTTCTCCTGCACTGGAAACATTAAATTCAAACCAATCGATATCTGCTCGACTCATCGAGCCTTCAATTAAAGTACCGCTGCATATACCTTTATTGGCCGAACTTTCGATATTATTGGATTCAATTTCATTTGTTAAACATGCGTGGCTTTGAGCTGAAACTAGAAAAAGCGCAGCAAGTGATGCTGATAGAATGTTTTTATTATTGTTCATTTTGTATTACCTGAAATTTAATTGTGGCTAGACCTACCAAATTTTTTAGTAAGTATTTATGGAATTAATTTCAGAAAAGTTTATTCGTCAAACCACTCGCTTAAGTGGTAGTCGGCTGAACATTCTTGCAGATCACTAGGAGTAAACACGATAAAAGTATTCATTTACGTCTCCTTAATGATTATGGAAAGGTTTTTAACTTTCAGCGTTATTGCTGAAATTAAACAATTACACACTAATGTTTATTTTGCAATTAAAATGTTTATAAAGTGTTAATTTTTGCTGTGGATTTTAGCGGGGCGCTTAGTTGATAAAACTAGGTTCTAAACCTATCAGTCGAGTACGTTTTAACTATATATAAACAGCAGCTTGATGGCTGCTGTTTACAGATAAACTATGTCGGTATTTCACTTCTTGACGCTTGAGTACTATTCTTGCGCCATCACTCGTTTGCCATTAGCATCAACAACAACTAAGTAAGATTTACCAAAATCTCCAGTACACAAATCGATAGCTACGCCATTAACTGCAAGTCCATTGGCACAATTGTTAACTGCCATATAGCTCGATATTTCGCCTGATTTCGTAGCTGTTGCTTGGTTGCCATCAATTGCAACAGAGTAATTACCACTTGCAAAAACGCGGACATTAAATATATCAGCTTGGTCTTGTTTCTTTTTATTAACAAAAGATATTTTTTTGTCATTGCCAGATTGCCAAGCAATGACCCATAGGTTATCGCCATCTTTTAACGTATCGTAATTTTTTTCTTCATTACCATTGCTTTCTTTCACACCAACGTTAACCATGTTATTGATAGCTTTATAGTTGTATGAATACGTTGCCCCTACAGAGTTTTGGCTAACATCATCTGAAACTCTATTTTTGCTGTCAAAAAGCCCGCTGTAGCCTAAGCTGATGCTTCTTTTATCGACATAAAAATCAGATGTTGAATCAAGTGAATTCACAAAAGAGAATTTTGCATTTTTCTCTAAGGCTTCATCCACCTCATCAGAGCTCCCACAACCCATCAATGTTGCAGTCAAGCCAGCTAACAATGTTATTTTAATTCCATTATGATTGAATAAGTTACTCATCGTTTACTCCATTAAATTTTTAACTAATATAATTTGGGTTGTGTAAAGGTTTCAGATATGGCCTTAGTTTTTTAAAATAAGCGCGCAATATGACCAGAATATTACCTGAGCTATACTTACTCATACTGAAAATTCTTTACCTATTTAAATATGGTTTTGTATGTACGTTTGCTTTCTTGGACCTATATTAACAGCTCTTTAAAAATTAGGTACGTTAGCAATTGTGTAAAAATGTTTAATTTTGTATGAGGGTGTAAAGTAAGATTAATATGAATTTAAAATGCATTGTCATGGGGTTGTAACCTAGGGTTTAGGAGGTTTTGTTATTTTTATGCCAATTACTTTTTTTACTAAGCAATGAGCGATTTTGTAATCCGTTTTGGCTGTGGATAAATAAGTTACAGCTACCTTGCATTAAATACAGTTTCAAAGTGATTGCTCTTTAGTTCAAAATTCAGTTTTTTACTGTGCTAGTAATATCTTGATACATATAATCAATTGATTAAATTGAAATAATAGATGTAATTAGAATTACTGTATCAGCTATTCTCATCGAGACTCCAACATGATTAATCTTAATAAAGGTGCTTTTTGAAATACTTGGCGTTATTACTCATAGGAGCAATTGGTTTTAACAGCGAAGCGATCGAGAGTTTAGGCACTACCACAACAGTTAATTCATTGATTAAGACCATTGAAGCCAATTATGTACAGACCGAAAAAGTTGCCAGTATAAATGCTCAACTTTTGCAATTGGCCAGTGATGAAGATTTAACAGGCTTTCATCATCCAGCTGAATTAGCTACTTTTTTGACAGCCCAACTCAAAGTATTTGATACACATTTTGCGGTGCAATATCAGGGAAAAAACTCAGAAAAAACCGAAGATTCAGTAAAGGAAGGTTGGTTTGCTACGTTACAAAGGAGTAATTTTGGCTTTAACAAAGTCGAGATTTTATCGGGTAATGTTGGTTATATCGATTTTTGGGGATTTGATGCAGTTACCGATGAATCCCGTGCGACAGTAAAAGGATTAATGCAGTTTGTCGCCCATAGCGATGCATTAATTATTGATTTGCGAAGAAATGGTGGCGGCGATCCACAAATGGTACAGCTGATCAGCAGTTATTTTTTGCCTAAAAAAACACATTTAAACAGCTTTTACTCAAGAGCGACAGGCGCTTTAACTGAATTTTGGACTTTTGATAGCATTGAACAAATGTTTGGGAGTGATTTTCCGCTGTATATTCTTATCAGCAACAAGACGTTTTCTGCAGCTGAAGAGTTTAGCTATAACTTTAAACAGCTAAAACGCGCAACCATTATTGGGCAAAGTAGTAAAGGCGGCGCCAACCCTTGGCAATGGTTTGAATTAGGCGACGGTTTTCGCGCTGCAATTCCAGTTTCAATGGCTGTTAATCCTATTTCAAAAACGAATTGGGAAGGTGTAGGAGTCATTCCAGATATAAACGTTGCTTCTGAAAGCGCATTAACACACGCTTATATTCAAGCACTTACATTACTTGCAAAGCTTAAAACGAATCCCTACCAGCTGGTTGAAATTAATCAAAAACTCACAGAGTTGACAACAGAAAAGCCCTAATTTAACAAAAGTGTCGTTGTTACTGGGTCAGACATCTGTTTTGTTGTGCTTGCCAGCGTCGTTCCATCAGTGGAATTGAAATAGCATAACAACACACTACAATAAACGGTTGGATGTGAAAGCTTAGTTCTGGCCAAATCATAAAAGCAATTACGCAGGCTAATGTTCGAACAATTGCATGTCCTATCGCCACTTTATGTGCAGCGAGTACCCCATAAATGAGCCACATCAGCCCTGTTTGCACTGCTAATGCAAAAGGGAGCGCTAAATAATTCTCCATAAAAAATGGAATACTGATCCCAAAGGTGAGAAAGCTCATGCCGATTGCGGCCAAAAATAGGCTCTCAAACCAGTTACGCTCAGATTTATTCTTAAAGGTTATATTTTCGCCTGTTAGCTTAGACAGCGCCATTGCCAAATAAACGATAGAACCAGTGCCAATAAAGACTGCAAACACTATTTGTGAAAGGGGTAAAAGAAAGCTCAGTGTAAACAGTAAACTCCAAATAATCATGCCAGCTAAAGGCATGGCGAGTGCCCGTTGTTGGCGGTATTCAATAAGTTGTTGGTCGAGTGATTTGCATGTCATGATACTATCTCCTGGTGTGTATGGGGTTAGTATCTGCGTAAAACAGGCAATATTTGAGTGTGCATTGTCAGCAATCGAGTATGACAAAAGTCATTACTGTGATTGAGAAAAAGCAACCTGTGTTTTGGTTATGCCAAGGGTTCTAACGGTTGAATGCGTTAAGACATGCACGAGGTAAGTCGCTTAAACCTATGATGTAATTGTTGTGGATACTGCATTAGTAACCTATAAGTTAAAGCAGTCCTACGATTAAGATTTAACATTTTGGGGTGAGCTACTTTGAAAGGTTTGGCTTTAACAACAATGTGTTGCCTTTCTTTTTGTACATACGGTGAACAAGGGCCTGACTTATTTTCACTCAGCTTGGAAGAGTTAACCACCATTGAAATAGCAACTAAAAATAAACAAACTATTTATTCATCGCCTTCTATTGTTTATGTCATCACCCGTGACCAAATAAACGAAATGGGGATTTCCAACTTACAAACGCTGCTTAATTTTGTTCCTGGTTATCAAAGTACTAGAGACATAGAGCAAGGCACAGCTAATCGAATTTCTGCGCGTGGACGCAGCACTGCGCTGTCGGAATCAGTGCTGGTTCAAATTGATGGCAATAAGATCAATGATTTATATACAGGTGGAATATCCATATTAAATCGGCTAATTGATTTAGGAAATATTGAGCGGATTGAAATAATTAGAGGGCCGGGTTCTGCTTTGTATGGCAGCAATGCATTTTTAGGTGTGATCAATATTATAACCGCCTCGAACCGTAACGAAATGAGTGTTTCTGTTTCGCATCCTAATCGAGTGTCGTCACGCTTTTCGCTTTCACACGCGTTTTCTGAGCATAAGAAGTTAGATTTTTATCTTGGCGTATTTGATGATGCAGGTGATAACTATCATTTAACCGATATTAATGGCATCGAGGGTGAGACTCACGATCCCATTAATGGCCTTGATGCTTATCTAAAACAAAGCTGGCACGATTGGTTATTTACCGCACGTTATATGAAACGGCAATTAAACGACTTTATTGCATTAGGCTCTTTAGGGAATGACATTAATAAAGAGCAATCGCAGCAATGGTCATTTAGTGCGCAGTACAATGGTACTTGGTTTAATCAGCTTGATTACGATGTTTCGTTTGCTCACAGTCAAGATAAATGGCAAACCCAAGCTTTACTTATTCCAAAAGAGGTTGAGATTTTTCCCGACTTTTCACTCGCAACCAATTTTGTAGGTGGCCCTTTTTTAACCTCAAAAAACAGTAAAGCAGCAATTAATGTATCTTATCAAGCGAGTGATAACCACTTAGTCTCGTTTGGCAGTGCTTACGAAAAAGCGCATATTAGTGACGTTTATACCGCTACAACTCATGATTTATTTACCTTAGAGCCTTACCAACAATCAATTAAACTAGTTGGAGATCAGAGTTTTAGCGATAGAAAATCGCGAAAGATAGTCAGTTTATACCTACAAGACCAAATACAGTTAACGACCGAATGGGAAGTGACAGCGGGTATTCGCTATGACTATTACAATGATTTTGGCCATGCTATTAGTCCCCGCATAGCGGCCGTTTGGAAGCCTGAGGAAAAAAGTAGTCTTAAACTAATGTATGGTACAGCGTTTAGAGCGCCCAACTTTTTAGAGCTTTATGATCGTAATAATTATGTTGATTTTGGTAATGTTAATCTCAACGCCGAAGAGGTCGAAACCATTGAAGTTTCTTGGTTACAGACATTTGAAAATTGGCATGTTGAAATAACGGCCTTTAATAATGATTTTAAACAATTGATCACTCTAGCAGCGCCTGTTGAACATCCTGAAAACCCATTTTTTTCACCTTCGTTTACTAATAACGATGGCCAAAAATCTCGAGGGGTAGAAACAGAGTTGCAATTCAAATTAACTCAACAATTCTCAATCAAGGTTTTGTGGAATTGGTTTACTGATGATTCAGATATCAATATTGCCCAAAATACTGGGGCTGTGATGTTCGATTATCAACAAGCAGCATGGCGCTTTAATCTTCATGGCTTTTACCGGGGAAACAATGAGGCTGTTGCAAATCAAAGTAGCTATTTTGTGGCTGCGGCGAATGCCAGCTTATCACTATCACCACATTTAACCGTCAATTTTGCGCTCGATAATATGTTTAATCAGCAGTATCGCACTCAATCTATTGTCTATGAAGAAGGCATTGCCAATAGAGGACGCGCGATTACTTTGGGCATGCAATATCAGTTTTAACTTAAGTAAAAAGCTTGCTTATTTTTGGCACAAAAGAAAACCAGTACAACTCAAGGGGTGGGTTGTACTGGTTTTTGATTTGGCAAAATAGCGTTATACGCCATCCATAAAAAACTTAATTCAATTTGTTGAGTTAAGCCTTTCATCTTCTGGGCAGAAGTGTGCCAAATTAGGTTTAGCTAACGCTTTGCATGCCTATTTGCGTTTAATGCGCTATTTCATGTCTAATATTTTAGGTTAGTTAATAACATTTGTTGATTATTATTGTGTTATTAATTAACATCACTTTTATTGAAAATGCAACTGCCATTCCATTTATACGTAATAATTTTTTAAAGCAAGATGTGGCTTTGCTATCTAACCTGATGATTTAAAATAAGAGTTCTTTGTTATGCTAAGTTTAACGATGAAAGACACCATACAAACTTATACCTTAAATAAAGGCTTAGGAGAGCAAGCGCAGTTGAAACAGGGTGGGTGGAATGTGGCACAGCAGGAGGTGAGCTTACCGTGTGCGTGTATTTATAAAACGCGGTTAGACAATAATATTGCTTGGATGGCGCAATTTGCGGCGCAAAGTCAGGTGAAATTTTCGCCTCATGGTAAAACAACCATGGCACCGGCTATTTTTAAGATGCAGTTAGCGGCAGGTGCATATGCCATTACAGTTGCGACTGTTCATCAAGCGGTGATTGCGGCCCATGCTGGTGCCAAGCGCATTATTATGGCCAATCAATTGGTGGGTAAAGCCAATTTTATTCAGCTTGCTCAGCTACTTAATCAGCATGACATCGACTTTTATTGCTTAGTAGATGATGTTGATAACATTGCGGCAATAGGCACTTTTTTTGCTAAGCAGGCGCTTTCAATCAAGCTGTTGATTGAGCTTGGGGTACCAGGCGGGCGCTGTGGTATTGTTGATGGTGCGCAAATCCAACAGTTAGTCTCACAGATCCATCAGTTTTCATCGATTCAGTTAGCAGGGCTTGAGCTTTATGAAGGTGTGCTTAGTACGCACACAGAGGTGACTGCGTTTTTAAATTATGCTGTTAATCTGTGTAAAACTTTAATTCATGAGCATGCATTTGAGACTGAACACGTGATGATAACTGCCGGCGGTTCAGCTTGGTATGACTTAGTGTGTGATGCGTTTGCACCAAATAATCTGCTTGCTAACATGGTGCCGGTAATAAGGCCCGGCTGTTATGTTGCGCACGACCAAGGTATTTATGAGCAGGCGCAGCAACAGCTTTTGGCGCGCAATCCTCTTGCTTGTAATATCGGCAGCGACCTACAGTCGTGTTTAGAGATTTGGGCCTATGTACAGTCAATACCAGAGCCTGGGCGTGCCATTATTGGCATGGGTAAGCGTGATGTGGCCTTTGATGCAGGCTTGCCAATTCCCAATTTACATATAAACCAGCAGGGTACCGTTACATCGGCAGGTACGGGTTGGAAAATCGAAAAAATCATGGATCAACACGCCATGTTACGTTTTAGTGATACTTATCCGTTAAAGGTGGGCGATATTATTGCTTTTGGTACTTCACACCCTTGCCTAACATTTGATAAGTGGCGTTATATCAACGTAATAGATGATAACTATACCGTTGTTGATATTTTTGATACCTATTTTTAGGAGAGTAATTCATTGGATATTGTTTCGAGAATTAAAGAACGCTTAGGGCATTTACGTCAATCTGAGCAGTTAGTCGCGCAATTAATATTAGAAAATTTACAGTTTGCCGCCTCTGCCAGTATCGGTGAGTTAGCGCAGCGCGCTAATGTTAGCCATGCCTCAATTACTCGTTTAGCCAAAGCGCTCGATTGCGATAATGTACGTGATATGAAACTGCAATTGGCGCAATCGTTAGCGGTTGGTGAGCGCTTTATTAGCGAAAATAATTCGCAACGTGAAGATATTCCAGCAATTTACAAAGCAATTCACGCTATTTTAGATTTAAACGCGGGATTGATTGCACAAACGCAGGTCGAAGAAGCCGCGCGCTGCATTGCTAGCAGTCGCCACACGCTTATTTTTGGTGTCGGAGGAGGCAGCTCTGTGGTGGCGCAAGAGTGCCATAACCGTTTGTTTCGCCTTGATGTATTAAGTAATGCTTATAGCGACCCGGTGATGATGCGCATGACTGCTGCCAGTGTTGATGTCTGTGATGTGGTGGTTGTATTATCGCTCACCGGTTTACCGCAAGACTTAATTGATGCCGCCAGTATTGCCAAAGACTACGGTGCCAAAGTGATTGCGATTTGCCCAGACAGCGCCCTTGCTGACGTCGCAACCTTTCATTTACCCATAAAAACCAATGAGTCAGATTACATTTTTACCCCAAGTACCGCTCGCTATGCCATGTTAGCGGCCGTTGATGTATTGGCCAGCGAAGTGGCAATTTTGACCCAGAAAAAATCACGCGAAAAGCTTCGCCGTATTAAACATGAATTAGATGAATACCGCCAAGGACCGAACAGGACCCCTCTAGGAGATTAATAATGGAGTACGGACACTCAGCTGTTGTTGATACTGTTATTTACCGCGCTTGGGTATTTGATGGGTTAGGCAATGATCCTGTGCACATGGACGTCGCAATAAAAGGCGAACGCATTGTGGCAATGGGCGAGTTATCGCATTTACAGGCCAACCATAAAATAATGGCCGATGGCTTGTGTTTAGCCCCAGGCTTTATTGATGTGCATACCCATGACGATTTAGAGCTATTGCGCAATCCGATCATGGCGGCCAAAGTGAGCCAAGGGGTAACAACCGTTATTATCGGCAATTGTGGCATTAGCGCAGCCCCTGCAACGTTAACTGCAGATGCACCCGATCCTATGAATCTACTGGGTGACAAAGCCGAATTTAACTTTATGCATATGCGCGATTACATTGCCGCTTTTAATGTCAAAAAAGCCAATGTAAATGTCGCCGCTTTGGTGGGTCACACCACTTTACGCAATAATGTGATGAATAATTTAGATCGCGCCGCCACCTCTGATGAAATAAATGCAATGCAGTTGCAGCTCAATCAAGCCATTAATGAAGGTGCTTTGGGGTTAAGTACTGGGCTTGCTTATCACAATGCCAAGTGTGCGCCAGAGCATGAAATACATGCATTTGGTGAAATTTTAAAAAAACACAATGCCCTTTATACCACCCATTTACGTACCGAGTTTGATGCAGTTTTAGAGGCGATGGACGAAGCGTTTGCGATGGAAACACACTTTGGTATTAAAGTGATTATTTCGCATTTAAAGTGTGCTGGCAAAAACAACTGGGGCCGCGCACCAGAGCTGTTGGCTAAATTTGCAGAGCAAGGTCAAGATTCAAAATGCAGCTGTGATGCTTATCCGTATGCAGCAAGCTCTAGCACGCTTGATTTAAACCAAGTAACTGATGACTTTGATATTTTTATTACTTGGTCTGAATCGCATCCAAAAATGGCCGAGCAATTATTAGCTGATATCGCCAAGCAATGGGGCCTGAGCTTGCTGGATGCGGCCAAAAAACTCCAACCCGCTGGAGCTGTGTATCACGGCTTAAACGAGGGCGATGTAAAAACCATTTTGGCCTTTGATAAAACCATGATTGGTTCAGACGGTTTACCGTGCGATCCGCATCCACATCCGCGTTTATGGGGGTCATTTGCGCGGGTGCTGGGTCATTACAGTCGTGAACAAGGGCTTTTTTCGCTGGCAACTGCCATTCATAAAATGACTGGGCTAAGTGCCGCTAATTATCGTCTGCATGATCGCGGAGCGATAAAAGTAGGGCATTTTGCCGATTTAGTTTTATTTGACGCCGATAAAATTATTGATAACGCCACCTTTGTTGACCCGACTTTACCTGCATCGGGCATTCATCGCGTTTGGACTAATGGCCAAACCACATTTAAAGATAAACAGATTTTACCGGCATTTTCGGGCAAATTTTTAACCTCTCAAGGAGTAATACATGATTAGACGAATTGGTATTGAAGGTGGCACGGGCACCGGTGGGCAACATTTACCGTTTGCCCGCGCTGTTGAAGCCGGTGGTTGGTTAATGGTGTCGGGGCAAACACCGATGAAAGACGGCGAAGTGGTTGAAGGGGGCATTATTGAGCAATCGCGTTTAGCGATTCAAAACTGCGTTGATATTATGACCGAAGCGGGTTATGGGCTTAAAGATGTGGTGCACGTGACGGTGATTTTAACTGACTCGCGCTATTTTCAATCGTTTAATAAAGTGTTTAAAGAATACTTTGGTGCTAACCCACCTGCGCGTATTTGTGCCGTGGCCGATTTAGTGGTCGACTGTAAAGTCGAAGTGGATGTCACATGTTATAAAGCGCCATAACAATTGAGTGCCTCTGAGCCTCCCGAACTCAGAGGATAACGAGTGCTGGATATTGCACTAAAAATAATAAATATCATCAATTTATGATGCATCAATACAATTAAAAATAATAAAAGAGTGCGCTATGAAATGGGAATTGTTGTTGGCCTTTTTAGGCTATTTAGGATTTATGATTTGGTTTGGCTGGTGGGTAAGCCGCAATACCAAAGGTGGTGATGACTTTTTATTAGGTGGGCGTAATTTACCGTTTTTTCTGACCTTAGGTACAACGGTGGCGACTATGGTAGGTACAGGTTCCTCCATGGGCGCTGTGGGGTTTGCTTATTTAAATGGCTGGGCAGGGATGATTTATGGCCTTGGCGGGGCGTGCGGCATTTTATTGCTGGCCAAGGTATTTGCACCGGTGCGAGAGCATCAGTTTATGACTATGAGCGAAGAAGTTTCTTATTATGTCGGTGCGCATCCTATTGTTAAAAATACCATTGCCGTCTTTATTTTTATTGCCAGCATAGGTTGGCTTGGTGCGCATATTTTGGGTGGCGGTATGTACCTTGCGTGGTTAACTGGGTTATCGCCATTTTCAGCAAAATTGATTATTGCACTGGGATTTAGCATTTATGTGGTGATTGGCGGTTATGTTGCAGTGGTTTGGACAGATTCTATCCAAGCTGTAGTCTTGTTTGTTGGTTTTTTCTTAATGGCGGGTGTTGCCCTTTATGAAGTTGGCGGTGTAGCCGAAATGGCCAGTGCTCAGCCTGTGCTTAATCAAAGTTTTTTATCGCTTGATAAAGTGGGCGTATTACCAGGATTATCGTTATTTTTTGCGGTGCTGGTGGGGGTTTTAGTGGCGCCTTCGTTTCGTCAGCGCATTTATTCGGGTAAACACGTTAAAAGCATTCGCCAATCATTTTATACCTCTGGTGGATTATATTTATTATTTGCCATTGTGCCCGCCATTATTGGCATGGCGGCGTTTAAGTTAAACCCAGACCTTGAAAACAGTGCGTTTTCGTTTCCGTACATGGCGATGGAGCTTTTACCATTTGGCTTGGCGGCTTTAGTCATTATTGCCGGGTTGTCGGCCACTATTTCGAGCGCTAGTTCCGATGCAATTGCCGCAGTCAGTGTGCTAATTCGCGACTTATATTGTTTAGTCTTTAACCGTATGCCTCATGCTAATGAAGTGGTGATGCTTTCACGTTTTGGTTTGGTGCTAACGATTGGTATTGCATTATTACTAGCGTTATTAACGAATGATGTCATTGGTTATATCACCAATATGATTGCCACTTTAATGTCGGGCTTATGTGTGTCGGTATTGTTTGGGCATTTTTGGTCGCGTTTTAATTGGCAAGGAGTAATGACAGCGCTGTTTGTTTCGTTACTTGTCTCGTTCGCCATTATCTTAACGCCAGATTGGCTTGCTTATTGGAGTAATCCGATTATTCCGGCTACCACAATATCGGCCATTTTGGCTGCCGTGGTCACTTTACTTACGCCTGTGCAAACACGCACCTCAATGGAGGCGCTGGCAATATTAAAAGCCCAACGCGAGGAGATGCAACATGATTAAAATCGCTTTTTTTGGTGAAGCAATGCATGAGTTATCACCTAATTATGCCGGGAGCTTCGGTGGCGATACGTATAACAGTGCGGTGTATTTAAAGCGTTTATTAGATCGCCAAGCCGATGTGTATTTTGTTTCGGCGATAGGGTGTGATGAGCTAAGCATTCATGCGCATACGCTTTGGCTCCATCAAGGATTAAATTTACAGTATTTACAACACTCGCCAGCTCGTACACTCGGTGTGTACGGCATTACCACTGATGAGCAAGGCGAACGAGCTTTTCATTACAATCGTAAAAACAGCGCCGCCAGAGTGTATTTTGACCTTGATCAGCAACAGATGTTTTTAATTGCACTAAAACAAAAACAATTTGATTACGTGTACTTTTCGGCCATTAGTTTAGCAATTTTAGATGAGGCTGCATTACAGCTATTTATCGCTCATGTTGAGGCGTATAAACAAGCGGGTGGGCGCGTCATTTTTGATAGTAACTACCGTGAAATACTTTGGCAAAACAAGGCACAAGCACAAAAGTGTTATCAGCAGGCCTTTAAGATTGCAGACATTATTTTTGCCACTAATGACGACCACTTTGGTGTGTTTGGCCAGTGTAGCGAATACCAATTAAGTGCATTTTATCAAGCATGTTCCCATGCATTAGTGGTGATTAAACAAGGTATTGACGATACCTTGGTATTGCAAACAGTGGGGCAAAATCACACTTTGTCCCGTTACCCTGTGAGCCCTGTTACACAGGTTGTTGATACCACGGCTGCAGGTGATTCATTTTCAGCTGGCTTCTTAGCTGAGTATTTATCTGGCCAACCGATTAAGGTTGCTATCAACACCGCGCAACGCCTTGCGGCACAAGTAATTGGTGGCTCAGGTGCCATTGTTGCAACTAGCATTATGCCAATGTCCAGCGCCGTGCTGCATGCCAAAGGACTTTTTGAATGAATAAGTTAATTTATCTTTTCTTTTGTGCCGTATTAATTGGTTTTTTACCCTTTAGTTCAGCCAATGCCTTACCCGCCCTGATGCCCATGCCTACCAATGTCACCTTACTTGAAGGAAACTCCCAGCTTAACAGCACCCTTACGGTGTATGTTGCCAAAGAGCAGCAAGCTGCGCTTGCGCCATTATTGGCCAACTCTCAGCTGTCAACGCAGTTTTCTGCTATTCAATGGACCGCGTTCGAGCGTGCACAGCTACAGCTGAAGGTCAATAAACTCGATGGCCCTTTGCCGTATTTAGCTATGGATGAAAGCTATGCCTTAAGTATTGAAAATCAGGTCATTACTTTAAGCAGTGCCAACCAATACGGGCTGTTACGTGGCCTTGCCACCTTGTCGCAGTTAGTGTTTTTGGCCGAAAAACCACGGCAACTGGTCAATGTCACCATTACCGATAGTCCTACATACCCGTGGCGCGGGTTGTTATTTGATGGTGTGCGCCATTTTTTACCGATTGATGATGTAAAGCGCACCTTGCGCGGGCTTGCATCAGCCAAATTTAACGTATTTCATTGGCATTTAACCGACGACCAAGGCTGGCGTATTGAATTAAACAGCTACCCTAAATTGCATCAAACTGCCTCAGATGGGCTGTATTATACCCAAGCACAAATTAAAGAAGTGGTGGCTTATGCCGCGCAGTTGGGCATTCGCGTAGTGCCTGAGTTTGATGTACCCGGCCATGCCAGTGCAATTATTTTGGCGTATCCTGAGTTGGGCAGCGGTACAGTTTTGAGTGAAATGGAGCGCCATTGGGGCGTATTTAAACCATTACTTGACCCCAGTAATCCTAAGGTTTATCTATTTGTTGATGAAGTAGTCGATGAGCTTGCAGGGTTATTTCCAGACCCTTATTTACATATTGGTGGCGATGAAGTCGACGACAGTGACTGGCAAACAAACAGCCAAATACAAGCCTACATGCAGACTAACAACCTTAGCGATAGTTATGCCTTGCATGCTTATTTTAACCAACGCGTTGCCACCATTTTAGCCAAATACCACAAAAAAATGATTGGTTGGGATGAAGTGCTGCATCCGAGTTTACCAAAAAACACCTTAGTACAATCGTGGCGCGGCCACCATTCACTCACCGCCATCCGCGAAGCGGGATTTGATGGTTTACTCTCCAGCGGCTTTTATATCGACCAGCCCCAGTGGACTAGCTACCATTATCGCAATCACCCCGTGCCCGCACCAACAAAAAAAGTGGTGGCACACAAGCTCAAAGGCAGTGTGAATTTTACGCTCACCCGATTAAAAGGTAGCCCCGTGACGGGGCAGGTTGATGTGTTTACCAATCACCATAATGCAATCTTTGCTCGCGTTGAGATAAAGGGCAAAGGCCAATTTATCAGTCACAACGTAAAGCAAACCGCCGGTGTTTATCAGATTACGCTCGATACCTGGATGGGCCCAACTACGTTGCGTTTTGCTTTAGGCCAAAACAGCCAGCTCGATGCGCTCATTGGTAATACGCCCTACACCTTTGCCGCGCAAGCCAATACAACCAGCCTCGAGCATTTAAATACCCTACTGATTGCCGAGCAGCAGCGTGAGCAAACTGGCAATGTGCTGGGCGGTGAAGCCACTATTTGGTCTGAGTTAATTACAACCGAGAATCTCGATACCCGGTTATGGCCGCGTTTGTATGCCATTGCCGAGCGGTTTTGGTCATCGCCCAGCCTCACCAACGAGCGCGATATGTACCAACGGTTGGCAGTTATGCACCGTTATGCCAATGAGCACGTTGGCTTATTGCAGCAACAACAATTTGTACAACGCCTAAAACACGTAGCGGGTGCGACAGTAGAAAACATTGATGCCCTGATAACATTTAGCCAACTGATTGAACCCGCTCATTATTATACCTTGCACCACCTAGCTTACTTACGTGATGAATATCATCAACTCGCCCCGCTTGATAAAATAGTCGATGCATTACCTGTTGAAAGTTTAGCGTTACGGCGCTTTGATGATGAGGTGGCCGATTACCAATTGCAGTGCGCAGCAGCAAAACTTTCGGCCTTACAAGCACAGCTGCAAGCATGGCAAAGCGAACTTGAAAAAAATCACCCGCTGTTTATGACGATAGATGAATGGCAAGCCAGTTATATTGCGATACTGCAAGCGTTAAAACAGTATAACGATTGGACTGTTGAGGGCGCGGTTAAAAAGGGAGTAGCTAAGAATGGGGTTGAAAACTCGGTTAAAAACCATAACGGCACCATCACGCAAGTTATTGCGTCTATTAACAATTTAAAACGTGCCCAACAGATGTGTTTATAAACAAATAACCCACATTTGTTTTGCCCAGATTAAAGCGCGGCAGTGGCGCGTGCTCTTTATTTAGAAACTTGATTTCAGAGTTTGCATTGAGGGGCGCAGGTGCAAGCCTGCTAGCCAAGTCGAGCGCAGCTCTGCCGCATTTTGTAGGTCGAGCTTTAGCCCGACAGGACATATCACAGCAAACATATTGGCAGTTTTTTTGTAGTGTAAAATTTCAGTTCCAAGCTTTAATTTGCCAAAAAATGAACTTTTTCAAAAGCATGCGTACACTAATTGAACAAAAATGAGCGTTTGATTGCGCTTTGTTACACATACAAGACATAAAAAATGACAAAACTTATGCCTTTCCTCTAGCCATTGCCGGAGCTATTACCACCTTTATCTATCCCTTTAACACCGCCTTAGCGCAAGATACAAAAACAGTTTTAGTTCCATGACCCTCAGTTGATGGCTTCACAAAAGGCAATAAAGGCTGAGCGTTTGGGCTTGGCCTCGGCGTTGAATATGAAACAGCGTACGAAGGCTCAGATGAATTTGGCTTGGAAATCCAGCCTGCAGGGGCTGTGCAATGACGAAGTAATGATAATATTTTTTATTTCGCAGGCGAAGCATTGGGCTTGCGTGGTCTATTAGATGAAACTTGGTTAATTGACACCTTGCTTGGCTTTGAAGAGGGTCGCGAAGAAAGCGACTCAGACGACGGCCATTTAAATGGCCTAGGCAACCAAGAAGAAGGTTTTGAAGTTGTGCTTCAAGCACGCCGAGCATTTAGCTCTGATTGGCGCTCTTGGATAATAGGGCGGGTCGTGACGGGAGGTGATGGCAATTTAGGATTATTTGGCGTGGGTTACTGCTTTGGAAGCCAAAATGATAGCAGTGGTTCAGAAGTTAATTTGGTTGCTGTTTTTCATGACAGCGAGTACGCCAACAAGGGGTTTGGTATAAACGTAATGCAAGCTGCTGCTTCAGGCTTAGCCGCAACGAATCTAAATGGAGGCTTACGATCTTTCGGAATCGATTATTCATACCGTCACAACATCAATGAAGATTGGCAGATTTACGGTGAAGCACTATTTGAATATTTCAGTAGTGAGTTGCGCAAAAGCCCAATTGTTTGCAATAACTATGAAACCGAAGTGGGGATAGGTTTTATATATGTGTAATAATTTCAGATTGTTATGGATAAAAATGCGAGGCTGCGCCACCATTTTTGATGTGCAAAGAGTGTAACGAATTTGTTCTTAAAGTTAAGTAATGTAGCTGAGCAATAAACTCGACATCGTTTTCAATGTTTATTATACAAGTTATTGAAAATAAATAAAATATTTAGGGTTGATGTCGAGCGTTTATTCAGTATTAGCTTAAAAGGCTAAAGGCGCTGTTCTAAGATCCAAAATAGTCTAATTTACCTGATACAACGCCTTTTTCGCCAAATTGTAATGTGCCGTACCACTTATCGTTACTTATTTCGAGTTGTTGCTCAAAGATGAATGGGTTGCTCACTTTTAGCTTATCAATGACCTGGCTTTCAGGCATGCCTTGTTTTATTGCACCAAATTTCCATGCCTCTTGTTGATTGAGCAGTTTATTTAAAGGACTGAGTTGATAATTTGTTAATTCTGTCAGCTGCATCAACTTAACCTTTTTTAAATATTGTCCTTGAAAAGTAAGCAGCTGTTGGCAATCGTTTAAATAGCTAACATTTTTATCTTGCTCATTAAACTTCAGTCGATAATGGTGCTTTAAGGATGTTAATTGGGCTTCAAGGGGGGCGTTAAAGTCTACGCAACGTGTATTGTTGACCATAGGTATAAATGTGTTGGTTTCACCTAAACTAAAAGAGATCAATTTAGTTTTAATTTCTTCTGTTATTGCATTTTTGACTGTTTCAATTTGTGCGTTATTGTTGGTTAACTTTTTAATGGCACTTTTTGCACTGGCACTAAGATCATCATTGATTAAAATATTTTGATTATCAAATTGAAACTGCGGCCAAGTTTGTGTCATTGCAAGTTGATTGGCAAAGACAATGGGCAATAAATTGTATGCATACTGATAACCAACTAATAAGTTGTTTTTAAAATAGAAAGCGTGATTACGGCCAATAATGTGAATCACAGAAATTGGGCTTATTTGGATCTCTAAATCAAATCCTTGCACATGATCGAGCACCGCTTCTTTGGTCATCCCTAATGAAAGTCCATAGAATGTTGACTCAGTGATCACTGGATCAACCAATGAAGGTGATGCATGGTTTGATTTGTTTGTTTCTGCTGAGATGTTGATGTTAAATACGTGCTCTCTTGTCACAGTACCAGAAGCAAGCAATGACTCTTGTGACGATACTTTTATTTGATCCCAGCTAACACGCCTTTGCACATTACATTGTGTTGCAGGATAAAGTGTTACAGAGGCTTTTAAACGATCAGCAAAACGGCTAGGAGCGCTTCTGTCTGGTGGGTTTTCTAGATTGATACTCTTGAAATAAAAACTGTCGATATTTTCTTCTTTAGCTAATTTATCAATTTTCTCCCATAAATCTTTTTTTAAATCAGAAATGGCATCGTTTTTTTCTTTTTGAGGGTTAGATGCAATTATATCGAATACTTTTGTACTTTTGATGGCGTAAGGGCTGGTTTTATCGATTGATTCACACCATTCTTCACGTTGATAAAAGTCAAGTGCAAAGCTTATTTGGGGTAGCAATGTTATTAGCAAAATCCCTGTTTTTATCATTAATGTATTTCCTAATTGTATGTTGCGCTATAAACAAAAACACTGTCATGTTTTAACTTTTCCATCAAGTCGAATGCTTGAGGGTGCTGTTTTTGTATGTCATTGAGAGCCAATTGAGCATGTTCTAAGCTACTTTGTTGATGCTGTTGACTCAATAACGCCAAGATAGTGTTAATTTTATCAACTCGTTGTTCGCTATTTTGGCTATAGCTCACAAAATTATCGTAAGGCATTAAAATATCACGTTCTAGTTGCGACCAATCAAGTAAGGCTTGGTGTATTTTGGGATAGTCAGTAAAAACAGGATGCGTCATTAAGTTATTGGTAACTAATAAAAAAGGTGCATATTGCTCTTGTGCTTTTATAAATAACGGTTGCATTGCATTCAATGCATTATCTGGATTAAAAGAGCTTAACAAAGGGCTTGATTTGTCAGTTAAAAACCGATTGTGGTCGCGTATTTCATCTGCACTTTTGGTAAATGCGACAATATAAACCTTATCAATTAGGTTAAGTTTTAATGTAAGTTGTAACCTCAACGTAACGAACAGCGCCTCAGTTTCAGGGGCGTATTGAGTTAACTTATGTAGCTTGGCAAGTTGTAGCGCTTGTTCGAGAGCATTTTTAGCGTTAATGGTATGTTTTAGTTGACTGTTTAAATCAACCAAAGGCCATTTATTTAAGGGCAATGCTTGAAGTTGCTGGGTAAACGCCACTGTAAGCTGAGCCGGTTCTGTCAATGCGCTGGTGATCAATTGGTTTATTTTTATGAGTTCATTGAGCTGGCTGCCATGCTGCACAATCGCCTGTTTTGCTTGTTTACTATTAAACAATAGGTTCGCCTGATGGCTGATTAAATAGTTACTTGAAAAAGAACGATCTGAATTGAGTTGTTTTAATAAAGCCACCGATTGCTTGATAGTATTGAGCTCTGATTCAAATGATTCGGGGTCTAAAGTATTCAACGTGATTAAGGCTGTGTGCAATTGATGTAAATCGCGATTTTTTTTAGCTAATTCATATTGCTTAAAAGCGGTTTTGTCAGATTCGCTTGAGCATGCCACTAATAATAAACACATTGCGGCGGTGGCTAGGATATTAAAATATTTCAAAGCGTGTAAACCTCATAACTTCCTTATTAAACAATAACTTTTATAACACGGCATAGTCTCGATTTAAATGTATATTTTGCAATGCGGTACGTTGAACATTCACCTATTTTCAAACGACAATAACATAAGTTAACAGTCACGATAGTAAAAATGACCGACTTTAGTACGCGCAAGCGCTTAAAAATGTACAGCGCATCATTTAGCCAAGTCGACTGATGTAAAATAAAAGACGAAACATAAAAAATATTGATAGGCTAAAAATTATTGCAGGGAAACCGTAACAAAATCGGTATAGAACGCCTATTTAAACTACCCACTCAAACCCGACTAAACAATTGAATCAAAATAGCAACTCAGTTATCGTTTATGGACTAATAAAAATAACTTTAAAAACGAGTAATTCAACATTCTCGTTAGTGTTCAAGAATGACAATAAGGAGAAGATTATGAAATTAGGTTGCTTTTCAATAAGTTTGGCTGTGAAAGATTTGGAAAAATCGAAAGCCTTCTACGAAAAAATTGGATTCGAAGTGTTTGCCGGTGAAGAGTCTCATGGTTTTTTGATAATGAAGCACGGGGACACAAACATTGGCTTATTCCAAGGTATGTTTGAAAAAAATATACTGACCTTCAATCCAGGATGGAATCAAAATGCTGAAAATTTAGAGTCGTTTGATGATGTGCGCCAGTTGCTTGAGCAGTTCAAGTCTAAAGGTATACAAATAGCTGAAGATTCTGTTGCCGCAGAGCAAGGTCCATCGAGTTTCTCGATTATTGACCCAGATGGCAATCCTATTCTTATAGATCAGCATGTATAAGAACACTAACAATGCCATTAAATTCGCTCCCTTCAGTCGTCAGACACTCGCAAATTCGCGACGTTTATGGCGCTGTTGAGGATGTAGAATTACTCTTTTTAATTAAAAAACTTGTTTTATGGGTTCCAAATGCATTATCTAATGCTTTAAAAACTCTTTGGCTTGATTTAAGGAATTTTGATTTTTAGTTAAATTTGGCTGTTGGTGTAATCCTTCAGTCTTGTTATGTTGATATAGTGTGGTGGTATTAAATTTGGATAATATGAGAAAAAATGTCGGAGCATTCCTAGTCGCCCTTGGTGTTATCATCTTGCTGATGTTGGTATTCAATTTAACGGAATACATTAATGACTTCACCAATAATCCAATACACGATTATATTGTAGGTACTGAAAAAGTAATTGAACCAATAACATTCGGATCCACTGAAATAATGCTACCTAGTAGTATCCTAAATATTGCTGCGCTGTTTCTTGGTATAATGTTGCTACGAATTTGGCTGGAAATTGGTATTTCGTTAATTAATACAGGCCGTAAATTAATTACCGATGATATTGAAAACCTTAAAGATATACTAAATAAAATAATAGCCGAAAAAGAGCGATAGATAATCAATATAACAGAGACTCTGGCGTCACTTGCTAATTTTAAGCTTTTGTCGCTTCCCCCATAACAGCATCTCTGAGCATCGAATTGAAAAAGAAAAGAGTAGCGTCAGGTTTTGTATCTTGCATATGGTGATTATTACCCTAAAAATTCACAAGATTTTAGTTCTCAGTGTAGCGCAACGCCTCAGTATACTTGGCGATGGAAATAGCTTTAAACATCATAACAAACCCGCTAAACAATTGAATCAAAATAGGAACTCAGTTATCGTTTGCTGTTTAAGAAAAAATAAAGTTAAAACGAGTAATTATGTAATCTAGTAATACGTTTTAAGGAGAAATAGTGGTTGTCATATATGGTATTAAAGAGTACTTGGATCCCATAAAAGCTGATTTATCAGATGTGATCCAACAGTCGATGACACAAACTTTAGGTTTACCTGAAAATAAGCGAGCTCATAGGTTCATCCCACTTGATAAAAGCGATTTTTACTACCCTTGCGGCCGCTCTGATTCTTACACAGTGATTGAAGTTAACATGATGGAAGGTCGCAAAGTAGAAACTAAAAAGGCTTTAATCAAGACACTCTTTAGTAATATTGAAACGCGATTAGGCATTTCACCAGTTGATATTGAAATCACAATTAAAGAGCAACCAGCGCATTGTTGGGGGTCAGGGGCATTACAGGTGACGAAGTCGCAGACTTGACATATAAAGTCCACGTATAAGAAAAACCAACAGTGTCAGCGCTTTGTTTTTTTTACATTAAACAGCAAAAAATTAGGCCTTATGCCAAGAATGTTTTGTAAATAAAAAGCAAGAGCAGTTGCTTAAGATAACGGATTATAATTATTTTATTATGATAAATAAAAAATATTCATTAATAGCAATTCTAACAATACTATTTTGGTTTACTTTCATACTGTAAAAGGCCAAATGAGTCCTGATCTTTCAGCTCCTACCGTCTTTTTACGGTCAATTGTTTTCAAGTTTCTTTTATTGAACTTATCACTATATTTTTCGTTTATTAAAACGATTATGTCGCTCTCAAAAGTGCAGCGTCAGTTAACTTCTTTGTAAATACTTAATTTATAAACCTGTTTGTATAAATATCTTTAATTGAAAATAAATGAGGGGAAAATCTCCCCCCTATAAATTTACTAATTTTTGATTCGTGTGGCACTAAGTCGGCCACAAAAGAGTTGTCATTACAAAATGAAGGTAGCTACTTTTTTGTTCAAGTCAGTTGCGCGATCTTTAAGCATTTTTGCTTGGCTTAAATGGGTCATAGCCGATGAGGTGATTTCATCAGTGACATCTTTTATCGCAACCGTGTTTCTGGTTATCTCATTTGTTACCTGTGTTTGCTCTTCTGCTGCGACTGCAATTTGCCCCGCCATGTCGGAAATTTCATTAACTGCTTGAGTAATCTCTTCTAAAGCTTGCGCTGCTGCGTTGACATCATTAACACTGTTATTAGCAAACCCTTTACTGCTATCCATCAAGCTAACCGCTTTTTTAGTGGTATTTTGCAACGTTTCAATAGTGGTATAAATCTCTGCGGTAGAGTTTTGAGTACGATGTGATAATACCCGCACTTCATCTGCGACAACGGCAAAACCACGCCCTTGCTCACCTGCGCGTGCAGCTTCGATAGCAGCATTTAATGCCAGTAAATTCGTTTGCTCTGCAATCTCCTGAATCGTCGTTAAAATACTTGAGATTGCTTGAGCATGAAGGCTCAGCTCACTGATAACCGCTGTGGTTTGATCAATTTCAGATGCTAATGAGTTAATTGTGGTTCTGGTTTTATCAACCAAACCTTTACCCTGAGCACTACTTTGAGCTGATTGCTGAGCAGCTGCTGCGGTATTTTCAGCGTTAGCGGCAATTTCATGAGTGGCACTGGACATCTCTGTAACTGCGGTCGCAACCATGGTAACTTCTTGTTGTTGGCGCTGTAATTCATTAACGCTCGATTGATTAGTTAGTAAACTTTTCTCGGCATCTGAATCCAAATCGGTCGCTAGCTGACGAATGTGGCTGATCAGCTGGTGTTGACTACTCACAAAACTATTAAAGCTATCAGCTAACATGCCGACTTCGTCTTGGCTGTCGACTGTAATACGCTGAGTTAAATCACCATTACCTGCAGCAATATGTGATAACGCCTGCGAAACGCGACTTAGTGGCGCAAGCAATAAGCTTAACAACCACGAAATAGATATGACACTCATAATCAGAGCTAGCGTTGCGAGTCCTAACTGGGTGAGCATCAAGCTTAGCAATGGTGCTTCTAACGTTTGTTTGTCGAGTACAAAAATCAGCTGCCAATCTGTGTTGGGGACTTTTTCACTCCAAAGTAGCTTATCCCGATTTTCAGTTTCAAAATAAACAGGCGTAAGTTGGCCTGTTTGGCTACTTGATTCGATTAGTCGGCTGCTTAATTTAGCCTCAATATTGGTTATTTTACCCATCAATTTACTTGAGTCTTTGTAGGCGATAACAGTACCGTCTTCATGCATCATGATGGCGTAACCGTTTGCTGGTAATGACATATTACTAACACTATCGACAATACTTGAAATTGACACATCACCGCCAACCACACCATTACGCGTTGGTTGAGCTATGGTAACGACCAGTAGATTAAAGGCCACATCCAAATAAGGCTTGGTAAGTATGCTGCTACGAGCTTGTTGTGACTGCTGATACCAATGACGAGTGCGAGGATCGTAACCTGAACGGTCAATGCTGAGGTCAGAATCTACCATCAGCCCGTCGCGGTTACCAAAATAGGTTAGCTGAAAATCGCCAGATACCTGTGCTTGCTGCAATGCATTAAGCGTATCACCTTCGACTTTAGTGGCGACAGAGGCGATCACTCGCTGACGATCGGCTAACCAAGCTTCAATACGTGCTGCTTGTTGCTTACCTGCTTGCCTGACACTATCAACACTGTTTTGCAGTAACAACGCTTTTTGCGTGGAGTAGCTATACCATGATAATAAGACAACGACGATTACGAGGGCGAGAACAACCGACAATAATATTTTTTTCTTTAGTGAATATGAATTCATATTGAGTGCTAATACTGACTTTAATTAAATTGAAATACGGATATAAATACAGCTTGGGGTTAGCTTAATTTAGAACATGAATTGAGAGATAATCTCAACCTTGTTTTATTTTCGCATACAAGATTTAAAGAATAAATTAAAATCAAAGCATTAGAAAACATAAGCTGCATTATTGAACACAGTTTCGATGGTCTTGATGGCGCGAGTAGTGTGTTGTGCGACGACAGAGTAAGCACGGGTCTACAGGAGTGAAATCTTGCCAATTTTTACAGCAAATTAACCCTAAACGTATGGTGTTTGCAGTACCACATTTTTATGCCAGCAATGAAGACTGTGAGCGTTTGTCACATTCAGCTATTAGTGAAATTTTAATACTGAATACATTAGCAACGATTTTTAATCGTGATGAGCAAGGTCACTTACGTCAGAAAATGGTCGTATTAAAAGTTGAAAACTGGCTGGCTCAAGCACTATACAATATTGACGATTTACCACACACTTATGAGCCAAATCCTTATAAAATAGATATGTCGTCTAAAAACCCATGCTTTAAACGTAAAATTTGGTTCAGTGAAGTATTATCTAAACTAAAGGGCTAGAATAAATACAGTCCAACGGCAAATTATGTTGGGCTCTATAGTCACTCGCTAAATCGGACTATTTCACAAAACTCGACATTCTCTCAGACTAATTCACATAGTTCAGCAAACCATTAACCAGTTGATCAAAGACAGCTTTACAAGCAGGGCTTTTCCTAAGGTCTTCATGCATCGTCACCCAAGTATCCATTTCAAAATTGAAATCGTCTGATAATAAGCGAACTAAATTTTTATCTTGCGAGGCTAAGCCTACCTGACAAATACCGATACCAGCGCCTGCACGAATTAGTGCAAGTTGCGCCACATTGCTATCAGTACGAAAACAAAAATTGTTTTTATCTACAGAAAAAGGCAGCGTTTTTTCCGCCGTTCGAATGTAATTCGTTACTTTATCAAATCCTATTAAGCGATGTTCATTTAGGTCGGCCAAAGTCGTGGGCGTGCCTTGCGTTTTTAAATACTCTTTATGGGCAAAAAATCCCACGTCTATGTTGCCAATACGCCGTGCAATTAGTTGGGTTTGTGTCGGGCGAAACAATCGTATTGCAATATCTGCTTCTCGATTTAATAGGTCTTGCGCCTTGTCCGACAAGACCAACTCTAAAGTGATCTTAGGAAACAATTTGACCATCTCAGCAAAAATAGTTGGCAATATTTCGGTTCCAATTACATCACTTGTTGTGATACGTACCGTCCCTTGAATGCCATCACCTTGACTACAGGCAACACGCTCCATAGCCTCAGCAAGGCTGGCCATCTCAGTGGCTGGCAACAATAAAGCGTTGGCAGCCTCTGTTGGTGTCAGCCCACCCTGAGCGCGGATAAATAGCGTAATGTTCAATGCTCGTTCTAACTGCGCAATATGGCGTCCAACTGTCGGCTGAGTTGAACCAAGAGCACGAGCCGCAGCGGATAAAGACCCTTCTTGCATAACGCGAAGAAATGATCGATACAATTCCCATCCAATATTTTCACCCATACAAAAATGTATAACCACTCTATTATTTTAGGCAATTTCATTTAGCTCAAAGAATATCTAAGCTTGCTTCAACAATCTAGTAAATTTGGAGAATCAAGATGACTACACCATTAGAACAAAAGAAAGCCTTAGTATTAGGTGCTACAGGCGGTATTGGCAGCGAAGTAGTTCGCCAATTAAATAATGCTGGGTGGCACATTCATGCTCTTAAACGCGGCACTCATCAAACACCTGAAAACAATAACATCACTTGGTTCCAAGGTGATGCACTCAATCAAGCCGATGTAGAAACTGCGGCAGTAGGCTGTCAAATTATCCTACATGGTGTTAATCCTCCTGGTTATAAAAATTGGGGAGAGCTCGTTTTACCTATGTTGGATAATACGATTACAGTCGCGAAGAAAATCGGCGCATGCATCGTGCTTCCTGGTACAGTTTATAACTATGGTCAAAATGCTTTCCCTTCAGTAAACGAAGCCTCACCACAAAATCCAGAAACAAAAAAGGGTCTTATTCGAGTTGAAATGGAACGACGCTTGCAAAATTTTGCGATGCAAGGTGGGCGAGTCATTATTGTAAGAGCAGGGGATTTTTTTGGTCCAAGTGCAGCTAACAGCTGGTTTTCTCAGGGATTAATAAAACCTAATAAGCCAATCAAAAACATCAGTAATCCGTCTACAATTCATGTTGGACATCAATGGGCTTACTTGCCTGATGTGGCAAAAACCATGGTCAAATTGATTGAAATTCGCGATACCTTAGACGCTTTTGCAACTTTTCATATGAATGGTTTCTGGGATGAGGATGGTAAACAAATGGCAAAAGCCATTTGTAGAGTCGTAGAAAGACACATGGGTGAAACACCTAACATTTCTACTTTTCCTTGGTGGCTCATGCATTTAATCGCCCCCTTTAATACCACTATTAAAGAATTGATAGAAATGAAATATCTTTGGAAGCAGCCAGTTAGGATGAAAAATAATAAACTTCTTCAGCTGTTAGGCGAAGAGCCTTCAACACCTATCGACAAAGCCATAGAAGACACTTTAATAGCATTGAATTGTTTGACATAAACCCTATCGATAGCACAACAATGCCGCGAGTTATCGCGGCATTGTTAAATTACTTTATTGCTTAAATACGAAACATTAGCAGTAGAATGTCTTTGATTTTACGGTCTATTTCTACCTTTTCAGCATCAAAATTGGTTTTTTACTATATGTAAAAAAGGCTGAATACCTCATAATTTATTGATAGCCAGTGAGTTTTTAGTTAATAAGACCGCGGTATAAGAGAAAGCCATAGGGTCAGATTTTTTGACTGTTGTTTCAAAAAGAAAATACTTAGGGTTGAGCATTATTTTACAATAGGAAAGTTCGGCGCCTTTACGCTTCAGTGTGCGCTTTAATGACTTTGTTCGTGGTGAAATGACACTTCTTGGATGACCCATAATGAATGGTTTGACAAACCATAGCTTGCCATCAATGCTTAATTAACCTGCTATTTAAAGTCGATTCTAATGATAAAACGCTCCCTTATTTTTAGTATTATTTTATTTAGCGCCAGTGTGTTTGGTCGTTGTGAGATCTCGATGAGAGCCCATGTATTCCCACCTTTAGCAATCAAAAATAACCAACAATGGTCTGGTATCGATATTGATTATGCGAATATTTTAATAAATGCTGTTGGTTGTAAGTTGAAGATAGTTGAAGCGCCTTGGCTTCGTGGTTTAAAGTTACTTGAACATGGCGAAATTGATTTAATGGTTAATGTCACCAAATCGGTTGAACGGGAAAAATACTTTTATTTTGTTGGTCCACAACGAATTGAATACATTAAACTGGTGAGTAAAAAAGGCGGTTTGCCTTTGATTAAAACTTGGCAGCAATTAGAAGCACTCGATGCGGTAATTATGCGTCAAAGAGGGTCTTATTTTGGTGAAAAATTTGAACAGGTCTTAAATAAAAATGCGCCGCTTAGAGAAAAACTCGTTGAGTTAGCGCACAATAAAACGCGGCTTGAGCTGTTAGAGTCGGGTAAAATAGATGCCTTTCTTGTTGATGAAATGTTTTTAAAAGGCTTGCCAAATAAACTCAAAAATCGGCTTGAAATCCATCCTTTGGTTATCAATAGTAATCCAGTTTTTTATGCATTCAGTAAAGCGAGTATCACAGAAGCCCGCATTTTAGAGTTTAGAAATGCATTTGAAATGATTGCAAAAACAAGTGACTTTAAAGCAATCAATTAGCTAGGCCCTTCTGAATACTTCACCATTTCACATTTAGGTTCTTTGTTTATCAATATTTTTTAACCTCAGTTCAAGATAAGAGACTCATCAAGATATTAAATTAAAAATAATTATCTAAGTTGTGCTACAAAGCTTGGCAAGATAAATTTATTTTCAAGTATTAAGGTTATTAACTTATTGGTTCATCTGCGCATATTTTACAAATTCAGTATAAATAGTGTCTTTAATTAAACGCTCTGGGGTGAAGGCGTAATAATGTTGGTAGGCGTTTTCAATGGTGCCAATAAAATGCACATCGTAGTGGCGCTCAATTTCGGCTTTCACTAGCATGGGAGCAGGAAAAACGCCAAAGCCTTGCTCACCAAGTGCTTTCATTAAGGCGCTGTCATCGACGTGGCCTGCAACAGTGACTTCTATGCCCAACTCTTGCAACCAAAAATAGATTGCTCGGCTTACTGGGCTGCCTTTAGCGGGCAGTACTACGGGTTGATTGTGAAGCGATTGTGGAAAGTTGGCGACCAATTGTTGGTGCCAGTGTTTATTGCCAAAAAACGCTAGCTGGCTTTTGCCTAATTCATGACAAAACGCTTTAAAAAGCAGCGAATTGTCTAGTGGTTTGTCTGCTAAAACTAAATCGAGTTTATGGGTCGCCATAAGGGCTAATAGCTCATCTTGCTGGCCGTCGATGCAGTGTAGGTTGGTGATGCGTTCATTATCGATTAAAGGGGAGAGCCACTTGGAGACGAGCGATTTAGGCAATACATCTGAAATGCCCACTTTTAAGGTTTGTGATATTTGAGCTATGTCGCCTTGGGTTGTTTCGAGCCATTCTTCGGCAATAGCAAACATATCGTTGGTATATTGCACTGTAACTTGGCCAAAGTCGGTTAGCCTTAAACCGCGCCCCTCACGAATAAACAGAGGCTTGCCTAAACGCTGCTCTAAACTGGTGATTTGTGCACTGACTGTTTGCGGCGTTAAATGCAGGATTTTGCTCGCTGCTGCAATACTACCGCAGCGGCTCACTTGCCAAAAATAATATAAATGATTGTAGTTAATGTTGGTTATCATTCGAAAATACCTGTTCTTTAGTCAGAAATAATCAGCTTTTATCTTGTTGGTTACGTTAGTAGATTAAGCCCAAGCCTGCAAGGTAGGCGCAACTAAAAGGTGGTAATGGTATGAAGCTAAAACTGACAATCAAAAATAAATTGGTTCAATCGGGTATTAAGGCCTCTTTGTCAAAATTGGTCAAAAATAAAATAGCCAAATACGCTTTGCATGTTCGTAAAGTAGATATTCATGTTGATGATGTTCCATCGACTTTGCATGGTACTTTTAAGGAGTGCAAAATCAATATGTTATTGCCAGGCTTACCTACGGCAGTGGTAAAAGCTAGAGGCAAAAATATACTGCATGCTATTCAACGCGCCCTTAAAAGTCTGCAGCATGTTTTAGTGCAAAAGTACCAATTTTCACAGTTACGCCCTTAATTTTGTTGCTGCACAATGATGTTAGAAGGAGGTGAGCAGCTCAACATGCGTTAAACACTTAACAACCGGACAGTTGTATTTGTTATCCTTTGTTTCATGTTAATCCCAAAAACACGTGCATAGGCAGGGATGCCCTCTATTGAAGCCCATCAAAATAGACCATTCACAGTGGGCTATTTTTTTATGCGTGAGAACGCGCTTGTACAGGTTTATATGGTGATTCATCTAAAAACCACGCTTAAAGGGGACTTGCTCAGGTATGATGTCATTTTTGGGTATTAATTACAGATGTTAGTCTGCAAGTAATAGGTAACTTGGTGAATACCCATAGGCAGTTGTATTTTATAACTGCTTATTTTTTAAAGGAATAGACTATGACTTTATCTCTTCGAGAGATTGATTCACACAATTATGAAGATGTCTGCGATCTTGAACTGCAACCAGAGCAAGTTGGTTTTTTGGCAAGTAATACTTGGACTTTGGTTGAGGCTGCTTATAATTCGGGTTATCACGCTCGCGCTATTTATTTATCAGATCAATTAGTTGGGTTGGTTATGTGGGTGCAAGAAACGCCTGAGCGCATATCTATTTGGCGTTTTATGATTGATTGTAATTATCAACAACAAGGATTAGGTCGCCATGCCTTGAGTATGGTGATTGAGGAAATTAAACAAGTCCCTGATTTAAATGAAATTGAGATTTGTTATTCCCCTAAGAATAGCGTTGCACAACGTTTTTTTGCCAGTTTAGGCTTTATTGAAACCGGCATGGATGTTCACGATGAAGATATGCTTGCTGTGATATTGCTTTAAAGCTGAGGATGGTCTGTTTTGCGCGCACTTAGCGCGCAATATCGCCTTAGTATTCCCCTTGTGTAAGTTGAGAGACAGCTTTGCCGTAGATACGAGCAAAACAGCACATAAACACAGCCAAGTAGTTAACTGCTACCCATTTTATGTTGCCGATGTTTCGAGAGTCTAAAATAAGTAACCGCTCAACCCCACCTTTTTAATAGAGTAAATTCTATTTTTTTTCGGCCTCTAGGCGTTGAATTTTTTGCCATAGATTTTCAGCATCTAAGGTCAGCATTGAATAACCGCGAATATCGCCTTTTCTTTGTGCATGCATGGCTTGTTCTAACAAGGCATCGTATTGTTTTCTCAATTTTTTGCTTGGATCAGATTTAAAAAAACTAAACATTGGCGGCTCTTATGCAATTTTTGTTATTCGATAATACGGTACTGAGTTTAAAAATGATCATAATTTAAAAATAATCATAAAAATTAGAGTGCCGCTTAATAGTGAACTAAAGTCTGTAGCGGGGCGTATTGAGTGCACATTCTCTTTTAGTTAGCAGTTTGGCCGCGATGATAAAATTGTCATTAAATTGCGCTTTACTTTTTAACAGCAAAAATAACAACAAGGTTCTCATTATTAATGGATGAAGTGAGTCGCTTGGCCAAAGAAGCCATTTTGCTATTCCAAAGTATCTTTAAGCATCTTCATTTAACTCCTGTGGTTCATTTTGAGCTTGAAGGAGGGTATGAACCACCGCTGATTGGCAATGCATTGCAGCACAACCATGCAAACCTGGGTCGTATTAATTACCAGTTAGCTCAATTGGGTATAAATGGTGAACTAAAACCTGAATATTGGCGCAACCAATGGGAATATGTGTCGTTGTTTAATGGCCAATCTCCGTTAACCGAAGCCCATGATTTAGCTCGTGCCATGATGGTTTTACCTCAACTGTTTGGTCAACAAGGTATCAAACAAGTCTTCATTAAACCTGTGCTGTGGGCCGGCGATACGGCTCGTTTAGCTAAAGGGAATAAGACGATTTTTGCTAATGGCACTCAATTGGTTCATATTCCAAATGCTGTACAAATTAATGTCAGTGTCAAAGACAGTGAAGGCAAAAATTTAGTGCCTCAAGCGGATTTTGGTGAGCAATTACAGCAGTCTTTCTTGCAATCAAGCCTAGGGTGTAGCTTAATTTACCTCCCTGAAGAAGAAGCGTTTGAGCGTTTAGGGTTAAAAAGAAACTATCAGCTTGATGCCGAGCTGAGCTCACCAGAAGACATATCAGGCGGTCATCAAGGCAGTATTGCGCTTTATAAACAGCATGGCAAACATAATCAATTAATGGGTGAAACACCGTTAATTATTGGCTTAAACCAACAAGTATTATTAAGCCAAATAGATTGGCATGCCACGGCACGCGTCGAGCATCGCTTGGGCGCGGCAAGCCTGCGTTATAATCCGTATTTAAATGTACTGTTTGCGTTAGCCAATGTTTTTTGTACGGTTAAACAGTACCTTAATCAAGATGAACAGTTTGATATTTCGATAAAACAAGCTGCCATTAAGGCGTTTATACCACAAGCGCTGCCCACGTCTTTACATTGCAAGGGACATTCAGTGGGCGCCATTACTTTATTTCGCGAACAAAATTGGCTTAGCAATACGCTGGCCGAAGCGTATCAATTTGCTTGCAGTGCTCGATTACTGTCAGCGTGGCAGCCAGAAGATAGTGTTCGCTTAAAAACTGCATTACTAAACCAATATCACCCTCAACCCGTATTACTGACAAATAAATAGCAGATAATGACTATGACTAAACTCGCCACTACCTTAAAGCCGCCTTTACTTTGTGGGCAATCAGAGCAAGAAAAACGAGCGCATATTAAAGCCTATTTTAACAATAGCTGGGCACAATATGAGTCGTTGTTTAGCAACATCAATAATGACGATGCGTTTTACATTAAAGCCGAAAAATTGCGTCATCCTTTGGTCTTTTATTTTGGTCATACCGCCACGTTTTATATCAATAAACTGATTTTGGGCAAATATATCGAGAGCCGAATTAACCCACATTTAGAGTCGATTTGTGCGGTGGGTGTTGATGAAATGTCATGGGATGATCTCAACAGCGAAAATTATGATTGGCCTGCAATTGATGAAGTACGAGCCTATCGTAATCAAGTTAATGAGCTTATCAATGGCATTATTGATGCTATGCCGCTGAGTTTGCCGATTACGCAAGATTCATTGGCGTGGATTATTTTAATGGGCATTGAGCATGAGCGTATTCATCTTGAAACATCATCAGTGATCATTCGTATGCTGGATTTAGCGCATTTGACCCCGGTTGAGGGCTGGCAAGCGTGCACCGAGTCTGGTGCTGCGCCAACAAATACCTTGGTTGCTCAAACTGGTCGCACGGTGCAATTAGGTAAGCCCGACAGTAATGCAACGTATGGTTGGGATAACGAATATGGTGATAAACAAGTAAAGGTTGATGACTTTGCTGCAAGCCAGTATCTGGTCTCGAACCAAGAGTTTTTAGCGTTTGTTGAAGCCGGAGGCTACCTGGCAACTCAATACTGGACTGAAGAAGGTCAGCAATGGCTCGCGTCAATGAAACCGCAGCTGCCACGTTTTTGGTTTAAGCGTGATGGTCAGTTATATCAGCGTAATCTGCTTGGTGAGATGCTGTTACCGCTCAATTGGCCGGTTGAAGTGAATTACCTAGAAGCCAAAGCATTTTGTAATTGGTTAGCGCAAGAAACAGGGCGCCTTATTCGCCTACCCACTGAAGCCGAGTGGCAACTGCTGCGCGAAACTCAGCCACAAGATTTAACCACTTGGTCTGAGGCGCCAGGAAATACCAATTTAGAATTTTTTGCCTCGTCATGTCCGGTTAATCGTTTTGAAACCAATGGTGTTTTTGATGTGCTTGGCAATGCATGGCAGTGGACTGAAACCCCAATCGATGGTTTTGCAGGGTTTAAGGTTCACCCCCTTTACGATGATTTTTCGACCCCAACATTTGATGGTAAACATAATTTAATTAAAGGCGGATCGTGGATTTCAACCGGTAATGAAGCGGTGATGCATTCTCGCTATGCATTTCGTCGTCACTTTTTTCAGCATGCCGGTTTTCGTTATATCGAAAGTACTAGTGCAAAAGTGCCGCTTGATCCCGTTGCCAGTTATGAAATGGATGCCAATATTGCCAATGAATTGGCAAAACATTATGGTCAACCGCTTGGTCAATTTGATAATAGCCTAGTAAGCGCCGTGACCACGGCCATGGCTCAATTAGTTGGCCATTCGTTTGAGCAAAAACGTGCACTTGATATTGGTTGCTCGGTTGGGCGAGGCAGTTTTGAACTGGCGCGTTATTTCGATAAGGTTGATGGTATTGATTTTACTGCGCGTAATATTTCACATGCTTTAGCCTTTAAAGAAGGCCAACTGCTGCGTTATGCGACGCCAATCGAAGGTCAATTGGTCGACTTTTTTGAAGTCAGTGCTTCGCAGCTTGGTTTGGCTGAGTTGACAGATAAAGTTGATTTTTATCAAGGTGATGGCCATAATTTAAAACCTCAGTTTAGTGGTTACGATTTAATTTTCTGTAACTTGGTACTGAGCCATGTTTATGATCCTGCTGCCTTTTTAACGGCACTGTCTGAGCGATTAAACCCAAAAGGGATCTTGGTACTTAACAATGATTATCAGTGGCACGTTAGTATTACGCAGCCAACAAAATGGCTTGGTGGTTTTAAGGTCAATGGTGAAAACTTTACCGGGCGTGATGGGTTAAATCAGCAACTTAAAAGCCAGTTTACCTTGTTGACCGAAACCAATGTAAATCAAGCGATGCAATTAAACCTGCGCCAAACTGTTTTAACTCAGTCTGAGTTGACGATTTGGCAGCGAAAGCAATAGCCTAGCGTCATTACTTTTTTGCGGCCTCATTAAGGGGCCGCAATTGTTTGTGCGTATTATTAGGGAAAGTTGATGACCACCTTAGTATTTGAACAACCAAAACATTTAGCTTTTATGCAAAGCCTCAATACCGAAATCACCCTTAATCTGAGCGATTCGTGTGCTGAAGGATTAAATCTTGATGAATTACTTGCACTCGATCCTGATACATTAAGTAATGTGTCGCTTGGTTATGCGCCAATTAAAGGTTCATTATTATTGCGCCAACAGATTGCACGTTTTCATAGTCAAGGATTAAGCGCTGCCTTTAATGCCGATAATGTGGCCACTTTTTGTGGTGCGCAGGAAGCTATTTTTGCCCTAATGAGCAGTATTTTATCTGCTGATGACGAAGTGATTGTATTTACTCCTTGTTATCCATCGCTTGAGTATTTACCTAAGGTGCTTGGGGCCAAAGTTCACACTATTGCATTACAAGAAAAACAGCATTGGCAGTACGATATTGAAGCATTACAACAGCTTATTAACTCTCGGACTCGGCTCATTATTATTAATATGCCTCATAACCCAACCGGTAGTGTGCTAAATCAGCAGCAAGCGAGCGCAATCTGCCAGATGGCGGCAAACGTGGGTAGTTTTATTTTGGCCGACGAAGTTGCCTTGCAAGGTTATAGCGAAAGTGAGCCACTGCGCAGTTTATTTAGTGAATATGATAAAACTATTCACTTTGGGGTGATGTCCAAAAGTTTAGGGTTAGCGGGTATTAGAATTGGTTGGGCCATAACGCAAGATAAAGCATTACTGCAAAAAATGCTGAGCGTAAAAAGCTACGGTTCAATTTGTGGCTCAGCAGTTGATGAACAACTAGCACGTATTGCACTTTTGCACAGCGAGTTGATATTAGCCCGAAATAACCAGCAAATACGCGATAATATCGCCCATTTTGAGCGCTTTATGACAGCCTATAAAGGGTTATTTTCTTGGCATCCGCCACAAGCTGGCTCCCTGGCACTAGTTAAGTTTAATCATGCAATGCCGATTGAACTGTTTGCTCAAGAGTTGGCAAATGAGCAACAAACCCTGATTTTGCCAAGTCGTTTATTTGGTTTAACGGGTAACTATTTTCGCCTAGGGCTTGGACGGAAAAATTTTCAGGAAGGCATTGAGCGACTCGCAAGTTTTATCGATAGCCAATATCTCTATCACTCTCCTTAAATGGGATCTGTTGGCCTTTCGAGATTTTTACTTAGCCCAGTTACCAACCTCGTGCCGCGATTAAATTACCCCTAGATTAAACAAATTTCAATCCACAAAGGTCAACACGGCCTAGTTGAAAGAGCTCTACGATAGGTGAGAGCTCATTGACTAGACTCACTAGCTCCAATCTGGCGAGCCAGTTTGCTGTTTTATGTGTGATTAAATAACTTGGATAACTTGCTCTGCCGCAAGGCGTGATTTTGGTAGGGCAGCATTATAGTCTTCACTTGGTAAGTGATAGCCTAACGCAAGCGCCACATCACAGACATAACCGTTTAATTCGGCCTTAAAAATTTCACCGATTAGCTCGGCATCTACCCCCTCCATCGGGGTTGAGTCAATCCCCAAACGCGCTGCTGCATGCATGGTATTTCCAAGCGCAATATAGGTTTGAGCTTTTGTCCATGTGGCATTGTTACCGGTTTCATCGGTATTTAAGTCAACAAACGCAAATGCACCAAATGCTTGCTCACGATTTTCTGCTTTTGTACGGCCATTTTTAATATCTGCTTCAATGACTTTGGCATAATCATCACGGCTATATTTTGGTTGATGAGCAAATAAAATGATGTGAGATGCTGCTTTAATATGCGGCTGATTAAATTGAAATTTATTAGCAAATGAGTCGTGCATACGTTGCTTAGCTTCATCAGACTCAATCACAATAAACTTCCAAGGTTGAGAATTAATTGATGAGGGAGATAAACGCATGGCTTCATAAATTACGGCTAAATCTTCAGGTGCAATTCGTTTAGTTGCATCGTATTTTTTGGTGGTATAGCGTTTGTTGAGGTCGCTAATAATTGGGTGTGTCATGGCACTCTCCTGAATAAGTTTAATGTTTAAAATTAGTTGATAGACGTCATTTCGTTAAGCGTAAATGATTCAACGGCGTCTTCAGTTGCAACTAAATACTGCTTAAAGTGTGGTGTATTCATGTGGGCGAGTAAGGCTTCGCGATTTTGCCAGTTTTCATAAAGCATAAAGTGAGTTTGGTTATCATTGTCTTGGTGTAAGTTATAATTGATACAGTCAGGCTCAGCACGGGTCGCTGCAATGAGTTTTATCAACTCGGTTTTTACTAACTCTATCATGTCGTTTTTGGCAAAAACATTGGCCAAAATTGTGAGTTTGCTCACTTTAATTCCTTAAAAATGAATAAAAAATAGTGCTCACCATATTTGATGATATGGCCGCTATGGTAGTTCTTGCTTTGTATTAATTAAACAGGATAATTATTGAATCATTATCAAAAAAATATAGATAATATGCAGATTGAAGACTTAAAACTTATTCTCAAAGTCGCTGAGTTTAGAAGCATTACCCTTGCTGCGGCGAAACTAGATATGCGCATTGCAACGGCAAGTGCTGCGATTAAACGAGTTGAAACAGAACTCGGTACTGAGTTATTTGTCCGTACAACACGCCATTTGAGACTTTCATCTGCTGGAGAGCGTTATATTCCGCAATGTGAACAAGCATTGCTCGTGCTTGAGCAAGCAAGGCAAAATCTCAAAGGGGAACATGATGAAATTGAAGGCGAACTGCGTATTGCATTGTCATCTGATTTAGGGCGCAATTTAGTGATCCCCTGGATAGATGAAATCATGGATAGCTACCCAAAAGTGAGTTTAAGAACACACATCAGTGACAGTAATATCGATTTTTATCGTGACTCGGTAGATATTGCCCTGCGTTATGGTTCGCCCAGCGATGCAAGTATGTATGGTTTTAAAATTGGCCAAGTGCCGCGCTTATTGTGTGCCAGCCAAGCGTATTTAGATCAACATGGTTATCCAACCCATCCAGATGATTTAAGCCGTCATCAAGGGCTTTTTTATCAGCTGCAAGATATTATCAATAATGTTTGGGAGTTTACCGATGGTGAAAGCAAATTTAAGGTCAAAATGGATGGTCGCCGCGCTTCAAATGATGGTGATTTAGTGCGGCGATGGTGTGTGGCGGGTAAAGGTGTGGCGGTTAAATCAGCACTCGATATTGCAGAGGACTTACTCAATGATAAAGTAGTGGCTTTGATGCCTGATTACCCGCATATCAGTGCTGAGCTTTGGTTAATATGCCCAAGCCGCCAATCGATTACGCCGGCTGTGCGTTTATTGCGTGATGTTTGCCGAGAAAAAACGGCGTTTTTATTAAATCAATTGGTTGCTAAAGGCATTTTAGATAAAAATGCGCTTAGTTAACTCTAAGCGATTTAAATAAAACACTATGCGACATGACTGATTTTGACTAATTAAAGCTGTTGATTTGAATAGAAATTCCCCTTGTAAGGCCACATAGCTAGGGTATTTATAGCAATTCACCTAAAACTAATAAGTGTTGATAAGTCTTAAAATAGTCGGTCATAAAGTGCTCAGCTTTATCGCTGATGGTATCAATACTGCCGTGTGCCATCGGTACATTAATCAAGCCATTAGCTTCAAAACAAATTACTTTACCATTGCCTTTACCGTCGAGATAAATAAAGCCGGTATAGGCTTTTGCTTGACCTTGTAAACTAAAAATAACTTGTTCTTTTAAGCGGTAAATGCATTCATAAGTGTGATTATCGCGCCAGATTGCATCATCAAGTGCGTTGGGTTGTATCAGCTTTTGTTTTAGTTGCAGCAGTTGCATTTGGCTATGGTTGGCTTTGGTATGCAAGGTTTGATTGCGATCTTTAAGTTCTTTAATTTTAGCGCGTACTTTTTTGGCTGTAGGCGCAATAGTTTTAAACTCGGCCAGTTGCTTTTTGTATTGATCTAAGGTGTCGTTGCTTGGCGCAGTAGGTTCGTTAATATTTTGAAGTTCCAATACTTTTTCGTGGTATCTATCACGCTCAATCAGTAGTTGGAGGTTTTTAGCTTGTAGTTGGCTTATTTGATCTTGTAGCGCATTTATCTGCTGTTTGGATTGCTCTAGTGCGTTGTGCATATGCTCAAATTCAGACACATCTTGATTGCATGACGTAATGAGGGCTTCAAGAATGTCGCTCGTTTCAAGGTTGTGGTTAGAAAGTAAACTTGCTAATGCGGTATTCATCACTAAGGCTCACCTTTTTGGCAGATTAAAAACAATTAAGATTAGACACATACCTAGGGCGTACATTACAAAACGAGGTATGCAGATTAACAACACTAAATACGGCTTAGCGCGCGGCAAAGTTCACCGTAATATTTAAAATGCGCAGCATATCTGAGTAAAAATATTCGCTGCGTTATGCGTTATGCGTGATATTTGACTATGCAAACCTAGGGTCACTTAAATTATGTAACGAGCGTGTGCAAATCGCTTTTTCATAAGTTAAGTTGTTACGTTCAATGGTGCTGCAGATTCTTCAAGGGCCAAAATACTATTTTTAATGTTAACTGCGTTAGAGTGCCAGGTGGTGCTGCTTTTTTCACACCTGATTTTAGCGTCTAACTATTTAAGTTTAAAAATAAAAATTATCTTAAATATTAACTATGTACTATATTTTTTTAGCTAAGTATTGGTTTTATACTTTTTATAAAGCAAATAACGCAAGGTTAATCAAAGGAGAGGTTAATGACTAGCGCTGAAAATGTATTATTTGAGTTTGTTGAAAACAACTCTCTGCCTGAAGAAAATAAAAATCTAGTAAAAATCCTAACCGTTGAAGACGATATAAATTATCAAAATGCCCTCATTAATAGTTTTAAAGCACTCACCCTGGATGATGGTATTCAATTAGACATCTTAACTGCTCAGTCGGTGACTGAAGCTGCCTTGGTTTTAGCGCGAAATAGCGATATTGCATTGGTATTTATTGATGTGGTGATGGAGGACGATGATTCTGGTTTAAGGCTCGTTGATACCATACGTAATGTGATTGGTAACCGAGAGATGCGAATTGTCTTATTGACGGGCCAACCTAGTTTTGCGCCAGAGCGTAAAGTGATGGAATCACTCGATATTGATGAGTACTGGAATAAATCAGATATCACCATCGAAAAACTACACTCTATAGTTAACAGTAACCTTCGAACATATAATTATATTGTGCAGATTTCTGCGGCCAAGCATGGCTTGCAATTGGTATTAGACGCTGCAAGAAGCATAAACAGTAAACATGATATCGAGTCATTTTCATCAGCGGTTTTAGACGAAATCACTAATATTTTAAATATCTCCGAAGGGGGCGGTGTGCTGTGCTCTGGTAATACTCAACATTCTGAAGTTGCGCCCAAAGTGATAACAACCAGTGGTTGTTTTAGAGGGTTGGAAGGGCAGTTCCTTACGGCTAAATCACTTGATGATGAAATTTATCAAGCAGTTAAAAAATCCATACACACTAAAACACATGTTTTTAGCCCGCACCATACAGTATTTTATTTCGAGACACCTGATTTTGATAATAACCATTACATCACAATTGTAAAATCTGACAACCCTATAAGTCAGCAAAATATTTATTTATTACAAGTGTTTAGTGAAAATGTGAGTACCGGATTTAGTAATATAGCTTTATTAAATCGACTCACCGAACTTGCCTATACCGACGTTGCGCTCAATATGCCAAACCGTAATTGGTTACAGCGTGAAATTGAAAATATGAATGCGAGTGAGCAGCAAAAAACGTTGCTGTTAGTATTTGAAATACTTCAATTTGATGAAAAGTCATTTAGTTTTGGTTATGAGTTTTGTAATAAAACCTTAAAAAGGTTACAGCTCAATATACAGCAGCAGTTGGCAAGCTATTCACCGAGGATTGCGTTATTTAAAAATGATAGTTTGGGTGTGTTAATTGCCAACGACCCCCCATTAAGTGACTCGGTTATTGATTCTTTCAACCGACAAGCTTTTGTGGCTGACGGTGTACTACAAATTATGGATGTTCGAGTTTTGGCCGTTGACTTGAATTCTGTGCTGCAAAATAACGCCAGTCAAATCTTTAACTTAGCCGAGTCGACCTTAAATGAAGCAAACATTAATTTAGCAGAGTTTATTCGATTCACTCCGGCCAATACTCAAGCGTTAACACGCCGATTTGATTTGATGTTAAAGCTGCGCTCGGCAATTAGAAATAATGAACTTATGATTGCTCTGCAACCTAAAGTAAATTTGAATTCGCACAAAGTTGTTGGTTTTGAGGCACTCGCTCGTTGGCAATTAGCGGATGGTACGTTTATTAGTCCAGATGAGTTTATTGAGTTAGCAGAAACGGCAGGGCTAATTAGTGTGCTCGATAAATTAATATTTGATAAAATACTTGAAGCGACAAACGTATTAAATTGCCATGGTTATTGTTTACCTATTGCATTTAATGCATCCACTTCTGATTTATTATCTGATCAATATTTTGTTGAAATGACAGAAAAAATTGCAAAATATGGGGTATCACCACAACAATTAGAATTAGAAGTGACCGAAACTCAAGCTATTTTTAATTATGAAAAGGTCAATAAAACGTTGCACAAGTTTGCAAAGTTAGGGATTAAAATTAGCATAGATGATTTTGGCACTGGTTATTCTTCACTGCAACATATAGCGCAAATACCAGCTCATGCAATCAAAATAGACCGTTGTTTTGTAAGTAATTTACAAAATAACGAGTCTAATGAGCATATTATCAATATGATTATGATGCTGGCTGATACCTTTGGTTTTGAAGTGATAGCGGAAGGGGTTGAAAATAAGTACGAGCAAGAATGGCTATCAAACATTGGCTGTCGAATTGCACAAGGCTATTTATTTGCCAAACCCATGTTTATGGATGATTTACTTGTTTGGTTAAAAAATAACGAAAAGCTTCATGGCAGATAACAGATGCTTAAGCAAGTAGCTTCGATTAAGCGTAGCTTTGTAATAACGCTAACAGGTGCAATTGTTGCTTCATTCTTGTTTAGTTGCCTTGTGTTTTATCAACAATATCAAGCAAAACTAAACAGTATTCAAGATATTCAAGATGATCTCATTTTTCGATCGCATAATCTATTTAATCGAGAACTCGGCAGTATTCGACAGCTGATGAAGTTACTTGTTGCCGATAATGCCTTAAAAAGCACAACTGACAACAGTGACTCGGTTAATTTGAATCAGATAAATTCTAAGGTATTACAGCACTTCATCGACTTTGGTTCTGCCACGGATCTTATTTCACAAATTCGCTGGCTTGATGCGTCAGGCCAAGAGCGTTTTAGGGTTAATTTTGAAAATAATGCGTATGAGGTGATCCCAGAAAATGAACTCCAAAACAAAAAACTAAGATATTATTTTCAACAAGGTATGTTAGTTAAACCACCTAATATCTATACCTCAGTATTAGATTTAAACATTGAAAATAAGGTGATTGTTAAGCCTTATCAACCGACATTGCGTGCAACTTACCGCACCAATAGTTCCGACTATTATTTTGATGGATTATTGGTGGTTAATTTTAATTTATCTGACTTATTTAAACAGTTTGCTTCACATTCTGAAGCTAAAGCGCAGTTATTTGTTTTAAATTCAGAGGGTCATTGGTTATTACATCAAGATAAAAGTAAAGAGTGGGCTTTTATGTTTGATGCACAGACCCCGTCGTTAGCCGAAGAGTCCCCAAAACTTTGGCAACATATAGCATCATTACCGATAGAAGAAATAGGTCATTTTGCAGAGCACAGAGTAAAAAGCTTTATTAAAATGCTGATGTTTGATGACAATACATCAGAAGTAGAAACTAACTATGTAATTTTACTTGTTAAAAGTATTGATGAAGTGCTGCAAAATTTATTTTGGCATGCCATCCAAACGGCGGGCCTTACTATGCTGATATTGGTGGCTATATTTGGTGTATATCTTTGGCGTGAATATCACTTCAAGCTCAAATTATTAAGTAGTGCGATAGAGCTGCAACAAGAACAACAGGCCCTGACTGTCGCAAACCAAAAATTAAACAAAAACCTAATTCAGCAGCAGAAGTTACAAAAAGATCTGGTTGAGGCACAGAAGTTATCTTCACTTGGTATGATGGTGGCTGGCATTGCGCATGAAATGAATACGCCAGTTGGTGGGGCTGTGATTTCAACTTCCAATGCGCAGGTTATTTGCCAAAAACTGCAAGATCAAATTCAAAAAGGGCTTACAAAACAATATTTAGATGAAAGCTTAGTTTCAATCAATGATAACTTATATTTATCGCGCTTGAATTTAGATAAAGCGGTGATGCATATTAAAAGCTTTAAACGAATGGCAATAGATAGGGCCAGTGAGCAGCTCGTTAGCTGTGATATGAATAAAATTGTTGATGATTTATTTGCTGTTTTACATCCTAAGTTTAAAACCTCAAGGGTTGCGTTAAATAAACATATTGAGACTAACTGCAATTTAGTTAGCAGGCCTGGTATTATTTCTCAACTATTGGAAAACTTAATTCTCAATGCATTAGAGCATGGTTTTAATGAGGGGGAGGTAGGTCAAATTGATGTCAGAGTATTCAATCTTGACCTTAAAACGATTTGCATCACAGTTAGTGATAATGGCATGGGCATTAATCCCGACTTGCGAGATAAGCTATTTGAGCCCTTTGTTACATCCTCACGCAATCATGGCCATACAGGACTTGGATTATCTATGGTAAAGCAATGGGCGACAAAAATTTTACAAGGAAGCGTTAGCATTAAACAGCAAGAGGAGCTGCCAAAAGGGATCTCGACTCAATTTGAAATTGTTTTACCTATCAATATTAGTGTTCTGTGAAGAGGGGGATCGGTTGCTGCTTTAGCGTGTCGCTTTTAAAATTGGTTTTTTTCAATAGCTAATACGCATCTCTTATTTTTTTTGCATACGTATTCAAAGGGTGTTTCCGAATAAGGTTCGCTATTGTTATTAAATTGTAAACAATAACAAAAAGAGCACACCATGAAAAATAGCACTATTTCAGCAATTGCAACAAGCTTATTCTTTTTTCCAAGCATTAGCATTCACGCGGCCCCCACCACTTTTGTTCATTTATTTGAATGGAATTGGCAAGATGTGGCGACAGAATGTGAAACATTTTTAGGCCCAAAAGGCTATGCCGCTGTTCAAGTATCCCCGCCAAATGAGCATGTTACAGGCAGCCAATGGTGGACCCGCTATCAGCCTGTTAGTTACCAGTTGCAAAGCCGAGGCGGAAACCGCACCGCTTTTGCTAATATGGTCAGTCGTTGCCAAGCGGTCGGGGTTGATATTTATGTTGATGCGGTCATTAATCACATGGCGGCAGGAAGTGGCAGAGGGGTAGCAGGTAGTGCGTTTTCGGCAAAACAATATCCAATTTATAGCCCCCAGGATTTTCATACCACGTGCACCATAAATGGGGAAGATTACGGTAATAATGCTTGGCGAGTGCAACATTGTGAATTAGTTGGATTGCCCGATTTAAATACCGCATCAAGTTATGTGCAAGATACTCTTGCCGAATTTTTAAATGATTTAGTCGGTTTAGGGGTCAAAGGCATGCGTTTAGATGCATCAAAACACATGCCTGCCGGTGATATTGCCAGTATTTTAGCCAAAGTGAATGGCTCACCACTTATCTTTCAAGAAGTTATAGATCAAGGAGCTGAAGCCGTATCAGCCAGCGAATATTTTAATAATGGTTTAGTAACCGAATTTAAATACAGTACAGAGTTAGGCCGAACATTTAAAACGGGCAAGTTAGCTTGGTTGAGCCAATTTGGTGAAGTGTGGGGCATGATGCCTAGTCACAAGGCGGTGGTATTTGTTGATAATCATGACAACCAGCGCGGTCATGGTGGTGCTGGCAATGTGATAACGTTCGAAGATGGCAAGCTGTACGAATTGGCTAATGTTTTTATGCTTGCCTATCCGTATGGTTATCCAAAAGTGATGTCGAGCTACAACTTTCATCATGATACTGACGCGGGCGCCCCTGGCGAATCAATTCACCAAAATGGCCAAGTAAATTGCACCATACAAGGTTGGCAGTGTGAGCATCGCAAAGACATGATTGCCGGTGCGGTTGATTTTAGAAACAATACCACAGCTGCATGGCAAGTTAGTAACTGGTGGGATAATGGTAATAATCAGATTGCTTTTTCTCGCGGTGCAGAGGGCTTTGTGGCTATTAATCGGGAGTCCTCGTCATTAATGGCTACTTTGCAAACAGGCTTAGCGCAAGGGGAATACTGTGATGTATTGCAAGGGCGCATTTCAGCCGATAAAACCCAGTGCTTTGGTCAAACTATATTGGTCAATAGTGCTGGTTTTACCTCACTTTCTGTCAGTGCAATGAATGCCATTGCGGTGCATAAACAGAGTCGACTTGAACCTTTAAATGAAACGCCAACAATGCAACGCACTGTGGTAATGATTAAAGCGCAAACTCAAGCTGGGCAAGATATGTTTATTCGCGGTGGTATAGATCATCAATTTGCCACTTCATTAGGGCGCGATTGCACAACAACCCCAAATGACTGCGCGTTAACAATCAATCACAATAATCTTAAAAACCCAACGACTGCAATGTACAAACAAGGCGATACGTTACTCAATTGGCAGGGCGGCGAAACAAATCAAGCTGCGCAAGCACAAGGTAGCCCGCTTGATTGGACAACTGATGTTTGGCCCGCTAGTTGGGGTGCAAAAAAAACCGTAGCCAATGATGGTTATGGTGAAACTCCACTTAATACATTTGGCCAACATTATTGGTTGTTTGATGTGCAAATGGATTGCAGTAATACGGTTAATGGCTGGTTTGAACTCAAAGCCTATGTTGAAAATGGCCAAGGTTGGGAGAGCGATATCCAACAAGCTAATGCACCCTATGCCAGTAATAATCACTTTGCTAAGTGTGGTCAGCTTAATGTATTTGAATTTGGCCAAGCGGCTGCTCAGCACTTAAGCTTGTAGTTAGCCAATTGGGTTAAGATGAAAAATCAGCCAGTTGAAAACTCAACGGGCTGATTTTTTTTGTTTTTATTATTGAGCGCTTGGGTATTAACCTTAGTTCTAGATAAGGGTTTTACCAGCGTAGAGACGTTATTTACTAAAATCAGGTAATTCAATGGTGATGGTGGTGTGGCTCAGGGGCTTGCCAGCGAGAAATTCCTTAATTACCTCAGTGACATCAGGTGAACTCATAAATAAATTATGTCCTGCATTTTGTACTGTCACCTTTTGCAGGTTTGTGAGCCCAGCGGTTGCCTCATATTGGCTGGCTAAATAAGTTCGGCCATCAAGCGTGCCTGACAAAAGTAGTGTTGGCACTGAACTGCTTGGTTGAGTTCGAAACCCATCACCTAAATCTAAGTTGGGCACTTGTTTATTCAGTTGGGGCATCGGGAAGTTTAGCGCTAACCCTAATAAGCTGGTTTTAGCTTGTTCATTTACTTTTGTTAAGCGTGCATCACTAATACCAGATGCGATATCCATCGCAAAAGGCATCGCCTCAAACTTAATGCGATTGTCATTAAAATAACCACGTTTTAATACCGCATTTAGCATCTCAACTTGGCCTGTATCAAGGTCATTATACAGTTTGAGTAATAACCCAACAAAGCGTTGCGGGTCGGCAATCATGCCCGATGCCAATGCTTGTAAATGGTGTTTTTGAAATAAAAAGTCCAATTCAGGGCCATCTTTTTGCGTAAGTTTTACAGCTATTGGTTGTAATTCAAGTTTGGCATGAACGCGTTTTATTAATGCTTTGAGATCAGGATAAAGCGCTGCCGCATTAGGTTGAGTATTGATAGCGTGTTGTAAACGCTCAAAGTACGCATCTGTTTGTGCAGGCAATTTAACGGTTTGATTGAGCCCTTCAGCGCTGGCAATCACTACCTTGTCTATCTCATTTGGAAATAGTTTTAGCGCTGCAAGTGCTAAATGGCTGCCGTAAGAAATCCCCCAGAGTGTTATTTTTTTAGCGTCTAAATGCTCTCGTAGCGCATTTAAATCATGGGCATTTTGCACTGTGGTATAACCTAAAATATCAACCCCCGCTTGTTGCCAAAAATCAGTACATTCTTTGGCTGCTTGTTTATAAAGAGCATTGATTTCATCTGCTGTTTGTACTTGGGTCATAGGGGTTACTTGGCTTGACTGGCAAGTAGGTGTGTCTTTTGATAACCCAGTGCCTCGTTGATCAAGTGCTATCACATCACCAAATTCTCTGAGTGCCATAAAAAGTGGAAAGCGAAAATTAGGGTATTTTGCAGTACTGATCCCAGAGCCGCCAGGCCCACCTGATAAATACACAATAGGCGAGCCAGCTTGATTACCTGTGGCAGGAAAGCGCACGTAATGAATCGATATTTTTCGGCTGGCTGGATTAGCGCGATTTTCGGGCACCTGTAAAAATCCACTAAACGCTGCGGTTTTTTGACCATCCATGGTTTCAAATACAATGGCTTGCTCGTTTTGATATGTTTGGCTTGTTACTGGTAATGCTGTGGCAAACGTGTCTGATACCCAAAGTGTCAATAAAGTAGTCGTTATTTGGCTTAGTAATTTATAGTTGAAATTAAGCATAGTAAAAATCCTCGTTGTTTAACTGGGATTCATTTAAACTGCAATGAGTTATCTTTGCAGCTACTAATCTACTAAGTGCATTGATTTTTAAGGTTAAACCGTTAAGTGGTTGTGTTTTTTCGATAAGTGGTAGGGTTATTTTGCAGCAAATTTCACAGTTGAGTTTTCGTTTTTACCTAATAGCCATTCTAGGCTTAATGTGTTTTGCCAAACAAGCCGTTGCCAGAGATCTTATCAGTATTGACGCCCAAGCAGTCAAAGTGTGCCCTGCGCAGTTTGAGCAAAATGTACCGCCAACTTTTAGCGAACCCGAATGTAAAACCATACGCTTTTATGAATTAAATCCACAAAATAATCATCTTTGGGTCAAAGCAATACTGACGATAAATCAGCCTTATTTAGATTTACAGCAAGCCAGTGCGTTTTACCTTTTTGGCAAAACCTCGAGCGAAGTGTATTTTAACGGCGTAAAAATCGGCCAAAATGGCACGCCGCACAGCAACCCAGAACGTGAGTTTGTGGGTAAAATGGATGTGCGGTTTTATGTCCCTAATGAGTTGCTAAAGCTTGGCCCAAATGAGGTGATCTTTCATTTATCGTCCCATCATGGTTGGCTGGATTTATCGAGTCCGATGCACTTTGCCGGAATAGGTGAATACGGTTCGAGCCAAGATTTTTTTCAAAACAATATGTTGGTTTCACTTTTGTTATTGGGCGCGTTACTAATTGGCGCGGTTTATCTTGCGGCTTTAAGTATAAAAGCGCAGTCACCGCATCATGAGCGTTGGCTTTTTTTAATGGTATTTTTTGCAATTGCTCAGTTGTTTTTAGAGTTGTCTCGAGGTTTGTTTCAGTACGATTACCCGTTTCAGGATTTACGATTAATCCTGATTGTGATCAGTGCCTTTGGTTTTGGTGTCTGTTTGCTGTGGGTTTGTTTGAGTAAATTTGCCATTCTCTATCGTCAAATATGGTTGCTGCTTGGCACGGTGACAAGTGTGATGACGATTTATTTTATTCCCTGGTTTGATGTTAAAACTGCGGCCGCCATTTTAGTGCCTGCGATTATGGTGACTGTATTACTGGGTTGGCAAGTTTACTTGCAGCGTACTCAAACCTTACTGACTTATGTTGTGATTTTACTCCTGTTTGATTTGGTCGCCTTGATCACTGTTGCAACGTTCCATTCAATCTTGTTTTACTACATTATTACTGCTTTGATGATGGTCTTGCTGATTAAGCAAGCGCAAGAACTGATTGCTCATAAAGCGACACTTGCCGATGAACAAAAACAAATAGCTAAACTGGAATTTCGTTTAGCCCAATCGGTGCAACATCAAGCACCGCCTAAATTAACCCTTAACAGTGCAGGGCAAACCGAAATCCTTAATACGGCAGACATTATTTTTTGCAAAGCGGCAGGAGATTATGTCGACATTATGCTGACAGATAATAAACAACGCTTATTTAGCGGCAGTTTAAAAAGTTTACAGCTGCAGTTACCCGATACCTTTATGAAGGTGCACCGCTCTTATCTTGTGAATCTTGATTGTGTTAATGCGCTCAAATCGGCTGCAAAAACTAGCGACAGCAGCAGTGCTGGCTTTTTAATAGTGGATAATAATCATGCCATTCCTGTAAGCCGGCGTTTATTACCTCAAGTCAGAGAAGTGATTAAAGCCTAAAGTTAAGCGTTAAAACCAATATTACTTACTTGGGTGTATTTTGCTGTTAATGGGGTTGAATTGGCTCTTAATGTGGGTTTTTGAACAAAGTCGCCTCATATGTTGAACGCTGTTATTCAACAGATCTGACAAGTTGAAAATTGTTTGTTTTGAGTTGCTAAATTGTTAATAAGTTGTATCTTTTGTTTTGTTGTTATTAAATTGGCAACACCACATAATTAATAATAAGGCAATAAAATGAAAAAACTCTCACGCACCGTATTCACTCTTGCTGGTTTGTTAGCCATGCAAGCACACGCAGCTCAGCATAATATTGACGTACAATTAAATGTCGATATGCAAGATAATGGTAATGTTTTAGCGACCTTATCGTTGACCAATAACGGTAAAGGTAACGAAAAAATATTAGGTTGGTACACTGACTTAGAAGAAGAAGCGATTTTTAACATCACCCGCGATGGCGAAAAGGTGACGTTTAATGGCCCGCACTACAAACGCCCAGCACCTGCTGAAAAAGATTACATCAAACTTAAAAAAGGCCAAACCATTACGAAAAAGTTTGAATTGTCCTCTTTATATGATTTCTCAGCGCCGGGTAATTATGAAGTAAGCTATAACGTGGTGTCGTTGGATTTATTTAGCAATCAATCAATTAATAGCAATAAGCGTGAACTTCAAAACTTAAGTTCAAATTCAGTTTCATTTTGGGGCGAAGGATTAGCTAAAGGCACTGCAAACAAAGGCAAACCAGGCTCGGGCACCAGTGATTGTTCATCGGGTACCTGTTTTACCGGGCGTTGTTCTAATAGCGAGCAATCGGCAATTTTAAGTGCGCTCGCTGCTGCGGATCAAATTGCCAATGACGCAGTATCGTATTTATCAAGTCATTCAGCTTCAAACCCATCTACGCGTTATCAAACTTGGTTTGGTCAGGCCACAACAGCTCGTTACAATATCGCTACGGGTCATTTTGATGCGATTAATGATGCGATTGACAATAAACCACTTACATTCGATTGCAGCTGTAGCAAGTCATATTTTGCTTATGTATATCCTAATCAGCCTTACAAGGTGTATTTATGTAATGCATTTTGGTCTGCTAATGAGCTAGGCACTGACTCACGTGCGGGAACCATAGTACATGAGTTGAGTCACTTTACGGCTGTTGCGGGTACTGATGATATTGTTTATGGTCAAGCTGGAGCAAAAAGCTTGGCAATTTCTAACCCAGATCAAGCATTAAATAATGCTGATAGCCATGAGTATTTTGCTGAAAATACCCCAAGACAAAATTAGTTTGAGCAATATCCATTTAGCGTAAATTAAGTCAACATGCGAGATAAAGGAGCTGTCTTTGTCTCGCTTTTAGTTGCTTAATTGTAGCTCCCACCAAAAGGACAATAAATTCTATATGATAAAAACCGTTTTATTTCTTTTATTATTTAAACTAGGAGCTGCTATGGCAACGCCTGAGATACTGTGTGATTTTTCAATTAAATCGGCTTCAGCCAACGAGGCGGTATTACTGACTTTTTCAGTGCATAATCAAACCAGTCAAATCCAATCTGTATTGACTTGGCAAACACCTTTGGAAGGGTTTTGGTCCGAGATGTTTATAATAAAGGATGAAAATAATCAAGATGTGATATACCAAGGGCCGCTTGCAAAGCGGGGGCAGCCAGCAAAAGCAGATTATCTCAACCTTGCGCCACAAGAAAAAACCATGATGAGCTTAGTATTAAGCGATGCTTATGCGTTGAAAAAAGGGCGTTATCAGTTAACAATTGCGCCAAATAACCTTCATTTAGCCCAGTTATGTCAAGCATACACATTCCCAATAACATTTAGGGTTAAATAACAGCGTAGTTGTATTCTTCAATCAAAAATTTATTTGCCCACTCTAGGCTTAAAAAGGTAGCGCGCAACCAAACGCACCAATTTGTGGACTACCCATGCCATAGCCGCAAAAACAAGCCCAAATACCGCAGGTAAAAATGCACCAAATCCGTAGCTTGAAACCACCACATAACCGAGTAAAAACGCTGCTTGATAAACAGGAAAAAATAAAGCGGCAATTAAAATGGTTGGCACCGCCAACATGGCAACGAGGTTTTGATGACCAGTATAAAATAACACAGTAATAATAAGCGCATAAAGGCCAGCGGCCGAGAATTGCAGCCATATTTTTTTGGGAAAGTGTGCGCCGTATTGTTTGGTTATTAAGCTAGTAAGCACCCAACTATACAGAGGTAAAATTGCCAGCCCCCACCAATTTGAAATTTTAGGTAAACTTGGGTCTGCAAACAAATGGTGCGCAGGCACGCCTGAAGTTAAGTATTGCCATGTTAAGGTTGTTACAATATACATGCTGACTAATAAGGTGAGCACAATGCGATGTTGTTTAAATAATGAGTTCATATTTATACCTTTTTTTGGTTGGAATTAGCCAAGCGCGCTTAGCTGATTTAAACCAGCCAAGTGGGTCACACAATTTATTGCTGCGCTATTGAGGCATCTTTCACGTTTTTTTTCGGTAAAGTCAGGCTAAATTTAGCGCCGCCTAAGGTATCGCTTTTGCCGATAGTGAGTGTGCCATGGTGCCACTTGGTGACTCTTGTTGCGATGGCAAGCCCCATGCCAAAGCCCTTAATGGTTTGGCGATGCAGCTCTCCGCGCGTAAAAGGTTGCAACATGGTTGCGTAGAGGTCGGGCGCAATCCCAGGGCCATCGTCACTGATATTAATAGAGACTGTATCAGACTGCATAAACACCTCAATGGTGACGTGTTGCTTGCAATATTGTAGTGCGTTTTGTACTAAGTTATTGATTAAAATATTTAAATAAGCTTGGTCACCATCGATAAAACACGGCGTTGCTGCTGGCAAGTAGTTAAGCGTTCGCCCATCGCAGGTTTTGTTTTTTAGGCAATGTGTCACTAAGTCATTCACATTAACGGCCGATTTTGTAAGGCTTATCATGGCTTGGTCGAGTCGTGCGTAATTGAGTAGGGTTTCGACTAAGTCGACCATTTCATCGACGTTGTCGCTAATTCGTTGCTCGTAACGTTTACGCAGCACGGGGTCATCTTCTTCTTGCAAGGTATCGATCCCAAAACGAATACGCGCAAGCGGCGTGCGCAAATCATGTGACACAGCGCTGCTGAGTAATTTAACATCATTGACCAGCGCTTCAATGCGCTCAGCCATGTGGTTAAACTCGGTTTCGATGTCTTTAATATACGAAATGCTGCCCACACTAATGCGTTGATTTAATTGCCCTTCACCAAATAATTTTGCGGTTTTGCGAAGCGCCAATAGGCGAAGTGCAAGCGGTGCCAGCCAAGCCACCATTAAAAGTAGCATGACAAAATAAAATAAGCTGGTGAGCACCAAGCGTAAATCGGCGTTATCTCGATTTGGATTCAACATAGGAGCACGCAGCATGAGCACACTGGCATGGTTGGCGAGATAATAATACAGCGTTAAGTCGGTATCGGTTTCAAGCACTAAGGGTTTGCCGTTAAGTAAATCGTTTTTAAGCGCTGGTGGAATAAGCGTTTGGTTGATTGACGTTAATGCGAGCGTATAAGCATTATTATTTGGCCAATCGGTAATAAATTCATTGGGATGAGGCTGGCTATTGAGCGTATCAGCCATGTTTTGCCCAAGCGGTTCTAAAACCATTAACGGGTCATTTTGATTGAGTTCGCTCTGTTCGCTGTATTGGTTATACAGTGCATCAAACATCCAACCTAAACCCATGGTGGCAATTAAAACCACTGCCAACAGTGATAGCGTTAAATTTCGCATTGGCTTACCACACGTCTTTGGCAAATAAATAACCTTTGCCCCAAATGGTTTTGATACGAAAGGGTTCTTGGGGGCTGTCGTTGAGCTTTTTGCGGATACGAGAAATACGCAAATCGATAGAGCGATCGAATCCATCGTATTCAAAGCCTCGAAAATGGCTCACCAAATCATCTCGTTGCACCACCTCACCCGCGCGGGAGGCTAAAAACCACAGCACATCAAATTCATTGGAAGAAAGCTTAATAGACTCGCCATCTAAATGAACGCTGCGCGTTAATTCGTTAATACTCAAACCATTAAATTGCAGTAAATGCACCGATGTTGCTGGCGGGCTGAGGGGGAATTCACTCGCAGGATTAAATCGCTCTTGTTGACGCAGCAGCCCTTTGATGCGGGTCAATAATACCCGCGCACGCACGGGTTTAGTGATGTAGTCATCTGCGCCCATTTCTAGTCCTAGAATTTCATCAATCTCTTCATCGCGCGCGGTGATCATAATAATTGGATTAATAAAGTCAGGGCGTACGGTTTTACAGACTTCAAAACCATCCATGCCTGGCAACATGCCATCGAGTAAAACACAATCTGGGTTGAGATTTTTGATGAGCGTGACCGCTTCGTCGCCACGATGACAAGTGGTAACGTTAAACCCGCGCGCCGATAAGTATTCTTCAATCCAGGTGGCGAGTTCAACATCGTCTTCTACCAGCAGTAAATGGGCGGTGTGCAATGTGTCCATGAGTTACCTTTAATATCTGAAAGATTGGCGACTAAAACAGTCGCCATGAGAGCCGTGGTTTCCCTTTTTTCTTATGCACCCACGCAATTTTTAATTGGCTAGTTGCTAAAGGCGTACTGTTGTTATTGGATCGTAAGGCAAAATCAACATTTTGATTGGTTTTAAGCTCTTGCTTAAAGGCCCCTTGCTGCGCATTTTGCCAGCAAAAAAGTGCCTGCTGAGTGTGATTGGCATACAAACAGACATCAAGCAGCGCGGCACTTTGCCAATTAATTTCAACCGTGACATAACAATCTTGCCCTTGTTGCATTGCAATACATTGCTCAGGATTAAGCGTCATGGTTGCTTGCTCAAGAGGCTCAGCCATGGCTTGAGTAAAAGACAAATAAGTCATCAAGCCAAGCAGCACCCATACATAAGCAAGATGGGGTTTTGTTTTAAAGTGCGTCATAGTGGCCACCTTAAAAGACAAAACTGAGTAACATGCCCGCTCTAACACCATCGTTAGCAAGTTGCGGGCGCTCAATAATAGTGCGATTAGAGACTTTGTTGTAACTGACAAACGTACCAAATACCCAGTCTGTAGTAATGGGGTATTCAAAACCAATTTCAGCAGCGCGGCTTAGGCCATCACTTTTAGATAAACCGCTGCGGCTATCGTATTGCACTAAGTCACTTGGCTGTGGCAATACTTCACGTGAGCGGTATTGCATGCCCAGGTTTGCATAGTAACTCCAGTTTTTAAACTGTCCGTTATAGCTATATGAAACCGACGCTTCAACCCCATCACTGCCCACATTATTGCGGCTAAAAGGTGAATAAATGAGTTCTAATTGGCTGTTATCAAAATAACCGGTTGCTCTTAAGCCACCACGTTTATCGAGGTTGCGAATTTGCAAACCTTCGAGGCCTTCAATGCCTTTGTTATTACGTTGATAAAAGACATCAAATGACCAAGTATCGGTATTAATTACATTAAAACCCCACGCAGGCAGCGAATACATACCATGCATACGGCGGGTACTTAAGCTTGGTGATTCAATAAAAAAACCAAGCAGTTGCACACGGTAACTTAAGTCGATATCAAATTGTGAACTTGGTTCGTCATCAGAAGGATAACGAAAGTCATCACCAAAACTGCTAATGGCACTTAACCCTAAATAAAAGCCATCGCGCGGGTTAGACTCAAAACGAAAATCAATGTCATCATCCTCGTCATTGTCTTCATCATGTGTGATTTCGATACTGTGATGACGGTTTACTTTGCAATCGATTTTGCAGTTGGCTGCTTGTTCTTTTTCAAAAGTAATTAAAATTTGGCGATAATCATCTTGGGTCAGCGGTGGCTGTGTTTTTTTCTCATCACTTTGTGGAGCTTGTTTGATTGCTGGTTCAACGGGGTCGTGAGCCGATGCGTAAAATGATGGGGTCAGTAATAATGTGGTTGCAACTACGCTTGCCAACATGCTGTATTTGAAGTGTGTCATAAAATCCCTGTGATCGTTTTTGTTTGTTGGGTCAAGTGTATGAACTCAGCCGTTAAAAAGACGTATCACATATTGTGTAAATGTATCACTTTGTATCAGTTAAGAGCGCCATTACAGCAAATACAGCGTGTTAACACAAGGTTACTTAACAGCCTTCGGTTAAGTTATGGGCGATATGAGCGGGTAATTAAATACATTGATCCATCTAAGAGGACGATGTTGTGCATTAAGGCTTGCAAACGACTTAAAGGTAATGCTGTTTTAGATTATCTTAACGGCAATTGTTGGTGTTTATAGTGGCTAAGTTGCTGTATCGTAACAAGTGTGCGGGGGGATATTATTATTTTTAGCAGGCAAACTCTTTTATTAGGCCAAACCAATTGGTGTGATTTTTTATTTAAAGTTACTCAGCATTAAGTTAGGGTTGAATATATTCTGTCACATCAAGCAGGACGTCAAACAAGAAGCAAAACAGGAGTACGCAATGTTACACATTTTAGGGATTGATCATATTGTGTTGCGCACCACACAGTTAACTAACATGGTGGCGTTTTATACCAAAGTGCTCGGCTGTCAAATTGAGCGCGCCTTACCAGAGCTTGGCCTCACACAACTGCGTGCAGGCTCAGCTCTGATTGATTTAGTCCAAGTAGATAAACCACTTGGCCAACAGGGCGGTGGGGCACCGACAAAAACAGGTAATCACCTTGATCATTTTTGTTTAATACTTAAGTCGGTATCGCAAGATGATATTCGCACGCACCTAACAGCGCACAACATAGAGGTGGGTGACTTCACGCAGCGCTATGGCGCGCAAGGGTATGGAGAGTCTATTTATATTCACGACCCGCAGGGCAATACAATAGAGTTGCGCTGCGAACAAGCTTTTAATCCAATTAAGCCAAAAGGTTAAACGAGTAATGCAACAAAAGTTGAAACAAAAAATAATCGCAGTGTGCGATAAAAAAATTGCCGCTAAAGGGGAAAGTGTTGGGGTGTCTTTTTATGCTTTTTTTGCCAATAAAAATGATGATCCTGTATTGTTGATGGAAGCGGCAACGTGGTGGATCCAAACCCATAAACTCGATCACTTTGAAAAAGCAGTTAAAATTAAGGCCATGGTTGAAGCTATCTAAACAATCGCAATTTCAATCATGCTTTTGTTTTTGGCCTGTGGCACACTCGGTTTGATTTACCTGTTGGAATTGACCTTATGACATCGCCCGTTGTATTAGCCCACCAAGCACGTATTAATCGAGTGTGTGATTTTATTGTGCAGAATTTAAATGACGAGCATACCCTTGAGCAACTCAGCCAAGTTGCTGCGTTATCAAAATACCATTTTCATCGGGTTTTTTTAACAAGCACCGGGCTTACTGTGATTAAGTTTGTGCAATTAGCACGGTTAAAACGCGCGTCATTTCGTTTAGTATTTGAGCCAGAAAAGCGGGTATTAGATATTGCACTTGAAGCGGGTTTTGACAGCAGCGAAGCGTTTTCACGCGCCTTTAAACGCACCTTTATGCAATCGCCTTCGCAATTTCGAACCGAACCAAATTGGCCTAACTGGCATGGTGTTTTTGCTGAGGTAAAAAACCAGCAACGGCTGCAAATACCTGCTCAATTGTGTGTTGAGGTGATTGATTTTCCAAAAACACGTGTCGGATTAATTGAACACCGTGGTGCACCAGAGCGTATTTTTGAAACCACCGCCCAGTTTATTAATTGGCGTAAAAGCAGCGGGTTATCACCCATAAACAGCAGCCAAACCTTTGGCATAGTGTTTGGCGATCCCAATGCGACCAAAGCCGCAGACTTTCGTTTTCAACTGGCGGGCAGTGTACAAAAAATGATTAGCGATAATGCATTTGGTGTGGTGAATGGGGTTATTGCTGGCTGTAAATGCGCCAAAATAATCCATCATGGTAGTTTAGATGCCATGGAGCCTGCTATTTATGCGTTATACCGTGATTGGTTGCCAAGCAGTGGTTACGAGCTTGGCGAGCAACCTTTATTTTTTGAGTATTTAAACTTTATACATCAAGTTGATGAGTGCGATTTACGTACCTATATTTATTTGCCTTTGAGCTAGCATGGCTTTGCTGCCATGGTTCGGCCAGAGCCAGTTGTGGATGAAAAGCTGATCGACTTATGTATTATGCCCGTATTAAATAATCAAATTTCTATGAGCAAAAGCAACCATGCCTTCTACCCATCATGTAAATCTAAGCTACTTAGGCTTATTACCTTTTTTGACTTTAACCGGTGGCTATTTTTTTAGCGAAGCACCCTGGATTTTGCAGGCGTTTGTTATTTATAGCGTCAGTATTTTAAGCTTTGTAGCAGGCAGTTTGTGGCAAGCGCCACTTAATATTCAAACTAAACAAGGCAAAAACCATCAGCAAAATAACGCGAACTCATTAGATGAATCAATAGCTCGCAGCCAGTCAGTCACTCAGGCCTGGCTTGTGGTGCTTGTCACTTTACCTTTACCGCTTGGGGTGTTTGTGAGCATTGAATTTAGCTTGCTGTGGTTGGCGGGCAGTTTTGTTTGGCTTTTATTGCTGCAAAAGCGCTTACCAAACTGGGCGTTATTAAGCAAAGAGTACCAGCAAATGCGGGCCAAAATAACCTCGGTAGTCTTGGTGTGTCACTTATTAATGTGGGCGCAATTGAGCCATTTAGGGGCCGTGGCATGAATCAAATCAATCCAAAAGCCTTGCTGCACAGCAAGTGGACGGCAACATCTCCTGTGAACAGAGAAAAGCATTTTGCCGTGACCGCCGTTGAATTTGATGAAGATAAAAAAGTCACACGCTGCGTCATTCAAGCGGTTTACAGTAATAATGAATATGAGATTAATTGGCGTGACTTAAAGCAGCCTACGCTCTGGCGTCAAGGCTGGTGCTAATATTGGTGGTAACTGCAAGCTTGCTTGCGAAGGCGGCGGGCGGGAGCAGCTCGACCGTTGTTTAAGGTTGGGCTTTAGCTCGACGCCTGTTGCATTGTGATTTTTTACCACCACAGAGTACACCGAAGCTTCGCTCACCGATAAAAACTAAGTGAGTAAAGCCAACTAATTAATAGCTTTTTCTTTCCTCTGTGTTTCTCTTAACCTCGGTGGTTAACCTTCTTTTTCACCACCGAGAACTCAGTAGTTAAAATAGTTTCACTTCCACCGAGTAATAAGAGCCCCGAGGCGCTGCGCTACACCGATCTTTTGATGTTTTTTTTGAGATTTCACCATAGGTGCAAACCTGCTTGCGAAGTCGAGCGAAGCTAGGCCGTTTTTGTAGGTCGGGCTTTAGCCCGACAGTTATTTAAAAGCCGTTTTCAAATAACTAACTGTTTTTAAATTGAAAAACCGCTTTTTAAATTAGCATTGTTGTCGCGCGGGCATGGGCAGCCAAGGTGAAGCTATCACCGGTCTCCCCTTGGAACCCCTCGGCGCCCCAGATTTTCAAAAAACAGGCAAACTGATCTTCAAAAATACATTTGATGTGAATATAACCGCCATCCATGCCTTAGCATGGCTTGCTCGACTTCCTGTCGCGCATTATTCATCAAATCTATTTTTTCAGATTTGATTTAAGCGGGAATTGTTGGCATCAGTGTGAGCTTTGAGTAGGTGCAAGCCTGCTTGCGAAGGCGAGCGCAGCTCGGCCTCTTTTTAATCGGTATAAAATAGCTTGCTTGTAATAAGTTGCAAGAAAAATAAACTTGTATCTTATAGTCTATTATGAAGTTTATCAGTAACCTTGCCGATTATTGCATTTAAAAATGTGAAATAGGGGGTGAAGTTAAGTTTTACTTTTTATGATCAAAGGCAAAAAGAAAGACCAATCGCTATTGATTCTAGGCTTAGACTCAAGCTGATAAATCATTTTGAGTAAATTACGGTCAATCAAACGTTATGATGTATGAAGTCAAGATTTGACCCTGACGAATCCCCACAATTTGATAATATAAATCAATAAGATAATATAAAAAAAATAGTTGAAGTGAAGTGCATAGCTAATTTTGATCTTATATGCTTTTTCCGACCAAAGAAATTACATACTAAATCGACTATGCACTTAAATAAATTATTACATAAAACATTTTCTAATACAGTAGGTGTTATTGATAAGCGTAACCACTGCACATTAATGAAAGCAGCAGCAACACTCTGCCAACATACGTTCATATCCATTGCTGCTTTGGGAAGAAAGCTAAAGAGCAATGCGAAGGTTAAACACAATATTAAACGAATAGATAGGTTATTTGGCAACCCTCGCGTTTGACCCTAAGGGATCCCCGTAACGAACAAAAAGAACAAACTATTTATTTTGTATTTTTTTACAAGATAAAAACAGCTCATGCTTGCTAACTATTCGTGCAATAACATGTCCTTAAGTTTAGAATGTTAATTCTAAAAGCAAAACAGACTAAACGATTGAATCAAAAAAGGAACTCAGTTATGGTTTGCAGATTAATAAAAATAAATTTGAAATGAGTAATTCTACAGGCTCGTTATATTTACTAAGGAAGTTCAGTGTCGATTATTAGAATATGTCTATTGTTTTCGCTATTTTTCAATTTAAATGCTTATTCTAGTGAATCAGAGTCTTGCCTTGAAACAGCAATGAGTCAGCGAGACATGAATCAATGTGCGGGTATTGATTACAAAAAAGCCGAATCTGAATTATTTAGAGTAATCACAGAGATCAATAAACTGTATAAAGATGAAGAAAAATTTCTTGTTAATCTAGAAAAATCCCAAAGAAACTGGGAGGCCCAACTTGAGTTAGATTTAGATTTAAAATTTCCTAGAGCTGGCGACCCTATGTATTACGGAAGTATTTTTCCAATGTGTTACTCGGGTTATAAAACAAGACTTACGCTGCAACGAATTGCCTTTTTAAAAGAATGGTTAATTGGTAGTAGAGAAGGTGAAGTTTGTTCTGGTTCAATAATGAACGAGTATTATATAAAGAATGCTAAAGAGTAACTAACATGCCAAGTAGTGGGAATTTTACTCGCTGAAAAGTGCGTACAAAACTCCAGCTCAGGGCATTGAGGTTTTATTATTACTTTTTTATTAAAAATAACGTTCTATATTTATTCCAAATACATAATCTAATACCTTAAATTCGCTTTGGATCTATTTCAGGAGCTTGCTTTTTAATTAACCAGCAGGGTAGGGTCTTTCTTTTTGCCTTTTGCTTCTTAGGTAATTGCGAATAGGCAACCATTTATAAATAAGGTCATGGGGTAAAGTTTTCATATTAGGCCTGCATTGTTTGGGGTTGGTATGCCACATTTTTTTGTAATAAATGCCAGACAAAACGTGCAAGTTCATAAGCGATTGCAACCACCGCCTTATTAAAGCCATGTCGATGTGCGACCGCTTCGCCTCACACTTTGAGCGCATAGTGTCATTGTTATATCGATTGAGTGGAGCTTTGGCACTATGAATGAGCTGCTTGCGTAAATATCGATGGCCTCGCTTTGATATTTTGCCGATATCACTATTTGAGCCTGAGCAAACTAGTGGGGTGATATTGCCAACCAGACAGCAAAATCTTTTGCACTTTGAAATGCTGCCCTTTATTTATTAATACTGGCATTTAAAGTTGGAACGACGATGAGCCTATTCCAGGCTCGCTGAGGAGTATTTCTGCGTGAAGAAAATGCGTAAAGTTTTGTTTTAATTTTTCTCGTCATTCTGATGGCTGGCTGTTTTACGATGGATTGTTATTAAAACGCTGAAGCATAAAATCGATTAACAAGCGCAATCGAAAGGGCATGTTATCTCGGTCACGGTAGAGCATTTGGCAACCGCGAGGTTGGTTGCTCCACTCCGGTAAAACTTGTCGAAGCTCTCCCGAATCAATCAATGGCTGCGCATGATAATCAGGTATAAAACCGATACCTAAACCATCTTGTATGGCGCGTGTAAGCAAGCTGATATCGTCTACTTTTAGGCGAATATTATGGTTTGGTTTATGGGTTTGCATCTCTCCCGAGGTCGTGTGTTGCAGCTTCCATGTGGACATAGGCGAGCACAACACAGTGGCAAAACCTTCTAAATCACAGGGCGTTTTTAGGCTGGATAGGTCCAAATTGACTGAGCCACAAATAACAAAGCGAATGTTCGTTAAGTGCCTACCAATCCAATGAACTGCATTGTGATCACCGACGCGAAATGCAATGTCGATGGCTTCTTCCTCAATATCGATGTTTTGATTTGAAAGGCGTAAATCCAAATGGATGTCAGGGTATTCAATCAAAAAAGCATTAAAATGCTGAGCTAAAACATGCACACCAAAGTTCACTGGCGCAGAAATCCGAATAGTCCCTTTGGCTTGGGTTTTGTCCTGCTGAAGGCATACAGCAACATCCTCTAGTTCCTCAAAAAGAGATGCGCTTCGTTGATAATATCGTTGCCCTGAATGGGTGAGTTGGACTCTATGAGCGTCACGGTTTAGCAATCGTATCGCCAAGTCCTCTTCTAATTTAGCGACTCGTCGACTCAATGTAGAAAGAGGAATTTCCAGTGCTGCCGAGGCTTGTTTAAAACTGCCGTATTGGGCAACAGCACAAAAACAACGCATATCATCTAGTGAATAGTTAAATTTCATATTTGGGATCTATTGTCTCAATTTTGTCTATTTATTCCGTATTTAAAATCTATACACTGCGCCTTATATTTTCAAGTTTTCTTTTAATGGAGAAAGATATGAACCGTTCGGCGAGTACCAACGCGGTATTATTATTGTTGCTATGCACGTTTTTCTGGGGAGCGTGTTTTCCTGTGGGTAAACATGCGTTGGGAGAGGTGCACGCGCTGACTTTGGTCATTTGGCGTTTTGCCATTGCTGCTGTTTGTTTGTTTATTTATGCTAAGTGGAAAAACATGCCAATGCCTAGCTTAACGGCAAAACAATGGGCGTGGGCGATTGGCGTTTCTATCATTGGTGTCGGCGGGTTAAATCTTGGCTTGTTTACTGGCTTGGCGCACACGGATGCAAGTAATGGTGCCTTAATTATGGCGCTCAGCCCATTAGCAACGTCTTTGATTGGCTCTTTGTTACAACGCAAACTGCCAACTCGCAGTGCGGTTTTTAGTTTGGTGGTTTGTTTATCTGGTGTTTTGCTGGTATTAACCAATGGCGAGCTAAAACGCTTGCTGGGTTTTGAGTTTAACCATGGCGATCAAATGATCTTTATGGGCATGTTGTGCTGGAGCCTTTATACCTATTTAACGCAAGGTGTGAGTCGTTGGATGCCGATGATCCCTTACACCTTGGTCGGTATGTTATCAGGGCTAGGGGTGATCTCTTTGGTTACAGCGTTTAGTGCTGAGGTGCATCCACTACAAGAAAGCTTGGCGATTAGTGGTTATGTATTGGGCGACTTATTGTTCATCGGTGTGTTTGGCACCGTAGGTGGTTACTTATTGTGGATTTCTGGTGTGAAACAGCTTGGTGCTGCAAACGCTTCGTTGTTCTTCAATTTTGTGCCTGTCTTTGCGGCCTTGACGGCATTTGCATACGGTCAAACTGTTACAAGTTTACAGCTATTGGGTGTGGCGATTGTTATTGCCGGTTTGTTACTGCCAAGAATCGTAAAATGGCAGCAACAACGTTTTAGCCGCCAAGAAGCATCATTGGCTAATTAAACGTTCAATCAGAAAGTAAAAAGTAGAAATTAGAGCAATTCGATGTTTTCCAAACACCATTCGGCTCTTTCTAAGACGGCGTGTTTTTGCGCGTCGTCTTGCTTATCCAAATTACCGAAAATCATGCCGTTACGATGATTCTAAGCAAGCGTGCTCGATGTTTGACCATAAAACGCCAATACAAGCAGTTGAGAGAAAAAGCCTCCTCGCTGGTTTTATCTTTGCCCGTGTCGTAAAAAAGCAAAAAACTAGACCTTATCATCATATTTAAAACGCCGCGGTTTTTTTGATTCAGTTGAAAAATAAAATCCAAGCGTAAATAAGTATCTACTTGATATAATGAAATTTATTTAGCTTAGAACACTTGGCTTTATAAAATATTGCGGCTTTTTATATTCAGATAACCTGTTCTTGTCGTGATAAAGGACTACCTCAAAATTTTATTTTGATTTCACCGTGCGTTGAATTCGTTGGAATTATAGTCTGTTGTTGAAATGTTTTTTAATCCACGATGCTGCGAAGCGCCTCGATGTGCTTGGTGGTAAAATCATTTTTATACTACCGAAAAGGGAAGACTGTGGTGTCAGTCTAGTTTTTTCGTTTTTAAAAAAAAGGCAAAAAATCTAGAAGTTATGCTGTTGATTGGTTGTTGGTTTAGGGCTTAGCTTTAGGACGAAAATCAATGAGAAAAAGTAATAGTAATATAAAAATACGTGATTTTCTGTACCTTTTTCGTTTACATTTGTTTCTGTTTTGGTTACTTTATTGTTCAGTTTATTTAATGGAAATTAATGGAGTTAAAATGAGTAAAGTTCTAAAAGTATTAGCCACTGCTTTAGTATTTGCATCAGCTGGGGCGAATGCATCATCTTCATTCGGTGTTGATATTACAGAGAAAGCAAGACCTGGTGTGCCACAAGCTCGTTGGACGGATGTAAAAATAACAGACAATTTATTCGCAAGCTCAGTTACAAATTTTGATTACCAGATTTCGAATTATTCCGTTTCATTTAATTGGGTAACAAATGAAGGTGCAAAAGGTGGATGTAATATTTATTACGATGTGAATAAAGACAGCTCAACTGATTTTTCAGATCAAACCGCGAAGCGTAGATATAACAATACTAAAGAAATATTATCTAATCTTAAGGTAGGAGATCATCTATTTATTCAATCGGCGTTTTCAACAAATTCAGCTCCTTGTGAAGTAACGCTTAAGCATAATATAGGTCTTTAAATAGTTAGCTTTATCGTTTTAGTTATTAATTATTTATTTGAAAGCTGAAAAATATTTCGGCTTTTTTGTTTTTAATATCCCTTAGCTACACTGGTTCATCCATATATTTTACCCTTTGATTGTTAAATTTCACGCCTTCTATATTTGCCACAAAGCCTATGCTCAATCTGATTTATTTTTAGGTAATAGTTTTTAGTTTGATAAAATAAGCAATAAAAAACGCAATTTTGTATTAATTTATTTACATTAAATTCACTAAATAAACACAAGCTTGTTGTTACATTTTTCTTAATGGCCATTAAAGTACCTAAAACAGTGCATTCAACAGATGTGAGTTAACTTCTATTGTTGTCAAATATCGAACTGACAATGCAAGCCGACTATTTTCCTTGTTAATTTGTTTTTTTGTCTTCTGCTTATACTTTTATTTGTACCCATTTTGTGCTGTTGGGTCGAAGTTAAAAATTAACAGAACTAAGGAACTAGTATGAAATTACGTTTTTTAATACCAGTATTAAGTATTTTTTATGCCGCAACGGCTATTGCAAATATCGATGAGTTACACGTTTTAAGAGTGGCAGCCGCATCAGGTGAAGCGAGCAAAACCACAATAGGTAAACAAGCTGCGAGTAATTTGGTACTGAGTAGCCAATTTAGCGCTTTATCAAATCAAGGTTTAGTCATAAGCCATAAGCTTAGTCATCCAAATGCAGATTACATCAAACTACATTTTAAAAATGTTCAATTAGCAGGCAGTGCCAAACTAGTTATACGTAATCCTGATAATACTGAACGTTATGAATACACAGTAAATAATATGAGCTTAGCCACTAAAGATACCACATTAGGTGATGATGGTATTTCGTCTTTCTCGGCCATGTCTATTTCAAATGACAGCGTTATTATTGAATATTATCCTGATGAAAATACCGCAGATCAGCACACAGAATTTGGTGTAATAGACAGCTATTTTTATGGTACTGAAAGTGTGATCCCTGCCAATATCAATCAAAATGATGCGTCCCTTCTTTCAACTTGTGGGGTGAACGAGCGACAAGATGTACAGTGTTGGGCCAATAGTCACCCTACAGAGTTTGATCGCAGTCGTCCCGTTGCTCGCTTAGTGATAGGCGGGCGCAGTTTGTGTACTGGCTGGCGTGTTGGTGCAGATAACAAAATGTTTACAAATAACCATTGTGTTGAAACCGCAGGTGAGTTGGCGTCGACAGAAGTATGGTTCAATTATCAGCAAAAAAGTTGTAATGGAAGTACCCGAGAAGCGGTAGTTAAAGTTACTGGGAACCAGTTCTTCAAAACAGATTATACGCTTGATTACACCTTATTTAGTGTGAATGATTTTTCTTCTATCTCGCAGTTTGGTTATTTAGGACTGGATGTACGTGATGCGTTGCAAGGTGAACGAATCTATATTCCTCAGCATGGTTCGGGTAATCCAAAAGAGCTCGCTATCGAGTCAGATCAAGATAGTAACGGCTTATGCCAAGTTAATGCCGCGTCGACCAATGGTCGAGGCACTGGCACTGACATAGGTTATAATTGCGATACAATTGGTGGCTCATCGGGCTCACCTGTTTTGGCTGGTGTGACTAATAAGGTTATTGCCTTACATCATTTAGGCGGTTGTTATAATAAAGGCGCAAAAATTAGTAAGATTTGGCCCCAAGTTTCAACTTATTTTAATGGCGAGATACCGATAGGTGATGATAATGATAGCAGTAATCCTATCGCTCGATTCACATACAACTGTAATTTTGAGCAATGCAGCTTTGATGGAAGCGGATCAAGTTCAGCTGGCTCAATTAATTCTTACAGTTGGCAGTTTGGCGATAATCAAACTGACTCAGGTTCACAAGTTACACATACATTTTCAGCTGCTGGCAACTATTCAGTTAGCCTTACGGTACTTGATTCTAATAATCAAAGCCATACCGTGACTCAGCAAGTTGCTGTTACTTCAGATAATACAATCCCTGATGATGAATTAGCCAAAGGCCAAGCCAAAGAAGGGTTGAGTGGCACGATGAGTTCTGAGGTTTTTTACTATTTTGATGTGCCAAGTGGTGCAAGCAATATTCGAGTGACGTTATCAAATGGGACTGGTGATGCTGATTTATATGTAAAAAAAGGCAGTAAACCGACATCGACTAGTTATGATTGTCGCCCGTTTAAAAATGGCAATAACGAAAGTTGCACCTTAACAGGTGGTGAAGGACGATACCATGTGATGCTAAAAGGTTATCGTTCATATAGCGGGGTGAGCTTATTGGCCGATTATACCAGTAACTAAAATTTCTAAGAAAAACACTGACGACAATGCGTCAGTGTTTTTTCTTTACAAGAAAGTCCACTTAAGATACTTAATTTTAGAACAATATAAATTAATCAGAGTTCAGGTTAATTTAGCGAAAATAAAGTACGATAGTAAGGTATAAATTAGGTTTTAATCCCCAGATTGAAACCTTTCCCGGTGTGAGATGCTATAAATCCTCAGACATTTTTATGGATTATTTTTAGGTTAAAAAATAAAAATCATTCATATGAAAAATAAAATTTATTGTTCGCGTTTTATCCGCAGTAAAAATAATTCGCGATGTAATAGCGTGTAATATCAATATCTGCTTGTTGGTTGTATTTGTTTTAGGTACTTTAAGTGTGGCTTTTGTCAAAGTTGCCACATTTCATATTTATTTAAATATTACTAACGAGGTTTTATGGATAGCTTCAAAACAAAAAAAAATAAACAATCATATTTTATTAGTAAAAAATAAATCAATTAAATTTAAAGTTATTAATCTTAATTTTTTGGATTTTAATTTTAATGTAACTCAGAAAGAATTGGACTTTTTCCGAAGTGAAGAGAGGATTGACACACCAAGATTGATAATTATATCTACATTAGATAAAAATTTTAAAGAAATTTACAATGACAAAATGATAATTTCAAATTACTTTAAAAACCTCGCCTTACCTCAACCGGTATTTATTGCCATTGTAAATATAACATCAAAAAAAAAAGAAACTATTTGAGATTGGTTTTTTAGATTACATAAGCTACCCGATAATAAAAAAAGAGCTTTATTACAGAGTTAGATGCATTGTTTATCCTAATGACTATCAAGAGTATGAATCTAATTCTATAGATTACAACATTGATATTAAGTCTAAGTTAATTGAAAAAACAGAATGTTATCTTAAGGAAAACTTAGCTAATAATATTAACCTTGATGTATTAACACGTAATGTTGGTACTAATAGAAATAAGTTAAATAATCTATTTAAATTTTATCATGGCATAAGCGTTTTTGATTGGCTCAGAGAGCAGCGAATGAAAAAAGCCGCCGAACTTTTAGATAAAACCTCCCTTAATATTATGCAAATATCCGAAAGAGTTGGTTACCCCGATTCAAATAATTTTTCTACTGCATTTAAACGATTTTATCAATTATCACCAAGGCAATATCGTCAAAAAGAAAAAGAGATGCAACCATCAAAGAAGTATATGCATTGCGCAAAGGTTTAATCATCGTCGAGAAAATAAACTGAGGATTCAATAACGACTAACAGGGTATAAAAATATCTTTGGATATGTCTATTCAATGTTTATTACTCCCTAATGATGTTCAACAAGGTCGTTGATAAATCTATTTAAGGACTGAGAGATGAAAAAGTTTATTGACCAAAAAAACACAGTTGAAAAGATGCGTGAAGATAGTTGCACCTTGATAAAGGAGTTACACAATGGCATTCATTGTGATTGGTTTTTTTGGATTAAATATGAGAAAAAAATATTTAATTACTGCTTTTATAGTCTTACCAAAAATAATCATCACGATGCAGAAGATCTAGCGAGAGATACATTACTAAAAGCTTATGAGAAGTTGCCTTTAGCTAATCCAGAGTTAGCAATTTTGGGATGGTTAATAAAATTAGCAAAAAATATATATTTTGACCAATTAAGAAAAAACAAAACTCAATTAAAATATAATGTTACTTACTTTGAAGATGACAGCTGTGAAGGTGATACGCTTTTTAAAGATGAATGTAACAGAAGGAAGTTGATATTAATTAATAAAGAAATATCAAAGATAACGACCGAAGTTCGACAAATCACTATTGATCACTTAGTAAATGATAAAGAATATAAGGCAATTAGTTTGGATTACAATATATCAGAAGCACACGCTAGAAAACTTATCTTTACCAGTAGGCAGAAAATAAAATCAGCGTTCAAGAAACAAATTTAAAAATTTAAAATAAAAATGGGAACAAAAGTCAGAGTCAAACGTTATTAGATTACAAACTTAATTTATATTGATTAATGTACTAATTATAACTTTGGTAAGGAATCGTAATGTTTTGTGATACCCAAATAACCTATATTAATAAATCTATAAATAGAGATGTGCCCAAGATATTTATATTTGCTTCAAATGCAATCCCATCTTTTGATGCGTTAAAAGAAGGTGTGGCCTGGAAAGTGATTGAAAATATAGGGCAAGACTCTATGAGTTGTTTTGTTTACCCAGCAAAAACAGAGGTTTATGCATCATGGGAAAATAATTGTAATCAAACAAAAGCACTTAACTGTATCCCTGGAAAGCGATATACAATCACTGAGAATAGCTCTGGAATTATACTGATAGAAAATGGTAATGCATTAAAAAGTAGTGAAGTTGAGTTGACCAATGATATTAAAGTTAAAAATGGTATAAGTGCTCACCTTAGTAAAGGTGGGAGTGACCTAATAAAAAAGAATGTTGTAGCTTTTGGTCAAAAAGCATCTTTTTTAATTAAACCAAAAATATACTGGGGAATAGCGTCTGAAATTCAACAGTCAGGTGCGATTAGCTCGGCGGTAATCGATTCTCTTAATTTTTTTGAACAAAATCTTGAAAGTGTATCCTCTGCAACTGTTTCATTAAATGGTAATGCAAAAGAAGGTTACTCATTTAAGGTTGAAGAACAAGAATAATAAGGTGATTAAATGATAACTAACATTAAGTATATTAATAAGTCTTCGAATAAAGATTTGCCGCAAGTATTTATAACGGCTGAGAACAATATATCTGATTTTAATTCTTTTTCAGATGGTATTGCATGGCGAGTTTTAAAAAATATAGGTCGAGATTCAATATCATCATTTAGTTTTAATGATAATTATGAGTTAAGAGCTGGGTGGCATAATGGCGAGAATATGACCAAAATATTGTCGGCTCAACTTGGTGGCCAATATGCGATATTGCAAAACGAAACCGGGATTGTGCTTGAAAGAACCAATGATACGGTCGATCAGGGCATTATAGAATTGGTTAATCATATTCATGTACAAGATGGTGTTTTAGCGCAGTTGTTTAATGCTAATAAAATGATTTTACGTAAAAAAATTGTTGGATATCAACAAAGCGCTGTGTTTAAACCAAGTAGAAAACTCTACTGGGGCTTAGCGTCTGAAATTTTTGAAAGTAAAGGATTAAGCTCTGAATCTGCAGTGCTCAGCACCAAAAATTTTTTTGAACTCGATCTCTATGGTCTTTCAGATGTTTTAGTGTCTCTAAATGGTAATCCCAAAGACGGATATTATTTTAAAACAGAATATCAAACGTAAGTCACCGTTATGGCAAGTATTGAAATAAAAGGAGTGAAAAACGAAGATCTTAACCACTTACTTGTTTCAAACAATGGTTTTTTTTACCAAGTTTTAAGTAATGGCAATTTAATTATTCGTTCGAGTTTAGCTAAATTTTCAGATTATGAACTCACTACCTTAAAAAAAAAAGTAGCATCGTTGAATGCAAGGTTTATTGCATCTTCGGACGATCTCTTTGAGTCAACAACCTCCATTAAACCCCAACCCAAGCAAAGGAAAAAAAGTATGAGTAGTCAAATAGTTATGACCTCGAGTTTTGTCGTGTCCAATACAGATAGTTTTATTTCAATGTTAGTTAACGAGCTTGGCTCAGAGTCTAGCTTGCAAGCAAGTATTCAAAAACAATTGAATGAAATTGCAAAAGCCGCAGAGAAATCAAAATTGGAAGGTAGTGTAATTTCAATTGATTCTGTGCTTCAGTCATCCACCACACAATCAAGTGAGACGATTACAGTAACAGTTGATAGTGATGTATCGACATTAACAGTACCACAGTCCATTAGCATGACACTGGTGGCAACCGTTATTGAAACTGTGCCTGCAGGCCAAAGTAAAGGGGGCGTTGCAATGTCAGTCTCTAATACTAAAACGTATCCACTTGATGGTGCAACAAGCACTGGCATAGCTCAAGTAGTCACGGCATTAAATGCATTTGATGATGGCAAGTCATTTGACGCTAAGCTGACCTCAGCAACGATTAAAACGTCGGATGATTCACCAAAAGATTAGTAGTAGCTGTACCGCCTAAGCCTTCAGGCTTAATTATTCTTTTTAAATAAAAAGGAGGACTTATGTCTTCAGATATTGAAATTACTTATGTTAATAAATCCATGAACAAAGATTTACCGACTATTTTTGTTTTTACCAAAAATGAAACGCCGACTTTTGATGCTTTAAAAGAAGGTGTTGCTTGGCGTGTTATTCCAAATATTGGTCGTTCTTCTTCAAGTAGTTTTGTTTTCCCGATTGAAACAAGCGTTGGTGCAACGTGGCAAGGTGGCCAAAACAAAACACAGAAGCTTTCATCGACGATTGGTAAGCGTTACACCGTGAGCAAAGATGCGACAGGAGTTGTGCTTGGTGCCAATGGTAATGCAGCAGATTCAAAATCAATTGATGTGAATAATGACGTAAACGTGCCTAATGGAATTAGTGCTGAGCTTTACAAAGATGGCAAGCTGATGATGACAAAAAACATTGTTGGTTTTGGTCAAAAGGCGACGTTTGTCCTTAAGCCAAAGTTATATTGGGGAGTGGCGTCTGAAATCCAAGAAAGTCAGTTCTTAAATTCAGCGGTATTGAATTCAGATAGCTTTTTTGAACAAGATTTGGAAGGCATCACAAAAGCGACTATTTCACTTAACGGTAACGCCGAAGATGGTTATAGCTTCCAAATTGATAGCCAAGAATAACTTATTAATCAACTAAATTTAATTTTTTCAAACACATACTCATTTTTAATTAAGGATCTATTATGCCTTCAAATATTGACATTACTTATATTAACAAATCAATGAATAATGATTTACCTACAATTTTTGTATTCACTAAAAACGAAACTCCTACTTTTGATGCGCTTAAAGAGGGTGTGGCTTGGCGTGTTATGCCTAACATTGGCCGCTCGTCATCAAGTAGTTTTGTGTTTCCAATTGAAACAAGTGTTGGCGCCACTTGGCTAAATGGCCAGAACAAAACCCAAACGTTAGAATCGATTATTGGCAAACGTTATACCGTCAGTAAAGATGACACTGGGGTGGTGCTTGGTGCCAATGGCAACGCGGCTGATACCAAATCAATTGATGTGAATAATGATATCAACGTACCTAATGGGATCAGCGCTAATCTTTATAAAGATGGCAAGCTGATGATGACAAAAAATATTGTTGGTTTTGGTCAAAAAGCAACGTTTGTACTTAAGCCAAAATTATATTGGGGTGTTGCGTCTGAGATCCAAGAAAGCCAATTATTAAATTCAGCAGTATTGAATTCGGATAGCTTTTTTGAGCAGGATCTTGAAGGTGTAACAAAAGCTACAATTTCACTTAATGGCAATGCTGAAGAAGGCTATAGCTTTAAGATTGAAAGCCAAGAGTAGTATTAATTTAGTCTTTTAACCCCATAAGTTTAATCATAAAAAACCCTACTTTAAACGTTTTAATACGTTCTTTTCAAAAATTAATACAGAGTAAACTTACTACTTAATATCGGCAGTTTATAGCCAATTATTAAAGTGAAGGTTTTTTATTGTTTAAATTTTTTGAGTGTTTACACCTATTTTAATTTATCGGTGTTTTTATTTAATTTTATTTTTTTTAACTAAAACAGAGGTCTGTATATATGCCAGTCAACCTAATTCAAAATGGGCCGATACCAAATATTTTTCAAGGCTCTCCAAATTCTCTCAATAAAGAAAGAAAAGAAGCAGTCTATAACGTTATAGGCAGGCTTGAATACCATCAAATATTTCAAAATGCAGCTGGTACCCTGGTTATAAATGACTTAATGCGAGTCGATATGCAAGGGACGTTTATGCAAGCTGGTCAAAGGTTTCACAATATTCAAGTGCAAGTAAATGGGGTTGCGGGAAAAAGTACCGTAGCACATGCTAATGTGAGTGAATCAACAATGACTGATGATCCAATTAATCAAACCGGAGTGCGAAATAGAGTGTCTTCGGCACTTAATCAAAGCTTTGACTCTGGCCATAGTTATAGTGTTACAGGGACCGCACCTTAAAGAGCTAGCTAAATGAATCAGATAAAGGCTATAGGTTTAGCCTTTATTTTAATAAGGATAAATTATTATGTTTCCATTGTCAGAACAGCAATATCATGCAATGTTTCCCAATCGCAATCGGGTTTTTACTTATAATGGTTTGCTTGAGGCTGCGTCAAAGTACCCTAAATTTTTAAACGAAGGGAGTGATGCTGTTAAAACAAATGAGTTAGTGGCATTTCTTGCCAATGTATCACACGAAACTACAGGTGGGTGGCCAGACGCACCCACTCCACCAAATGGCACATATAAATGGGGCTTGCACTTTGCTGAAGAAGTTGGCTGTGAAAGTGGTCAATGTTCACAATATACAGTTGAAAGCAAAGATTATCCGCCAGTGGCTAATCAGACATATCAAGGGAGAGGCGCAATTCAACTCTCTTACAATTATAATTATGGTCAGGCGAGCGAAGCTATTTTTAATGATAAAAACCAGCTATTAAATAATCCTTCACTGGTGGCAACAGACCCGGTAACTGCTTGGCAAACAGCAATTTGGTTTTGGATGACACCACAAGCGCCTAAACCATCATGCCATGAAGTGATGATCGGAAATCCTAAAAAATACGCGGATGATCCTTTTGGTGAAACGGTGAATATCATTAATGGCGGTATTGAATGTGGCAACAATATGAATCCACAATTAGACAATAGAATTGGATTTTATAAATATTTTGCAACGTTACTTAATATGCCTATACCTGACAATTTAGGTCAATACTGCGCCTCGTTAAAATAAACATTATTTAATTTTAATGCTATTGTTTAACGTGTAATTTAAAGTTGCAATGGCATTTATGTATTTTTATTAATAATTATATTCTTTTAAAATATTTAAATAATGTTAGTAATCACAATTGGTACAGGGTAATGTGCTTTTTTAGGGGCTAACTTATTCTTAAATAAAGTCATTTAAAAAGTAGTAATTACGTTTTAGCACGACTTAACTTAGTCGTAAAAAACGATTAAAAATAAATTTTTCGATGGGATAAAAGAAAATACATTATGGAAAATAATACTGTTTTTGCCAAGATGCCTATCATTTCTGCAGTTAATGAGGAAGTGATTGGCTACGAAATATTACTTAGAAAATTCAATTCAATCTCCTTAGATACCTTTAACCACTCGCCTCAGCTATATACCGAATTTTCATTCGAAATACTCTGTGAAATTTTTAGATTAGATGCAAATGGATTGATCCGAAAAACTGGGCAATTACTGTTTATTAATTTTACGGTTCAGCAGTTTTTATCTTCAGGTACGCTCAACTTTTTAGTTCAGCAATCAGACCAAAAATCTTTGTTTAACAATATCGTAATTGAAATTACAGAACAGGATTTGCATCACGATAGCGCTCAACTGGCTGAGCGAATGTTGTTGTTCACTCGTTTTAATTGCCAGTTTGCAATTGATGATTTTGGTGCTGAGAGTTCTAATTTTAAACGAGTGTTTGATTTTAAACCCCAATATATCAAGCTAGATGGAAAAATGGTCAAGAGTTTTACCGAGCAGAGCTGTGATATTAGCCCATTAAGTCAACTAGTTAAGATGTGTCATAAGTTAAACACTAAAATTATTGCTGAGGGGGTTGAAAGCTCGGAGATTGCAATTATGTTAAAAAATATTAATGTTGATTATCTGCAAGGTTATTATTGTGGTAAGCCGCAGCTAATTTCTTTAGATTAACTTCAGCTGACTGCTTGTGCACAGTGATATTTTAGGCAAAATGCTAAGCTAGAAGCTGGTCCTAAACCTCAGAGTTGGGTGCTATTTATTTTCTCATCAGCATTATCATTATGTGAATTTGCATCAAATTTGGCTTGTACTCTATTGTTTATCAAAAAATGTTAACTTAAATGTTTTTTTAAGTTCTTAAAAGTTATCAATGCGATAGTATCTTGTTAAAAATAATAATTATTCGTATAAACTCGAATTTATTTATTGAATTAAAACTGATAATTATTATCATTCGCTCCTCGCGTAATTAGGAGCCTTTAATGAAACCTTTCAATCAATCAATTCTTGCTGTGGCATGTGCTGCTGCATTTTCTTCGGTGCACGCTGATCCGACATTACAACAAACCTCTACTGAACAAAACGAACTTGAACAAATCACCGTTTATGGTCGTCAAAACAATGTAGTGAAAGATTCTGGTTTAGCGACTAAATCAAATATGTCGCTGATGGAAACACCTGCCGCAGTTGTGGTGGTTGATAAAGCACTTATTAGTACCCAAGGTGTTGATAATTTACAAGATTTAGTACGCAATATAAGTGGTGTAACTCAAGCGGGTAACAACTACGGTATTGGTGATAATTTAGTGGTGCGTGGTTTAGGTGCCAATTACACTTACGATGGCATGTATGGTGGGGCAGGTTTAGATAATACCTTTAATCCAACGCGTTCACTGACCAATGTTGACTCTGTGGAAGTATTAAAAGGCCCTGCGACTGGTTTATACGGTATGGGTAGTGCGGGTGGTGTGATCAATTTAATTGAGAAAAAACCACAATTTACTGAGTTTCATCAGCTTGAGGCTGAAATTGGCCAGTGGAATACCTATTCGGTAGCCTTTGATAGCACCGCAGGAATTACAGATAAATTAGCCTACCGTGTGATGGCTAAATCGGCCCGCAGCGATGGATACCGAGATCTCAGTGACGATAGAGACGAAGCATATTTATCGTTAAAATATGTCTTTGATCAATCACACGATTTAATGTTATCGGCTGCTTATATTAAAGATGCGCTAGCGGTAGATTCGATTGGTCATCCTATTCGTATTTTTAATGCACAGTCGGTTGATGGTAAAACGGCAGGTCAAGTAACCTGGCAAGACCTCATAAACGATCCAAAAGGAAAAGGTGTACAACTGACCGATTTACAACGTCAGCAATTGGCCGACTCTTTAGCAAATCAAGACGGGCTAACCCCTTATACCTTCGGTCATAATGGCATTATTTCGCCAATGGCCAAAGATAATCAAGGCGAAGAAGTGCGCTTTAAGCTTACGCACAATGCTGATTTGACTGATAACCTCTTTTTAAATCAGCAATTACAATACCGTAATTATGAGTCTGGGTTTGCCCGCCAAACCGGTGCATACAACTATGTATATTGGAACCGAAATGGCACTATTAATGCCGATCCTCGAGCACCGTTAGTGATTAACGATGTGCTTTATCCGTATGCCGCCAGACGCCAAGAGTATCGCCAAGTTCAAGCAGATGAACGTTCGTGGCAGTACTTTTTAGATTTACGTTATGACTTTAGCTTTGCAGGTATCGATCACGAATTATTAGTTAATGCCAATTATGAAGATCGCAACATTGCCTTTGAACAATATTCAATTTATGACGCCGACTATGTAATTAAAAACAAAGCGGGACAGCAGATTTATCAGGGCACCTTGCCTTATATTTTAGACATTCGTAATCCTAATTGGGCACAAGGCAGTTTTGCCGACCATGATCCGCTCAAAACCAGTAACTACAACAAAAAAGTGAAAGCATGGGGCACTGGCTTGCAACATGTGGCGTATTTTAATAACGGTTTTACGACCCGAGTGGGTATTGCCTTTAATGAAATTGAGCAAGCATACCAACATTTAGGTGTTGATCCTCGTTATAGCGCCAGTGCTGCATCACCCACACCAGAGCAAAATACCTCAGATAATGGTATGACCTATAACTTAGGTGCGACTTACATGCCAACAGATGATATTTCATTGTTTGTTAATCATGCCAAAGGGCGCACTGCATATAGCATTTTAGGAACTATTACGGGCACTGAAACCGACCGAGATGATTCACAGTCGCTTAGTAATGATATTGGTATGCGTTTTAAAGCGTTTAACGACCAATTACTGGGATCTATAGTGGTATTTCAAAGTGCACGTACAAATTTACAATACGGTAATCCGGAATTTGAAGCGGGCGTATCAGCAGCCAATGTTGCGCAGTATTTTTATGATGGTAAAGAAGAAACCACCGGAGTCGAATTTGATTTAAATGCCGAAATAAATAAGCAATGGCGTTTAAATGTAAATGCCGTTTACCAAGATGCACGAGATAAAAAAGATCCTAACGCAAGCAGTTTTGATACTCGTCAAAAGGGGGTGCCATATGTCACTTCTAGTGCTTGGTTAACGTATGGTGCAAGTTGGTTTGAACTTGAAAATCCAATTGAATTCAGTCTTGGTGTGAAATATGTGGATGATCGCAGTACCAACTCAACGTCGTTTGGGATCCCTGATGGCTATGTACCAAGTTACACCGTGTATGACTCCGCAGTAAGTTACCGCGCCGCGCGTTGGAAACTACAGCTTAATATCAACAACCTATTTGATGAAGTGTATTACAGTAAAGCGATGTTTTTAGGTGGTATGCCAGGCGAAGAACGCAATGCTAAATTAACCGTGAGCTATCAGCTTTAACTTTTAATCAGCTTTATTAAACATACAGCATAAAGCCAGAAGCATGATCCTGGCTTTTTTGTTTTCGTGTAATAATTTTGATAGCCGAGTGCCTGAATTAAAAAACAGCAAAATGCATAGCAGCTGCGCAAAGGTGTCGGTCCAAGCCTGCTTGCGAAGGTGAGTAAAGCTTGGCAGCTTTTCTTGCAGGATCCGCTTTAGCTCGATTCAACTGTGTTTAATTGTGATTTTCCACCACTGAGATCTTCGAGGCGATTCGCTACACCGAGAAAAGCTAAGTGAGTAAAGCCAACTGATTAATAGCTTTTTCTTTCCTCTGTGTTTCTCTTAACCTCAGGTGGTTAACCTTCTTTTTCATCAAAGAAAGCTCAGTTGTTAAAATTGCTTCACCACCGAGATCTCCGAGGCGCTGCGCTACACAGAGCTTATTATGTTTTTTTGATATTTTACCGTAGGTGCAAGCCTGCTTGCGAAGGCGAGCGAAGCTTGGCCGCTTTTGAAGGTTGGGTTTTAGCCCGACAGCTTTTTAAAAGCCGTTTTAAAATAAATAACTGCTTTTAAATTAAAAAACCACTTTTTAAATTAGCATTGTTGTCGCACTGGCGACAGCAGGCAAGGGGAGGCTATCGCCGGTCTCCCATTGGAACCCCTCGACGCCCCAGATTTTCAAAAAATAGGCAAACTGATCTTCAAAAATACATTTGATGTGAACATAACCGCCATCCATGCCTTAGCATGGCTTGCTCGAGTTCCTGTCGCGCATTATTCATCAAATCTATTTTTTCAGGTTTGATTTAAGGGGGAATTGTTGGCATCAGCGTGAGCTGTGGTATTTTTGTAGGTGCAAGCCTGCTTGCGAAGGCGAGCGCAGCTCGGCCGCTTTTTGTGGGTCGGGTTTTAGCCCGAATCTACTTAAAAGCCGTTTTCAAATCAATAACTGTGTTTAGTTTTAAAAACCGCTTTTTAAATTAACATTGTTGTCGCACTGGCGACAGCAGCCAAGGGGAGGCTATCGCCGGTCTCCCCTTGACACCCCTCGGCGCCCCAGATTTTCAAAAAATAGGCAGCGACTGTTCAAAAATACATTTGATGAGAACCATAACCGCCATGAAGCGGCATCCATGCCTTATCATGGCTTGCTCGAGTTCCTGTCGCGCATTATTTGTCAAATCTATTTTTTCAGGTTTGATTTAAGGGGGAATTGTTGGCATCGGCGTGAGCTTTGGCGTTTGCGTAGGTGCAAGCCTGCTTGCGAAGGCGAGCGTAGCTCGGCCGCTTTTTGTGGGTCGGGTTTTAGCCCGAATCTACTTAAAAGCCGTTTTCAAATAAACATCTGTTTTTAAAATAAAAACCGCTTTTTAAGTTAACATTGTTGTCGCACTGTCGACAGCAGCCAAGGGGAGGCTATCGCCGCTCTCCCCTTGGAACCCCTCGGCGCCCCTCAATCAAATTGATCTTCAAAAATACATTTGATGTGAACCATAAACGCCATGAAGCGGCAACCCCTGCCTTAACATGGCTTGCTCGACTTCCTGTCGCGCATTATTCATCAAATCTATTTTTTCAGGTTTGATTTAAGGGGGAATTGTTGGCATCGGCGTGAGCTTTGAAATTGGTTGTAGGTGCAAGCTTGCTTGCGAAGGAGAGTGCAGCTCGGCCGGTTTTTGTAGGTTGGGCTTTAGCCCGAAGGATGAATTTTTACGGCGCTACTTAGAGCATGTATTGCCCAAAGGGTTTATGCGCATTCGCCACTATGGATTTTTAGCTAATGCGTGTCGAAAACGAACACTCGCACTAATACGAGCACACAAGCCACAGACAAATAAACCGCTGAAACCAAAGAGAACAAAAGAAACACAGCTACCTCATTGGCCGTGCTAAAAATGTAAAACAGGCACACTGCGATTTATTGGCATCGTCACTGTTGATGAAGTGATGAATAAAGCAGAGCGAACGAGCTAGCGGTCACGCTTGCTTCGTCAAATCAGAGGGTTAACCTGGTTAAGTGTTCAGGTAAGGTGACGCTGTGCCCACGAAAAATAAGATTGCCTCAGCGCTAAAAATTAGGTGTAATGGGAACGTAAAAATGGCTGAGCCATGCAGGGAAGGCTAAGAAAACACCGTTAATCCGATAAAGTAAGCGTAATGTAGCCTACATCACGAAAAGCAAATTCCCATAGCATAAACAATACCCACTCAAACACCGAGCAGGTAGCGCCTCAGTTCAACAAGCGATTATGCAACACAAACAGCGTGTCGCATAAATACTAAATTGTTATGGCTCTAGGCTAACTTCGCGCATTAAATTATAATTCTAGGAAAATAAATGGATGTAACAAATAAAGAGCACTTTAAAACAATTCGCAAAGCGATTGAAAACAATAAACTTGCAGTGTTTGTTGGCTCTGCGGTGTCTTTTGATTCAAATCTCCCATCATGGGGAGAGCTCATAAGTTTAATGAAAAGTGCTTTGGAGTTACCTAGAACAGATGATTATTTGAAAATAGCAGAGCATTACTATCTTCAATTTGGAAGAAATACGTATTACAGCAAAATCAATGACTTTTTCCCATCAGATAGTAAGCCAAATCAACTTCACGAACTACTTCTCTCTCTAAAGCCACAGCATATAATAACGACAAATTGGGATGATTTACTTGAAAAGTCGATAAGCTCTAACGGAGACTTGTATTTTACAGTAGCTGATGATCATGAACTCGCTTCGTCACCAAGTTCACAACTATTGGTAAAAATGCATGGTGATTTGACTCATCGAAATATAGTGTTCAAAGAATCTGATTATTTAGCTTATACAGATAAATTTCCATTAATTGAAAATTTCATCAAAAGCCTTTTTTCTACTCATGTTGTAATTTTTGTTGGTTACAGTATAAGTGATTATAATTTAAATCAGGTTTTAAGCTGGATAAGAAATAGAACGCAAGATGCCCCACCTGCTTTTACAATTTTAACCGAAAGTAAAATAACATTATCGGAATCAAATTATTTAAGAGAAAAAGGTGTTTATCCCCTATTGTGTGAGGAAAACTCTGACAATACAGCGGAATATCCATCATTATCAGCTAAGAGTCGGAGGGTAGCTAAAACAATAGCGAAAATAACCCACCCTGAATCAACAGAAATGCTCGATATAATAGCTGAGATTGCCACAGACATCTCTAGTTGGGAAAATGTTTACCCTTCGGTATTTGTTCAACTTTTTAAAAATAGGTTTAATACAACTGAAATTAATAAAATTTATTTTGACTCGAGTCAAAATGTGATTGTTTACAACCTGAGTGAAGAAGAGAAGGTTTATAACCGAGATAAAATTAGAGAAATTAGAAGGCAACTCCTCAAAATATTACAATATATTCCTGTTTCTGAGATTCGACTTTCACTTTCTAATGGTAAATTTTATCGAGTAAGGAATTTATTTGAATTCGAGTTGATAGACGAATATACATCTTTTAATTTCAGTTGCATCTCAGATCGCATTTCTACAGTGACAGTTAATTCAAATGACAATCAAGATAAGCATTTTCTGAATGCATATGACAATTATTTTTTAAAGAAATTGCATATAGCGAGAGAAACGTTCACGCACGTTGCAAATATGTATTTTTCTAAGTCATTATTTATTAAATCTTTGATTTCATCATTTAATAAAAAACAATTATGCTTCGGTGAAATACCATGGGATCTTGAACGTGACTTTTTAGAGACATCAATGGAGGAGCAACTATCAAGAAATGACAACATTTCAGAACTAATTGAAAAATTCCCTAAAAGCATTGTAAATAGGCAAAAACCACTATTTCATGGGTTAGATTCAAATAATTCCTTTTTATTAGAGCGCTTTAGAAGCGTCGCTAACCTTAGTAGAGAAATCGATGATGAAATCGATAGTATAAACAGTGGTTCTATGGTGTTTAGTAATAAGCTAGCCTCCATGTATAACCAAGCTCGCTGTACGATTATGTTTATAACTAAAAATAGAATTACGACTTTATATTCCTCAGATTACAAAAACATCTGTAAAATTGCTTTTGAAGCAATTATAAAAAGGCAGTGTTTAGAAAAGGAAGTTGAGCTTGATGTGCTTCTTTCTTATAGCGCATTAATTTCATTTAAAGAAAAAGACCTTGTTAAGTTTTTATCTGACACATTAAATGAAGGAAAATCATTAGAAATATCAGAAGAAACAATTGAGTATATCTTCCTTGTTTTGGATAACTCAATCCCAACAATTTCTTCGGGGAGCTCATTCTATTTAAAAGAGCACTGTATTAAAGTTTGGTCTAATGCACTTATCTTACTTTCTTATGCAAAACACTCTGAAGTGACGCTCAAAGAAATAGTAAAACGTTTGATGGCCTCATTTGATACAAATAGGTGGTTCCTTTTATCTGAAGCAGTTAATAGATTTCTAGTATTTCAAGTTAATAGGTACGGCTCCTCATTTTCTGCGGCGGATTTAAAGCTACTATTTGACAAGCAAGTTGAGAAAATTAATTCAAACGAAAATATACCCATTCAAGAACGAGGTCATCTATTCTCTAACCTTTTATACTTAATCAGTGATAATGGAAATGATGCAAGTAATCTTTTTGAAGGAAATAAACAACTAGAAAGGTTTATTTCAAATATCACATCTATGGAATTTAAAGAGCGCTTAAGAGCTATAAATGGATTTGTATTCGTAATCCATTCATTAGCTGTTGGAGAGTTAAAAGAAAAAGTTTCAGAGTTGTTGAAAACTACATTCGAAGAATCTAAAAAAGAAGAGTTCAGTGAATCATCAATTATGTTTGGCTTAGATTTATATAATGTTGGAGTTTTACCGAAAACCGAATTGATATTTGTAATAAACCAACTGAAGATCAAAGTTGATGAACATATTCAAAAAGGTAGTACTACAAGCAGCTATTCAATAATTAACGAGCAACTAGGGAAAATCAAAAAAGAACAGTTAAATGGCTTTGAAGAAACGGTTGAAGGAGTTGCGAAATTAACCGATGCAATGAAAAATAGCTTTAAAAGGTTCAAAAATACAAGACACCCATAAATATCTCGTTCCACCGAAAACTCAGTTGTTAAAATTGTTTCAGCACCGCCGAGTATTAAGAGCCCCGAGGCGCTGCGCTACATCGATCTTTTGATGTTTTTTTTTAGATTTTACCGTAGGTGCAAGCCTGCTTGCGAAGGCGAGCGCAGCTCGGCCGCTGTTGTAGGTTGGGCTTTAGCCCGAGGCTCTTGGGATGAATTGAATTTTTACGGCGCTACTTAGAGCATGTATTGCCCAAAGGGTTTATGCGCATTCGCCACTATGGATTTTTAGCTAATGCGTGTCGAAAACGAACACTCGCACTAATACGAGCACACAAGCCACAGACAAATAAACCGCTGAAACCAAAGAGAACAAAAGAAACACAGCTACCTCATTGGCCGTGCTAAAAATGTAAAACAGGCACACTGCGATTTATTGGCATCGTCACTGTTGATGAAGGGATGAATAAAGCAGATCGAACGAGCTAGCGGCCACGCTTGCTTGTTCAAATCAGAGGGTTAACCTGTTTAAGTGTTCAGGTAAGGTGACGCTGTGCCCAGGAAAAATAAGATTGCCTCAGCGCTAAAAATTAGGTGTAATGGGGACGTAAAAATGGCTGAGCTATGCAGGGAAGGCTAAGAAAACACCGTTAATCCGATAAAGTAAGCGTGATGTAGCCTACATCACGAAAAGCAAATTCCCATAGCATAAACAATACCCACTCAAACACCGAGCAGGTAGCGCCTCAGTTCAACAAGCGATTATGCAACACAAACAGCGTGTCGCATAAATACTAAATTGTTAGAACTCAAGAAACGTAGGTGCTGTCGTGTCACTGACGTATAGATGGCGAATGTTTGTCGCCAATATTTCTGACATTTTGTTAGAGAATAGGTTCTTCACTTAACTGAAGGAATCAGTTGTTAATGAAAATTAATGCAGCATTAGTTCTCGAAATACGGTTACGTCGAGCTTGGACTCAAGAGCAGCTTTCTCAATTCTCCGGGCTGAGCCACAGGACAATTCAGAGAGTCGAAAAAGAAGCAACAGGGTCGCTCGAAACAAAAAAGGCGCTTGCTGCAACATTCGAAATTGATATTACTGACCTTGATTACGAGGAAGTACCTGTTATGAAAAAATATGAATATAAAACGGTAGAAGTACCCTTTAAGATGAGCCTTTTTAAGTCTGGTACGCCTGACATCCAGAATTTATTAAATGCTGAAGGCGATTCAGGCTGGAGATTGAAGGAGATCGTGTTACCGGCTACAGGGTTCGGTGAGTCTACCTCCATGGTAGTTATTCTAGAACGAGAAAGAATCGAATGAGTTCTAACAAAGGCAAGCACAGCGACTTCTTTTCTGTTGCGGCTTCGCCTTCACCACAAAGCTGCGCGAGATGGCGGCGTTGAGGCAGTAGAATTACCTTTTTCGGGAATAAAAATTACGGTTTTCGAATAGGTTATTTTTTAATCTTGAACCTGCCGTTAACCTGTTATCTAATAGCTATTATTTACTCTCGGTAAACTGTTATGGCTCTTTCGTTGGGTAAGGAGTCAAGCCTGACTTATCCTGCCAAAATAAATTCATTCCTATCAATTTTTCTGAGCAAATATTGCCAGGCACCTTTGAGTATGCCCTTTGTTATATTGTTGAAAATAAACTCGATTTAACGGGGTTTGATGCATGGTACAACAACGATAAAACAGGAGCTGCGGCGTATCCGCCTTCAGTAATGCTAAAGATAATTTTACTTGGCTATGCACATGGTTTAATCAGTAGCTGAAGCATTGCTAAGGCGTGCGAAGACAATATTTTGTTCATGAGACTCTCTTGCAAGAAATAGCGGGTGACGTACAGCCACATTTCACCTCGATAGCTGCTTTCGTGGCTAAAATGCACCAGCAAATTGAACCGCTGTTTACCCAAATGCTGATGATTTGTGATGAAAAAGGGCTAATTGGCCGCAACATGTTGGCCATCGATGGCTGGCACTTTATTTTAACGAAAGAAGTCAAATGCAAGTAAAGACAAATTTATAGGGAATAAATATGAACAGCGAAACTGGCTGAAAGGCGAGTCCATGGATAGGACGAGTAGTGTGCAAAAATGACCACCTCAAAAGGGACCATTCAAGGTTACAACGGCATTGCGATTAATGACGACAAACACCAAATACGCTCATTGGGTAAAGAGGGTAAGCCCGATGTTACGCAATTAAAACAACTACTCGGCAAACTCAATACCGATAAATCCTCAAACGAACATACCATCAAATTCACCGCAGACAGTTGGTTTAACAGTGAAGCGAATCTAGAGTTCATGGCTCAAAGTGTCTTTGATACTTATATCGCAGATAACCAATTTAGAAAACGCAACCCATTGTTTAAAGAGAGTGAAAATTTCCCATAAATAAAAAGGAAACAGAGCAAGAAAAGCACCGACTAAAACGCAGTAAAGGCAAGCCAGGATTGTTTACCTCCGATGACTTTCATTATGATGAAACGACACAAACCTGCCGATGTCCCGCAGGCAATGAGATGTGACGAAGCGGCATCAATTTCAAAAGTCATCCAGAATCGAGGAAAAAAGCCACTTTGAGTAAAGATACAGTCTGAAATAAAGACTATTGCGGTCTTTAGGCCCATGTATATGCAATTAAAGAAAGCCTATAACAAATGAGATGAATATTTAACATAAAAGGAAAAAAAATGAGTATAGCAACCTGGAATACACAAGGATTTAACCCATTAACATATACGTTAAATCAGAATCAACAAAATTTCCCTCCGGCCACCCATAATTTAGTGCCAGATTATATTTGTTTTCAAGAGGTCGGCAATGCTAACTATGCGGGGGCTTTAGGGCCTGCGATTGTTTGTGCATGGAATCCTGCACCATCACTTGGTGTCTATCACCAGATTACTAATGCAAACATAAACGGTACTCTATACAACGGTTATCATATTCCTTGGCGAGCAAATGTACCAGGAAACCAACGATGTAGTTTGGCTATATTATGGAGAGCTGCCCTTGGAGGACATGCCGTTTTCCCCATCGGTGCTTGGCCCTCTGGTAATGCAGCGCGAAGGCCTATTGTATGGGTGACACCTGTAGCAGGACCGAGAATAGGGTGCATTCATGCACCTGCCGGCGGAAATATGGTATATGTAACAAATGCACTAAATGCGATTGCCGTTGGAGCACCAGCTGCTGGATGGGTATTGGCTGGTGACATAAATATAGAGCCAGGCGCTCTTGGTCCTTTACCTGTTGCTGTTAATCAGCAAAATACAGGTGATTGGACACATCATGGTACCGATGGTGATCCTAATACGAATTTAGACTATATATTTCATCATACAGTTGGTCCGTTCGCAAATGCTCAAAGTGCTGGTAATCTTGTCGAATCTGATCACCTGCAATGTCGCTTTTCATAAAAATAAAACCCAATTTGGTAAATGGAAAACTACTTACATAGACATGGATTATTGATAGTGATAAGTAGTATTAATTTTAGGTAGTAAAGCCCATAACAAAACCTAAAGCCCATTAAAAAGGGCTTTAGCCCTATTGTTACGAAATTATATGCAATGCACATAGCACATATGAGCGGATCTCTCGTCAATAGGCACTATTAATCTTTTTGGCCGCGTAATCGGCCAAAGCCAAATCAATCAACAAATTCATCAACTTCGTCTGTAGGTTAACTGTTAAATCGTCGAGCTGTTAATAATAAAAGTATGCAAACACATATAGAGGATCTCTTAGTACGATCTTATCGCTGCCTAACGCTTTTTACTCATTTGAAATATCAGGGCACTACGACTCAATGGATTTAGAAGGGTCGATGATGCTATAGTTTTATCGGGGACTAGTTGGGCTGCTTCATGTTTGAATTCAGCGCTAAATGTTTTTCTGGTTGTCGATCTCATGTTCACTTAAATTCATCCATGAGGTAATAATATCACCTCTATTTAGATGGCCAAAATAGCTATGCCTTTACAATTTATTATCCAGTATTCAGGCTATATAGGTGAGTAAAAATTTTAAAACTGAGAGTACGGTTATTGAGCTAAGGTATTTTGTGCGTCATTTAACAATTGTTCAGTTAAAGTAAGTGCTTGTTCAATTTCATCGTGTGTCATTCTTTGCTCTAATCTGTCTCTTTGCCATTTTACTTTGCCGTAAAGGTCATTACTCTTGGTTATTTGCATAAAAAAATCGCTATAAGCGAGCGATTTTACGTAGTTTTGGCCACCCGTTTTTGGGTCGAGATGTTGGTAGGCATTGCTGAGCTTTAAAATCGCCGTTTCATTTAAGTTAAGTGCAGCGGTTTCACTTAGGTAGTATTTTAGTTCTATAAATTGTTGTTTAATTCGTCGTTGTTCTTCACGTTTATAATTTTTTAGGTTTAACTGTTTTATGAGTTCGGACCCATCGATAAACCAAAGCCACGAAATAGCATCTTCTGAGCCTTTTTCGGCTGCGGATATGACAAAATCAAGGTAGAGAGCGTTTCTATCAGGATTACGTTTACACTTATTGTATTTATCCGTCACATTTACAATGCGATCGGGCAGTTCATTTATCTGATATGCGGTTTCTAACCATGCTGAAAATTCTTCATCTGTTTGTGGAATATTGCTGCAAACTCTAATCTGCTTGGCTTTATTTAGCAGCTCGCTAACTGTAGCTTGATGCTGTGGCTTGTCACTTATGACAGAAAGATTGCTGCCATTATTTAAAGTGAGTGCTTTTTGATTATCAGCTTGTTCAATTTTATGATCATTGGCTTGATTCGTTGATGTTGTAATAATAGCTTTTTGCGTAAAATTAGTTGAAGGCGTGGATAAATGATGGTTGATGAAAAAGGTAAATATTATAATAATTACCGTAGAAAATATAATAGCAATGGCTTTGCCCATTACGGTCATCCTTGATAATTTGACTCATTAAATATGGTTAAAAGATTAAATTTGGTCATGCAATAAATGAAAGAAAGAGCCAATTTAAGTAACTGGAATGCTTGATAAAATATGTACTCACATCTTCAATTAAAGATACTATCTAATTAATTATTCTTTAGCCAGAGATTTTTAATGGTTACTAAGTGATTAGATGTTTTAATAATATGTCAATTTCAAGTCTGTTGAGCTTTTCTTGTTTTAGCCCTGAAATATTGGCTGCGTGTCTTACTTTTCCTTTAAAAATTAATGTAGAGTAAGCTCATCATCTATCAGCATCTCACTTTAGAGATTCTTGTTTTTTATTTGCAGTTGAATGGCGTTTTTTAGCAATAAACTACTATCGAAAAGTTTGATTTTTACTTTGTAAATTTTCGTAATTAATTGAATTTATATTTTTATGAATTTTTAACCCTCGGTGGTGAAAATTATCTTTGCTGATAATGTAGACAAACTGCAAAGGAGTATGCACTAACCAGAGCAAACTTTTTAATCTTAAAAACGCTGGCAAAAATTTGCTGATACCACACTAGGACCGATATAAAACCACCGTATGAGATATCAATTTAAAACAAACTAAACGATTGAATCAAAATAGGAACTCACTTATCCTTTGCTAATTAATAAATCTAAAGGAATGGAACTTTTATAATGCATAAATTAAGTAAAGAGTATTTAGCTGAATGTGTGCAAGCTCTTGATATCGAGCAAACTGATAGCTTATCAAGTACAGATAATTGGGCGCACGTCAATAAAACGCTTGTCCATCAGGACTGGGATATTCTATATAAAAAATTAGCAGAGTACGTTGATGAGACAGCCGTTAATAATGAAAGTGTTCAAGCATTAATGAAAGAACACTTTGAAATAGCTTGTAGATTTTATATTCCATCTAAAAAAGCATATATAGGTATGGCTATTTTTTATAATCAAAATGAAGATATGAAAAAATTTCATAATTCATATCATCCTGCAATGGTCGAATATTTGGGTGATGCAATTGTATATTACGCAGATAATAATTTATAAAAATACATAATCAGAAACCACAGCGTCACAGGAAATATAAGCTTTTGGCGCTTTCTGAATAATTCAAGAACTCTAAAAAAATTTTCACTATCGATGTTGCGCAGTTCTTCGATTAACTCAGTGGCGATAATGTGGTTGTTTTTAATATAGAAATTATTATCATGCTTTGGATCTTTATAAAAAAATCCAAACTGCAATAACGAAATAATATGCTAGTTGATGCGGATTGGCATGAATGCTTGCACATCTTGTAATATTGCCCCTGCTGGTTTAAGGAATGCGGATGGCGGGGCTTTTTTTGCATTTATTCCAAAATCTAAATTATTAGACATTATAGAGCGCCAAATCAATAAAGACCCTGAGGCGATTAAGTACATTGCTGAAAAACAAAAATAATTCACAGGGTATGGCGGCGAGTGCGTGAGAAGTTGTGCTGGGCTGAAATGCTTTTTTAAAGTCGTAATTTTTTAAATTTCAATTATCTGGCTTTGTATTCCGACAACTCTCTTTTCAACATATTAAAATTACTTAATTTGTTGAAAGAGGGCCTAGCTCTATCGCTGAGCCCTAGTAGTTATTATGGACCGAATGGATCAATACAATCCGAATGTTCAGGGTCAGGAATGATTTCTGGCGCACAAACTTTACTACTTGGGGTCGCATCACCCACTGTAATTGGAGTGAAATTTAAAATTAAAACAGTCATTAAACTAACTATAAAACTCATACTATCTCCTTATTAAATTTTTTATAAAAATAAAATGGGTACGCCCATTTGTTTCTATATTAGGTTTTTGTTTTTTTTAGGCAAGCTCTTTTTTCATTTATTTTAACCCGACTTTATATCAAATAAAAAACAACCCGCTATTGCGGGTTGTTTTTATTGTCACTTTGACTGACCTTAATTACTCCGGTAGTGAAAGGATTCAAGCTGATTACCAAATGCGAACGCGTTGATCTTCTGGTAAGTATAACGCATCACCCGGTTGCACATTAAACGCTTTGTACCAGGCGTCGTGGTTACGAGGTGCTTGCGCTCTGTATTGACCCGGTGCGTGTGTACCGGCGCGCAGTTGATTAAGCATGCTTTGCTCAGTGCGTTTTTCTTTCCACACTTGTGCCCATGCTAAGAAGAAACGTTGATCGCCCGTCAGGCCATCAATAATTGGCGCTTCTTTGCCTTTTAAGCTGAGTTTGTAAGCATGGTAAGCCATGGCTAAACCACCCACGTCGCCGATGTTTTCACCTAGGCTGTTACGGCCATTAACGAAGTTGCCAGCAATTGGTTCATATTGACTGTATTGTGCGGCAAGTTGGTCTGCTTTAGCGTCGAATGCAGCACGGTCGGCATCTGTCCACCAGTTACGTTGCACGCCATCTGCATCTGATTTTGAACCTTGATCGTCAAAACCGTGGCCCATTTCATGGCCGATAACGGCACCTATTCCACCATAGTTAACCGCAGCATCTGCGTTTGGATCAAAAAACGGTGGTTGTAAAATGGCTGCAGGAAAAACGATTTCATTAAATGAGCTATTGTAATAGGCGTTAACACGTTGCGGTGTCATGCCCCAGCGATTACGGTCGGTTTTTTTCTGCTCTTTGGCGATGCTTTCGGCTTGGAAAAACTCGCGCATGTTTCTCACATTACCCATTAAATCGGTTTTGCTAATGCTTAAACCATCAAATGACTGCCATACATCGGGGTAACCAATTTTTGGTACAAAGGCGGCTAGTTTTGCACGCGCATTCACTTTCGTTTCTGCGCCCATCCAATCTAGGTTATCAATACGCTCACCTAAAGCGGTGCGCAGGTTTTCGACCAGTTCAGACATTTGTTGTTTTGATGACTCAGGGAAGTAACGCGCTACATACACTTTACCAATGGCAAAACCAAGCGACTCAGTATCCGACATTTGGCTAATAGCACGTTTCCAACGTGGACGCGGCTCTTGCTGGCCGCTCAGCTCTTTGCCATAAAATTCAAAGTTTGTATTAAAAACATCTTCAGACAATAACTCAGCGTTTCCACTTAGGGCATGGTAGGTTAAATAATCTTTCCAAACTGCGATGTCTTCTTGGTTGATTAGTGCAATCATAGCTTTGATTGGCTCAGGTTGTGACATGTTCAGTTGTGGTACTTGGTAGCCTGTTTGGGCAAAATACAAATCCCAGTTAAAATCTGGATAAGCGGTGTTTAGCTCAGTACGCGCAATTTGATTGAGGGTCAAGTCACGGTTACGGCGTTGTTCACGTGGCCAATGGCCTTGGGCTATTTTTGTTTCAAGGGCCAAAATAGCCTGCGCGCGTTCTGCGGTGTTGTCGATGCCGGCAAAGTTAAGCATCTTGGCTATATGTTCAACATACGCAGTACGGGTTTTCGCAAACCGTTCAGCGTCTTCTAGGTAGAACGAACGATCAGGTAAGCCTAAACCACCTGCACCTAACGACATCTCGTATTTATTTGGATCTAAGCGGTTAAACCACATGCCACCACCGATTGGAGATTTAACGCCGGTCAACCATGATTGGCCAAAGAGTTTGATGAGATCATCGGTTGATGCAACTGCACTAATTTGGGCTAAAAGAGGTTGGATTGGTGTCACACCCAGTTTATTAAGTGTGGCCGTGTCCATATAAGCATTGTAAAAATCGGCAATGAGTTTTTCTTCAGCATTTAAATTTTTGCGGGTAGCTATTTCTTCGATGATAGTTTTAACGCGTTCTTCGCTGCGATCGGCAAGGGCTGCAAAAGCACCAAATCGGGTTTTATCTGCAGGCATCACATAGTTATCATACCAAGTGCCGCTGGCATACATGAAAAAATCATCGCCTGGTTTAATGGCTTCGTTACGAGCGGTTAAATCAATACCAAAACTGCCCAGTTCAGCTTTTGCAGGGGCAGCAGCGGGGGCTTGTTGTTGGGTCTTTGTTGCTTGTGGCTCAGAGCAGCCAGTGATAAATACAGCGACAAGAGCGGCTGCGATTAGTTTTTTCTTCATTGAGTTTCCCTAAATGTTTATTCAAATTGTTATTTTTTGAGCTTAAATTACATTCCGTTTTGATTGTTATTGATAATGCTAGGCCAAACAAATTTTTTGAGGTGAATGGCTTAAACACTAAGGTGTGTTGAGCCTTGAGGATTATTTTGTTGAAGCCTAGGGCTTTAAATCTGGCCAATGAGAATATGGAAAATTGATTAATAGTGAATAACACCAAAGTGTTAGCCTTGTATTTATTACCTTGGTCGTTACCAGTAAGATAGTTATAAAGCCTTATAGGCTCTTGAGGTATTTGAGCGATCTTATCGCTCAATGCGATCGTACAAAAGTAGGTTACAAAGGAGCTTAATATGAAACTGAGTAAATTAGAGAAATACTTTGAAGTCGAAAAATTAGTTTTTCATTCACTTGAATGTGCTTTGTATAACGTCAGTGCCGTGGTTGAAGGGCAGGAATATATGATCACCGATGAAAAAAATCAGCGTTTAAAAAGTCATAATATTTTGCTGTTGCAGCGCCAGTGCGAACGGGTCAAAGCCAAAAAACACGTGGTGCGTCAATCGAGTGCCTATGATGAAATGGTAGGTGGGCCGATTAAAGTTAATAATGAAATGGAAGTATCGCTTGGCGATAACAAGTTATATTAGTTTAAGTAGCTAGGTTTTAGCCCATAGTCTCAGATTGTACTATCTACCCGATGTGATAAAACTTATAATTCGGTTTTAAAATACCAATCAAGATGAATAAATATGAGTACTAACGAGCCATATGGCAATAATCCACTACATGGCGTCAAGCTAGAGCAAGTTGTCGCTGAATTGGTTGAACAATATGGCTTTGAAATTTTACATGCGTATTTAGAATTGCAATGTTTAAAAAACAATCCAAGTATTGAGTCAACCGTTAAGTTTTTACGTAAAACAGTGTGGGCTAAAGAAAAAGTTGAAAACTTTTATCTGTATCGGTTAAAAAATCTTCCAAAGCCAGATGATGTGCAATATTTATTACCGCCAAGGGATCGTACTATTCCAGCAGAGCATAAACCGGGTTTACCTTGTGAATTAAGTTTTAGTGATGCAAAACGTATTAAAGAGAAAAAAGCGTTAAAAGACCAAGCGCGGATCCGCAAAAAACGTTCAACGTCAGATAACCCTTGGGGCATCTAATTAAGCTGAGTGACGCCATGCGTTACTTTTCGTTTTATTTGCTCAAAATTGATCGATTGCTATATCAGTCGTTGTTGGGTTTTTGGTATCAAAATAGTGAGCAGTGATAATCACTTTGTTAGTTTTGGCTTTGCTTGAATATAAATTGGCTAAGTGATCTGGGCTCATATTATTCTCTTCAATGAATTTTTAAACTCAGTCACAATAGCCTTGCTGCTTAGGGCATGAGCCGTTTTTAACCAAGCCTGAATTGTTGGATAACAAATGAAAAACTGGAAGCTTACCCCAACAGATCCCAAGGTCGCTAAATATATTGACTGTTACTGGTTTCTTGAGCGAGAAGTAGGAGATACGGGTAATCATCGACCAAAATTAAACCCCGATCCTGCTGCACACCTTATTATTGTTGATGCTGAGCTGCCATATCACTACGAGCACGAATTAAACATTCAAACCGGATTTGGTAGTCATTGGATATTTGCTCATCGAAATACATTTATTATGAACCATGCGCAGCCTTTTCGTATGCTAGGTATTAAATTTAAAGTTGGGGCACTTTATTCATTAGCACTGTCCGGTACTTTGCCAACGCTGGATAAAGTTGACTGTATTGCGCTTAATCAATGGGTTATTGGCCAATCATTTTTGACCCAAGATCTATTAACACAGGCACAAAGCCACCAAATTCATACCCGAGATTTACTCAATAAAACCTTGTCTCCTTGGTTATCTACAATTGAAGATGATCGCCACAGTGAACTAACTCGGGCCATTTTGCCTTTACTTAATAGCAGGGTAAATATTTCTGAAATAGGGGAGCGACTTCATCGCTCTCAACGTACTATAGAGCGTAGTTTTTTGAAAACAACTCAACTTACCTTAAAGCAGTGTAAGTCAATGATCCGCTTAGAGGAAATACTCAATTATCTCTATAAATTAGATGAAAAAGAGATCAATTGGCCCGATCTCGCTTGTAAGTTTCAATTTAGTGATCAACCTCATTTGATTCGATATTTAAAAAGCGCTATTGGCGCAACTCCCTCAGACTATGCCGCGATGAGAGATTTAACTATCGATGTTTATGGCGATTTTGAGTTAAGTTAACCCCATTACTCATTACTCAATACTCAATCTATCTCAAGCCGTTTTTTTAACCTTTAGCCTTAGCTTAACGTGCATTCGACCTGCTATAGAGGCCTCAACGCGCCTTGTTGTGCTTAAAAAGTAAGTCTTGATAAATAAAGTTAATATTTATTTATAATTCAGCTGGTTATGTTTTTTGCTTGCCAAGTTTTAGCTTAAATTAAAACGTTGTCGTTTTTCTTCAATCCATCCTAATGAAGTGTTTATAGAATGAATGCCTCTAAAATGAAGCAGGTAAACGATAATGAATTTAACAATAAGACACTATGAGACTGAAGATTTAATTGCTGTGCTCGATTCTTGGGAAGAGGCAACGCGGCTTGCACATACATTTATGACGGATGAATTTATCTATCAAGAACGACAGAATGTAGCTCAATTGTATTTGCCCAATACCGATACTTGGGTAGCGCAAATTGATGGTGTTGTTGTCGGTTTTATTGCGTTGATGGGTAACGAAGTGGGGGCAATATTTTTGAAGCCTGACTTTCATGGTCATGGTATTGGTGCGGCATTGATGAATAAAGCCCGCCAGTTGCATGGGGATTTAGTTGTTGAAGTGTTTAAAGAGAACACGCTTGGCCGTAATTTTTATGCAAAATATGGTTTTGAGTTTGTTGAAGAAACGTTTCATCAGCCCACTTCACAAACATTATTGCGTTTGCAATACCACACTGATTTGTAAAGTAGTAGGGCACGTCCATGTGCCACTACTGAGTTTTGTATTTTAAGTGAACCATATTGAGTCCCTTAACTTAAAACAGAGTATAGAACATTTTATTTAACTTCTGTTCTCGATAAGGGATTTGCCAATATTTAACAATTAAAAGTAAATATTTACGATGTTGATCACTAGCCAGAGACTGTTAAGGCCACAAGGAGCGTTAATAGTGAGCTAATTCAACCCTGTTAGTATTGACAATAGCTGCCCGAGATTGATTTATCATCCAGTATTGCGATTATTTGGCCTGTTGCTTTAACCATTGGCCGATAATGTCTAAGGCTTTGGGATTGATGGTTTCTTCAATGCTAGCATATTCATCATTTGCACCGCTTTGTGCATCTTGAAACATGTGATTAAGACCAGGCAAAATATATTGCTGATAGCTTATTTTGTTGTTTTTTAGTGTGTTTGCAAGTCCTGCAATGTTTTCTTGTGCTGGTACTTGGGAATCTTTATCACCATTAAGTAACAAAGCGGGTATAGCTAGTTTTGCCCAGTAATCGAGTGGGTTTTGCTGTAACCAAAGATAAAACGTATTACTGGCGGCTAAATTAACATTTAAGGTGCCTTGCTGTGCGACCCATTTGTTCACTATTTCAGCCCTCGAGCCGGTTAAATTATCGTACAAAGCTTGCAACTCAAGTTTACGTTTGTGTTCATCCGTTGTACTGAGTACCGTTCGATAAAACGGTTGACTGAACTTTAGCAATACGTCAGTTTCTGCTTTAGTTGCTCCTTTTGCCGCGGGCTCTGTTTGATCTTGTAATAAAAGAATGTCTAAGGTAGACATTCCAGGGCCTGCCATCGAAATCACGCCTTGCACTTTTTCAATTGTGGCAGCCATTGCTGCAATAAAACTACCTTCGCTATGTCCTATAAGGAAGATGCGATTGGCATCAACTTGGTCATGAGTTTTTAAAAATTGAATTGCCGCCTGTGTATCATTGGCAAAGTTGTGTACATCGCCTTCTTTAAATTGACCCGCAGATTGATAGACGCCACGCTTATCAGCGCGCAGTACAACAAACCCTTGTTTTGTTAAATAATCAGCCAATACTTTAAATGGTCTATGACCGTTGTGATATGAATCGCGTTGATTTGGACCCGAGCCCGCAATTAACATAACAGCAGGGTGGCGAAGGTTATCTTTAGGAGTGGTTAATGTGCCAGATAACCATGTTTGATCGTTCGAATTAACATAGCGTACTTCGTTTTCATTATACGTCGTAATAGCCGTGGGTGTTTGCGCGCGGTTGATTTGAGGAAGCATAGTTACTTTGCTTAAAGGTAAGGCCCAGTGGTTATCACCTTGGGTAAACTCTGCTGCAATTGTTTTACCATCAGCACTCAATTGACCGGTAATTTTGATAGGTGCTTCGCGCAATTGTACCGTTAGAATGTTGTTCTGTAGTGCAATATCTGAAGTCATATAGCGGCTCATTTGATCTAGGCTTGCGACATTTGCTCCCCATTCGTTGTTTGCGCGTTTAAATACTTCCACACCAACACGTAATGTTGGGCCATTTGGTATGCTCATGGTTCCTAACCATGCGCCTTGCGCATCTTTTATCTGTGTTTGGGCAAACGCAATAGAACTAAACATGAGCCATGAAATTGTTGTCAGTATGATACTGGTTCGATTAAGCATAGTAACTTCCTTACTAAGTAATAGGTGTGTACATTGTTATACTATGTACGTTACATGAACTTAAATTACATAGCAATGCTATGTTTTAAGTGCGGGTTGAATTCCCATATCAATCGAGCTATAAAGAATGACTTAAAAGGTTAACTAATTAGTTTTTATATGAATTTATTTTTTAATTGTCTCAAATATAGATGTGGGTATAATTCGATGTATGTAGTAGTGCTATGCCAATAAGTATAAGGGTACGTATTTCATGACAACTGAAAGCGATCAGGTGATCGAGCGATGGTTACCGCAATTTAGAAAAGGGCTTTTAGAATTCATCATTCTTTTAAAGTTACAACAAGGGCAAAGCTATGGTTATGAAATTGCGTCTGAAATAAAAAGGCTGACGATGATAGACGTTGCAGAAGGTACTTTATACCCATTGTTAAACCGACTTAAGCGCGACGGGTTAGTGATAACCGAATGGCAAACGGCCGAAGTGGGTACTCCTCGTAAATACTATCAAATTACTGAGTTAGGCTATGAAGTACTGACTAAAATGAAGTTTACTTGGAGCAATACCCATAATTCAATTTTACAAATGGTGATGCAATCATGAGCCAATTATTTCCTATCGAAAGCGAGATTACACAAAAGGTTTGGGACCATTTTGATACTGAGTTAAAGCATAAACTCAAACCTTTACCATTGGCAGAAAGAGAGGATATTCGTTTAGAAATATTGAGTCATTTGTATGAATCTGCGATGCACAACGAAGGTGAAACAGAAGCGGATAAAATGATCAATGCGATTACAAAATTGGGTTCCCCAGATGAATATTTAACGCCTTTAATCAGTGAAATTTTACATGCGCAAGAAGTATCAAAAGGGCATCCTCAGGCAATTTTAACTGCGTTGATCAACCACACTAAAAAGGGCGTATTGCATTTTGTTGCAACCCTTGCTTTTGGCTTTGGCTATTGTTTAAGTATTTTGATATTTATTATGGGCTTATTGCATATAGTTGATAATAATGTTGGCGTTTGGCTCGATAAAAATGGCGGCTTAATGTCGCTCTCATTTTCGTTTCAACCTGATGCGGTACAATGGTTGCCAAATTGGTTTTCGTTAATCGCAATCAGTGGCAGCATCGCTGTTTATTTCGTTTTAAACAAACTATTGTTTTGGTTACTGGCACGAACAAAAAAATCGCCAGCGTTATAAAAGACTCTTTTGTAATCTAGTTTTAAATGGATTGTTAGCAGGGTAGATAAGCCTAAGAATTGATATCAAGCTACATTTTTAAGTTTATATACATAAACGGTCAAGTATAAAAAACCCTAAAGCAACCAAGGTTGATTTAGGGTTTTTTCATATAAAGTCAGAGTATTAAATTGGTTAAAAAGTATAATTCATACTGACATTCAACGAGCGACCTTGACCGCGTAATTGTTGATACCCTTGTGAGGTATCGGCTTTAAATTCTGCAATATTAACGCCACCTAATGGTAATTCGTACTGAGTATCAAGAAAATTAGTGATGGCAAATGTCATGCTTAATTGCTGCCAAGTCACACTGCTTTGAATATTAACCAAATGATAACTATCGGTTTGATTTTCAAGGCGGCGTGCGTCTATACGATGTTTGCTATCGACCCATTGCCAACTGATGGCGTGCTGCCAGTTATCCTGTTGTTGTATCAGCTTTAATTCACTTTGTAAGGGTTGAATTTGATAAAGCGGGTCGTTACTATCATCGCGCTCACCACGGGTCGCATTAACCTTGGCTTTTAATGTAATTTGGCCTTGGTTTTTACTGTCATGAAGTTGTACTGAGCCATCGAATCGCACCCCATAAAGGTGTGCATCTACATTGGTAAATTTTAAAATATGACGTTTATTATCCGCAATATTACTGCGATTAAAACGACCCACCACATCGGCATCGATATAATCATTGACTGCGCTGTACCAAAGGTTTGTACTCCATTGCCAAGGTGATGTGTCACCGGCCATTGCATAGGTAATACTGGCGGTATGCGCCGATTCTGGTGCTAAATGAATATCGCCAATATAGCCGTTACCATCACCATACCAACCTATCATGCTGGTCGCCATAGCGCTTTGCCCCCAGCTATAGCGCTCATACAAGTTAGGTGCACGATTTTTGCGGGCTAATCCAAATTGTAGTTCTTTAAAATTATCGAATGCATAACGCGTAACTATTGTGGCATCTACCAAGGTGTCGCTTTGTTTTCGGTCTTGCTGATTAAACTGTTCGGCTGCTTTGGCATCGATACTTTTCATTGGCATTGCCATGCCTGGCATCGTCATTGGCATGCTGTTGTAATTTTGTACCAAACCAGCTTGGGTGCGCACTTGTTCAATTCGAATGCCGCCTGACATTGACCAAGCGGTATTCAGTTGCTGATCTAACTGTGCAAAAGCGGCCAAACGTTGCCGTTTACCATCATGAATATTGTGATATTCATTAGGGCCCATCATCATTGAGCCTGCAACCGGTGGCCACCAGTCTTCGATTTCGTAATGGTAATACTCTTGGCCGAGAGTAATGGCCGATGTATTGTTAAACTCGTGAGCGAATTTGAGTTGGTAACTGGCATCTTCGGCATCGGTTTTCATTGGCATTTTGCCGGTTTTCTCATCAGTAAAGAACCCCATTTCGTGGCTCACTTTATGCCAGTTTAGGTGCGCCGAAAAATCACCTAACTCGGTTTGGCGTTGATATTGTGTGGTCAAACCAACACTGGTGTTATCAACCATGTCCATGTATTGATTAGCAAATCCTTGAAAGGGAATATGCTGATGATTGAGTTTAATGGCCAATTGTTGTTTATCAGATTTTAATGCCGCTATAAGCACATGGTTTTGTGAGCGGTATAAGGTATCAAGCACAGTCTCACCATTACCATCTTGGTAGCTTTTCGCATCTGAATATGCGCCTTGATAACTTAAGCTAAATGTTTTACTGGCCAATTGCGCACTCGCACCGAGAGAAACGCCTTCATCAACGCTGCGATATTGCGCAGCCAATGAGCCCGCTTGCCACGTTAAACTGGTTGAATCGCTAAATGTTGGTGCGATGGCGTTAACGTGGATCACGCCAGCAATATTATCGCCACCTGCACTGACAGGTGAAATACCCGCAATAACAGTTAAGCTTTTGATTTGATTTGCTGATAAGTACGAAAGTGGCGGGTTCATTTGATTCGCGCATGCCGCGGTAATATCTGCCCCATCGACTAAGACTTTAACTCTATCGCCCATCATGCCGTTTAAAATAGGCAAGCTAGAGACACCCCCAGCGGCAGAAAAATCGACCCCTAATTCTGTTAAAAGCTGCTCGCTTGAGCCTAATAAGCTTGCGTCTTTGAGATGATCAGCATGAATTTCAATCACTTCAATTTTATCATCGGCGACAGCGGTTGCTGAAAAAAGACCATTAATGATTAACGCAAGGGGAGACAGCGCTAGTATCGTTTTATTCAGCTTTGGATAAGCATGTTGAGTAGCCATAATTTCCTTCAAATTCTTTGAGTTATCCAGTTTTCAGCTTAATTATAAAGCTGCTTATTAGTGCTGAACATGTGACAAATTGTCGCAGGTAAGAATAAAAACCTTATATCCTAGAGCAGTAAACTGTGTTTGGCGTGATAAAAAGATAAAATTGGTACAGCGATTGCTTTGTAAAAAGACTTTGAAAATTAAGTGTAAGGACGACTATGTTTTTATCTATTCAAACTATTGCCAACAAGGTGGCAATAGACACACAAATAAGTAAAAAAGACGCAAACATTAATCATCAAGGAACGTTAACTAAATTTACAGATGCACTAGATAACGCCAGTGTGGCGACTGGGGTGCTTGATGCCAATGTTAAACATGAAATACCTGATTCGACGCGAACCTTGTATAAGAAAATAACGGATAAAGTTACCAGTGAACTTGATGTGCGGCTAAATTCTCGAGAAAAAGCAATTAGTTATAGTCGTAATAGTATTGATGCTATTTTAAATGAGCCAATTGAAGTTGAAATGACACCCCAAGATTTAAAGCGCGCCATTATTTTTGCTCGTTTAGGCATCGATTATGAGAAAGTCAAAGAACTTGAAGCTAAAATTGATCTGCTTACTTTAGCTAAAGAAGAAATAGAGCAATCCATAGCTTTAACTGCAACAGATAAAGCAACGTTGCTTGAGCAAATTGAAGAAGAGCAAACAAATCTTAACGAGAAAATTGAAGCATTAATGAAGGGTCATGAAGGCAAAGAGCTTGATGCCCTTGAACAAGTGCTTTATGGCAAACAAGCAAACGGAGTTGATCTTTTAGCCAATTTGCAGCAAGCCAGTGAGTATCATTTGCAACTGCGTGCTGGAGAATAAAGCGTGACGTGCTAAATCTGACTGTTAAATGGTGCCTGGCTATTCAATCGAATTATCACAGATTTGATGGGATAGTCACTTTAATCACTTCCAATCAGAGCTTTAACTCTAAAATAGCTCTTAAAATGGTTCTTTTGTCGAAATTAAATTGTATGCAGCATGAGATATTTGGCTTCTAAATACTTGTTAAATATCGTAATCTGAGTGCCAAAACTAAAGCTATAACAATAAATCTAGCTTTGGTTTAGTTTAATAATGACAAGTTTACGCCATGATTTCTGTGGCAGTGCGCTTGTTTGATGTGTTTCGACAGGAGTGTAAAATGGCATTTGATTACGGATCTATTGATTTAGGGCTAAAAAATCCCTTTAAAAAAGAAGGGGCTGTCACAGCAATCCGAGGGGCAATCGAAGCACTATTGGGCGTGTATTTATTGGTACAAGCAGCATCAAGTGTTAAAAGTGATGCCGTTTTGGGCTGGATCACTGTGGTATTTGGCTTATTTTTGTTGGGCTTGGGTTTAAAAACAGCCACATCAGGAATTATTGCTACGTTACGTTATTTTGTTGGACGAAATCACCCAACCTCGTTAGCTGCCAATTTTAGTCGCTCTGAAGCCAGTACGGCGAAAGAAGAATCATCTTATGTTGCTTATTCAAAACAAGATTTAACAGAAATGTTAGTTGGGCGTAAAAATGCAACTTTTATAGAGCCGCATGGTTTCTTAGCGCATTTTTTACATAGTATCTTACCAAAACTAACGTTTATGCCGTATCCAGTGCGCAACATGGCACAGCGTTTATTTGGCGCGATTGTAAAAACACTTGTAGCATTAATTGCCTATGCTTTAGCTGCGTTTGTCTCATTAGCGGGTTTTGCCGGCGAAATTGGTGAGTTTGTATTTCCGCTATATTCTGTTGCACTTACACTGTATTTGCTTTTAGTCTGGCGCCAAGTAGGTACAGCCTTAGTGCGCACAGCTGATAAACACATTCCAAGTATGGGGGGCATGGTGCTTGCCAAAGTGATTGCGGGCGCCATTATTTTACCTGTCGCTGTGGGGGTGGGTTTTAGCTTGTTTTTAAATACCGCGAAGATGGATTTGGCCGATGTCAGCCAACTTGCCGTGTACTTACCCGATCCTCATACTGCATTGTATTTAATATCGATTTTAGTTGGCGCAATTGTTGTAACTACAATTACTGCACTGATGTTATTTAAGCGTCTAAATTATACCGATCCGAAAGTAGAAGTATCTGAACTGCGTGAAAATTGGCAGGAATCTGTTCATCCTAATGAGATTTTTATTAATTTAGATAACTTAGTGATGGCTAATCGTCGTTATAAAGAAGTACCAAATCGGGTATATCAAGAATTAGAGCCCAATTTAAACGAACAAGTTGAAGGCAAGGGAAAGTTTTTTGGTGAAATGATCCAAGAAATCCAACCTAAGGTCAAGCCGATGGAATTAGGCTCAAGCTTCAACTTAGCGCGCTTAACAAGCCTGGTGTTAGGTAATTTACTGTATATTACCGGTGCAATTTTAGTGGTTTTATTGGCGTTTAATTTAGGGGCTGTGTACCAAACAATTGCTCAATTTGGTGGTAAAAGTTTAGCGCGATTATCAGCAGAGCAAATTACAACCTTGAGTAATGTAATAAGTACCGTAGTGCATTTGTTTTTCGCCGCCATTCTTTTACGTGCTTTTGCCCGTATTTTAACTAATTCTGCTCATGTGTTTTTTGCGGAAATGTTATTTGAAAGTGAGCTGATTTATTTAAAAGTAGAAGGAACGTTCACCGAATCAAAAATCTCAACCGGTACAGGTATTCACGATTCGACTCGTTCAGAAAATACCTTAGTGCGCTCAAGCATTACACCTTGGATTATCGTCAGTCGTATCGTTTCAAGCACTTTTGCGGCCAGTGGCATGCGTAATTTAGAGCATCCTCGGTTTATTTTAGAAATGCACAAAAATGATGAAGAGCTGGCTAGTATTCGTAAAGATGTGGTTGGTTTCTTAAAAGATCGCGAGTCGATTGCTGCCATTACCAGTGAGCGAGATTTATACAATGCGGCGCAAATTCATGAGATTAATCAGCAATCGCGCGCGATTCCTATGCAACAAGCGATTGGTCAAAATCATGATGAAGCAGCCGGTTACGTGCGCCAAGAAGCACAATTAAGCGATGAGTCGAAATCTTAACTCATTGTTTATATTTATAGTTTAGTAGCATTGTTAAGGGCTCAGAGACTTAGGTGTATCTGGGCTTTTTTTATTATTAATTTTTTGGAATTACCATGTCTTTAATCGCAACCACGCCCACACCGCCTTATTACGCGGTCATTTTTAGTTCGGTTCGAACTGAGCTTGAGCAAGGCTATATTGAAATGGCCAACCAAATGATGGCACTCGCAGCAGAGCAACCGGGTTTTTTAGGTGTTGAATCAGCCCGTAATGAACTGGGTATTACGGTGTCATATTGGCAAGATTTGCAATCAATAAAATTATGGAAAGCCAATATTTGTCACCTAGAGGCACAAAAGCGTGGGCGCTTGCAGTGGTACAGTGCCTATAAAACACGTATTGCCAAAGTCGAACGTGACTATGAAATGGATAAGATTTAGCTTATTTAATTGATGCCTTAAATCTAAGCGATGTTGACCTTAGATTGGCAGCTTTATGCCGTGCTAGTTTTGGAGAGTAAAATGGGATTCAGATTTTGGTTCAAAAGAGCGGTGTTTGTCTATTGCGGTATTTTTGTGGTGCTGATGATTGCCGAATTAATAAAACAAAATAGTATTACAACAGCGTTAGAGCACAGCTTACTGTGGGCTGCAATTTCGACTGCTATTTTTATTATGGCAAGATTCATTCAATCAAAACAAGGTATTGTTTGTGATTCATGCCAGGATTTCCCAAAGCCAAAAGCACCTAGTAAAAAAGAGTAACAATGAGTTAGAGGCACAGCCACCTGTTTGACTAATCGACCTTTGACGAGGCTGCTAATGGGGAGCTGATATTTGCGTTGTGATTGTCTTTGGCAAAACACAGGCAATTTCGTCCACTCGCTTTGGCCCGGTACATTGCAATGTCAGCTTGTTTTAAAGCCTGTTCAATCGTGGTTGGCACAGCTACATGACATACGCCACAGCTAGCTGTTAGATTAAAGACATGACTGTTATATTTCACCTCGGCAAGCCTTAAGTTTTCGATTAGCTTGGTTGCAAAATACTCGGTTTGACTTTGGCTTTTATTCGGTAAAAAAACTAAAAATTCTTCGCCACCAAAACGACATGCAATATCCTTTTTGGCTAAATTAGCCTTTAAAACGTTCGCTGTAGTTAATAACGCTTTATCGCCTGCATCGTGACCAAATTCATCATTAATCAGTTTAAAAAAATCTAAATCAAGCAGCAGTAAACCATACTCATCTTGCGGGTGTTTTACAGTATAGGAGTTGATTAAACGCAGTGTTGCGCGCCGATTATAAAGTTCAGTTAATGGGTCTGTATCGGCTAATTTTCTTACTTTAAAAATTAAGTAGGTGATGGCGCACCCAATCATTGAACAATTAACTAACAACGCCAATAACATATAAAACCACAACATAGGCAAGGCTGCATGTGTCGTGACTGAAATAAAAGGAGCAATGCCTTCTTCATTTAATAGTAAATGACCGGCACGATAAATAAAGACACAGGTTAAGGATGCAATCGGAAAGATTAAGAAAATAGCACCAAAATAGGAGGTAACTTTGCGAGCACAATGAAATAAATCAAGACTCAATAAGCTAAATGCGGTGATAGCGCTTAATGAAAAAATAATACCTAAAGCATAATTTGATGATTCTAATGGAGGGAAGAATAAACCGGCCACAAAACTGATGGCTAATAATACTATATCGGTTTTTATGGTTACTTGTAGCTTGAACAGTTTTTGAGTCGCTAAACGTAATAAGTAAAATCCAGTTAGAACAATTAAATCTGCTCCATTCCAAACAACAATGTTTGAGTATTCACCTCTAAAAGTGACCAAAATAATCCCAGTTACCACACAAAAATTTGCTAGCGCATAAAATGCACTCGCTTTTGGTGCAATTTTAAGTGGGTAAGCCATCAAGCCCCATGCGAGCCCAGCTGTACCTGTAATAATACAAATTACCTGAATTAAAATAAGTGCCTGAGGATCAATCATTAAGGTTGGGGGCTAAATCGAATAATTTATTTGAGTATAGGCGTCAAGTCGCCTCTTGCCGTGATTATTGAATTAAAAAAGTTATAGCAGTAATGCCAATGAGAAAGCGTAAATCATAAAATTAAACACGTATTTATAACGTGGCTGCGAGAGCCATTTTTTCAATTAAAACACCATTCAATCATTAAATTGTCAACATAATGAACAATAAATGTCATTTTGAGCTGTAAAAATAAGTTTTCCTCTATAGATTGTCGACAATTTTAGCTTGCAAGCTTGACATCGAAACAGACATCGACCATAGTCTTGCCTCTATAATTGTCGACAAAAGAACTGTGATGGACTCAGAAAATCAGATAAAAACCGCTTCAGATAAAGTTTATGTCGACATTCGCCAAGCTATTGTTGAAGGTGAAATCCCGCAGGGCAGTAAAATATCTGAACCAGAGCTAGCAAAGCGCTATGGCGTGAGCCGCGCGACACTGCGTGAGGCACTTAATCGTTTAGAAAGTTGCCATTTGGTGGAGCGCAAAGCCAACGTAGGGAGCCGAGTGGTTGCTTTAACTGAAACTAAGCTCAAAGAAATTTTCCAAGTACGAGCGTCGCTCGAAGGGCTGGCATGTCGGTTAGCTGCACAAAATATGCCTGACGACGAAATTGCACAAGTCAAAGCCTTACTCGATTTACATTTAGCCAATCAACGAGTGAAACAGGGGGAATCCTATTACCAAGAAGAAGGTGATTTAGATTTTCATTATCGCATTATCAAAGGCAGTAAAAATAGTCATTTAATTCACTTACTGTGCAATGAGTTGTATCAATTAATTCGGATGTATCGAGTACAAATGGGCATGAATGGTCCTCGCGTTAGCCGTGCATTTGACGAACATTTAGCCATTATTAATGCCATTGCAGCAAAAGATGGTGAATTGGCAGAGTTGCTGATGAAGCGCCATATAGCTTCATCAGGCGCCAATATTGAAAACAAATTTAAAGCAGCCGCAGACGCTGTTAATCAATAAAATCTTATAACAGAATCTGGTTACACCATGATTTAGGAGAAGAAATACATGTCAGCAGGAAAAAAATTCAGACAAGCATTGGTTGACAATGCACCACTACAAATTGTCGGCACTGTGAATGCGTATTGCGCGATGATGGCTGAAAAAATTGGTCATAAAGCAATTTATTTATCGGGAGCGGGTGTAGCTAATGCTTCGTATGGCTTACCTGATTTGGGCATGACAAGTTTAGACAATGTACTTGAAGATATCCGACGTATCACTGCCGCCAGTGATTTACCGTTATTAGTTGATGCGGATACTGGTTGGGGTGGGGCATTTAATATTGCTCGTACTGTAAAAGAAATGACCAAAGCAGGTGCTGCGGGTTGTCATATTGAAGACCAAGTGGCGCAAAAACGTTGTGGTCATCGTCCTAATAAAGCGATTGTTTCTACTGAAGAAATGGTCGATCGCATTAAAGCAGCGGTGGATGCACGAACTGATGCTGAGTTTTTTATCATGGCACGTACCGATGCATTCGCTCAAGAAGGCTTAGAGGCTGCAATTGAGCGTGCCAAAGCGTATGTAGCGGCAGGGGCTGATGGTATTTTTGCTGAAGCGGTAAAAACGCAAGCACATTATCGCGCCTTTACTGAAGCACTTGATGTACCAGTATTAGCGAATATTACCGAATTTGGTCAAACTGAACTGTGGAATAAACAAGAGCTAGGCGAATGGGGAGTGAGCATGGTGCTTTATCCATTATCGGCATTTCGCGCCATGAACAAAGCAGCTGAAAATGTGTATCAGTCAATTCTTGCTACGGGCGACCAAAAAGCGGTGGTTGATACCATGCAAACTCGTATGGATTTATACGAGTACCTTGGTTATCACGATTATGAACAAAAACTTGACTCATTGTTTGCTGAAGGCAAAAACAAATAACTTAATTAACCAAAAAATTAATCAACAGGGTCGTTTGTCATCAAGGTGAACGATGCTTTTAAAATGACAATAAAATTAAGGACATGGATATGACAGATAAAAAATTAAGTGGGGCAGGCTTACGTGGCCAAAGTGCTGGTGAAACAAAATTATGTACGGTGGGCAAATCAGGCTCAGGCTTAACCTATTGTGGTTATGACGTATCGGACTTAGCCGATAATGCCAGCTTTGAAGAAGTGGCCTATTTACTGTTTAACGGTGAATTACCCAATCAAGCCCAATTAACTGAATATAAAGCTGGCCTTAAAGCGCAGCGCGATTTACCACAAGCGTTAAAAGAAGTATTACAACGTATTCCGGCTGATGCGCACCCAATGGATGTTATGCGCACAGGTTGTTCTTTTTTAGGTAATTTAGAGCCAGAAACAAGTTTTGATCAACAACACACCGCCGCGAATCGTTTATTGGCGGCATTTCCAGCAATCATGTGTTACTGGTATCGTTTTAGCCACGAAAACATTGAAATTGAGTGTACCTCAGACGAAGATTCAATAGGGGGTCACTTCTTAAAATTATTAAGCGGTGACACGCCATCAGAGCAACACCGTAAAGTAATGGATGTCTCGTTAATTTTATACGCAGAGCATGAATTTAACGCTTCAACATTCACTGCACGCGTATGTGCCTCAACGCTTTCAGATATGTTCTCGTGTGTGACGGGCGCGATAGGATCATTACGTGGCCCACTTCATGGTGGTGCAAACGAAGCCGCGATGGACATGATCCAAAAATTCAGCTCACCTGAAGATGCTAAAATTCAAATGGCTGGCATGCTTGAGCGCAAAGAAAAAATCATGGGTTTTGGCCATGCGATTTACCGCGAGTCAGATCCACGTAATGTGATCATCAAAAAATGGTCAGAAAAACTGGCCCATGAATTTGGTAATACGTCACTGTACGATATTTCGGTTGCCTGTGAGGAATACATGTGGGATAGCAAAAAACTATTCTGTAATGCTGATTTTTTCCATGCTTCGGCGTATCACTTTATGGGAATTCCAACTAAGTTATTCACGCCTATATTTGTCTGCTCTCGCGTAACAGGTTGGGCAGCACACGTAATGGAGCAACGTGCTAATAACCGTATTATTCGTCCAAGTGCCGATTACATCGGTGCAGAGCCGCGTAAAGTAACACCGATTAGCGAGCGTTAACAAAACCGTGCCCTTATTGCCAAATAAGGGCACATGTACACTGCCAATGGGTCAAAAATTTCACACTAACAAAACAAATAAAGTGTTATTAAGGCTCTTTTAGTACCTCACCGTCACCCATTTTTTGGAAAGAATTATGAATAGCCAATTTCGCAAACCTTTACCTGGCACTTCCCTTGATTATTTTGATACCCAAGCCGCTGTTAATGCTATTGCTCCGGGTGCGTATGCCAAACTGCCTTACACCTCAAAAGTATTGGCTGAGAATTTAGTTCGCCGCTGCGAACCTGAAAAACTAACTGATTCGCTTAAGCAACTGATTGAACGTAAACGCGATTTGGACTTTCCATGGTTTCCTGCACGTGTTGTTTGCCACGACATTTTAGGACAAACCGCGTTAGTTGATTTAGCAGGGCTTCGTGACGCGATTGCCGAAAAAGGCGGCGATCCGTCAAAAGTAAACCCTGTGGTACCAACCCAGCTAATTGTTGATCACTCATTAGCTGTTGAGCATGCCGGTTTCGAAAAAGATGCATTTGCTAAAAATCGCGCGATAGAAGACCGTCGTAACGACGACCGTTTTCATTTTATTAATTGGACTAAAACCGCGTTTAAAAATGTAGATGTTATTCCGCCTGGTAATGGCATCATGCATCAAATCAACTTAGAGCGCATGTCACCTGTGGTGCAAAGTCGCGGCGGTGTGGCGTTCCCAGATACACTCGTTGGCACCGACAGCCATACACCTATGGTTGATGCGCTTGGCGTAATTGCAATTGGTGTTGGCGGCCTTGAAGCCGAAAGCGTGATGCTTGGCCGTGCTTCGTATATGCGCTTGCCTGATATTATTGGTGTTGAGTTAGTGGGGAAACCCGCAGAAGGGATCACCGCAACCGATGTGGTATTAGCATTAACTGAATTTTTACGCGCTGAAAAAGTGGTGAGCTCTTACCTTGAGTTTTACGGTGAAGGTACCAAGCATTTAACCCTTGGCGACCGCGCGACAATTTCAAATATGACCCCAGAATACGGTGCAACAGCTGCCATGTTCTACATCGATGAGCAAACCATTGATTATTTACGTTTAACAGGCCGTGAAGATGAGCAAGTTAAACTGGTCGAAACCTATGCCAAACAAACGGGTTTATGGGCAGATGACTGCAAAGCTGCCGAGTATGAGCGTATTTTACGTTTTGATTTAACAACCATTTGTCGCAATATTGCAGGGCCTTCAAATCCGCATAATAGAGTACCGACATCAGAGCTTGCCAAGCGCGGCATTAGTGGTGTGGTTGAAAACGATGGCGATAAAATTCCAGATGGCGCAGTAATAATTGCAGCCATCACCAGCTGTACCAATACCAGTAATCCACGCAATATGATTGCTGCAGGTTTATTGGCGCGTAACGCCAATGCCAAAGGGTTAACTCGCAAACCTTGGGTAAAATCGTCACTGGCACCTGGATCTAAAACAGTACAAATGTATCTTGAAGATGCCAATTTATTACCAGAATTAGAAGATTTAGGTTTTGGTGTCGTTGCATTTGCCTGTACCACCTGTAATGGCATGAGCGGGGCGCTTGACCCTGTGATTCAAAAAGAAGTGCTTGAACGTAAACTGTATACCACAGCTGTATTGTCGGGTAATCGTAACTTTGATGGTCGTATTCACCCCCATGCAAATCAGGCGTTTTTAGCTTCGCCACCATTAGTGGTAGCCTATGCCATTGCAGGGACCATTCGGTTTGATATCGAAAAAGATATTTTAGGTTATGACCAAGCAGGCCAAGCGGTCACGCTTAAAGATATTTGGCCAACCGATGCTGAAATTAATGCAGTGGTTGCCAGCTCAGTCAAACCTGAACAATTTAGAAGTGTATATAACCCAATGTTCGACTTAAAAGTGGAATATGGTGACCACATTAATCCGCAATATGATTGGCGCCCACAAAGTACCTATATTCGCCGTCCACCTTATTGGGAAGGCGCATTAGCGGGGGAGCGCACGATGAAAGGCATGCGCCCACTTGCGGTATTGGGAGATAACATCACCACCGATCATTTATCGCCATCAAATGCGATTCAAATGAACAGCGCCGCAGGTGAATATCTGCATAAAATGGGTTTACCAGAAGAAGACTTTAACTCCTATGCAACGCATCGTGGCGATCACTTAACAGCGCAGCGTGCAACGTTTGCCAATCCTAAATTATTCAATGAAATGGTCAAAGAAAACGGCCAAGTGAAACAAGGTTCATTAGCGCGCCTTGAGCCAGAAGGCACAGTTACGCGGATGTGGGAAGCAATTGAAACCTATATGGCGCGTAAACAGCCACTTATTATTATTGCAGGTGCTGATTATGGTCAGGGTTCATCTCGTGATTGGGCTGCAAAAGGTGTGCGTTTAGCCGGTGTTGAAGTGATTGTGGCAGAGGGATTTGAGCGAATTCACCGCACCAACTTGGTTGGGATGGGGGTTTTACCGCTGGAATTTGTTGATGGTGAAAATCGCCATACTTATGCGATAGATGGTACTGAAACCTATGATGTGGTGGGTGAACCAACACCAGGCGCGATGCTGACTGTAGTGATTAATCGAACCGATGGCACGCAAACAGCGGTTGCGGTGAAGTGTCGTTTAGATACCGCTGAAGAAGTCTCTATTTATGCGGCAGGTGGCGTATTACAACGCTTTGCACAAGACTTTTTAGAGTTAAACCAAGCCTAATATTTTAAGCCTCAAGTGATTCACTTGGGGCTATTTTTTGGAGGCCAGTTAATGGCATTTAAACCACAAATCAAAATCCCTGCAACCTATATGCGCGGCGGCACCAGCAAAGGGGTATTTTTTAACCTCACTGATTTACCACCTGAGGCGCAAGTGGCAGGACAAGCCCGTGATAACCTGCTGTTACGCGTGATTGGCAGCCCAGATCCTTACGGCAAACACACCGATGGCATGGGCGGGGCGACATCAAGTACCAGTAAAACGGTGATCTTATCAAAAAGCAGCCAAGAAAATCATGATGTTGATTATTTATTTGGCCAAGTTGCTATCGATAAACCCTTTATTGATTGGAGTGGAAATTGTGGCAATTTAACCGCTGCGGTCGGCTCATTTGCCATAAGTAATGGCTTAGTTGATGCAAGCCGAATTCCTAAAAATGGCATGGCTACGGTGCGGATTTGGCAGGCAAATATCAAAAAAACCATTATTGCAAATGTGCCTGTAACGAACGGTGAAGTACAAGAAACCGGCGACTTTGAATTAGATGGTGTGACGTTTCCAGCTGCGGAAGTTGAAGTGGCGTTTATGGACCCTGCTGATGGTGAAGGGGCTATGTTTCCAACCGGCAATGTGGTTGATATTCTTGAAGTTCCTGGGGTGGGCAGCTTCGATGCGACACTTATCAACGCCGGTATTCCTACCATCTTTTTAAATGCAGCCGATTTAGGTTTTAGCGGAGCTGAGCTACAAGATGACATCAACAATAATGATGCGATTTTAGCGCGTTTTGAAACCATTCGCGCTTATGGTGCGCTTAAAATGGGGCTTATCAGTGATATTGAAGAGGCCAAAACCCGTCAACACACGCCAAAAGTGGCGATAGTGGCGCCTGCTTCAGCTTATGTTTCGTCAAGTGGCAAAGCAATTGCACAAGCCGATATCGACTTAAATGTTCGTGCATTATCTATGGGTAAATTACACCATGCGATGATGGGCACCGCTGCAGTGGCAATTGGTACTGCCGCTGCGATTGCTGGCACTTTAGTGAATTTAGCTGCTGGAGGTACTGCGCGCACCTCAGTGACATTTGGTCACCCATCGGGCACCCTTAAAGTCGGTGCCGAGGCTGAGATGGTTAATAATCAGTGGCAAGTAAAAAGCGCGATCATGAGTCGCAGCGCCCGAGTGTTAATGGAAGGTTGGGTACGCGTGCCGCAAGCGTAAATTAAAATCAGTAGCTTCATTACCAGAACACCACCTTGAGTGGTGTTTTTTTGGCTGTTTGTCATTTATTGTAAGGTTATAAAGCCAAAATTTCTGCACTGTTACTGGGTGACCATGCCTTATCTGCGGCTTCTTGCTGTGCTAGCCAGATTAAATCTGTGTGCTCGTTTGGGTTAAGGGTGATACGAATATCATTTGGGACACAGATACTAAACACATGTTCGGTATTTATTAACGCGTGGGCTTCATAACGATGGCGCCAACAGTCGCGGATTTCGTATTGATTGGTTTTGTGATGATCACTCAGGGTAATACCCAGTTTTAGTGCATCAATGCCTGTTTCTTCTTTAAGCTCACGATAGGCGGTATTGATTGGAGTTTCACCTGGGTCGATGCCGCCAGTGACCGATTGCCAAAAATTGGCATCATCCGCTCGTTGGATCAATAAAAATTCACGACTATGGTTGTAAATAACCACAAGGACTGAAAAGGGTTGTCGTAATGGCATGGGGCACCTAGCTGGTTTTTTGGCAATTGTACCTTAAGGTTGAGCTTTGCAATAGCCAACAGTTTGTTTTTAAGCGTCTGTTTCACTTACACAAGCTAGGCCCCTTTTGCTTATCTAACAAATCGATTAGTTTGCTGCACAAGGCCCACAATGAGGCAATGCAGTAGCCTCAAATAGTTTTAAAAAGAGCTCAGCTTTTTCTTGGTCGTTACTGTGTTGATCAAGCATAGGATATAAAATGTTTTCTTCGCGTTTGTTGTGGCGTGCCAGTAGTTGATTAAGTTGATTATATTCGGCTGCAATTTGATAGTGCTGTTGTGCCAGTTTCTCTGAAATCAACGAAAGTATGGTGATTATTTGTTGATGTTCTTGGCGCATCGTAACGGTTGGGCCTTGCTGTAAGCCTGTTTTTTCTTCAAAAAACGGAAATAAAACTGTTTCCTCGGCGACAATATGAGCGGTTAAGCCCTGTGCAAAAGCAGTGAAATACCGACTAGCCAGTTGCGGTAAAATCATTAAATAATGGCTAAATTGCTCAGCAAATAAATCAAGGCGTTTATGGTCAGCTTCAAAATAATGGCTCAAGGTATTAGAGTCCGTGATCTCTTGGATCCTTGCCAAATTTGCAGCATCAAATGAATAACAGCGCTGTTGCTTGCTAGTGTGAGTCGTCAAGTGTTTAAACGCATTAAATATGGATAAGGACACGTTCTTGTGCTCCAAAAAGAGATTTTACCTTTTAGCTAAATCTTTAACTGTGGCTCTGGTAAATAGAGCAGACATCAGTTTAAATTTGCTCCTTGTTCATAAAACATATTGTGCGGCTTGTAAGCGGTAAAAACCTTAATGTAAATCAACAAATGAGAGAATTTTTTGCTTATTTATTAGGTTAATTAAGTAGTAATAAAAATAAAAAAGGCGTGCGTTTTTATCACGATAGCCCAAGAAAAATGGTAGGAGGTGTGTATTTGTGTAGGTGATTTAAAAAGTGGTTTTAACTGATAAACCGAACTCCCAAGAATCAACAGCCTCAAACTGGCCAATGGGCTTGGTAAAATCAATGTGCACCACGTTTTCATTACTTGAACGGGATGAATAAAGCCGGATGCCTAAGCCCGCGCTCGATAATAAACTATCACTGACATTCGCTTGATTGGTGCTACCAAACGCTTGGCCTGCATCAATAAAGCCAACAAAGCCAATTTCAAATAACTGATAAACATTGATATCAGGATACATTCTGATTTCAGCAGTCGCTTGAATTTTACTCGTACCATGTTGATAACTTTGCGCAAATCCCCGAAGTCCTTCCTCACCACCGACAGCAAGCGGACGCTCAGCAAATACGCTATTTTGCCATGCGCCATTTACATGGCTATACAAGGCAAATAATCTTGATAGTCTATGGTTGATACTGACGCTTGATGTAAGCTCAAATCGGTCGTTGAGCTCAGTACCGACATCCGCTTTAAAATCTGTATTAAAGCGATATAAGGTGTGCTCATTATTAAACCAAGCTTTATTAATTGCAGTCTGAAATACAAAACCCTGGCCAAAATTAACAGTATCCACGCCAAATTTTGCATTAATTTCCCAGCCTAAATTAATGTCTTCGCTATGGTTGATTAAATCGATGTCATTGAGCACGACATAGTCATCCTCAATATATTGCATTGCAAGCCAAGGGGTAATGATTTGGTAATCGGTTAATCCTACGGGTAAAGGCTTCTCTAATGGCTCATAAGCTACGTTTTCATAATCAAGGCCTGCTAACCAATGCAATGTTGAGGCTGTGTTTTGTTGCCAAATTCGGCCATATGCGAGTTGTGCGTAAGTCGCATCGGTGCCAAATTCATGTTGCTGTTGGCCATTTTGATAAATAAACGCATTTTGTTGCTGTGACATTAGGTAGTAACGCTCAAGAGACTCACTACTGCGTTGATAAAATGGCAAATTATAATCAACCAGTAATACCTTACCATCATCAAAATCATCTGCTTGTAAGGTCAAAGTAGCATGCGGTTGCCACGGTGCGGGCATTTGGAGCATGGTATGGTAACCAGTGCGTTCGTGATCTTGCTGGTATTTTACTGATGCACGAATGCCATAACCGAGCAAATTTGTCTCTTTAAAACCTAGACTTATTTTATTATTTCCACTGCTACGTCCGGCACTGAGTGTGGGCAGTAAACTCCAAGTATCCCATGTTTGTACATCGATTGGTTGTGCTTGATCTGAGGGGCAGTCAGGATCAAAACTTATTTTGGCATCTCGGATATATTTTTTACTTCTTAAGATACGCTCCGCTTCGATTAAATCATCTACGGTTACGGTTACGGTTACGGTTTGATTTGCACTAAACGGTAGTTGGCTTTCAATGACTTCTTTACGCGTATCGATATGCAGCCAATTAACAAAGCGATGGAATGCGGTGCTATCAGGATTGTTTGGGTCAAAAATTGAGTGATTAGTAATGTTTATACCACTTAGCAGGATAGGTGTCGTATCTTTGTTATCTTGAGTTAGGTTGGGCGTTTTTTTAACTTTACACAGTTCTGAAAAATCGAATGGTTCTGCCGCGTTTACAGAAAATGAACTTGCGACTGCGAGGCAGCATAATGACAGTGTACGATAACATTTAACCATAGAACTATTCCTGTAAGACGCAATAAAAGCAGCCAACCTGCTGCGCGTTAACCTAAATGTGGACTGCTGAGTATCATGGGGTCAACGCAGTAGATATGTCTTTTAACTAGGTCTGAAACAATCTTAGGGGATAAGCCTATAATTATCAAACAAAAACAATATCATGGTTTCATCATAAGTATTGAAGCTTAAGAGATTCTTAAGCTTCTTAAAAATAATTTAAAATAAAGTTTGCAGCATTAATAACAGCGCTAAGTCATGACAGTTGCACTGCATCTCAGGGATTAGAGTACTGTCAGTGGTAAATAGAGCCTTTAATAAAAACATGATTTTATGTTTAGTGATAATAAAAATACGGTAAACATTCGTATAAAACGATTTATCCAAGTATATTAAAGCCAGTTTCATTCTGTTTTTAAAAAATAGCAATTGGATAAGAGATTCATCAACATACCCAATTGCAGTAACTATTTGAGTTGTCGTTTTTTTGTTTACTATTTTTAATGGTAACAAGGTGGATTAGTACGTCACTAGCGGTTCTACTGCAAGTAAATCCAACGTTGTTAACGTTAAAAATTGCTGTCTGAGATAAATTTATTATCCAATATTGAGGTTAATGAGTAAGAGGTTTCGCATTTTATGCTTGAAATGGCGGTAATTTATTTGGCTGCAGCTATTGTTGCTGTGCCAATTGCAAAACGTTTAGGTTTGGGTTCTGTGCTGGGTTATTTACTGGCAGGGATTTTAATTGGCCCTTATATCCTCGCTCTGGTAGGTGATCAAACAGATGTGATGCATTTTGCTGAGTTTGGTGTGGTACTAATGTTGTTTTTAGTCGGCTTGGAGTTGCAACCCTCGCGTTTGTGGAAACTCAAAAAAACCATAATTGGTTTGGGTGGCTTACAAGTTATTTTAACGACGTTATTAGTATGGGCTGTTGCTTATTATGTATTTGCTCTGGTTTGGCAAACCGCATTAGCGCTTGGTTTGATGATGGCGATGTCTTCTACGGCCATAGTACTGCAAACGCTGACTGAAAAAGGTTGGATCAAACAAGAGGCGGGGCAAAATGCATTTTCGGTTTTGTTATTTCAAGATATTGCCGTCATCCCCATTTTAGCGTTATTGCCTTTACTTGCTTTAACAGAGCCTGATGCTCATAGCCAAGGCCATACAAGTCTTATTGCTCATTTAGCTGTATATCAACAAGTTTTAATTGCAACGGGCGCGATCGTCGGCATTATTGCAGCCGGTAAATATATAGCCTCGCCATTATTTCGTTATATTGCCCAAACGAGATTGCGCGAGTTGTTTACGGTATTTGCCCTATTTTTAGTGATGGTTATTGCGTTATTAATGCAAAAAATTGGTCTGTCACCAGCACTAGGGACTTTTTTGGCTGGGGTTGTATTGGCCGAAAGCGAATTTAGACATGAACTTGAAGCAGATATTGAACCATTTAAAGGCTTGTTATTAGGCTTATTTTTTATTACGGTAGGCGCTTCAATTGACTTCCCACTCTTTATTGCCAAATTTTGGTTAGTGATTGGTTTAGTTACAAGCCTAATTTTAATTAAAGCATGTGTACTGTATGCCTTGGCATTTGGTTTTAGCATGCAGAAAAAACAACAAGTTTTATTTACCTTGGCATTGGCACAAGGTGGGGAATTTATTTTTGTTTTACTGTCACTGACCGCAAGCCTAAGTATTCTTTCACCTGAACACACAAAATTGGCAACCTTAGTGGTTGCTATCTCAATGTTGTTTGCCCCTTTACTCCTGATTGGTTACGAAAAATGGTTAGAAAAAAGCAGCCGTCATGCGCCATCTTTTGATAAACCAGAACATATTGAAGCCACTAAACATGTCATCATTGCCGGCTATGGCCGTTTTGGCCAAATTATTGGGCGATTACTCAGTGCCCAGGGTTATCATTTATCGATTCTTGATTACAGTCCAAGTCAAATCGAGTTACTCAGGCGCTTTGGTAATAAAGTCTTTTATGGTGATGCTGCTCGCCAAGATTTGCTAGAAGCAGCAGGAGCAAAGGATGCAAAACTCTTGGTTATTGCGATTGATGAGGGAGATAAAATCTTAGAAATTGCACGAATCTGTAAAAAACATTACCCGCATCTTAAATTAGTTGCGCGGGCAATTGATAGGCGACACGCCTATGAGCTAATGCATTTAGGTGTGGTACATTTTAAACGTGAAACGTTTGATTCTGCACTTAATTTAGGCATTGAAGCACTGCAATTATTAGGAAACGATCCCATAGCCGCGGAGCGTGCTGGTCAATTATTTGCTAAACATGACGATGATTCTTTAGCACAATTGGCACAGCTTTGGGGTGATGATAAAAGTTATGGCATCGCAGTGAAAAAACGCCTAGAAGATTTAAAAATTGTATTAATGAATGATAAAGCTGAGCAAGATAAACTTAATTTGTGCCACGGCGAACAGCAAAAGGATGAGTCATCATGCTTAGAATAAGTTTAGAGCAATGGCGAATGTTTCGTGCCGTTGTTGAGTTTGGCGGATTTAATCAAGCTGCGATCGGGGTGCATAAAAGCCAATCGAGTATTCATAATGCGGTGAGTAAAATTGAAGACTCTCTTGGGGTTAAGTTATTTCAAATTGAAGGGCGCAAAACCGTGCTGACACCCGCCGGACAGATGATGCTGCGCCGAGCAAACTATTTACTTGATGAAGCGGCAAAAATTGAAGCTGTAGGACAAACCTTAGGCGAGGGTATCGAAGGTAAGCTGAAAATTGCGGTTGATGAAATATTCCCGCAAAAACTGCTTTATACAGTATTAGATGCAATTTCAATCCAGTATCCATTGCTACAAATCGAGCTGGTTGAGTCTATTTTAACGGGTGCCAGCGAGTTATTGGCAAACAAAGAAGTCGATATTGCTATTTCACCGATTGCGTTAAATGAAGGGTTTAGCGAAGAGCTGTGCCAAATTGAATTTATTGCTGTAGCGACTCCAACACATGCACTTCATCAATTAAATCGGGAATTAACACTCGAAGATTTAAAAAGTTATCGACAAATAGTGGTGCGAGACTCGGCTATTTCACGTAAAAAAGATGAAGGCTGGCTAGGGGCTAATCAGCGCTGGACAGTAAGCCATTTGCGCACATCAGTTGATATGATAAGTAATGGTTTTGGTTTTGCCTGGTTACCTTTGACTTCTATTTTCAATGAATTAAAAAGTGAGCAATTAAAGGCTTTGCCGCTCAGTCATAACAGTAAGCGCACGACAAAATTACATTTAACGTTTATTGATGGCGACCGATTAGGTCCTGCAGCGACGGCTTTTTTAGTTTTGTTAAGAGCGCAATGCAGCAACTTGCCTAGCAGCCCACATGCCTAAATATTACTGTTCAAGCAATAGTAATGTGTATTCTTTTAATAAGTTCACTCAATTTTAGGTACAAAAAAAGGTAAGAATAAATTCTTACCTTTTCTCTACAATTTGCAACGAGTGCAAATTACAGTCTCAATTAAAGAACAACGATGTTCTCAGCTTGAGGACCTTTTTGGCCTTTAGTTACAACGAATTGTACTTTTTGACCTTCAGCTAAAGTTTTGAAACCGTCACCAGAGATAGCGCTAAAGTGAGCGAAAACGTCAGGACCTGAAGCTTGCTCGATAAAACCAAAACCTTTAGCTTCGTTGAACCATTTAACTGTACCAGTAGTCGTGTTAGACATAATAAATCCTAATTTTTAAGAGTAATTGGGTGCCTTAGAAAAGGCGGTAGTGCTGGAAGTTGAGCTGTTACTTATAAAAACAGAACGAGGTGACAGAGATGACTCATCGTAATGGTATGAAATAAATAGACGGTGCACTTTCAAACTGTGCAAATTATATACAGCACAGTAGGTAAGTAAAGTTATATTTTCTAAAATTTAAAAATAATATTAACAACTACAGCAGCAGGATTATACAACGGTCAAAGCTCTAGAAGTAAGGGGGCAAGTTAAAAAAATTAATTTAAAACTCGACAAAATTTTGACTGGTTATTTTTTAGCTAACATCATGAAATCACATATTTTTAAAATTAATCATAATTTGTTCAAATTGGCGTGTCTATTGCTTATTTACTAATCAGAACTGGTTTTTTATAGGCAAAGTAATAATGAAAACCCTTCCATTAACTTTAATAATTGTCAGCACAACAAGCTTAACCAGTTGCGCCACACTTGAGCTTGTAACCTTTGGGATCACAGGAATAAGTTATGTCGCAACAGGAAAATCACTGACAGATCATGCAATTTCGACTGTGATGTCACAAGACTGTGCGCTTTATCGGGTGATTATTGGGCAAAAAGCCTGTATTGAAGAAGCGCTTTCACCCAACTCAGTGCTGATTGCACAAGCCAAACCAATAATTCAAACTGAAGCTAAATCAGAGACTGCGGCATTGGTTCGCATTCCTCAACGTTTTGCCGAAGATGAAAATAAACCTGTAAAAGTGTCAAATGCTGTTTTATCAAATAATCGAGCTACTCATTCGCATAGCAAACTTATTTATACCGATAGTAACGCAACCTCGGTGCTTGCCAATAACTTGCGTGGTCAATCTTCGCGTAATCACCAAACTGATGACCCTAGTGAAATAGTGAGTGATGTAACCTGGTTAGATAGGATTGTGAGTGCGCAAGCAACCCCTAAATTATTTGCTGTACTTGGCAGCTTTAGTCAATTGCAATTTGCCAATGAGCGCATGGAAATTCATAGTCAGTACAACCCTAAGTTAGTTACCGTGAATAAATCAGATCACACCGTACAATATCGCGTCGTGATTGGGCCTTTAAATGAGCAAAGCTATCAAGCCTATATTGAACAAACAGGTCAAAGCGATGCGTGGCGTTTAATGCTATGCCAAGATAATTATGAACTGCCACCTTGTAATCCACCGATGTTAGTAAAAAATGATCCATTGTAACGTATTAAAATCATTATTATTTTTTCTAAAAAAGGTAAAGAAATGATTCATTTTCATCTATTTGAACTTATTTATTTGAAATATGATAATTTATGATCTTAACGACCTAAATTGTCGTAATTTTTTACCTATATCAACTAAAATAGAAGCAACAAGCGGTAGTTAAGCAATTATTTGCTATTAGGACTGTTGTACCTTTGCACTAAACTTATTCAAACACTATTTTTAATCAAACGCTTATTTTTAATCGGTACAAATTTTGGAACACACCATGAATACACGTAATAAACTATTTCAGCTGCTGTTTTGTGGCCTTTTTTTAGAGTCCATCGCGATGGCATTTGTCTATGGGACTTACCTTGAAGTAGTCTTTATTGGTTTGCCGGCTTTAATAATGCCGCTTTATTTTATTAAGGCCGCCCCTGATAGCGCATTGACTCGTCATACTTCAGCAATTGCTGCGATGGTATTTGCTTGTTTACATATTCATCAAATGAATGGATTAATTGAAATTCATTTTGAAATATTTATATTGATGGCTTTTTTGATTATTTATAGTGATTGGCGCGTTTTTATCTCTGCTATTTTAGTTATTGCGGTACACCATTTATCTTTTTATTACTTACAACTCAATAATATGGGCGTTTATATTTTTGATGCGAACCGGTTACAGTTTTCGACAGTATTACTCCATGCTGCTTACGCAGTGATTGAAGCACTCATTGCAGGGTATATTGCACGAACTTTATTTAATGACAGCATCGTTGGCAAAGAGCTTGCTCGCATCACCGAGCATTTAACTGAGGATAACAAGGGCATTGATTTATCAGTTCGGTCATCCATTCAAAAAAACCGTATTCTTAATGGTTTTAATGGCTTACTCGAATTACTTGATAAATTAATCATGGACGTCAAACAGCAGACCCAAGTTTTAGTGACGAATACTAATAATCTTGTGCATGTCAAAGCAGTGCTTGAAGAGTCTGCGGCGGTGCGCCAGCAAGAAACTGGCTTAATTGCCAGCTCAATTGATCAAATGGCGCAAACAGTATCTACCATTGCCACCGAAACAACCCAGCTCAGTGAGCAAATGAAACTTGCAAAAGACCTCACCAAGGCAACTGAAACAAACATCACAAATATAAATGATCAAAATAAAACACTCAGCCAAGCTTTAGCAAAAACTAGTTATGAAATTCAAGAACTTGCTAAATCGAGTGACATTATTACGGTTGTTTTATCTGAAATTACAGGCATTGCAGATCAAACTAACTTATTAGCACTTAATGCCGCAATTGAAGCCGCAAGAGCGGGTGAGCAGGGCCGAGGTTTTGCGGTTGTGGCCGATGAAGTGCGTGCACTTGCTAATCGTACCAAAGAAAGTACCGATAAGATTGGTCAAACAATTACCCAATTAAATAGCTATTCAAAAAGTTCAACTGAGGCGATGCAAGCTTGTATTAGCATTGTGGAAGGGGTTATTGATGTTGCTGGAAAAGCTAACGCACAAATGAGTGAAACAAGCTTGCTCGTTGCCAGTGCCAGTGACATTGCTATGTCGGTCGAAGCAGCGGTTGAAGAGCAGTCAAATACGACAAAAAGTATTTCCCTTAGCACTGAAAATATGCGCTCAGCGAGTCAGGATGATATCAGTCAAATTGATTCGTTATCGCAAGAAGCGGACAAAATAAAACGTTCGGCACAATGTTTGGAAAAAGATATTGAAAGCTTTAAATAAGCTTAAAAAACATGGACACAGCCTATTATTTGTTGCGTGGTTGATAAGTACAGTCACTGCTGGAATTTATTTTGTGCAAGCGCGCTTAATTTGGTTTGATCCACAGGGTGTATTAAATGAGGTAACCAGTGATGCTTTAATCGCATTGCTGGCAGAGCAACCTGAGCTAAATACTCAAGATTTATCAAATTCCTTAGTTCATTTTATCAGTGAGCCATGCCAGTGTAGTCTGTTGAGTGAAAACCATAAAGCTGAGCTGACACGTAAAGCAGAGCAATTGGGCTTAAAGGTCTTAACTGTGCGCATTGGCAGTGAATTTAAAAGCATAATCCCTTCTACGCCTGCCGCTTTAATTGTTGGTGAGCATCGTCAACTCGTTTACTTTGGCCCTTATTCAGTTGGATTGGCTTGTGCAAGTGAAAACAGTTTAATTAACAATACCCTGCAAAACTTTGAGCTGGGGTTTAATTCTCAGCTAATCGAGAATCAAGCTCGAGGGTGTTTTTGTAATTTGTGATTGATTCATTAACACCATCAGCACGACTATTTTTTTAACGACAATCTTGCCAACTGACTTTTAGTAAGTGGACTTTGTTCAGTACTTAACATCAAGGTTGTTGCATCTTGCCAAACAATGCCTTCCCATTGAGCATAATAGGGCAGCTCAAAATAACGTGCTGTGCTTGGATTAATTGAATTATTGCTAACATTAAATAACCAAACAAAAGCAAAACCAAAGAGTTGCTGTTGACTGTAACCAACTAGCGCAAGGGTTTGAGTGTCTTTATTAAAATCAGCACCGGTGACTAATCCTTTCATATTAATTCGAGTAACAGGACTAGTGATTTGGTTGGGTTTATCGAGCGCTAATTGATATAACTGAGTAAAACCATCTTGCCAATTTTTAGAAAATAACCACAAAGAATCATTTACAATGGTCACAGCTTCGCAGTCAAAATTATGGCGATAGGGCACATTTTGTTGCGGTTGGTCAGCATAGCTAAAATGCTGTACCGACGCTGGAAGGGCTGAACCATCTTTTGCTTGTTCGAGCATTGACCAAGGTAGATGATAAAGCTGAAAAACTCGGCGATTTCCCGAGTTATTCCCGCAATCGGCAATAATGAGGGTGCTTTCATCACTTGCCATAGATTCCCAATCTTTATTGACTCCATTACTGAGAGACATTGTTTTATCGATTGTGGTTAAATCATCACTTAATCGGTAAATAGAGGCGCTATCGCCACTGTCATTGATACTCCAATACCGCCCTTTATGCTGCGCTAAACCTGAGGTTTCATGGAGCTGTGTGGGTACATTATTTAAAAGTGAAAATTCAATATCTTGTTGGTCGAGTATCTGAACCGTGAGCTGCTCAGTGATTGCCAAATTGCTGGCAGTGTGTGGGGCTGCAATGATGCAGCCACCGATAGCCAAAAACGATATCAGTGCAGATAGCTTAAAAAAGCGACCAGTTGATTGAGTCAATAACACTAGAGCAATCCTTAACAATAAATATCACGCTATATTAACCTAATTTTAAGCCGGTGTTAGTTGTGGTTGCATTTATCATTTTTAACCAACTTTGATCTGTGCCGTCGCAAAATAGCTGTATTTCTTTTTTGGACTCGTGATGAGATAAATAAAGGTTAAAGGCCCCAAACGTCCGATCAGCATTAGCACAATAATGACCCATTCACCTGAGCTTGATAAGTTTGATGTAAGCCCACGAGATAAACCCACAGTGCCGATTGCCGATACAGCTTCAAAAACGACATCGACTAAGGTTGCATGTTCAGTGATTGAAAGAATAAAGATACTTAAAAACAAGGCTAAGACATATATTGCAAATAGTGAAAATGATTTGTTGATGGTGGTTTGTTCAATTGTACGGCCCATAATGTGAACTTGTTCGCGCTGACGTAAGTAATGATAAACCGCAAAAATAAGTACCACAAACGTCGAAATCTTTAATCCGCTGGCAGTACTTAAAGAGCCGCCACCAATAAACATCAGTAACAAAATTAGCACCGTACTGCCTTGGCTTAATGACTCAATCGGCACAGTATTAAATCCTGCCGTGCGAGGAGATACCGCTTGAAACCAAGCGGATAAAGCTTGATTTTTTACCGATAGATTGGCCAATGTTTCGGGATTATTTGCTTCAAGTAACCAAATGGCAAAAAAAGCGATTAAATTAATGATAAGGGTCGATTTAAGAACTAATTTGCTGTTTGTTGATAATTTATGCCAACGGCAATTATTTTTAAGGTCAATAAGAACAATAAAACCGATCCCACCGATAATAAATAGTCCTGTAATAATCAAATTAATGCCAATGTCGCCTTGGTATGGGGTGAGACTGTCGCTGTTTAAGGCAAACCCGGCATTATTAAACGCTGAGATAGTATAAAAAAATGCCTGATAGCTGGCGCTGTTGAATCCAATTTCAGGCAACCAACACAGCAATAACAGAACAAAGCCTATAAACTCTATAACGAGAGAAAAAAAGAATACATATTTTGCTGTTTCTATCAGTTTATCAAAACTAATTTGGCCAAAGGCTTCTTGAGCAATCAACTGTTTACCAATGTCAAAGCGAGCACCCACACTGAGCGCGGCCAAAATGGCAAAAGTCATAAATCCTAAACCACCAACTTGAATCAATAATGCAATAGTAACTTGGCCAAAAACAGTAAATTGACTGCCAGTATCAAATAATACTAGGCCAGTTACTGTCACAGCCGATGTTGCCGTAAAAACAGCTTGTAGCCAAGAAATAGGAGTTGTAGTTGCTACGGTTAGTTTTAGTAGCATTGCGCCTATAAAAATAAGGAATAAAAACCCTAAAAATAAAACGCGTGGTGGATTAAGCGGGGTTTTATGACGACTGGTAATTTTTTTACTTTTATAAGGTGAGTACCGCGGATCCCAAAGAGTCATGCTAATCTCGGTGCTAAAGTTCTGAGGGTTTCGATTGGACCGCACAATACTAAGGAGTCGTGATAATTTAAGGTAAATTGCAAATCTACATGATTAAAGGTTTTTGTTTGGCGCTTGAGCAATAATACCGATACATACTGCTGTGCTTTGCCAAGCATTTCGAGGATTGAAAGACCTTCGCAGCATTTTTTTATTTCAATTTCTACTACGTATAGGTTATGCCCCAAAAACATATATTGATTTACCATAGGATAATTTAATGCCTGTGCAACTCTTACCCCAATTTCTTCCTCAGGATGAATGACACGGCTGACCCCAAGTTTAGATAAGATAATATGATGGGCTTTGCTTGATGCCTTAACCCAAATATTCTCAACACCAAGTTGTTTTAAGGTTAATACACATAAGATACTGGCTTCGAGGTTTTCACCAATGGCAACCAATACAGTATCCGAATTTTGCACATCGAGTTCTCGTAACGCTTCTTCACTGGTCGCATCGCTAACAGCAGCAAGTGTGAAAATATCGGCAGCTTTTGCGACTAATTTTTCGCGATGATCAATGCCGATAACGTAATGGCCCAAACGAATTAACTCTTGACCTGCGGCAAAGCCAAAGCGCCCAAGGCCAATAATGGTGTATTGTTTCATTGTGTTCTCTTTTTAAAAGGTGCAAAGATACCGTCGGTGCATAACACTGACTGATTGGGTAAATTGAGTGATTGTTTACAGTGAGCTAGGAATCGTTGTTAGGAGCGCTTAAAAAGCGATAACCGACACCCGCTTCCGTTTTAATAAATTGAGGGTTTTCAGCATCATCGTGCAGCTTTTTGCGAAGTTGACGCACTAACACTCTTAAATAGTGAGTATCTTCACTGTGGCTTTGCCCCCAAATTTGACAAAGCAGTGTATGCTGCGTGACTAACGTACCTGGATGCGCCATCAGTAATACCAAAAATGCGGATTCTTTTTTTGTTAATGCAATCGGCATCTCGTTTAAAAATACCCTTTGATTAATTGGATCTAATCGCAACCCTTTGAGATAAAGAGGTTTTTGATTGGCTAAATGAGGTAAATCTCGTAACAATACTTTAATACGGACCACTAATTCTTTAATACTGAATGGCTTGCTTAAATAATCATTTGCCCCACCTTCAAGTAACCGAATTTTTTCGCTTTCGGCATCACGAGCGGTCAGCACTAATACCGGCAATAGACTTGTTTGGCGTAGTTCTTTAAGTAAAGTAAAACCGTCTAAATCGGGTAAACCTAAATCTAAAATGACTAAATTAATTGTTTGTGAAGTCAAAATTTGCTTCGCCTCAGCTGCTGTTGGGGCAAAATGGCATAAATAGCCCTCAGCATTAAGTGCAATGCCAACAAATTTTAAAATTTGAGGTTCATCATCAATGATTAAAATACTGTGCTTCATTGTGTTATTTCCTCGGCGATTGGTAAGCTAATTTGCATGCAGCACCCGGTTTTACTTGGCACGATAGTTAATTGTCCTTGATGTGCTTCTACAATCCCTTTTGCGACGGTCAAACCTAAACCGCTACCGCCATATCCTTTGTCACCTATCCGTACAGATACAAAACTATCGAAAATAGTGTCAATTAAATCAGGGCTTATACCTGTTCCTTGATCATTGATTGATATTTCAACCCGGTTTTTATTTTTAATTAAAAACAGATGCACAGGTTGATCATCAGGAGAATATTTTAAAGCGTTATCAACAAGGTTAAAAATAGCTTGCTCTAGTAAACTCGCTTGCGCTTGGACCATGATAGGCTCATTTGCATTAATCAAATGCAGGCGAGGGGACTCAGCTCTTTTTTCAACCTCTTGGCATATTGAAAATAGCGCGTTGTGCGATAAGGTAATTTGCAGTTGTTTGTGCTGTATTTTGGTCGCTTGTAATAAATTTTCGATGTAATTATGTAAGCGATGAGTTTGCAGCAATGCGCCATTAATTAACTCATCACATTGTTGTTCACTTAACTGCGGTTTATAGGTTTCGACCGTGGTTAAGCTGCCAATGATACTCGCAAGTGGCGTACGTAAATCATGGGAAACCGAGAGTAAAATACTGGCTCGTAATTGTACTTGTTTAAGTTCTTGGCGTTTTAGATGGATATAGCTGGCAACTTGACTGGTTAGAAGCGCAACGATTAAAAAAAACAGCATATCAGCGATATCAGTCGCATCACTCATATGAAACGAATAACGTGGTGCAGTAAAAAAATAATTAAATGCCATGGCACAGATAAAACTGCTAATAACAGCTGTCAAGCGGTTGCTGGCAAACGCAACCATCACAACAGCAAGTTGTAAAATAAGTAACAACCCTGTTTTGGGTAGGTTCATGAAGTCTGCCAAAATAGAGATGCTGATAGTGGCAACTAGAATCGTAAAACTTATTAACCCAGAGGTCATTGAGTCATTTTTTAAATCAAAAAGCATGACAGGCTTAATCTAAGTATCTGTTTATGAGCCTACTTTAAATGTTTTTAGGGTGATGTGGCGTAAAATTTACGTAAAATTTTTAACGTCTAGCTTTTTCTATACAAAATGCTAGCTATTAAACCCACAATGTATATTGCTATAAAACCACCGACCTGAATCAAACAAGATGTGTCAAACCAGTTTAATGATTGTTGAATAACAGAGCGTTTTTTAGATCAGCAAGCAAAAAATACAATTTTTCTTTTACAGCGCTTATTTTCTATTTATTTAAGCTAATGTTAATTTTTATTACGAATTTATTTATTTTTTATTACATTAAATCAAATAATTAAAAGATTTAATTCCTCATTTGAGCATTCAGACAGATGTATTTCTACCTTTATCTTACCGCTGAAGGTATTCATCTTGAGATAAAATAATTCACTTAATTGGTATCTTTTTTGTTAAATAATTTGATCTTTGCGTGATGGCAGTTTAGATTTATGAAAGCGCTTACATTCTCAGCGTGTTTTTTTGAAGGTAAATGGAAGCGCTTACATAAGTGTTGTTCTAAACTCGAACAATAAACTAATAATGATAATTAACTTAACTGTCTGTATCGGGGCTGAAGTAATGAAAAAAACAGCAATACAAACCACATCAGTTCTAGCACTGTTCTCAGCTACCATGCTAGTAGGCTGTGGCGGCGGTGCTAAAACTACCACCGATCTCACCAAAGTTGATCCTGCCGTTGCGGTCAGTGATTGGAAAATGGTGTGGAATGATGAATTTGATAGTACAAGCATCGACGATAGAAAATGGACTCACGAACTCAATTGTGATGGTGGTGGAAATAACGAGGCGCAATGTTACACCGATAGCGCAGAGAACTCGTTTATTGCAGAAGGCAAACTAAACATTGTTGCTAAACCTGCACCAGAAGGAGCAGCAAAACCTTATACTTCAGCCCGATTAAATAGCCGTTATAAAGCCGATTTTAAATATGGCCGTTTTGAAATGAGCGCAAAACTTCCATCAGGACAAGGCAGCTGGCCTGCGTTTTGGATGATGCCAACCGATGAAGTGTATGGTGGATGGCCACGCTCAGGCGAAATTGATATTTTAGAAGCGGTAAACTTAAAAGCTGCAACTAATGATGGGGGTATTGAAGCCAATGTTCACGGAACTTTGCATTACGGGCGTGAATGGCCAAATAACGCAAGCTCTGGTAAGGCATATAGTTTACCCGACAATATTAACCCTGCCGATGGTTTTCATACCTACGCCATAGAATGGCAAGAGGGTGAAATTCGTTGGTACGTTGATAACTATTTATATGCAACACAACGTAAATCGCAAGTGCGTTATAACAGCAAAGATGAAGCTGTTGGCCTTGCCCATAAAGGTTGGTTTACTGAATATTTTGACCAAACTTCTGGTGAGCTTAAAACTTTTTGGACCAACGCCCCGTTTGACCAAAAATTCTACTTGATTTTAAACTTTGCTGTGGGTGGTAATTGGCCTGCGAATGTCAATGAATTGGGAATTGACTCAGCTGCATTTGCTAATGGTCAAGCATTTCAAATCGACTATGTACGTGTGTATGAGTGCGCAATAGATCCAAATACCGGTAAAGGCTGCGAAACAGTTCGAGCAGGTTACGATAAACTAACTGATGGCTTAGTCGAAGGAGCTGCACCTGTACCTGCACCACCATCATCAGGGATCCCACAAAACTTAACTATTTTTGATGGTGTACTTAATCCAAATTGGCCTGCATGGGATTGCTGTGGGGGTTCGACACCTGCTGTTGTGAGTGATGCCGAACGAGGTGATGTAATGCACTTTACGGTGGGTGCACAACCAACGGTAAATGGCTTTATTAGTCGTGGTGAATTCATTACTGATCCAAATGGTAAGGCGTCACCGTTTGATGCATCGCCAATTATTGATAATGGCAGCATTAGTTTTGCGGTCAAAGTTACCTCTGCACCAAATAATCCTGATGCAACTTGGTTAATGAAAGTTGAAAGTATTGGTGGCGCAACAGCGATAGAAATACCGTTATCAACTAGCAGCGAAGGTCTATCACCAGTTGTAGGCCAATGGCAAACCTATACATTCCCGCTGCAAGCAGTTGCGGATTTAGGGTTAGATATCAGTTCAATCGACGCCATTATGATTTTCCCAGCATGGGGCACGGGCGAGGGAGCGCAATACTTGGTTGATGATGTGCAAATTAGCCAAGAAATGAATTACCCAGAGCTTGTATTGTTTGAAGATGCCATGAACCCACAGTGGCCAATGTGGGATTGCTGTGGTGGTTCAACACCAACAGAAGAAATGGATGATGCTGATCACGGTTTAGTGGCTGAGTTTGCAATTGGTGCACAGCCTACTGTGATGGGCTTCATTACTCGCCCTGCAAACGGCGGTGCGGATAAACCATTTGATGCCAGTGCAATTTTAGACTCAGGTGTGCTTCGTTTTGACCTAAAAGTAGTCAATGCGCCAGGTAATCCAGATTCAAGTTGGTTAATTAAGCTTGAATCAGATAATGGTGCATCAGCAGTTGAATGGCCAATTACCAATAGCGTTGAAGGAATTACACCAACAACGGGTCAATGGCAAACATATAACTTCAAAATTGCTGACTTAGCGAATGCCGGTCTTGATGTGAGCGCGATTGACGTGATCATGATTTTCCCTGCTTGGGGCACAGGCGAAGGCGCAGTTTATCGTGTTGATAATGCTAAAATCTTTAACCCAGATGCCAAACCAGCCAGTGGTTTAACCTTGTTCAAAGACACGGTTGCTGATAAGTGGAGTATTTGGGATTGCTGTGGTGGTTCAACGCCAACGCAAGAAACAGATGATGATGCTCATGGTCCTGTGGCGGAGTATAAAATTGGCTCGCAACCAACCGTTATGGGCTTTTTCGCCGAAGATGGTGTCTATCACGATGCCTCTGCTGACTTAGCAAATGGTGTGGTGCGCTTTGAAATGAAAGTGGTGGACGCGCCAAATAGCCCAGATGCAATTTGGACATTTAAAATTGAAGCCGGTGATGCATCAAGTGCTGTTGAATTACCTTTATCTGCAAGCAGTGAAGGGCAGCCTGTTAAAACGGGTCAATGGCAAACCTTTACCTTCCCACTGCAAACACTTTATGACGCTGGTTTAGACATCAGTGCCATTGATGTGGTGATGGTATTTCCATCTTGGGGGGCAGGAGAAGGGGCCGTGTACCGTATTGATAACGCAATTATTGCAACGCCTTAATCGCACAGTCTGACATTGAACGGCAGAGGTTAGCCTCTGCTTCTCACACAAATTTTAAAGGTAAGAATGGCAGTCATGAATAATTTAACATTTAAAAAGACTCATCTGGCTAGTACATTGGCGTTATTAATGGGCACAAGTTGGATTGGAGTCAGCCAAGCAGAAGAAACGCAACAAGTTGAACCGCAAAAAGACGTTGAAGTAATTGAAGTCAGTGGGGTGCGCGGCAGTTTAATTAAATCGATGGATTTAAAACGTGCAACCTTTGGTGTTATGGACGCCATTTCAGCAGAAGAAATGGGTAAATTTCCCGATACTAATTTAGCAGAGTCGTTGCAGCGTATTACCGGTGTGTCGGTCAGCCGTACTAATGGTGAGGGCAGTCAAATCACGGTGCGTGGTTTTGGGCCGAGCTTTAACTTAATTACCCTTAATGGCCGTCAAATGCCAGGTACAGGTAATAGCCGCTCATACAATCTTGAAAATTTATCGTCTGAAGGTGTGAGTACCTTAGAAGTCTATAAAACTGCCCGTGCTGAAATGCCAACAGGGGGGTTAGGTGCCACTGTTAATATTGTGACACTAAAACCACTTAATAAACCCGGTCAGCATTATTCAGTATCAGCTAAAGGAATTAACGATACCTCAAACGAAAAAGGCAGTGATATCACGCCAGAGCTTGCCGCTGTGTATAGCAATACTTTTGCTGATGACCGTTTTGGGGTATCTGTTTCGCTTTCGCACCAAGAGCGTGACTTTCAACGTCAAGAAGCCAATATTCAAGGTTGGCAAGCAAATGTTGATTTACCTGATTTAGCGGAATCAAAAGTGATTGATCCGCGCGGCGTTGATGCTGATGGCAAGCGCATTGGTAATCACTTTTTTCCAAAAGATATGAATTACTCCATCAACGATGTGCAGCGTGAGCGCACCAATGCGCAAGTCACTTTTCAGTACAAACCAATCGATGGTCTTGTTGCAACATTAGATTTTACCGGTTCAAAAGCTATTACAGGCCAAGAAACAACGGGCTGGGGTATTTGGAATGAGTTTGGTGGCAATATAAATGCCTACGAACTCGATGAAAATGGTACCGCTTTATTTGCTGATATTGGTGGTAATGATGGTTCTTTCACTGCCAGTAAAAATACCACTGAAGTCGAAGCTCGCTCGGTCGGTTTTAACTTAGACTGGGAAATTAACTCAATCTGGAAAGTGGCAGTCGATTATCACGATTCAAGCAATAAAACTGATAATGGTGCTGACAAAGGGTTAGGGAGTGATGGCCAAGTAATACTTGGTTCTGATCAGCTTATCTCAAAAATCTATGATTACCGAAGTGGTGAAGTGCCACACGCGATGATCAACTGGCGCAATGGTACCAATATTCTCAGCCCAGGTGAAATTGACTCAAATTTTAGTCAATTTATTCATAGCCCAGGTGAATCAGACATTCAACAGTTACAAGTTGATGCGCGCTGGTATAACGAGATTATTGATATTCCATTGGTTTCAGTAAAATTTGGTGGTTCGCGCACAGAGCAAACAATGGGCGGATTAAGCGCATGGAGTGGCTTACGAGGAGGCCCAGGTTTTAATCCAGCTTACCCTCAAATTTTCCCAGACGGCATGTTCGAATTACATAATACCAATAATTTGCTTGATCAATTTACTGGTGGTGGTTCATCACTTAACCCAAATTATTACTACAGCTTTGATTTTGATGAAGCCGTAGCCAGACAACTGGCTTTCTTAACCCAAGATGTGATGGGTTCAGATGTCTATTCAATCAATCCTTATTTTGATGGCATTGATAGCCAAAGTTCAGTGACTGAAAATACCACCGCGGTTTATATTCAAACCGAATGGGATTTTAAAGTGGCTGACTACCAAGTACAGGTAAATGCGGGTTTACGCTATGAAGAAACGGATGTTACCAGCACTGTGCGTCAACGTGTAGAGCGCCAAGTCAACTGGGAAAGTGCCTCAGAATGGATCATGCAATACGAGCAAGGTGGCACAGATAACTTTTTAACTCAAGAAGGTAAACACGACGTCTTGTTACCTATGATTGATGTCAAAGTCGATGTTACAGATGATGTAGTGGCAAGAGCTTCTTGGGGTAAAACAATTTCACGTGCACCGCTTGGTGATTTAGCCGGTGGTCGTAGTTTAACAGGTAGTCCAAAACCGGGTTCGCGTATTGGTAGTCAAGGCAATACTAACTTATTACCATTTGAATCAACGAACTTAGATTTCACGGTTGAGTATTATTATGGTGAGGGCAGTTATGCTGCCATTGGTTACTTTAAAAAAGACGTTGATAACTTTATTCAAACATCCATCACGCAAACATCTATTGACGGCTTAAACGATATCTTTAATGGCCCGCGTTATTTGCAAGCAATTGCAGATATTGAAGCGCGTGGCGACCAAGCCACCAGCACCGCCATTTTTGACCAAATGTTGGCTAACGGTAACGGTAATGCAGAAGGTAAAATCGAGCCAAACTCAAACGATCCATTAATTGTATGGAATATCAGCCAACCTACGAATACCGATAGTAAGTCGGTTGATGGGATTGAAATGGCCGTGCAACACTTATTTGGTGAAAGTGGTTTTGGTTTAGGTATTAATGCCACGTTTGTTGATGGCGATGTAAAATTTGACGTCAATAGTTTAGTGCAACAAGCGCCATTAACTGGCTTAAGTGATTCGGCTAACTTCCAAGCTTTTTATGAAAAAGATGGTCTATCAGTTAAATTGACTTATGCATGGCGTGATGAGTATTTAATTGGTGTGGGTCAAGCGCAGGGCAGTGCTGATGCGCCACCACAATTTGCAAAAAGTTTTGGTCAGTGGGATATGAGTGTCAATTACGATGTAAACGAAAACTTAACGGTATTCTTTGAAGGGGTAAACCTTAACAACGAAACTGAGCAAGGTTATGGCCGTTATGAAGAGCAATTCTTGTTTGCGCGTCAATATGGTCCACGTTACGCCATTGGTGCACGTTATAACTTTTAATGACATTAATTGGTTTTGCTGATTGAGTTAACCTTGTTGGTTAAAGTGCAACAAATCCTTGAATCAAAAGCCGCATAATGCGGCTTTTTTTATAGCTAAGATTAATCCTCAAACGTTCCCTTAACTTTGGCATGGCCATGTTCAACCATTAAAATACCGTTACTCCACACTGAATGAGGTGTCAGTGTCCGTGCATCCATGAGCAATAAATCAGCATCGGCATTCACGTTTATACTGCCTTTTTTCAGTCCAAGTAAGTTAGCTGGGTTTGAGGTAATGGTCATCAAAGCATGTTCAATACTGATATTGTGGGTAAAAACGGCCTCTTGAAATGAGCGCAATAGCGATGCCTCTTTACCCACTTCTAAACCGATTAAATTAAAGTCCTCATCAAAAATCGGCAAACTAGCATGGCCATCGGAGCTCATGGTTAATCGTTCTGGCGCAACTCCTTGCGCTAAACAATACGCGACAGCTTGAGCAGCAGGAATTTCACCATGCGCTAAATCATAAGCTGTGGTGCTGGTGGTAAAATCAATTGTGCCACCTTGGCGACAAAACGCGATGCCCGCTGCTAATAATTGCTGGCTGCGGCCCATATGGGTTGGATAAAACTGACTGAGCGCCACATCGGTTTGTTCACTGACTTGATGCAATAAAGCTAAATGCGAAGGCGCTGGGCCAACGTGAATGCTGATAATGCCTTTTTTACCACTGAGCATGCCTGCGACTTTGCTTTGTGCGGCCAGTTCGGCAAGTTGCTGCACTGTGGGCTGACTACTACGACGATCTGAAATGGCCACCTCACCCACACCAATAAACTCTTCGATGTAGAGAATATCGTCAGTGATAGAACCGGTTAACGTTTTAGCGGGTAAATGGTATGAACCGGTGTGGCAATATACATTTAATCCGTGTTCTTTTAGTCCTTTCGCTTTGGCGACTAAGTTCGATAAAGTACGGCTGCTTGAGTCAGTGCCAAGGGCCGCGATAACTGTGGTGATCCCTGCAAGTGTCGCATCGGTTAAATTCATTTCAGGCGTGCGACTAGCAAAGCCAGCTTCACCACCGCCGCCAGTAATATGGACTAACGAATCTACAAAACCGGGCGTCAAAATGTGTCCATGGCCATCAATAACGTCGACGGCTAGGTTGCTTTGTAATTGAATGTTTGGATCGATTGCGATAATTTTTTTACCGCCAATCAGCACATCGACAACGCCAAGCGCAGTGGGTGCAAAAACCTCTGCACCTTGAATAAGAGTTAACATAAAAATATCTTTTATTGATAATTAATAAAATAAGCGAGAAAAATAAAACCGCTCGCTAATGCAAAAAGGGTGAGTGTAAAACGCCAGATAAAAGCCGCCCATTCGCCCCAATCGAGTTTTACGACCCCCAAACAGCCAATTAAACTGGCTGAGGTTGGGATCAGTATATTGGTAAAACCATCGCCAAATTGAAAAGCTAATACCACGGTTTGTCGTGAGACATTAAGCAAATCGCCCAGTGGTGCCATGAGAGGCATAGTGATTGCAGCTTGGCCCGAACCAGATGAAACAAAAAAATTAAAAATACTTTGAAAAACCAACATGCCCCAAGCAGCAACCCAGTTGGGTACTTGTGCAATGCTGCTTGCACTGTGGTAAAGCAAGGTATTAAGGGTTGATGGCGAGGCTAGATCGCTGCCACCCAGCAGTAAGACAACACCTTTGGCGAGTGCAACTAATAATGCAGCAGGTAATAGCTCCTGTGCACCTCGTTTAAATGCCTCAGCACTTTGATTTGCGGTTTGTTTTTTAAAGATTAACGCAATGATGGCACTGGCAATCCCAATACAAAAAAATTGTGCTGCTAATTCAGGAATATAATATTGGCGAGCCATAACCCCCCATACAATCCAGACGATACCGAGTAAAAAGGTGATTAAAATCAGTGAGTCTGCATAATCAAGCTTGCTTGTGCTTGTGCTTGTGCTTGTGCTTGTGCTGTGTTGAGTCGTACTTATTTGTCTGCGGCTGCTGCGGGCATAATGCAAGGTGAAGGCTAAACCCACTAAGGTAAAGACCAACCAAGCAAGCATGCGAAAACTTGCCCCTGAAAATACTGGAATTTCAGCGATTGATTGCGCAATGGCGATACTAAAGGGATTCATCCAAGAGGTTGCAAAGCCAATTTGTGTTGCTACATAGGTTGTTAATACCGTCACTTTTGCATCGTAACCAAGCTGTTTCATAATCGGCAGTAGCACAATACAAAATGCAATGGATTCTTCTCCCATGCCAAATACAGCACCACCTAAAGAAAATAACGTAAATAATAGGGGTAAAAATAACCAAGCAACTTTTTGGGTCCGAGTAATGAGCGCCATGATGCCGTTATTAATGGCACCTGTTTGCATGATAATGCCAAACGCGCCACCGGTAATGAGAATAAATGCCATCACTCCGATGCTGGCGCCATATTTGTCACCCGATACCAACCCTTCAAAAAGGACATTTGCCAGTCCAATTTGCCCTGATTGAGCAAAAAAGGGCGTCGTCTCGACGGCTTCAACAGTTTGGTATTGTGATAAGGATACATTATGGCTATTAGGGTCCATAACAAATTGTCCGGGTGTTATCAGCAAACTAGCCAAATAAGCAAGGCATGCCACGCACAGTAAAATGATACTGGCATCTGGCATGGTAAATTTTTTATCGTTCATAATGTTTTTTAACCAAAGGGACTTCAAGCTATAAAATAACCAGCCGTTTAAGTGCTCTATTTGCAGTTTAAAATAAGGCTCCCAAGATTGGGTTCTGCGCTATGGGAGCCTTAGGGCAATTAGAATGTGTATGTCAAACCAAGTTGATAACGTGTGCCATCCGCATTGTGATTAATTGAGTCAAACCCTCTGCTTGAGCCAAACACACGTGGTGGTTCTTTATCAAATAGGTTGGTAATACTTAAGCGTAAGGTTAGTTCATCGGTCACGAAATATCCGCTGGCCAGATCCCATACTAGCCAGTCATCAACCTGATGTTGACCTTTACTATCAAGTACAGACAAACCTTCGAGTTCTTCAATTTCTCTAGCGCGCAGACCTTCAATGTCATCTTGATAACGACTGGTATAGTTTGCACTTAGAGTGAAGTAATAATCTTTAGCATCCCAATCAAACGATATTCGAGCAATATCTTTTGGATAACGATAACTACCAATGAGTTTCTCAAGCGAATCAGAACCTGGCTTATTGCGCTCATAGGTTAAATAATGAGTGCCTGAAATTGCAACGGTAAAATCACCTTCTTTAAAGTTAAAGCGCTGATCAAATTTAAAGTCAATCCCAGCTAAGGTTTGGCTACCCGTATTTTCAAGTGGAATGACATGATCACGATATAAAGGCAAAAATAGCTCATCGTCACGAGGGGTAAATTCACTGATATAGGCATCTAGAATTTGGCGTAAGTTTGCTCCTTGCTGCTCAATGTTTAAACCATTGGCATCGGTTACGTCACAAACTTGTGCTTCATAAGCAATACCTTGTTGGTTTTGTGGTACTAAACCACAGTGGCGCAAGGATGCATCGCTCATAGCACGATCTAGGACTGCGGTCATATTAGTATCAATTACTTCCTCGTGCTCAAATCGCCAATAATCGACCGTGAGATTGGTATTTTGCGATGGACTCCACGCTAAGCCCACGCTGATGGCATTTGATTCTTCGGCTTTGAGTTGCGGGTTTCCCAATTCAAGGGTATTAACACTAATTTGGGTCCCATCACCCATACAATATAAATCGGCAACCGCTTGATTTGCTCCGCAATCGAAGGTGGATTGTGTGGTGCGTAATTTTACACCCGCTTGGGTTAATGATGGCGCCCTAAATGATGTAGACCACGAACCTCGCACAATAAGTGAATCGCTTGGGCGGTAACTGAGGCCAATTTTAGGATTAAATGTGCCTCCAAAGTCATCAAAATGATCGTAGCGGCCAGCTGCTTGCAATTCGATTTGTTCTGTTAAAGAAACATTAAGTTCTACAAAAGCTGCGTATTGTTGGCGTTTAGCTTGCGACACACTTGAACCAAAACCAAACACCTCGACCAAATAGCCGTTATTAGCATCAGCACGAGCGTTATTTGAAGGAATATCCTTTAATTCTTCTTGGCGAACTTCAACACCAATAGCGGCATAGGCTGGCAAGTCGTTAAACGTAAAAATTTCGCCGCTAATATTTGCATCCCAGCCGTAAACAGTACTTTCACCATCACGAGTAGGACGCGCTTGCGTCAGTGCAAGTATCGCATCATTGCTAGCATCGCCTTGCAAGAATGGATTATAAAAAGGCAATAATTGGCTATTGCCACAATTTAAGTTATCACCATCAAAACTTGCAAGACTCCCATCTGCACAGAGCTCGCCGGTGATTGCACCATGAAATTGGTAACGGTTATAGACACCCGCAACCGCTTCTTGTGAAGAGCGAGAGCGTGATAATGTGACACCTGTTTCCCATGACCAATCACCAATTTCGCCTTCGAGACTACTCACTAAGCGGAAGTTTTTGGTTTCTACTTCAACCGTTCTTGGGTCATTAAAACGGGCATCAAAGCCAAAACCATATACAGTACGGCCACTTTGGGTGGTAAATGGGTCAATATACAGTTGGTCGAGTAGGGCATTGCTACCATCCGCGTTATCAAATATAAATAGCGCATCTTCAAGTACAAATGGACCATCGCTATCGTTAATTTGGTTAATCGGAGCTGGAGAAGAGTACGCGGTTGATTTTGTTTGGCTAAAGAAAAAGTCTGTATGCCATTGCACCTCACCAAACTGACTGTTTAGCATCAAACCGGCAGAAATACTTTCAAAAGGAGTTTCTAGATAATCATGTTGGTTTGGGTAATACGCGCATATTTCTTCACCGTATTCGGTGGTTGTTAACGGCGTTTGGCAGTTTGGTGCAGGGAGTTCATCACCAGAGCGGCTGCTGTAATAATAGACATTCGGTGCGTTTTCGAGTGTGGGTAAATATGAATAGGAGTTTGTTAATGGCGCAGTTGCACTGATAGCACGGTCGGTCGCTTTTAATGGATTGCGATCGAATATATCGGCAAATAGAGTCAGGTTTGTATCACCAATTTTTGTGCCATAGACTAAATTGAGTTGTGTTTTACTGTTATCTCCCTGCGCTGTGCTGTTTGAAAATGCGCCATTGAGCTGCGCTCCAGTAAAATCTTCTTTTAAAATGTAGTTGATCACACCAGCAACAGCATCGGCGCCATAAACCGCAGACGCACCAGTCGCGAGGATTTCAATGCGTTCGATAGCGGCAAGAGGTATGGCGTTAATATCAACAAAGTTTTCAGTGCCAGCGGCAAAAGAGCTTGGTGCAACACGGCGACCATTAATTAATGTAAGTGTTGCTGACGGACCCATGCCACGTAAACTGGCAGCGGCTTGTCCTGCAGGTGTTGAATTGGATGTACCACCACTTTCTGAGGTCGAAAATGTGCCATTACCCCCTTTTAACACCGATAAGTCTTTTAATAATTCATGGATAGTATTCGCCCCAGAGCGAATAATCGCATCCTGATCTAACACTGTTAGCGGCACAGTACCTTCAAGATCGACGCCTTTGAGGCGCGAGCCAGTGATTTCTACTCGTTCAATGTTACTGGTGTCAGAATTGTTTTGTGTATTGGCATAGGCAACCGGGCACAGCAACGCGCTGATTGCAGCAGCAATAGTTAATTGACGGAACATGATTTATACCTTTTGTCTTTTTATGCGCGCAGCAGTGATTTAAACAATTCAACCGAATGCGCAATTTTTAATGTTTTAGACAGGGCAGCGATGTGTAAGACATAGTAAGCCCCTCACAGAGAATGTGAGGAGGTCTCTACTCGTCGAACCACTCCGAAAGGTAGTAAGGTGAGTAGAAATATGTTTGTAGCGATGTTGCATTTTTAAACATAATTCTAATCCAAAAGGGTTTTGACAAAGCAAACATTTGAATGCTAGCTTACTTGCGATTTTAAAGTTCCTTATTTTTATAGCAAGCTTCAAATTTTGCTGCAAGCTATTTCGTTTAATTTTTTTACATGAGTGTAACATTATGGAACTGTATAAATTACCCCATACCTTAAAACCAAATGGTTTAACCAAATTTGCTTTTTCGCTGATTTTAACAGCACTTTCATTGCCATTGCTTGCTAATAAGCAAGATCAAACTCTAGTGCTAATAGGAGGTGCGTTAACAACATGCTCCAGTTTTAGTCCACAAAACTGTCGCTTAAATAGCGCGCTATCCGGTAAAAAACAAAATAATTATCAGCTTAATAAAATGGCAATAAGTGCGATTGCTGAGCGTTGGCCTACAGCAAATAACGATGCAAAATCTGCAACAGTGAAAAGCCTAACCATACTGATGGCTAACTATTCACAAATAATGAATAAAAGCGAATTGTTATGGGCTTGGCGTGATTTAGACCAGCAACAGCTTAATCAGTTGATTGATCAAGAATACAATTTTGTCCTAGATATGCTTGAACAACCGGTACTCGATGCATCAGGGCAAAGGCTAAAAGAGCAAGTGGACAGTGCAAAAAATAGCGAGCGCGCTGCCAATGATATTTTGGCTTTTATTGAAGGCGCAAGCAAAGTAAGTAATGCGACTCCTCAACTATTGGCCATTACAGCTTCAAGCCGAGATCCTTATGAAACTGCTGATTTTTATGAAGGATTACTGTCATTTGAAGGGGTGAGCCAAGCTTGGTTACCGTTAACCCCTGCGTTAGCTAAAGCAATTAGCCGTAACGAATGCAGTCAGCTCAATCAATACCGAGAGCAGTTGATGGGTCTTTATAATCGTGAGGTTATTTATCCTGATCGTACCGCGGCTGAGCAGGCTTTATGCGAAAAAGGCAGTGCTAATTTAGTCACCATTTTAGCTGCAAGCACCGGGCTAATGTTTAATGGTGGTGATCAAAGTTTGACACGCCAAGTGATGTTTGATGAGCAAGGAAATGAATATCCTTGGAGGGAGGTTTTACGTTCACGGCCAATTATTATCGGTACTAGTGCCGGCACTGCAGTGCAAAGCGGTGGTAAAAATACCGCAGGGCAGGTGGCGATGATAAGCAATGGCACAAGCTTAGCTGCGCTGCGTGAAGGGGCATTTGCGTTTAATGCACCGAGCGAGCGCTGCCTGGAAAGTTGCCCTGATAATCTAGGGCCAGATAGCTTAACCTATCAAGCGTTAGGTGGCTTAGGCACCTTTAATTACGGCATTTTAGATACCCATTTTAGCGAACGAAATCGTACCGCGCGTTTAGCCACGTTACTGAGCAAAACGGGGCAAAATCATGGTTTTGGTGTTGATGAAACCACAGCTTTGGTTGTGGTTAAAGCGAATAAAACTGAGCTGATGACTGTGGTAGGTAAACACGGTGTGGTGCATATTCAAACTAAGGGTCAGCAGCAAAAATATAATTACAGTTACTGGCCTTCAGGTACTGTGATCGATATCACAAAACAAGGGTTTTCACTCAGTTCTCGTACTAAGCAAGCTGCAAAAGCCGGGGCCGATATGCCTGCGTTACCAGCGCAAATATTTCAAAATATTCTGAACGATGCCAAGCTTCGTTCATTAACTCAAGCCATGTGTTTATCTAAAAGTAGTCAAAGCCAAGGGCAGCACGATGAATTTAATCTGAGCTTAAGTGCACAAGACAGTACTGAATATGTACGAGTCAACAGCCATCAAAACGGTTGTGCAATTAATGAACTTGAGTTGATGATCACAGCATCACAATAGGTTGGTTTTTTAATGAAAAATAAGGCCTTTGCTGTAATTCAACAAGGCCTTATTTTGTTAATCTATTTGTTTTTGATATCTTTGGTTAGTCGATTTCAATTAAATGGTGACTAAACGCTAATAACAGTTTTTTACTGAGCGCTTTATTAACGATGTTGGGATCGGATAAAAAGTCCGGTTTTATCGACTCGTTACTGATATCTGCAATACCCATAGCCCATTGACCAAAATTACGTTCATCAATTGGATTTAAGATCAGCGCTTCAACCTGATGGTGACGTGGGTCTTGTTTTATTTTTTTAAAAAGTGCCAAGATAGTCTCTTTGTCGCCCTCTAAAACTTGCATAAATTTCATATTATTATACAACAACATGCCTGTTATTTTGTGTTGAGTATTGTACTCAATGCACGATTTCTTAAGTGTACTTAGTTGCTCTGGACTGAGCGGGGTTTTAGCATGGCTGGTATAAATAAATTCAATTAGCATAAAGTACTTATATCAAAAAACGATAAACAAAGTTTAGACGAATATGAAAAAGAGTCGATTGCAACAGCTCAATTTGCTTAATATAGGCGCAAGTAAACGATAAAAAGGGTAATCGATTGAAAGTATAAAAAACAGCCTTTAGAAATATTAAAAGTACTCACTTTTAATATTTCTAAGGGCTGTTTTATCTGCCAATTATCAGGTAACGATACGGTTAACTAAAGTACACGGTATGAATAAAGTGGCACTTGCGCTTTAAAACCGAGCTTTTCATACAATGGCAAACCTGCTTGTGATGCTTGTAAAGTCAATAAGCTTGCACCTTGTTGTTTGGCAAAAGCAATCAAGTGTTGCATCATTTTTTTGGCAAGTCCCTGTCCTCGAAATTCTGTAAGCGCGCCCATTTGATGCAAACCAAAGGTGGTTTGTTCACCAAAACCAGAGTTTGTTTGATGCAAAATAGCTGTCACTGCAATTTTTTCATCTACTTTGAGCGACAATATCCAATTGTTTGAGTGTTGCGCTAGCTGCTCGATAACATCGGCATCTATTTGATAACCAAAGGCTTTACCACACGCATTTGCCCATTGAATAAAGTCAGTTTCAGGGGTTACTTTTGAGCAAAGCTCGGCGGCGGTATTATCATTAAGCCCTAAACTCATGGTAATTAAATGGCTTTGAGTAAATTGCGCCGGTAATAGTTGTGAATTTATAGGGTGTGTTGACACCAAAACATGATCCGCGATAGTCGTAAGGTTACTCGAAAGAGGACTATCAAACCCAGCCTGCCAAAGTTTATGTGGCCATTGATTATGGCGAAACCATGTACCTTGTTGAGTAAAAGGCATGGTTGACCAAAAGCTATGTAAATTAGTTAAGTTTTGTTCAAGTATTGACACCATTGAGTCAGTGTTTGAGTGTGGTAGCTTCATTTAAATTCCTTATTAATTAGCACTAATGCGGCAATCATAAAAATAATGCCAAGTATTTTTTGTCCGTCGATGTGTTTAATTGGGCTTTCAAACCAACCAAAATGGCTTATCACGATGCTGAGCATCAATTGGCCTGCTAAAGCAAAACTCATTACATTACCCACCCCTAATTTGGGGATTAAAAAATAAAAGCTTGCGACGCCAATTACACTGAAAATACATGAACACCATAAAAACCATGGCACTTGACTGAGGTTAAGGGCGCTGATAGTTGTCCCGTATTGATTGAAATAAGCCACCGTACTAACTAGTGCAAAACTGCTTAAAAACGCAAAGCTGGTGGCAAGAAGTGGGCTGCCTAAAAGTTGACCAAGCTGCGCGTTCATTGCAGCTTGCAGCGCAATGCAGGCACCTGCGCTAAGGGCTAATAATGCAAAAAGATTCATGGTTATGCTCCTATTTGTATGATGAATTTAGAGGATTGCTAAATATCGTTGTATTCCTTTACCTAGGTTGATAATGTAAAAATTTCAAAGGTATTTTATCGCCGCACTGTACATTCAATGTGATGGATGCAAGACTTGGTTTTAAAGCGCAATAACAAGCTCGTCTATTTTTAATCGATGCTTAGGTTTACTCGCTGCTTTATCGGTTAGCGCACGATAGCCAATAGGAATTAATACAGTTGCGCAGAGGTTTTGGGTTTTTAAGTCCAATACATGATTAATCCCTTGGGCATCAAAACCAGTTATCGGGCAGCAGTCGATATTCAAGATTGCGGCACTGGTTAATAGTGTGCCAAGCGCAATGTAAGTTTGTTCTGTGGCCCAACTCGAGCGTTCAGACTCAGAGCGATTTAATAAATCACTTTGAATATTATGTTGATAACCCGCTAAGGATTTACTCTTGGTATTTAATGTTACGGCAAGGGCCGTGATGAACTGTGTTATATCCTTATCCGTGATAGCAGTTTTACTGGCTAAAACCAGCAAATGAGAGCAGTTCATCACTTTATCTTGTCCATAGCTATGGACTAAACAAGCCTGTTTGATTTTTTCACTGCTGATAACAATTAGCTTATAGGGTTGAATACCATAAGCGGCTGGCGCTAATCTCACCGCCTCGATAAGGTGTTGAATATTCTGTTCAGATAAGCTTTTTTGTGCAAACTCTTTTACAGCGTAGCGCCAATTTAATGCGGTCAATAGACTCATCGTTATCTCCTGATATTGAATGACGCTACAATAACCAGACTTTATGGCGCTTTCCTTTACATATGTTGATAAACCAAGATTTTTTATAATTCTTTTTTGATACGGCTCAGTTGGGTAGGGGTTATACCTAAATAGCTTGCGATATGATATTGGGCTAAACGGGGTACGATGGCAGCGTGCTCGTTGATAAATTGTAAATAACGATCTTTTGCCTCAAATTGAAGGTGTTGCATTTCTTTACGTTCTTTTTCCAGTAGCCAATGAGTTTCTAGATAATGTATTTGAAAATGGCTGATCTCAAGATTGCTATACATCAGCGCTCTAAATTGAGCAAAATTGATTTCAATCACTGTTGATGCCTCAATGGCCTGCACAGCTAAATTAATCGGTTGCTGCGTTAATAGCGGGCTCATCACTCCAGGAAAGCGGCCTTCACGAAAAAAGGTTTTGTTATATTCATTGCCTTGCTCATCTAAAACATAACCACGAAATAAGCCTGTAACGACAAAACAAAAGCAAGTGGGTATTTCGCCAACAGGGTATAAAACCTCGCCTTTGGCAACTGTTTTAAGTTGACAACAAGCTTTAAAAGCGTGCCAGCTGGTTTCACTTAACTCTTGGTACTGATTAATAATCTGGCGTAAATAATCAAATGGGCACGGCATAACAAATTCCATTTTTTGTTTATGGTAACCAACCTAGCGACACGAATAAACGCTTTAGTAAATTAATTTTGCTGCTGGTGTTTATATTAAATACTGTGAATTGGTGTGAGGCACAGATTCACCTTGGGCTAAGTCATTTAACTCAATGATGGTGATGTCATTAAGTGCCAGTGATTTACTCAGTGCTATTTTTGGAATTAATACTTCACATGATTGCATGTAACAAAAAAGTATAATTTATAAAATTAAAAGAAAGGTTAAACTTTGACCTGTTGTAAATTTTAAGTTAAACATTTAATACCCAAATTGGGTAATTTAACTTTTAAGGGAACAACAATGAAACTGAAATTTACACTTTGTAGTGCAGCGCTTGTATGTGCTAATGCCTTTGCCGCCATTCCATACAACAACAGCCAATACACATTTACACAACCGAATGGTGAGGTGATCACTGTGGTGCTAAACGGTAATGACTATTACGCAGAGCAACGCACTCTAGATGGCCGATTGGTGATGTTTGATAACACCCTAAAAGGGATGGCCTTTGCCATGCTTAATCAAGCTGGCAGTGATTTAGTTTCGACAGGGGTGTTAGTGAGCAGCAATAATCTAAAAACGCTCACAAAAAATGACACTGAGCTTGCAACATTGCAAAATCAACAGCAAGGTTTAAGTACGCACGCCAAAGCTCGCTTGGTGTCAGAAAAAATGCAGCAGATGCTAGGTAACAGTTCGACCGCCGATTTTGAACAGACACTACTTGAACAAGATGATGAGTTACAACACAGCGATACGTTTACGCCAAGTTCCGATACCTCGACCTTGATCAGCGGCAACATTAAAGGGCTCACGATTATTATCGATTTCCCAGATGAGCGCGGCACAATTACCCAGCAACAAGTTGAACGTTTTTTAAATGATGTCAACTACAGCGAATTTGGCAATGCTCAGTCTGTGCGGGGTTATTTTAAAAGTGTCTCAGGCAATAAGTTAGATTACACCAATACAGTCACCCGTTATTACACCGCGAAAAAGAATAAAGCTTATTATGCTGATTCAAGCTTAAGCTCTACCGTGCGCTCACAAGAGTTGATTTTAGAAGCGCTAAATTGGCTTGAGTTCCAACAAGGATTCAATTTTGCAACATTATCAACTAACAGCTCAGGCGCAATTCGTGGGCTAAATGTTTTGTACGCTGGTAATTCAGACAGCGCTTGGTCAAAAGGTTTATGGCCACACATGGCAAGATTAAGCCCACGTTTTTGCGCCGATGGTGTTTGTACCGATCGCTACCAAGTAACCGATATGCGCAGTAGCTTAGCCATAGGCACATTTGTTCATGAATCTGGGCATTTGATCACCAATTGGCCTGATCTCTACGATTATGATGGCAGCTCTGAAGGCTCAGTCGCAAGCTTTGGAGTGATGGGTTATGGCGCAATTGGTAATACAAACCGTTTTAAACCAACGCCACCGGTTGCACATTTTAGAGCGCTGGCAGGCTGGGATAGCGTCACAGAGCTTAATCCTGCAATTAATAGTAATGCGCCTACAGGTACACTCACGGCAACCTCTGATAGTAATACTTCTTATAAATGGACTAACCCTGCTAATCAAAACGAAGCGTTTTATATCGAAGCAATTCATCAATCGGGGCAAAGTTCAGAGCAGCTTGATCAAGGTCTTGCTATTTGGCATGTCGATAGCCAAGGCTCAAACTCCAATGAATGGCGTCCTTATATTCAAATGGAGCATGCAGATGGTAATCGCGATCCAGAATACAAACGTAATCGGGGTGATGCCCGTGATTTATTTGATTATGCAGGTGAGTTCTCGAGCATTTATCCCAATGCACAAACATCCAGAGGCACCAATGCGCTATGGTGGAATGGGCAAGACTCAGGTTTGAGTATTAGTAATATCAGCTCACCCGGTAAAATCATCACATTTAAAGTGGGTGATACTGTCATTACACCACCGAAAGATGAAACTTACACTGGTACTTTAAACGAAAAGCAACAGGCAATTGAACCTAACGGCACTTGGTTTGAATATGGTGGAGGCGCGATAAGTTTAAAGCTTGTCGGACCTACGAATGCAGATTTTGATTTAAAAATCGAACGTTGGCAAAGTAGCACGTGGCAACAAGTAGCTATCTCTGAAACACCGACGTCAAATGAACAAATTAACTATAACGCCAGCGCAGGATATTACCGTTTTGTTGTCTATTCTTATTCCGGCGCAGGGAATTACACATTAACGGTGAGCAAATAATTCAGCTTTATTCTTTAGCTCAGTAAAAATGTTGTTTATTGCAAACACTTAAATTGGTCAATTGAATTACGTATGGGTCATTGTTAAAAAATGCAGGGTAAGGATTAAGACCATCAGCCGAATGTAAATTCGTTAATACTGCATAACGCTTGCAGGCATAAAAAAAGCACTTAACGCTGAATTTGTAGGTTAAGTGCTTTTATTCATTTTGATAATTGGTCATAGGCATCGCCTTATGGTGTCTGAGTGGTTTTACATTTAAATCCTTTGCTATCGACATAGTCAATATTGTGCTCGGTTTTACATTTTGACAACGCCATTTCTTCGTGATGTGCCAGGTTGTAACCCTCTGCCACTGTACCAACAACAATCAATGAAAACGTTGCTATCATCAGTGTTTTTACTTTCATGTCCTTGTCCTACTCCTTTTTTTAATGAGGCAATAATCTAAAAAGGTTAATATTTTTAGTCTCACCCGGTTGTTTGTAGTCAATCTATTTAGCGTGTTGCTAATACAACCGCACCACCTACTATAGTGCCAACTAATAAAGCACTGGCCATGCCTGCAATCACTAAACCACCAACGATTAAACCTGTTAAAGAAGTTGCCATTGCAATGTCAAATTTTGAAGTGTTCATAATAATTATCCTTTTCTGTTAAATTTGAAGCGATGTATTTCGTTTCGTTGAGGTAAGATTAGGGGAGATTAAGTAAGGTGTTTTTGCCTAAGTGATGAATGGTTAAAAGGGGTGATTAATGGCGAAAAATGATAAGGGAATGAAATAATTCAGAAGTGATTTATGTCTTAGTCTGTTTATCTGTCACATATGATGCAAGCTTGCTAATATTTGATACCATTGAAAAAACTTTAATGACGGGAATTTTTATGGCGAATGGAAAAAAGCAAAACATAGCATTGTTTGATTTTGACGGCACAATTACCGAGCGAGAATTGTTTAGCATTTTTTTAAAATACAGCGCCTCAAGAATGCGCAAAACAATCGGTAACCTCATTATTTTGCCATTCTATATTTTATACAAAAGAGGGTTATTGAGTCCTATCGCCTTACGAAAAATGAGTGCCTTTTTAGCACTTTTTGGCCGCAAATTTGAATCGCTGAACCAACAAGGCAAACAATTTTCTACAGAAATCATCCCGCAGTATTTGCGAAAAAATGCTTTGGAGCGAATTCTCTATCATAAGCTGCAAGGTGATACCGTAGTGGTCGTCTCAGCCTCGTTAAATCTGTATTTAACGCATTGGTGTCAGGAGCAAGGTTTAGCACTTATTTGTAATGAAGTCGCACTAAAAAATGGCTACGCAACAGGAAAATTTGTCGCGGATGACTGTAGTAATGAAATGAAAGTTAAGCGAGTACTCAGCCAATTTGATTTATCAAATTTTGATCAGGTCTTTGCTTATGGAGATACCGAGGAAGATTTAGCTATGCTCAAACTTGCAGATGTTAAATATATGGGCTGGCAAATTTACGGCTAATCTGAGTTAGCTAACACAGGGTGTGTCTTATTCTCTAAACTGCCTTAGAGAGTCATTTTGGCATTTAGGGCCTTATGTATCACAGACATTAATTGGTCAGAATCTAACGGCTTAGCTAAATAACCGTTAAAACCAACTTTGGCATATAAAATTTTGTCTTCTGCAAAAGCATTGGCGGTCAGGGCTACGATGGGAATAAAAGGGTCAAACGCTTTGATATGTTGGCAAGCGGTGATCCCGTCCATTTCAGGCATTTGTATATCCATTAAAATAAGATCAGGTTGGTGCTGTTGGGTTAGCTCTATCGCCTCTAGACCATTATTGGCGATGATTAATGTTGCATTAGTTGGTTTAAGCATCGCCGTGACAATAATGATATTGATGGCATTATCTTCTGCTATTAATATGGTTTTATGATCAAGATTTAATTGCGTAATAACATGGGGTGGCGTGTTTTGTTGCACATGCGCTTGTACAAGTGGGATCATAATACTAAAGCTGGTGCCTTTGTTTTCTTCACTTGTTACGCTGATTTCACCTTGCATTAAATCAATTAAAGATTGAGATATCGATAAACCAAGGCCAGTACCGCCATATTTACGAGTCGTTGATTTATCCGCTTGTTCAAAACGATTAAATAAACGTTCAATCGCATCTGGCGCGATGCCAATCCCGGTATCTATCACTGAGATTTGCAGCCCATTAGATGTGGGTAAGGCGTTAACCAAAACCTTTACGCCGCCAGTATTCGTAAATTTAATTGCATTTGAAATTATATTGAGCAGAATTTGCCGGATACGAATGGGATCACCAAACCAAAAGTCGTGTTTAACATTAATCTCAAACGTTAAATCGATTTGTTTGTTAAAAGCATTAACTGATAAATCGGAGTTAATATGCTCAATTAATTCTGATAGTTTGAAATTAGTCAGTTCAAGGGTGAGTTTTCCTGCTTCTATTTTAGAAAAATCTAAAATGTCATTAATGATAACCGTTAAGTTTTTAGCTGAATACAAGGCTTTATCAAGCAGGTTTTTTCCATCAGAAGAGAGATTTTCTTGTTTAAGTAATTGCATTACTCCAAATAGCCCATTCATCGGAGTGCGAATTTCATGGCTCATGTTCGCTAAAAACTCAGACTTCACTTTTACTGCTTTTTCGGCGCGATCTTTGGCATGGGCAAGGGCTTGTTCGCGTTTAAGCTGTTCGGTTAAATCCGATGCAATCCCTAAAAAACCTACTAGTTCATTAAATTCATTATATAAGCTGTTGATGCTTAGTTTTACTTGGAACTGTTTACCTTCTTTATGAACATAGGTCCAACGATTTATATCCTGTTGTCCAATACGCGCTTTAGCAACAAAGACCTCAAAACCAGGTTCTATCTGAGTACCAAGTTCATCACTGAGGGCTTGGGCTCTTGTCATTATCTCATCTGGTAGATGAAAAATACCTGGGTTGAGTTTACCAACAAGTTCATTGACGCTATAGCCGAGCATTTTTTCACCAGCGGGGTTGATAAGGGTAATTATGCCTTTGATATCGGTTGTAATAATGGCGTAACTCGATGCTTCTAATATTCTTTTTTGCAATAAGTTTATATTGGCAATCTCAGATGCGCGTTGCTCGACTTGTTCTTCAAGTTTTAAATTGGCTTCTGTCAGCGCTTTTTCGCGAGCTTGGGCCAGTTCTAATTCATAGGCTTTCATTTGCGATTGGCGCATTAAAATTAATTGACCACTAAATAGCGCAAGCATGATGGTAAATGTAATGGTCATTACAGCACCAAACGCTTGGTAAGGCGGCGCTAAATTTAGTTCGTTTAAAAATTCAGGTGTTGCTGTTAACGTTAATTGCCATTGTCGTCCCAGTAAATCGATAGTGTGCACACTGCGGTGCTCATTCAGAGCAAAAGCCATATCACCAAAGGTATAAAACTGTTGTGGGCTCTGTGTAGTTTGGTCGCTAATTGATAAAATAATATCGGCTTTTAAACTACTAACATCACTTAATACTTCATCGATTAAGATAGGTGAATAACTCCATGCCACTACATTTGCTACGCGTTGCTTCGAAGTAGTAGGGGGCGTAAGTGAATTGAATACCGGACTTAAAATCAAAAAACCTTGTTGTGTTTTTTGATTGGCTTGAACTAGGGTAATTGGGCCGGTTAACCTGGGGGAATCGTATTCGGCGGCATTTAAAGCGGCGTTGCGGCGCATTGCTTCAGAACCAATATCAAGGCCAACAGCTTGTTTATTGCGAGATTCCGGTTCGATATATTGAATAATAAACAAGTCATCGTTGTGAGGCGCAAGTTGCCTGATATTAAAGGTATTATCAGGACGTTCAGCTTTTGCCATTTCAATAAAAGCAGTTTGATCTTGCGGTTTGACTAATCGAATGAGCCCCAAACCACGCGGCTCAGGGTAATCGTCATTGTAACTGTGAGACTGGATATAGATCTGCATTTTTTGATAATTAAAATTATCTAAGCCAATGGTTGAAATATTGCTTCGTAAACTTTGTAAGGCATAGCCATATAAAGTGACACTGTCTTTAACATTTTCGGTAATATGGGATAAGCGCTCATTAAGTGCATTTTGAATCACACTTTGCTCTTCTTTAACAGCCACTTGATTAAAATGAATCGCCAAAGATAAACCCATAACAAGTGCAACTAATGGCAGCCATAAAGAGTGTAAAATCGATTTTTTAAGTTGCGAGCTTTTTGGACTTATTGATTGCATTATATCCTTACCGAATAAAAATCGAGCAAATAGGGTATTAGCGAAACGAGTTACGCATTTTACTCACTGATAATAGCATAGTATTAATTATTGCAATTATTAACAGAATTAATCACTTGTAATTAAATTTTTGCTGTTAAAGAGTATTGCTCATTACTGATAAAATACCCGTTGTTTAGCTTCTTTTTAATCGTTACTTATAACGTTGCTGTTGCTTGGGCGCCCAACATTGCCAATAAACTTGCTAATTTTGGATGAGTACGTTGGCGGGGCACGGTTAAGGCGTAGCAATTTTCATAGCTATTGGGTAGTTCAAGGTATTGCTGTAATACACCACTTTTTAGTTCATCTTCAACCACAATTTTAGGCAGTACCGCCAAAGCGCCACTGTCGCGGGCAAGTAGCCTGAGCATTGCCATATCATCTGCTTCAGCTACTACGTTTGTTTTTAGTTGATAATGGGCACAAAGTGCATCAAATGACGTTCGAAGTGGGCTTTCTACGGTGGGTAAGACCCAGTTTTGCCTCTGATATTGAGCGTTTAAATCCCCAGATAATGCTAAATTAGGTGGCCCAACAATGACAACGGGTTGATGAGCGAGTAGTTGGCTTTGCCATAGTTGTTTATTGCTGCCAAGCACTGCAATATTTGTTAGCGCAAAGTCGAGCTGGTGGTCTGCTAATGCGTTGAGTAATTTGGCTTGATCCATAGACTTAAATATGAAACGGCAATCACCTTGACTGAGCAAAGGGGCAATGAGTGCCTCAATAAAATTACGTGACATGGTTGCAAGGGTGCCAATGCGGATTGTGGCATGCTCAGGATCAAGACCTGATGCCAGTAACTGTTCAAGTTCGGCCCCTTTACTAAAAATATCCTCAGCATAGCGTAAAGTATGATGACCACTTTCGGTCAAAGTAAGCTGTCGCCCTGTGCGATTAAATAAGCTAATACCTAGATTTTGCTCTAGTTGCTTTATTTGTGCCGACAAAGCCGATTGTGAAACATGTAACTGCTCAGCGGTTTTAGTTAAATTACCTATTTTTGCAACCTGCCAAAAATAGTAAAGATGATGATAGTTTAATCGGTTCATTGTTCACTTTAACAGAACGAAAATTCATTAATTATGTATTTTACTTATGTATTTAAACTTTGCACAATAACGCCTTTAGATTAATGGGTTATCAATAGATGATTGAGCGCCATTTCATAAACTTATATGGCCCTTAAAATGACAGTTAAAAAACATATAGGCTTACTTACTTTGCATGGCAAAGCTGGGCAAATTGCACCGGCTTTTATGTCATCATTTGCCAGTAACCTAGTATTGACCACCGATTTTGATACCGACTTGCTAGGCAGCTTTACCGGAGAGCCTCCTCGACTTAAAACACCTCAAGAGTGCGCTATCGAAAAAGCAAGCCTAGCGGCGGATTTAACCTCGTTAGATGCAGGCATTGGCAGCGAAGGCAGTTTTGGTCCCGGTCCTTATGGCTTGGGGATAATGAACCGTGAGCTAATTGCCTATGTAGATACAGCACTGGGTTTTAAGGTATTAGGACAATTTAATGGGCCAATTTTAGTTAAAGGTCTTGAGGTTAACGCTCATCAACATAAGCAACTTGAAGAGGCTGAGCTGTTATTATCTCAAGTCCCTGCGGGACAAGGGCTGGTATTACAACTGGCCGATAATCTCAGTGTGCAGCAAAAGGGCTTAAGTGTTGACGAAGTCAGGTCAATGTTACCCCATTGGCTAGCACAAGGAACAGTTAAACTCAGTTATGATTTACGGGCTCATCAGTGCCCAGCGCGCCAAGTTCACATCATTAAAGCGGCGCAAAACTTGGTTGAGCGTTTAAAGTGCGAGTGTCCTAAATGTAGTACACCGGGTTTTTGGCCTGAACACTATGAAACCGGCTTACCTTGTGAGCTCTGTAATACACCCACTGAAAAAATAAAGCATCGTATTGCAAAATGCCAACACTGCTTACATACAGATATTTACCCAGAGGCTGAAGCATTCGCCCAGCCAGATTATTGCCCAAGGTGTAATCCATGAAAACCTTAGTATTATCAGCTCAGCAGCAAGCCGATATTGCAAAAGCTGCCCAGTTAATTGAGCAAGGTGAGCTTGTAGCCGTACCAACCGAAACCGTTTATGGCCTCGCGGCCGATGCGCGTAATGCACAAGCGGTAGCAAAAATTTTTGCCGCAAAAGGTCGCCCAACAAATCATCCTCTTATTGTGCATTTAGCTGATCACACAAAAATGGCCGATTGGGCAAAAACAGTGCCTGAAACGGCACTAAAACTAGCCGCCGCATTTTGGCCCGGCCCGTTAACGCTATTGCTCAATAAAGCCGAGGGCGTCAGTGATGTGGTAACTGGAGGTTTGACGACGGTGGGACTCAGAGTGCCGGCACATCCTGCATTATTAAGCTTATTACAACAGTATGATTTAGCGGTTGCCGCACCTTCGGCCAATCCGTATAAAAAGCTTAGCCCAACCTGTGCTGAGCATGTATTAACTGGACTTAACGGCAAATTAGCCGCAGTACTTGATGGCGGTGCCTGTGAGCATGGGTTAGAGTCAACCATTGTTGACTTAACAGGCGATACCGTACAGATTTTGCGAGCAGGCCCCATTACAGCCAATGAACTCAGTGCAGTTTTAGGGCAACCAGTGACTCAGCCGCAGCAACATAACAAAGCGGTACCCGGCAACGTTAAAGCCCATTATCAGCCCAATACGCTGCTTCGAGTTATGAACAAAACCCAGTTAAACGAAGCACTACAAAGTGTGACCGCTCAAATTGCATTGTTAAGCTTCGAGACCAAAAGCGATAAACCGAATGTGCACTTCGTTGCAATGCCAACAGATGCCAAAGACTATGGCCAAGTGTTGTTTCGTGAATTAGGAAAAGCCGACACACTCGGTTTAGCCGAAATTTGGCTTGAAAGCCCACCACAAGGCCAGCAATGGCTGGCAGCGCACGACAGATTAAAACGAGCCGCCACCCATTTAGGGTAAAGCCAAATTTAAAGCATAAAAAAGCGCATTATGAAATGCGCTCTTTTTATTTGTTCTCAATTTAGCCCGTTCTACTGTTTGAGTAAATTATGCGTTTATTTGCTCTGTTAATTTGTAAAAGCGAGCCGTTACGCCATTGGTCCAACCAAAACCTTGCTGCACCTTATATTCTCCGCCTCCGGCTCGGTGAGCAGGATCGCAAACATTGTATTTTTCAAGTAAGCAATGATCGGTGGCAAAGTTGGCCTCTATCATGGTTAACCAGCGAGCGATAATTGTTTGGGCGTCAGCGTTAAATCCGTAATAGTTAAATCCTTGCACCGCAAACCACTGCAATGGTGCCCAGCCATTGGGGCTGTCCCATTGTTGCGCTGTTTTATTCAAAGTGGTGACAAGCCCTCCCGGTTTTAAAAATTCGGCCATAATTTTACGGTTAACATGTAACGCTTGTTGATGGGTGGCCAATTGTACAAATAATGGTACTACGCCTGCCAAAGAAAGTACTTCAGATTGAAGTCCAAGCTTATGATTATAGTCTACAAAAAAGTTAAGCTCGTTATGCCATAAATAGTGATTAATTGCCTTGTTACGACTTGCAGCCAGTTGATTAAAATAGCTTTGTTTTTCTGGACGTTTTAATACGGCAAAATATTCGGCTAGTTGGTATTCAAGTTGATACAACAAACAATTTAAATCAATAGGGATGATATCAGTTGTTTGAATGCTAAGCAGGGTAGTGCCATCGGCTAACCATCGGCTACTAAAGTCCCAGCCTGACTCACATGCAGCTCTGATATTTCTAAAATATTGCTCTCGTTGCGCTTGCGCTAATAACGCGCTGTCGTGTAAATCTTCACGTAATGATTCTGGTCGTGCTGTCGCTTCATCATCCCAATAGCGGTTTAATAAAGCTCCATTTGCCATACGAACAATACGTCGGTGGCTTGTATTGTCTGGGTTTAACTCGTCATGTCCTTGCATCCAAAAACGATGTTCTTGCTCAAGTGCATTGGCACATTGTGCTAACCAGTCAAAGTCAGCCTTGTTGCGATATTTTGCTTGCCATACTAAATCAACCATAAGCGCTAAAATCGGTGGCTGAGAGCGCGAACTGTAATAACTACGGTTCCCATTGGGAATACAGCCATTACGATTTTGTAAATCAATAAAGTTCATCAGCATATCTTCAATGCTGTCAATATCGCCCATGTCTTCAAGGCCTAAGGAGGTAAAATAACTATCCCAATAGTAAATTTCTTGAAAGCGTCCTCCAGGCACAATATAGCTGTGTTGTAATGGCAGTAACGAGCTACTTTTGGCGTTATCTGCAGGGCGATGTAAATGCGGCCAAAGCGATTCAATATAGTCTTTGACGCTAGTTGTATTAAGCTGTTGGTTTGGCAGCTCAGCGCACTTAAATGTAAATTCCTCTGCCACAAACTGAGCTAAATCAGCCCCTTGCAAAGGCGCCTTTGCTAGATAAAGCGCACAGGCATGTTGCCAACTGTGTTTGGCCTCAGCATCAGCAAAGGTTTTACTGTCAGCAAATAGACCGGCTAATTGTACGTCTAAAAATAATTGGCTATTAACAAAGTTCATGATTGTCCTTTAACTGGCGCTTGGGTGCAGGCTGAGAGTCATTTTTTTAAAAAGAGTAACGCTAATTAATAAAAAGCTAATTGGGATTAACGTCAGATAAAAAGCATGTTGGCCACTGAGAGTATCAAAGACTAAACCGGTGATAATCGAGCCAGTTGTGCCACCTAACGCTGAAAAAACAACAATTAACCCTGTCATAGCTGCATGTTGATGTTGCTCAAGTGAGCTCAGCATGACGGAGTTAAGTAATGGATATAAAGGAGCCATAAAAAAACCAATCAATGGCAACAAATAGGCCGCTAAAGGCACATCAAGCAGACTATTAATATTACTGCCATCAACATGGTGAGTTAGAGGTAAAACCAGTAATACTAATGCCGCCATCGCGAGTAAACAGCCTAACAGGAGCTGATACCAGCCGATAAAACGCAGCATTTGGCCAGCCACTAAACGACCCAGCGCCAGGGCTGCGGCAAAAACACTCGCAAGTTGAATGCTAATATCAACTGGCAATTTAAGTACTTGATTATTAAACGTTGGTAACCAAGTACCGACACCTTGTTCAATCAAGACATATAAAAATGCGCTAATAATAAAAATAATGACGAGCGGTTTGTAAGTGAGTTTTAGCATTTCGATAAATGCTTGCCATTGATTATGTGGTAATTGACCAGCATTTTGTGCTTTGATTGGCGCAACAAGCACCGCTAAAAATGCCACACCAACAAAGGCTGCTAGTAAATAATAAACATCAAGCCAGGTTTTACTGTGTACATCTGTATTATCAATAAAACCCGAAAATACCCAATAACCAGATAACACACCCAGCATAAAGATGCCTTCAATGGTGTTTAACAGCGCAGAATGTTTATTTGCGCCATCAGTCACTTGACCAATCACCGAATAAACTGAGATTTTCATAATTGCAAAACTACAGCCAATGACCGCAAACAGCAGTTTAAATCCATAAAATTGCGCAATAGTGGGGATCAGTAAACAGATTAAAGCGACAGCTGCCAGCGCAAACAGCATGGCAAATTTATAACCAATACGGGGAATAAACGAAGCAATAACAAACGATACCAATGCGATGGTTAAATCTTTATATCCTTCTAAAACAGAAGCTTGAACTTTGGTAACGTCAAAACTATTAATGGACTGCAAGATGACAGTGCCGACGCTGTTGAGTAAAATTGCGAACACAAAATAGCTGCATGCGAGCGCTATGGTTATTCTTATTGGATTCATTCGCCTAGCCAGTTAATTATTTTTTTTAGTCTAGTTTAGCTAAATTTAAAATGCAAACGTTTGCATTTTAAATTTTAATTCAGCCATGAGTATCTAGGCACTGGATGGGTTAACGTTTGGTAGATTGACGATTAATTAATTCAATATCAACAACTTGGGACTGTGCTGTTTCGCCTTGTAGTTGAGCAAGCAGCTTCTCAACTAACAAAACCGATGCACGTTGGGTATTTTGTCTAATACTAGACAAAGAAGGGTGGCTAATATCGGCCATCGCAATATCATCAAAACCAACTAGAGCAACATCATTTGGAATGCTAATGTAGCGCTCTTTTAACGCTTTCATTGCCCCAAGAGCAACCATGTCACTGCATGCCATGATGCCATCAAAACAGAGTCCTTTTTCAACCAGCAATTGATTTATTCCAAGGTATGCAGCGCTACTAGTAATATCAATTGATACCACCTGTGGCGAGGCTTTAACAGCAGCAAGCGCAGCAAGATAACCGCGATAACGCTCTGCTATTTCGGCATGCGCAGGATCACCTAAAAACAAAATATGTTTGGCGCCACATGCTAATAAATGTTCAGTGGCTATGCGTCCGCCAACAAAGTTGTCACTGCCAACAATAGGGTAATTACTGGGAGTTTTAGGGTCGCCCCATACCACCAAAGGCACACCAGCGTTGGCCGCCGCTTCAATGTTTATCGGGCTTTTACCTTGGCCAACCACAATAATGCCATCAGCACGACGGCTGTTAATGAAATAATTGGCCCAATCATCCCCAGCCATAAAGGAGTTCGAAAGCAATAACTCTAATCCTTGCTTGTTTAACGCTAGATTTATTTCGCCGACCACTTTTAGCAAAAAAGGGTCATTAATCGACTGCTCAGTATCACCATCAAAATTAATTATCACTGCAACCACATTGGTTTTTTGTGATCGTAGACGGCTAGCCGCAGTGTTTAAACTAAAGTTATGCTGTTTGGCCAAATGCTGTAATTTGTCTCGAGTTTCTTGCTTTATCAATGGGTTATTGTTTAAAGCACGCGAAACAGTTGAAGTAGAAACGCCAGCAAGCTTGGCTAAATCCGTTAACTTTAATTTCTTGTTATTCATTGGGTGATACGAAACCTTACTTAAAGCTTTGAGTTTGCAATATATCATCATTATTAGCGATAGGCTGCGGCCTGAAGGATTAAATTTTTAAAAATCAATAGCACAAATCATGTGTTTAAAAATAATACAGTAAAATGCAAAAATGAATTGCAAACGTTTGCATAAAGTTCTAAGGTTTTAATAGACGGCGCATTAATCATTAATAAAAAAATTTAACGCACTGTAATTTATAGGTTTTTTAAATTAGTTAATAAAAATGGGGAACACACATGAAAATTAACCTAGCAATGAGCTCTATTGCGTGTGCAGTATTGTTTGCACTTGGCAATCACACAGCTCAAGCCGAAGAAGCAAACCAAACCACCAATAATAAAGTAGAACGAATCGTGGTATCTGGCACGCCAGCGGGTATGGGTGTACGTAAAATCGATGCAAGTTATGCTGTAACTAACATTGACGAAGAGCAAATTATTAAACTGTCACCTAAAAGCACTGCCGATTTATTTAAAGCTGTCCCTGGGGTTTGGGTTGAAAGTTCCGGTGGTGAGTCTGGCGCAAATGTGTTTGTTCGTGGTTTTCCAGGTGGTGGTGATGCGCCATTTTTAACGCTCAGTATGGAAGGATCGCCAATTTATCCGGCACCCACACTCTCATTTTTAGAAAATTCGTCCCTATTTAGAATCGATGAAACCATTGAAACCATGGAAGCACTCAGAGGTGGGCCAAATCCTGTGGTATCAAACGGTCAGCCAGGTTTAACCACAAACTTTCGTTTAAAACGTGGCTCTGAAGATAGCAAAGGTTTATTTAAATACACCACCTCAGATTATGATTTACAACGAGTTGATGCGGTTATCAGTGGTGAAATAGCAGACGACCTTTATTTTATGATGGGTGGTTATGTAAAAAGTTCGCCGGGTATTCGTGATGCTGGATTTACCTCAGAAAAAGGCAATCAATTTACGATTAACATTACTAAGGTACTCGATAATGGCGAAATTAATTTTTATACCCGTCAAACTGATGATCATGGTGCATGGTATTTGCCAACGCCGTTAAACGTTGAGGGTATTGATGCAAAATACACCCAATTGGGTACTTTAAACCGCAAAGCTACAATTTTTACAGGGCCAAACAATGAGGCACACCAAATTGATATGGGTGATGGCCGTGGTTGGGAAGGTCATGTATCAGGTGGTAGCATTAAACTTGAGTTTGCAAATGGCTGGGCATTTTCCGATCGCTTTAATATCACCAAAGGTGATGCCAATACATTGGGTTTAGTGCCAGCGGGATCAGCAACGACGCTTGGCGCAGTTGCTGACAATAGCTCAACCGCAATTGGGGCTGTAACTGGTACGGTTTATACCGCTAATACCCCAGTACAACAACTTGGCCGCTGGGTAGTGCTCAAAGAAATCAGTTCATTTACCAATGATTTAGCTTTTTCAAAACAGTTTGGTGATTTATCTACTGCCTTTGGTTATTACAGTGCAACAACATCGGCAAACGATTGGTGGAGCTTAGGCAATACTGCTTATCATGTATTAGAAGCGTCAGGCGAAATGCTAAATGGGATCGCGTGTAATCAAAACCCAGCAGGCTGTGATTTTAATTATGATATTAATTCATCAGGTGATGCCCGTACCAATGCATTTTATGCCACAGCGCAATATAAATTTACCCAGCTGCTGACCTTTGATGCCGGCCTTCGAAATGAAAGCCATGAAGTAGAGTACAGCGTTGATGAAGACCTCGATGGCATATTTAATAAAACCGTGCAATACGATGAAAACAAAACCTCGTGGACTATAGGCATTAACTATTCACTTGACGATGACATGGGGGTCTTTGCTCGTATTAATCGTGGTTATAAAATGCCTTACTTTGATGATTTCAGAGATAACTACGGTGCATATCAGGCAGGTGAAAAACTGATTAAAGAAGTGACGCAAGCGGAAGTGGGTTATAAGTTAATGACCAAAAGTACCGACTTTTTTGCCACTTTATTTACCAATGAAGTCAAAGGTGACACATTTGTCCGCCGCCCGGGAGAACCGGCAGAAATCCTGACAAATCAAGCTTATGGGGTCGAACTTGATTACAGCTATAATCATGAGTCGGGTTTTTCGGTCAATCTAAACTCAACCTTTCAATCAACAGAAATCACTCAAAGCCCGGCAAACAAGGGAAACGAAGCCCAGCGCCAACCTAAATGGCAAATGCGTGTCACACCCAGTTATGATTTTGAACTAGACGGTATGTATGCAACCATATATGGCACAATATCGGCAGTTGATGACCGTTTTGGTAATAACGAAAATACAGTGGTACTTGATGGCTATGAAAAAATTGATTTAGGTTTGATTTTAGAACCAATGGAAGGCATTAAATTGCAATTAGCCATTGATAACTTAAGCAACGAACAAGGCATTACCGAAGGTGATCCTCGTAATGCAGATGCACCAAATGGGCGCTACATTATGCCTCGTACGACCCGTTTTAGTGTTAGTTATGAATTTTAAGCACCGAGTTTAGATTATCCCAAGCCGCTAAATGAGCTCATTAGCGGCTTTTTACTGTGTGCTGCGCTGTATTTTGCCTGTTAGGTGACAGATACAAACGTATAAATAAAGCTCTGAAAAAGTCCTAAAAATAAATAGCGTCCATTTTCTAATTATTTAATCCGTTAAATAAACTCATTTACCATACTAAATTGTAAATACACTGTTAAGTAATCTAAAAAAGCCTGTATAGTTATTGCATTACTTTGGTCAATAATAAATACAGGAAATAAAATGATTAAAAAAACCTTTAAATGGCTGGGCGCGTTATTGCTGCTGGCTTTGCTAGGTGGTGGCGCGTTTATAGCCCACGAGTGGTATGGCGATAAACCTGTTCGTTTTAAATCCTACGTTGATCGCACTATGGTCAAAATGGCTTTTGATAGCCCAGAAACCTTAACATCACTCGGGTTTTTAGAAAGTATTGGTATTAAAGGTCACAATGCAAACTTAGATGATGCAAGCCTTGCCAAAGACAATGAATTGTACGATATGTTGCCACAAATTCGCCAAGGTGTGGCGCAATATGCCGATGAAGATTTAGACAAATCAGACCGCATGTCTAAAGAAATTGCGTTGTACCTGCTTGATTATGCCGCAGTAGCAACTCAATTTCGTTTTCATTCTTATCCTGTAAATCAGTTGTTTGGGATTCAAAATGGCTTCCCAAGTTTTATGGATGCCCAGCACCAAGTCAATACTGTGGAAGATGCGAAGAACTACATTAGCCGTTTATCGCAAGTCAAACGTCAATTTAGCCAAAGTTTAGAAGGGCTTAAATTACGCGAAGAAAAAGGCATTATTCCGCCGCGTTTTGTTATCGACCGTGTGCTTGATGAAATGCAGACATTTGTTGCTCAACCCATAGATCAAAATATTCTCTATGTATCGCTGCAAGATAAAATGATTAAAGCCGAGCAAACGGCGCAAACAAATAACAAATCAGTATTTAGTGCCCAAGAGCAGGCCCAAATTTTAAGCCAAGTCAGCACGCAAATGCAGGCTTCGGTGCATCCCGCGTATCAACTTTTTATTGATTATTTCACCAGCTTAAAAGCAAAATCGACCACAGATGATGGCTTTTGGAAACTACCAGATGGTGATAAAGCCTACGCTAGTCTGTTAAAGTTTTTTACCACCACAGAGTATACCGCCGATTTTATTCATCAAACGGGTTTGACAGAAGTTGCTCGGATCCAAGGTGAAATTTTAACTATTTTAGCCAGCGAAGGGTTTGATATTAGCCAAGGTTTTACCCCAGCAATCGACACGCTAAAAGCGCAACCACAGTTTTATTATCCAGATACCGATGAAGGCCGCGCGCAAATTTTGGCTGATTACCAAACCATTCTTGATGAAGTCAGTGCTGGCCTTAATGATGCATTTAATGTGCGACCAAAAGCAGGCATGAAAGTACGTCGCATTCCAGAATTTAAAGAAAAAACCGCGCCTGGGGCGTATTATCAGCAACCGGCCATTGATGGCTCGCGGCCTGGTTTATTTTTTGCCAACTTGTACGATATAAAAGCCACTCCTAAATATTCAATGCGTACACTGGCGTATCATGAAGGCATTCCGGGCCATCATTTTCAAATTGCCATTGGCATGGAAGCCGAAGGGTTACCCCTGTTTAGAAAAATGTCGCCATTTACTGCCTATACCGAAGGCTGGGCGCTTTATGCCGAACAAGTCGCGTGGGAATTAGGTTTTCAAAAAGACCCGTATGACAACATTGGCCGCTTACAAGCTGAGTTATTTCGTGCAGTGAGATTAGTCGTTGATACCGGCATTCATCATAAACGTTGGACTCGTGAGCAAGCCATTAACTACATGTTAGCCAATACAGGTATGGCAGAGTCTGATGTTACCTCTGAAATTGAGCGTTACATTGTAATGCCAGGTCAAGCAACCTCATACAAAGTAGGCATGATGAAAATTCTTGAAATTCGCGCAGCAGCAAAACAGCGTTTAGGTGAGCAATTTAGTTTGTCTGAGTTTCACGATGTGGTGTTGACCAATGGTGCAGTCCCGTTAGACATTTTGGCTCGTATTGTTGATGACTATGTGACAGAAAAATTAAATAACCCGGCAAAATAGGCCATAAAGGCAGATAGAGAAAACAAATACTGACATATTTTTTTACAAAAAATATCAGCTGCGATTCCCTTATGCAGCTGATATCGTTTCTTGGTTAATACCTGTGAGCTAACTGCACACTTTTTTATGAAAAAATGCGATGGCTTTATGCACCAACATTAATAATTTTTTCACAAATCTCAACACCCGACAGGGGCTTTTTCACTACGATGGTTTTTTCCTCGTAGAGCTCTTCATTAAGATAAACCCGTTTACCGGCTTTCCAAGTTTCAATCACAGGAATATCTCGCATACCTGCTACTGAGTTAGCGCTATGAGGTGCAACATATGTTAAAGGAGATTGCTCTAAAATAACAAAGTCGGCACATTTACCTACTTCAAGAGAGCCAACCCATTGCTCGGCGTAACATTGCCAAGCTGCGTCATAGGTCACGGCTTTTAAGGCTTCAAAGCGAGTAATACACTCGGCACTATTAAGTATTTGTGGCCCAAGCTCTTTAGGTGCGCCTTCCATTTTACGCGCTATGGCTTGTTCCATCATACGAAGTGGGCCAAGTGGCGTAACGCTGTAGTCGCTGTGCAACGTAATGCGCATATTGTATTGATGTAAAGCCGAATGACAGCGGTCGAGTTGTTGAGTGCGCGTTTGGCCTAAAATTGTTTGGCTAAACACCCAGCCCCAATAACCCGCGTGGCCAATTAAAAAGCTTGGCGACACACCTAAGCGAGCCATATCACTGAGATTGGTATCACTTAATAACGAAGCATGTTCAATTCGATTACGATAAGTGAATGACGAGCCGTTACCATACGCGTTATCAAACGCTTTAAGGGTACGCTCCATTGCATGGTCGCCATTGGCGTGGATCATCACTGGCCAGCCGTTATCATGAGCGGTGCTAATGAGGGCATCAAATTCAACCGGATAACCATAATTAAATAGACCGACATTGTTTTGTTTTTCTATATCCGCGTTTTCAGCTTGGTACGGCGTATAATTTTCGTCACAATCATAAGGGGTGTATTGATAGCCCGTTAACCCTTGGTTTGAGCCATCGGCAACCACTTTAATAAACGCTAAATTAAACTTTTCATCACCTTGGTTGGGTGCGTACTTGCCTTTAATATGGGAATTAAAGTCTTTTAAATGAGGGGCAACAAGCGAACCGCCAATGCGAATTTTACAGTCTGGCTGGTGGGCTAGGTGTTTTAAAAAAGCGACTTGATCAAAGTCTTTGTTTGATGCTGGCGCATCTATTCCTGCATCATAAATATAGGTAACACCACGTTTACTGGCATTGGCAAACAATAAATTGACCTGTTTAGTAAAAGCCTCATTGCTTGGCTTTGGCAACAAGCTCAGGACAGGCATAATTTCATCAATTTCGTGCAAAACGCCATTGTCGTTACAGATCACGCCTTTTTTAGCTACAAGGTCAATCGCCGCCTTATTGATATACGCTAAATGCATAGATGCATTCATTAAAAATATCGGGTTTTGTTTAGATACGTCATTGAGCACATCAGCATTAAACTCTTTTTCACCATTAACAAACAAAGATGGATCAACATCGCCACCAAATAACCAATCGCTTGGATTACTTGGAATATTCGCTTTTAAAATAGCAAGCACACTGGCCCGATTGTAATGCGGGTTTAAATATTGACCATTAAATGGGCTGACCGAAATGCCACAATTAAACAGTGACGTCGGTAAAATATGTAAATGCGGTTCAATCAAACCTGGTAATAAGGTATGGCCATGGGTTAAATACACAATGTCACTGTTAGCTGGCATGGCTTTTTTAACATCATCAAATTCACCAATAGCGATAATTTTGCCATTATGAATACCCATTGCTTCAACCAAGTCGTTTTGACCATTAGCCATGGTTTGAATATATCCCTTAGTTATAATGTCACCAACGTTGTGCGTTGCTTTAAAAATAATCGGGGCTGACTGCTCGTTAATTTCACAATTACTGGGGGGAGGGGGCGGAGTAATGTGAGGCAAAAATGCCTTCCATATTTTATTACAACAAGAACAGCTTAAACCTTCGTGATGAGAATGTGCCATGATCAAACGCTCCATTTACCAACTAATAAAATAAAAAGTCATTCAATATTCAGGGTCAAACCGTGAAGACTAAACAGGACTCTTTGTTGTTGTTCCTAAAATAGCGTAGATTTTTAGACCAATAAGATTATTACAAGCTATTACAATGACGTAGAAAAAAGCAGCGCAACAGTAACGCTAAAACCATATTAAAAAGCGGGATAATCTAAAACACATAGCAAACAAGCGATGGCAAGAGTGTGGTGAACACGCAAAAGCCCTTAATAATACTAAGGTTTTGCCAAAAAAAGCACATCGGCTAATGAGCTGAAAAATACAAAAACAAAAAATCGACTAAACGCTGCAATACCTTGGCAAAACAAACCACAGGCCAAAACTACACACACTTAATCTCAACTACTTGTTTTTAATTTAAAAACCGTGATATGTTTCAGAATCTAAAGTGATTGTTCTACTTTTGACAACCACCTCCAAACAAATTTAATACTGTGCATAATGAGTAAACTTAGGCAAACACTTAAAACAGCTATAAAAAGCCCTAAGCTCACAACAAAATAAAAAGTAGCAAGAACAAAAAACAAGCCAATCCAGACAGGCTTGTGACAACACTAAAAAATTCACGCACAGGACCCGCGGATGACAGCTAGAACAACGGATACCACCCTCGATTATTACAATCAACATGCGCAAGAATTCGTCGCTTCAACCTTAGACGTTGATATGAGCGCACTTTACGATGCGTTTTTACCGCTGTTTGCCAACAAAATTCCCAATCAAACCCTCATTTTAGATGCTGGATGTGGCAGCGGCCGCGATGCGCTGTATTTTAAAAAACAGGGTTATTTTGTACGTGCAATGGACGCAAGCCCAGCGCTGGTGGACATTGCAGCAAGCGTTTTAAACCAGCCTGTTGCGCTCAAAACCTTTACCGAAATTGACGATGTAAATACTTTTGATGGTATTTGGTGCTGCGCTAGCTTATTGCATGTGCCACATAACGAGCTGGCGCAGGTATTTAACAAACTTACGACCGCGCTTAAAACAGAAGGGGTGTTGTATGTCAGTTTCAAATACGGCGAAGGTGAACGAACTCACAATGGCCGAACGTTTACCGATTTAAACGAGCAAGGTCTCGCCGCGCTTAAACAACCAATACCTGAACTTAACATTCATAAAACCTGGATCACCGGCGACCAACGCAAAGGGCGCGAAAACGAACAATGGCTCAATGCGATATTGATTAAAAGCGGGCGTGTTTAATGCTTGCCATGCAGCAGCAACTCGACTTTATTGCCTACATTCAGCGTATGCTGGTGGAGGGTGATTTTAGTGCAACCTATAAGTTTGCGTTATTGCATGCGCTTGCTGATATCAGTATTGAAAAGCACCAAATAGATTCAGATTTAGAATTACAAATATCATTTGATGAATTAGTTGAAAAATTTGTTACTTTATATTGGCATCAAGCAACGCCATTTGGTGGTATCAATAACGACACAAAGCAATTACTTCTACAGAACACTAATTCAAAAAAACAGGCTAAAATCATAACCACTCTTCATAATGCAAAATTAAATAACATCAACTCAGTAAGCCAATTAATGAAAAGTAATGAATTTAAAAGCATTCGGAGCTCTACATTAAAAACAATTAAAGATGGTCCTTTGTGGTTATTACAAAAGCTTAATGGCAAAGATGAATGTTTTTTATATCCGCATACTAAAAGTTCTAAATACATCACATTAAATGCTGGTATTGCCAGTTGTTTCAGGCGTTTTTACGACCTAGTAACGTACTTGGCTAAAAATGCATGGCTGCAAAAAATTCAAAGCATAAAGCACAACCAAACACTTATTGGCCCGCAAAGCCAACTACATGATTTTTTATTTGGCTTTGACCGCAATGCACTTACCAAAGCAAAACCTATTTTGGTAGAGCTGCAATCAAACAGCTGTTTTTATTGCCAAAAGCCAATGAAAAACGATGTTGAAGTCGATCATTTTATACCGTTTGCCCGCTACGCAAATGACTTAGGCCATAATTTTGTGGCAGCGCACCGCACATGTAATAACAACAAACGCGACTTTTTAGCTGCACAGCAGCACCGCGAGCGCTGGCAAAACCAAAATTTGGTTGTTAACAGCCAAATTATTAGCAACGAACTAAGTGCGTATTTTCACTGCGATGCAGATAAATCTCTCGCAGTAAGCAATTGGGCGTATCAGGTGGCACAAGCCAATAACGCAAAGTTATGGCTTGGAAATAAAGACCATTTTGAACAAGCAAAACCAACTGCCGACATAGTGGCTTTCCCACAAGCAAAACAACCTGAGTTAGATCAAGTCGCTGAGCCCGAAGTTAGCTTAAAATCAATTGATGATGCATTAAAGCTGCCATTTTTCCCTAATTTAAAAATCGCCTGCGGCCATTTTAAAACTGGTGACGACAGCGACATGGAATTTAAAACCCTGCCAACAGGACTTGGTTTGTCAGATAAAGATTTAAAAACGCACTTTTTAGCCCACGCCAGCGGTAACTCGATGAATGGCGGTAAAAACCCAATTTCTGATGGCGATTTACTGTTACTGGAATGGATCACCCCAAACAATGCAGGCTCACTGCGCGACCAAATTGTCGCCATCGAACAAGATGGCGAGAGCGGCGAAGGGCAATATTTACTGCGTAAAGTAAACAAACTCCCCAACGGGCAATATGAGTTAATCGCTAAAAATCCAGAGTATAAAGTGATTATTGCAGATGAAGGGATGAGAACGTTTGCAAGGTTTAAACAAGTGGTTGCAGAGTAGTTTGTAGTCGCGCTTTAACTTGTAGGCGCAGAGCTTGCTCGCGCGAAAAGCGCAGCTTTTAAATTTGTAGGTCGTGCCGTATGCGGGAGTTTACCTCGCGCTTTTAAAGTGTAGAAACAGGCTTGAGTCGTGTTTTTACATGGTTTTGGGAAAAGGGATTTAAAAACCTCTATTCGAGGTTTTATCGCGTTGGCGATGGCAACCAAAGGGCGGCTGCCGCCGACCGCCCTTTGGAATCCCACGGCGCACCCGAGGATCACACTGTGTCCTCAAGTTAAAAATTGATGTGAACGTAATCACCGTGACTTAAATTGCCTAAAGGGATTTAGGTACTTGGAATTTATGGGGAACAAAATTCCGCCATGCAAGTGATTACTCATCAATTTATATCTTTCGTGTGTGATCATGGGGAAGTTAAGGAATAATTTTTTGCAATTAATTAGAGAGCTTGGAGCATATGATTCAAACTGATATCGGTCCATTAGATGGAAATAGCTGGGAAAGTCTTATTCAGTTAGTTTTTAAGAAAAAACATGACACTTATCAAGAAATGATTGCTTCACCAGGAGATCTTGGTATTGAAGGGGTTGTGCTATTGGATGGCATCGCTATTCAATGTTATTGCCCTAATGAAGATTATGATACTAAAACGCTTTATCAAAAGCAGAGAGATAAAATAACTAAGGACATAGGCAAGCTTTCTATAAATGAAAAAGAGTTAGTGAAGCATTTAGGAGATTGTATAATCCGGCAGTGGATATTTATCACTCCAAGAATAGCTAAGCATGAGATTCATGCTCATGCACGTATTCAAGAAAAGAATGTCAAAGAAAAAAAGCTTGAATTTATTTCGGACGATTTTCAAATTTTGATAAAAGATCTTAATTTCTATATTCATGATATAAGACAGCTTCAAATGATTGGTGGTGAACAACTCTGTTTTTCCAACAGCACAGGTGAAAAAATAACAGAACCTGAATTAACGACTGAGTACGATGATAATATCTGCGAAAAAAATAAAATTCGAAGTGTTATTAATGAGATTTATAAACCTAAGAACCACGTCATACTAAATGAGTTGACTAAAAAAAACTATTTAGATGGGTACGAGATATTAAGACGTATTTTTAATCAGTCACAAGAGCTGTATGAACGTATAGCAAAGCTAGTTAATAACTTTGAAAGTGAAGTAGAGGAGTTGTCTATTACTTGGGAAGATAGCCCGCAGAAACTTATTACAAAAGTAGAAGAAAAATTAATAGCTCGATTCAATAATTGCTGTCATATTTCTAAGATTGAGCATGAAGACTTAGTATCTATTACAAAGCATATGGTGGCTAAATGGATCGCTGAGTGCCCTATGAGGATTGAATAATGAGTAAGCTCATGTTTAACCGGAAAAAATCATCGGTGATTCCTGAATTAAGGCCTATGTACAAAATTGGAAAAATCCTTCTAATTCTTAAAATTTGTTGTAGTGGGAATAAAGGAAGTTTACTCAAACTTCATTTATTCAATTGGGCGATGCTAGAACCTGAACGATTGAAAGCGCTTAAAATTTCCTCAGAAAAGAAAGAGCTATTACTAGGTGTTTGGGGAATTGATCCTTCATTAAATATGGCTCTCAGTTTTGCTACTGCAGAAAACCTACTATCTAGAAAATCAAATGGTTCATATCAATTAACTGAGAAGGCTGAAACTTTCATTGCTGGCGCTGGGCTGCTTGAATTATTTGATAATGAAACGAATGATTTAAAAATCATAAATAAAAAAATAACAGAGACGATGGTACAGCAGACAGCTAAAAGGTGGAATGATGAAATTTAATCAGTTATTTGTAACTTTGACGGCTACAGACAATCAAGAATATGGATACCGAATCCCGTTTAGCTCAGGGCTGAACATTATTCGTGGAGATAACTCATCGGGTAAAAGTACACTCGTAAATTCTCTAATTTACTCACTTGGTATGGAGGAGATTATAGGCTCTAAAGGAAATGCATCATTACCCTATGCGCTCAAAGATAGATTTGATCTGAACGGTGATAATAAGAGCATAATCGGCTCCACCGTTTATTTAGAGTTAGAGAACCAATTAGGTAAAGTCATTACTTTAAAGCGTGCTATAAAATCTAGCGAAGTGGATACTAAATTAGTACAGATAATTGAGGGAGCATATTTAACTAACCCCTCTATGAATACTCTAAAAAGTAGATATACATTTTTGCATGATGGAGGATCAGCTCAAGATGAGGAGAAAGGTTTTTTTGCATATTTAGAGAAGTTCTTAGGATTAAATTTACCAAGAATATCTGATAATAAAGGCAAAGAAGCAAAGCTTTATTTGCAATCTGTTTTTTCAGCTATTTTAGTTGAACAAAAGCGTGGTTGGACTGATTATATCGCTAATATTCCATATTATGGAATAAGCGCTATGAGAGAGAAGGTTGCGGGATTTTTACTAGACTTAGATGTTTTTAGGAATGCAAAGGATTTAAATGAGCTGCAATCCAAACGTTCAAAAGTTATGACCTTATGGTCTGAGTTAGTTAGTGAAGTTAAAATATCAACAGAGAGTAAGTATTTATCTGTATCTGGCTTGAGTAAAACACCATCTATAGATTTTGACCCTAGATTAGTTTTTATTACAGAAAGGAACGGAGCAGAGGCTCAATCATTTGAACTAGTAAAGAAAGGCTTACAAAATGGAATGCAAGTAATAATTCAAAATGAAGCATCTCAATTTTCAGGAGAGTCATCAGACTTGATAAAGGAAATTGAATTAGTTCAGAATAGGGTTGATGAATTGTTAACCATGCAAAGTATGTGCTCCAGCCAAATTAAGATAAATGAGTCTCAACGTAGTCAGTATATTGAGAACTTGACGAGCATAGAAGATGATTTGAGGTCTAATAAGTTAACCGAAAAATTAGTGAAATTTGGTGCTGATGAAACCGATCTAGATTTTGTTAAAGGTAAGTGCCACACATGTTTAAATCCTATTGATGATATCTTAATATCACCTGATAGTATGGCAATGCCAATGTCGCTCCAAGAGAATATTGTTCATTTAAGTAATCAAAAAAAAATGATTAGTTCTCTACTGGGAGGGTTGAATAAAAATATTGAAAGGGATCAAGGGCAGCTCTTAACTATAAATAAAGAATTAGTAAAAACCAGTAAAGAACTTACTTCCTTAAAACGTGATATAAAATCAACTACAAATATTAAAGAAGCAGATATCAGACGAAAAATAAATATTGAAAATCGTCTAGAAGAACTAAATAAGCTTGAAGAAATGCTAGAAAAAAGTCTTCAAAGTTTGGTTAAATTATCAGCCAAATACAAAGAGCTCAATGCTTCTATTTTAGAATTATCAAAGTCGAGTTTCTCTCCTGATGATATGTATAAAATTAGAGATTTTTCCTATGAATTTAAGATATTAGCAAGAACGTTTGGCTATCGTAGTGCTGTAGTTGATGAGATTGAAGTTAAACCTCAAACCCTACTTCCTTATTTGAAGGATTTAGAATTAAGAGAGCAAGTTGATACGCCATCTGAGTTAAAAGATAAAAATTCTGCCAGTAATACTGATATAAAGTCGGACTCTTCTGCTAGTGATTTTGTAAGACTTATTTGGTCGTATTTAATTGCTTTGTATAAAACATCAGCTAAAGCTGGCGGTAATCATCCCAGTTTAATCTTATTCGATGAACCAGCTCAGCATTCTATGAGTACAAAAAGTGTAAACCAGTTACTTAAAACTTTATCTACAACTAAAGGCTTGCAAAGTATCATTGTTGCGTCTTTTGATGAAAATGATGATAATTATGCAGTATCTATTGCTGGTTTAGAAACTAGCAGTTTTGTTACTAAACGTTTGCCACGAAAAATTATTACCAAATTATAATTGGCTATATTTAAATCATTATTGCTTACAATGTTTTCTATTTTGTAAATATCATTATAAAAATAGGAAACATTGTAATTGCTCTTGATTGTTTTGCTCATTTTAATTTATATTAATCAACAGAAAGGTTGTCAGTTATAAAGTTTTTTTCCAACTTTTTTCATATTCCGTATAAAAGTACTTTTCAATTTCTTTACTATTTATAATTCCTTGAAAATTAATCAGATCTATGATTATTAATTTTAATTCTTCCAAATATTTATAAATTTGAGAGTCTTTTCGAGTTGACCAAAGTAACTCAACACCCTCGATAACTTCTTTATCAACAGTATAGTGGCTATTAATAACGATATGATTTCTATACTTCTCAAGTTCAACAAAAGCTGAGTGAATAATAATGTCAATACAATCTTTTTGTACTGTCGCGTCGAACTTCATAAGGTTACAATTTTGAAATAGTATACGATACAGTCGTTGAGCTGATAGTTTAAGTCCTACTGACTTATATTTAACTTCAAGGGTACCAGTATAACTATTAAAGTTACTGAAGTGTGAAAAGTAGTTATTAACAAGATTATTTTGTTCAATCAAACGGTTGCTTTTGGCTTTTTGCTTTGATGAATGAAACCGGTTAAACATAACAACTAGTGATAAAGGTACTGTTAAAGCTGTTATTGGGAATGCGTAAAATTTAACAAAATCACTTAGGGTTTTTGTAGTTATGAGTAGATCTTTATTTAAGCTGTATATCCCTTTTTGGTAAAGATCAAAGGTAATGAAAATAATGAGTGTGAATATTAGTAGTAGTGGATAACCTACCCATTTATGGAATGAGCTGTTTTCATGTAGTGCAATATCCGCTTCTACAGGAAGGTGTTTTATCAGCCAATTTTTAACGTTTTGAAATATTCTCACTTGAGAGCCTTTAAATTTAGTTACTGTATTTCATATAGTTGGGGTACAAAAATTTAACTTTTTGTACCGAATGAATTTTTCCAATCACCCAACTGCCAACTTCCCAGCCTCATGCCACATTTCGTTTGGCATGGGGCTTTTTAATTCCCATGTGATATTCATTGGTTGACTTGAATTATGGCTTTGGTATTTAACCTCGCCGTAGTTTACAAACCCCATAGTTCGGCCGTTTTCGTCTTTACCCTGTTCGCGCACGAATAACAGCATGGTTTTACATGTTTGTTGATGTTGAATATATCCTAAACCTTTTCCGCTATCTGGCCTCGCAGTGTTTTGCGTTTGCCAATGGAACAGGGTGGGGCTGAGGGCAAAGTCGTGATACAGCGTGGTGGGTGAATAGGTTTTTTCGCATTTATTCAAAGTCACAAACATAAGTTCGATGTTTTGGCTTTTAAGCTCTAATACGCCTTCGCGGGCAGATGATTTTTTGTCAAACGAATGGGCACCAAACGCAGCCAGTATTTGTTGGCGGCTGTAGCGGCTATGCAATTTAATCGCATGGTTTGGCAAGCTGCTTAAATCGGTTTCGTGTTGCTGAATACGGTTAATTAATAGCGTGATAACTTCGCTGAGTTCTTGCTGTAATGCGCTATGTTTAAGTGCTGTTAAGCTCTGTTCGAGTGTGTTAAAGCCAAGTTTTTTGCCGCTGTTATCCCAAAAGTTGTAATGGGCCATTAAGGCAAATTGTTGATTCAGTGGTGTATCGCTAAAGCTAAAGTCGTTGGTACATAAATCACGTAAAAAGCGCAAGTAGCTGATTGAGTTACAGCTGAGTAATTGTGTATTGATTGCGCGGTAATAGGCGCTGTAAATCTCTTTTTCATTGGCAGTTATGGCATTGCCTTTGAGCCAATGCCAACCACCAAGGCTTTTATCGCTGGGTTTATAAATATCTTCAAGTGTGACTTGTGGGTTAATGTGTAAAAAGTTACTCAAAGTCAGCGTTTGGTCACTATGTTGCGAATAATGATTGATCAGCTGTTGCAAACGGCGTTTGCTGTTTATTGCATGTTGAATATTTTTTAGAATTGTTTGTTGTGTACGTTCTTGCAATTCAATTCGGCAACCTAGCGGTAAATGCGGGAAGTTGTTTTCGATTTCGGTTTTTATTGGCTGATTGCTTTTACCAATGAGTGCGCGAAATTTACTGGCAAAGTCGTACTCTGGCCGCGCGTTACCGACAAAATCGAGCACAGTACAGCATTGTTTTTGGCTATTATCTGGCAAGCGTAAGCCACGGCCGAGTTGCTGTAAAAACAGCGTTAGACTTTCGGTTGGCCTTAAAAACAATAGGGTATCGACTTCTGGAATATCGACCCCTTCGTTAAAAATATCGACTACGCAGAGTATGTTTATTTTGCCTTGGCGAAGTGCTTGTTGTTTTTGTGCTCGCTCATTCGTGTTTTTGCTGGTCAGTACATCGGCATTTATGCCTTTGAGATTAAACTTGGCAGCCATAAATTCGGCGTGATCTTGGCTGACGCAAAATGCCAACGCTTTAATATCGTGAACATTAGTCACTATATCGGCAAGGCTCGATATAATTTTGTTTGCACGGTTGTTTTCGCCAGTATAAAGGTTACTGAGCTCGCTAATATCGTAACGGCCGCCGCGCCAAGTGACTTTGCTTAAATCGATATCATCATCAAGGCCAAAGTATTGAAACGGGCATAAATGGCGTTGATTAATTGCCTCAGGTAAGCGAATTTCAGCGGCAATCACGCCACAAAAATCATCTAAAATATTGGCGCCATCTTGGCGCTCTGGCGTGGCGGTTAAGCCGAGTAAAATCTGTGGCGTAAAGTAGTTGAGCACCATACGATAACTGGCGGCACTAACGTGATGTACTTCATCTATAACTATGTAATCGTAATAATCACTGCTTAAATTTAGGGTGTCGAGTTGACTGTTGAGCGTTTGAATAGATGCAAACAATTGATTGTAACTCTGGGGTTTGTAGTTACCGACCCAGAGTTCACCAAATTGATTGTTTTTAAGCACACCGCGATAGGCACTTTGCGCTTGTTTGAGAATTTCTTCGCGGTGAGCTACAAACAAAAATTGGGCATTTGGTTTGGCGTCGTAAACGGTTTTAAAGTCAAACGCCGATATAATTGTTTTACCTGTGCCCGTTGCGGCCACCACTAAGTTTTTAAAGCGTTGATGCACGGTGCGCTCAACACTAAGTTTTTCTAAAATGGTTAGCTGGTGAGTTTTGGGCGTGATATCAAAATAAAACTGATTGGTAAATTGGCCGCTACCGCGTTGTTCATTCAGTGAGTTAATCAGCTTTTCTTTACATGCTACTTGGCCTGTAAAGCGTTCAAAGTCTTTTGATTGCCAGTAGGTTTCGAAGGTACTTTTGGTTTTTTTAATAATATGCGGGATTTCTTGTGCGGTTATTTTTAAGTTCCACTCAAGCCCGCTAGTCAGTGCTGAATGTGATAAATTAGACGAACCAATATAGCCAGTATCAAAACCCGTATTGCGTAAAAATAAGTATGATTTTGCGTGCAAGCGTTCTTGTTGATTGTTATAGCTCAGTTTGACTTCGGTATTTGGAAGGCTTGCTAAAAACTCGACTGCTTTGGCATCGGTTGCGCCCATGTACGAAGTGGTAATGACTTTGAGTTTTTTACCACTTCGGGTAAAGGCTTCAAGCTCATTTTTAAAAATGCGCAGCCCAGTCCACTTTATAAATGACACTAACCAGTAAATAGTATCGGCTGATTTAATTTCGCGTTTGAGTTCGGTTTCAAGTGAAATGCCCGCATTGGCACCGCTAAACAATTCACTTTGCGATAAGCCCGTCAGCGGATAAATATCTTTTGAATATTGTTCTAAATTGGCTGCGATTGGATTTTCGGTATTAAAGAGGGCGGTAAGTATTCGGCCTTGGCTATCAATGAGGTTTTCGCTAATGAGCGCATCATCTTTAATGTGATTTTTTAGCCAAAGTACCAAACTATTAGCAAGGTTAATTTGAAGCTGTAAGCGATCATCTGAGTTTGGTATAGCGTCAATGGCATGAGCAATCAGTTTACTTAAAAAGCGCGAAAGCCATGTTGCAGCTTCGGTACTTTCGAGTTGCCTTTCACCAATATAAAAGCGCTGTTTATCAAGTCGCGATTCAACTACCTGCGTGATTAACTGCTCATAAATACCAATCTGTTCCATAACAACGTTTACTACCGTAAATCCATTTTTTGTAAATATATCAGATGGTAAGGAAGATTGATATGGTGTATAAAGAGCATGTTTTTTTTCTAAAATGGATGATATATCAATGGACTCTGATAATTTTCACAATATAGATAGTTATTTTGTTTTAATGGCAAAGATTATTACAGCTTTGACAGCTGTTTTCTTTGTGATTGGATTGTGTTATTCCATTGGAATCGACAATGGTTTTGGCATTAATTCGACACAATCTAGCTATGAAATTACGACTTTAGTCGGTTTTTTTTCATCCTTTCGGATCATTCCTGAGTTATTAAAATCAATGCTTTTTGCTTTAATATCCATGTGGTACATAATATTTTTTGGTATTTTAGCTGGTGTCTTAGCTGGTATGCTTTCAAATAACGAATCAATAAAAAAACATGTGAATTTATCAAGTAAAAAAACAGCTAATAAAGTGGCTGATTTTTTTAATACCATGGCTTACATTTTTTTAGTATTTGCAGCCTTAACTTCACTCTCACTCGCTTCGATAAATGTGGGTAAAAAATCAGCGGCTGAGATAATCACTCAATTAGGTGAGTTCGGCTGTAAAGCCACAATTTCAGGAGAACCTGGATGGTCAATTTGTAGTGAGATAATTATAGATGGCAAGGTTATTTTAAGAGGTTATCAAATATATAAACGTGTTGATGAAGTCGCGTACATTACCGCAAATGAACAAAACCTTGTTATACAAAAAATTCCACAATCAGCAGCTATAAAACGAGTATTAGCCTCAGAAAATTTAAAAACATTAAATTAACTAAGTATAAAGCCAATTTATAATCTAAAAAGAGATAGGTTTCATGACAGAACAAAAAAAATCAAACAATTTAATTACCCGATTTTTTGGTGTAATCACCCTTTTGATAGGCTTTTCTTGGGCTATGTTGCAGTACTTTGTACCTGATCCCTTAATTTATTTTTATAGTCTTTGGCGCCCTGAATACGTACTTATTTTTATTGCTTTGCTTGTTACTGTTTTTTCAGTTGGTTTATATGTTTATAGTTATATGAAAAACAGGTATTTATTTTTTGCTGCTAGCTTCTTTATTTACACTATCAGTTCATTTGTTTTCTTTATTATGGGCCGAGAATATTATGACCCAAATCTAAGCGATGGTGTGCCAAAGACCACATTAGAAAAAGGGAGCCTTTATCACAGAGGAATTGAGTTTTCCCATCGTATTTGTGATAGGCAAGGTGATACGGTTTCTTGCAATATTAAAGTCATCAATAAACGAGGTCAGGCAGAAGTTAATACTGGTCAATGGAAATTAGTTATGCAGGATGGTGCTATTTTTAAGGATTATGATGCACTGATAGCTGGACAAGAAATGCGTTATGGTCAAATAGATTTACCGCAGGGTGTTGAGGCTGACATCAATATTATTTTTTATAACGTGCCGCTTAAGTATGATCAGATTTTAAAGCTTGGGTTTAGAACAAATAATACTGATTTTGGCTTTAAAAATATCAAAGTTGTACGCCTTTAATTTTTAGAGAAGCAACATATTTCATACAATTAATTTTTTAAGTAAGTTGTTTTTAATAAGTAGAAATAAAAAATGAAATGGATTTTATCTCTTTGCTTACTTTTTATAAGTACTGTGCTTTTTGCGACAGCCAATAAACAAACTGTGCCCGCTGTTTGTTTATTGTTGCAGCACCAAATGAATGATTATGCTCATGTGCCAGAATCGCTGGCGTATCAGTCGGCAAAAAAAGATTATCGTAGGTTATGCAATCCGACGGCGGTTGTGCCGGATGCCGTTACTCAAGTGATTGATAATAAGCTTATTAATTCGCGGTATGATACTGTAAATAATGTACCTGTGAGTAATGTATCTTCTCAAGATATTTCTAATAACAGTGGTTTTTCAAATCGGCCTGTGGGCAAGCATGTGATAGCGCCAGATTTGCAATCGAGCTCTTTAACACTTGTACCAATAAGTGCGCCTAAACCCGTTGGAATGGTGCAGTCAATTTGGCACGCTTTGCCAAGTTATCTAGTTTTGCTGGTGCTGCTACCGTTTGTATTTGCTTTGCTCTTGATGATTTTGGCGCTGTTGGGGTGCGATAGGGCGGCTATTCGTGGTTGGATAGGTGAACGGCGTGTGAATGCGCAGCTTGCTCAATTATGCCAAACTGGCGATTACACCCTTTATAAAAACCTGTTGCTTGAAGTTGAAAATGGCCAATTGACTGAGATTGATCATTTAGTGGTGTCTGCGTTTGGTGTGTTTGTCATTGAAAGTAAAAATTACTCTGGCTGGATTTTTGGTAGTGAAAAACAAGCTAAATGGACTCAGCAAATTTATCGTAAAAAAACATCGTTTATGAACCCATTACGGCAAAATTATAAACACTGTTTGGCTGTGCATCGGTTATTGGGCGTGCTGTCGGGTGTTGAGTCTGTTGTGGTATTTAATGATAGTGCAGAATTTAAAACGACCATGCCAAGTAATGTGGTGCATTTAATGTCATTAACTACTTATATCACTAATAAGAAGGCTAACCATCAGGCTTTTGTTTTTACTGCTAATCAGCTCGCGGTATTTAATCAAAAAATACAAAATGTGGTGCAAGCAACCACTAAAGCAGACTACAAACGGCATCTTGTGCAGGTAAAGCAGTGACCAAAAACTGACCCCTGTTGAAACCTTTAAATTAAGGTTTAAAAATCAGCTGGGTTGCTAGTTGCTTTTTAGTCGTGAAATTTCATGCAGATGTGTTTATGTTGTTAAGCGCTGGTTTTTTGCGTGCGACAACGCACAGAATCAATCTTCAATATGGTTTAGGCTTTCATTAGCTTTCTAGAGTGCGGGTTAACCTCAATACTGGTCATTAATTTATCTCTGGCTTGAGATAAATAGCTTAGATATTTACATTTAATTCAATATGTTGGTAAATATTTTATCCAGCACTTAGGTTGGTTTATTCTTCTTTTTTTAATTCTCTGTGAGTAAATACCGCAATTAATCTGTTGGTTAAGTGAGGTGTTTTACATCTTCAGCAATGAGTTAGCGCCCCATTTTATTCAATTAGGAGTGTACATCATGTTACATCCGCTTAGTGATTTATAAAATTTTACTATTGGCGCAACCGATGGCGATATTGGCCATGTAAAAGATTTTTATTTTGATGATAAACAGTGGGTTATTCGGTATTTAGTGGTTGAGGCTGGCCTTTGGTTGATGAGTAAAAAAGTGCTTATTTCACCTATTTCAATTAAAGATTTAGACTGGATTGGTACAACCATTGAGCTTTCAATTACGAAAGATCAGGTTAAAAACAGCCCCGATATGGATACCGATAGGCCTATTTCTCGTCAAGCCGAAATTGATTACTTAGGTTATTATTCTTACCCGTCGTATTGGGGCAACATGGGGCTTTGGGGCGTGTATTCAAGCCCTTACATGATTGCGCCGGGTTATTCGAGCATTGCGCCTCAGCCCGATGAGGCTGAATTTGAAGTCGATGAGTTTGCCCGTGTCGACACTGCTTTAATACAAGAACAAGATAGGCATTTACGCAGCCACCATGCGGTGATTGATTATCACCTTGAAGCAAAAGACGGAGATTTAGGCCATGTGCAGGGCATGTTAATTGATATTGATACATGGGCTATTCGCTATTTAATTATTAATACCAGCAATTGGTGGTTAGGGCATTTGGTTTTAATTGCGCCAACATGGATTAGCGAAGTGAGTTGGCCTTACGCAAAAATGTATGTTGGTTTAACTCAGCAGCAAATTAAAGATGCACCTGTGTATGACCCCGCAGTTCCTTTTAATCGTGAAGATGAAAAAAGCCTTAGTCGTTATTATGGTAACAATGAAGAGTAACTTTAAGGTTTTGTTTTATTTAATTTAAATTTTAACAAACCCTTAAGCTATTAATGTGGCTTTAGGGTTTTGGCCACTGCGGTTAAGCGGTTTTTGAGCCAAGTGCTATCGTGGCTTGATTTTATGTTGCGCTCTATTAGTTCATCTAGGCAATGTAATTGTTCATTCAGGGCATGAAATTGGCTGGGTGTGGTAGTTAGGCTGCCAATGGTCTCAAGTGCGCTGAGTAATCGCGCTAATATTGCGACATTGGTGATGGCGTTTGTTCGAATTTGTTCAAACGCTTCGACTAATAACCCTTCAAAACTAGGCTCAATTGCGACTACGCGTAATGTTTGCTGCTCGTATCTATAGCGTGGTGGAAATTGCCTATTTACTAGCCGCGCCATAATTGAGGTTAAATAATCGATACACATCACTGCGGTTGAGGTATCGTTTACGCCAGGCGAGAGCGCTTTTAAGGCGATATCTACAATTTGCCTGATCCCAAAAGCAGGATCTTGCGCTACGGTGCGATGGCGGCTAATGCTGTACGCTTGATTAAATGCAGCAATGGTTTTTTGTGTTGGTGCAAAGGTGAGAGCAAGTGAAACCAGTGCGGTATCTTTTACTGCAAATGCACCAATGGCATGCTCCATTTTTACTATGGTTTTGTTGTCTTCTGCTAGTTTGAGCAGTTCAGCATGATTAATGCTTTGAATATAGCCACTCTTATGTGCCGCAATGGGATACCAGCTTCTTTTATCGTGTTCGGCCAAAATCACTGCTAGATTGTGCTGTTTGCCAAGTGTTGGGCATAGTGTGTGCGGTAAAAGCACATCGATTGCTGCATACGTTTCTTTAGCAACCAAGGCGATTATGCTTGATGCTTGAATTGACGAGGCAATGTGATGAATAAAATAAATCAGCACTGCCACGCCAACGAGAGACATGATAAAGGCAATAAATAGCACAAATTCATCAACTCCGGCAGTGCCGCGAATGGTGCGCAGCACAATTAGGCAATACACAAAAATACTAGCAAACACCCCCAAAGTGGTTTGGGTTACTCGGCTGCGCATAAAAGTTCGCAGTACCCGAGAGGTATATTGAGTTGATGCTTGCACTAGCGCCAGCAATGTCATCGAAAAGCTTATTCCCATTACTGTCATCATTGAACCAGCTAAAGTGCCGAGCATTTGGCGTGCGCCTTCGGCTCCGACCCCAAACATTCTTGGCCATTGTTTAAGGTGCTGGCTAAAATGGGCCGAATCTATTGCAATTAATACAAGTGCTAAAGCGATACTGAGCGACACCATCAAAGAGGGTAAAAACCAAAAGCTTGCACGTAAGTCGAACCAAAATCGTATTAATTTGTTCATGTTGTCACTTCTAATTTAATGTGCTGAGCGCTTGGGTGTGTGTATGGTTGTGGTTTAAAAGCTGCACTCAAAACGCAGCTAAAAAACCCTAATAAAAAACCCTGATAAAAAACACTGCACCGTTGAATGAAGGTACAATTTTTTAAAGGTGGCTTGTTTTATTACAGAGTGCAGTTAGCTGTTTGGGTTATCTGTGCGCTACGCCACATTTAGCTTTAAAAAATGTAGCTTTAATGTAAGGGCCTTTAAGTGGGCTACCTAAAATAAAGTAATAAGGCAAAATCTATTGTTGGCAATTATTTTGGTACAAAGTGATAAAAAGTCACGAAACTCTGCAATAAGAACTTTCAATTTTTAACTCGAAAATGTGTTTTGCACATCACAATAGTTTGGGTTTTATGCCAAAAGTGCTAGATAGAAAACCTTAACATAGCATCAAGCAATTGATTTATTTATCTAAACTAAAACCCGCGACATCCACTAAACAAACTTAAGGTTAATTCAATAATTACTTTCGTTGACGTCAACATGAACTACGCTTTTATATGTTTAAACATAATTTATTAAATAACTAGGCCTAGTTGACGTTGTTTTTGTGTGTTTTTTATCATAAAAAACCAACTGCTGCCGATAATGATAAAACTGGGCTTAATTTAATTCTTTTAAGCCTTTTTAAATAAACGATTTGTTACGCGTAACCCACTGCTACGTTACTCCAAGATTGAGGCTATAACGATGGAAAAAAAGGTGTTATTGATATCGAGTAAAGCGAGCTTTCTTAGTGCTGGCTTATTATTTACCGCGATAGTACTCATTTATGTTGTGATGCAATCCCTTGCTTTGCCACTCATGCAAAAAGAAGTCGAGAATAAAGAGTTGCTTAGGGTATTGGCAAGCGCCAATGAAGTTAGAACTGAGTTGAGTAAAGGCGCTGTGGTCACTCAAAACTTAGCCGCACTTGCGCAAAACTTACCTCTGCAAGAAACCGAATTTAACCAAATATTCCCAACTATTATCGACCATTTCGGTAATGCCAATATTTCCGGTGGCGGCATTTGGCCTGAGCCGAATATGTTTAGTAATGGCGTTGAAAGAAAGTCGTTTTTTTGGGCACGCAACAGTTCGGGTAAATTAGACAAAATTGATGATTACAATCAGGCCGGTGGTGCAGGCTATCATAATGAAACGTGGTACACCGTTGGACGTAGTCTTCAATCAGGTCAATGTTCTTGGTCACAAGCTTATGAAGATACAACAAGTGGCACAGCAATGGTTACCTGTACTGTGCCGATTAAACGCGATGGCCGTTTTTGGGGCGTGGCTACAGTTGATTTAAAGTTGGCAGGGTTAGACAAACTATTTGAACGTCAAAATCAAGATTCTGGCGGTTTTAGTTTTTTATTAGGCCAAGAAGAGCAAATTATCAGTTTTCCAAATATCCGTGCTACCTCTATCGATATGTTAAAGCTTGATGATGTAGTGACAAAAGATAAAAGCTTAAAACCTTTATTAGATGCAATTAAGAGCGGTGAAACAATTAGTGAATTACCAGAGGGTGTTGTTAAAGACAGCGCGTCTTTTTTGGCCTTATTAGATATGCCAGAACAAGAGATGAAAATTGGTATTGTACTGCCTGAAGCGGTTATTGAAGAACCCGTAAACAATTTGAGCTTTAGTTTATATGCCACCTTGATCCCAATGATTTTAGTGTTTGTAGCCATTTTGATTTTTAATGCTAATAAAGTAATGGGGTGGGTGAATGAAACCACGGAGCAAATTCGTATGCTGATCAGTGGCGGAAGTACCGCAAAACTCCACATTGAGCGACTTGATGAAATTGGTAAATTAAAAGAAGCGGTTAATCAATACGGTGAGCATTTAAATGGTTTGTTAGGCCAAATTGCCGAAGAAGCGACAGAATCTCAAGTACGTGCCAAACAATTAAACGAGATGTCATCGATGTTGAAACAGCGCGCTGAGTCACAGTTAACAGAAAACAACATGTTAGCTGCCGCTATTACTGAAATGTCGGCCAGTGCATCAGAAGTTGCACAAAATACTAAGGCGACCTCTGAATCTGTAGATGAAACACAAAACTTGGTGCATCGACGGATGGAAGATGTAACCGAAAACAGCAAAGCGAATCAAGCTTTGTCTGAGGTTTTGCAACAAACGGCCGATATTATTAATCGTTTAGCGACCGATGCGCAACAAATGGGTGCAATGCTTGATGTGATAAAAAGTATTTCAGAGCAAACCAATTTGTTAGCGTTAAATGCTGCAATAGAAGCGGCAAGGGCCGGTGAACAGGGTCGGGGGTTTGCTGTGGTTGCAGATGAGGTGCGCACTTTAGCTGGTCGTTCACAAGAGTCGGCAAGTAAAATAGAAGGTATGATAGCGCAGCTTCAAACATCTGCGGCAAAAGGTGTAGAGGTAATTGTAAGCTCACAAACCATGTCGGTTGAGTCTTTAAAACGAACTGAAAAAGTACTCGCGGGTTTTAAAGAAATTATTGAGGTATTTACCGGAATTGGCCTCAGTACCTCACAAATTGCTGTAGCGGCCAGTGAACAATCGAGTGTATCGAGTGAAATAAATCAACTGGCTGAAAGCATACGGGTGAGTAATGATCTCAACTCAAAAGATGCCACCGAGTTAGCCAGAGTGAGTCATTCGTCATCCGAGTTATCAAACCGTTTGTACGAATTAAGTAAAGGACATCGCTAAGCTTCTTTAATCTAACAGCTAAAAACGGGCTTAGTGCAAACACGCTAAGCCCGTTTTTTATTGGGCGCTACACCACATGACCGTAGTAACTTTTTTGTCATTTATTCTTATCTGCTGTTAAGCGAAAAACTTGTCGTTGTTGTCTATGTTGTGTGCGGCTGCAATAACGCAACCTATTACTAAAACACTTGCCATACCAGCCATTATTGGCCGCCAACTATAAAAAAAGTTAAGGCCGTTGCTAAAGCGATGTCGAATTTTGATACCTTCATGATGTTTATTCCTACGTTTATTTATTGTCTGTGATGCGGCGTTTTCGGTGTTTTGAGGTAACAATAGGTCTGAAATGTTGGGTTGTTTTTGCTTAAGTGATAATTGGTCAATCGTGCGGATGTTGGGTAAATGTTAGCAAGGGCGTTTTATAACAATCTATTACAGTTTTTTAGAATTTATCGATAGCTGTAAAAATAAAAATCATTATATAACATGGTCTTAAGTTATTTTTGTTCAGTGTTTTATTTTAGTTCTCTCTAGAATTACGAACACAGAGCTTAATTTTAATTCTGTTTCTGATTTATGTACTACACTTCGACGTACTTGAATTAATTCCCCTTTTTAGGTGTATTTTAATTTTAACTGAACCCATTAATCACTCAAGGATATGATGATGAATTTAAAAATCCATCCCTCAGTCGGTGTTGCCCGTCTCGGTAACAGCGAAATGTGCGATAAAATCGAAAGTCGCGAATGTTTGAGCCCAGAATCAATTGGTGGTTTACCGCTTGAACCAGAATCAGGCTTACCTGTTACGTTTTTTAAAGATACAGCGGGGCGAATAAAACGTCAGGGGCAGGTATTTAAGCTTTTTGATGGCGAAACAGAAATCACTTTAGATGATGATCGAATTGAAGCAATCGTCTGGACAGTTCATTTAGCCAATAAAAAAGCAGCTTGGTATCAATACAGTGAATTACAGGGAAATCTACTTTACGGCGAAACCAATAGCTATACAGCTCGAAAGGTACCATTGAGAAATGCCGATGCAGTTAACAGGAAAAGCTTAATAATAGATCCGGGTCCACGATCGATTTCTGGATGTAATGTATCTGGTGTTGATTTTGATAGAGCTTCAATTCCGCCAAGTTATAAACATGGCTCATTCCCTACAGCCAAACCGCAATATGGCTCTGCAGTTAATACATTGGGGACTTTAAAAACCGATAATAAGGGCCGTTTGATTGTATTTGGTGGTTATGGACATGCAGGAGGTGACGAAGCATTAACGAGTTACGGAGGCTCAGATACTTGGCATGACGATACTGCTGATGGTCCTGTTTATTGCGAAGTAACTTATAAAGATGGAACAACCGTGACTTTGAAAGCTTGGGTTGTGGTGGGGTCACCTGACTTTGCTCCTGAAATTGTCAATATTTCTAGCTTAGATGACACCTTTTTTGACATTGGTGTTCGCTATAAAAATTTAGTGCCAAGTTTATTTTCAAATGGCCATTTTAATGTTGATTACATTGCCAACTATAAGCGCGATATCCTGCCTATTATTGAACGGATCAGTAATTATCAGTGGGTAGCTAATGTTCAGTCCATGAGTGGTTTTTTTAGCTATCAGTTTAATTTTGCAGATAATTCAGAAGCAAACCGCAGCAAAAGACAGGCTTATTATGATTACTTTAGAAAACCGGATCTTAAAATTGGTGCCATAGAAAAGCCTCAGGAAACGCTTTTTAGTGATGTTAATGGCGGCCAATTGCCGATGATGCCAATGAATTCAGGTAGTAACTCGGTGAGTAATACCACAGTTGAAAAGTTTATGGCACTCGATGATACACAGCTGTTTTTACTGGGGCAGTGGGCGTTAGGTAAATTTGAAGACACTCCAGAACCTGCTCCATTTGCTGTACATCCATTAGACAAAGCGAGTATAGGTAATTGTGTTGGCTTACCAATGTGCCCGGGTATTGAAGTCACTTGGAGTTTACAAAACCCGAATTTGTATGAATCTGCTTATGTGATTGCTCATGACGGTGGCATAGGTGCCTATAACGAAACAGGCTTAACACCTTCACGTGATGAATGTGAGGGCGGAGGTTGCCAGCCAGGTGATCTCACAAAGCGTATGGCCTGTCCTTGGCAAGCTGACTTCTTCCAATGTACCGTTCAACCTGTGAACTTTACCGAGCCTTTAATTAACAAAGCAACGCTGAAAACTGAAGAAAAAACACAAACGATACAAACTTGGCTGTTGAGTGTTGAACAAGTTGACGAAGATATGTCGACTATTAAAGCAAGTTTGAATACCCCAACAGTGCAAATTGAAGGCGAGTTTGACAGTGCAGGGTTAAAAGCAATGAACGAAACGCTGCAATTAGGTTCGATTGAGCAAGTTACCGTAACCGATACCACTTCAACGCCACAACCAATTACGCCGACCTATTATAGTTATTGGTGGCCACCACAAAGCCCTTGGGACGTTTTAACTGGCGAACAAACCCAGTTAGGGCAAGCACAAAACCATTTAAGTGCAGGGCAACAAGTGAACTATCAAAGAGGAATTAATAGTTTTACTCAAATGGTTGAACATTGGTCAGCATTGGCATTTATTCGAAATAAAAATGCCCAAAATCAAGGTTTTCCTTACTTTACAGAGCAAGAGAGGAATAATGAATTATTTGAATATAAAGAAGTAACGACAAGTCAGCTTACTGGAAACTCCGCAGATGACGGGACCGCAGTACCTGTTTTTTTTATCAATGATGATAGAAAAGTGATTGAGCAAAAAAGTGAAAAAGGCAGGTTAATGGTTCAGTATTTTGCAGAACGAGCTTTTGCACCTATTAAAGTGAGCGCTGGCGGTTTAGGTTTGCCGCGCTCAGGCTCAAAAGTAAGGCGTTAACCATGGAACAACATGAAGTCGATGTACTGATTGTTGGGGCGGGCCCTGCGGGGGCCGCCTGCGGGATATCATTACGCAATCATGCCAATAAACAAGTCCTGATTATTGATAACAGTGACCTGCAACAAACTCGAGTAGGCGAGCATGTCACCGCAAGTATTTTTGAGTTTATGGATTACTTAAATGTGGCTGATATCAATCAGAGCAGTGAGTTTATAACTGAAAATTATGGCAATACAAGTTATTGGGGGAGTCAATCGGCTAATGAGCACAGTAGTTTATTTACCGCCGCTGGAAATACCTATCAATTACAACGTTCTGAATTTGATACATCACTTTTGTATAATTTTGTTGCAGTTGGGGGGAATGTTTTACTTGATTGCGCTGATATTAACTTTGAACAGCAAGCAGACAATACTTGGGTCGTACATTTACTGCATTCTGTTCGAGGTTCAATTCAGATCAGAGCTAATTTTTTAGTTGATGGTAGTGGCCGCAATGCTCATATTAGTAAATCACTTGGCTTAAGTCGGCACAAGAAAGACGATTTGATGGGAGTGGGTTGTTTTTTAAATGTATCTGGATTAGCGCTAACACAAGAGCAACTGATTGAAACAACTGAAAATGGTTGGTGGTATTGTGCAGCCTTACCAAATGAAAAAGCAGTGGTGACCTTTTTTACCGATATGGACATTATTAAAGAGCTTAAATTAAATAAACCAGATTATTGGAATTTTGAATTGGCGAAAACTAAGCACGTTAAAAAGCGCATTAGTGGCAGTCAGAGTGTGAGTGATAAGTTATGGTTACGTAATGCGAGTTCTCAATTGAGCGAAGGTACTCCCTTGAAAAACTTTGTGGCAATAGGTGATGCTGCAGCATCTTTTGATCCTATTTCTTCTATGGGATTAGGCTTTGCTATCAGTTCAGCTTGTTTTGCGGCTAAAGCAATTCATGCCTCTATTATTGAAAAGACCCAAAAACCTTTATTAGTTTATCAAGATGACGTTGTTAATAATTTTAAACAGTATTGTCAGATACATAAACAGGTATATCAGCAAGAAACAAGATGGAATAATTCTGATTTCTGGCAAAGACGATCTGCTTAAAAAATAAAAAAGCACTTAACCTTTCGGTATAAGTGCTTTTTATTCATTTTTATGCTTTTTATCAATGGTATAGGCGCGCTCTTTAATTTTCGATTTCTCGCTCTCTTGTAATGATAGGTTCCTTCCTTTAATTAACATTGCGTCATTAACGTATTTCTAATACCACCATCGCGCCAATAATTGTGCCGAGCACTAAGGCACTGGCTATGCTTGAAATAACTAATTCGCCTACCACCAATATTTATGTTATCTGCCCATGCATTGCTTTTGTAAACGCACTTGGAAACAGTCAAAGAACCAATCGGGTTAAAAAACTTTTTAAGTCGAATAGACATGTCATGCAAATTTTGACAGGCCAAGATAAGCTCAAAAATATAGCGCTATTTACTTATATACCCGGTTCAAAAGATGGCGTGGCGGCCTATTTACATAGCCGTGGTAAAAATGTTTAGCTCAGAGAAGAAGGCTGCTTGTCTTGGCTACGAAAAAACAACGATATTAAAAAATAGCTCAAATCAGTATGAACAGCAGTTACAGTTTTATGGCTAATCTATTGGGGTAGAAAAAATCTTTGCTATCAATGCATTTTATTTGATTGCAATCTGGATGTGCCGGATTAATTAAAAAGTTATATTCATCATGACACAAGCTCGATGGCACTTGCAGAACAGCAGATTCGAGAGAGTTTAGCCAGTGCGAGCCAATTGCTTGTGTATCGTTAATGTATGGGTGGTCATCCCAAGCGATGGGGAGCTCTGATGCGACAAGCCTTTTTATGCGCAAATCATCAGGGATTTGAATTGTGGTAACACTGAGATTGGTACTCAAAATATCGGTGGTATCGTTAACTAGTCGCTCCAGCATGGCAAGTGATCGAGAGCTTGCTGTGTAAACAACGGGTTTGCCAATAAAATGCCATCGACCCATTGCGTATAAGCCTCCAAGCCCAGTTAAAGCACTTGATATATCATTGTGTTTTTTGGGTGCAATTCGATAGCAGATCACTAAGCTGTGAATCCGTATTCTAGTCCTAACAAAACGCGCTTTATTAATTCTCTGCCGCGAATTGTATGTATCACTGATTTTGGCTCTTGATTACCAAACTGGGTGTTGGGTGTATTTAACCATTCATTCCAGCGTTTAACATCACCAAAGTAAGCCGTTCCTTGTGACGATATTCGCGCTATCTCTAATGCATTTTCGCTTACTTTTGCTCCTAAGCGTTTTTTGTCTGCACTGTAACGTTCGAGTGTACGGGTGGTTGTACCTATCGAAAAAGCCAGTAAATTGTGATCCCAATTTAATTTTTTTCCGAGGGATTTGACACCATTGACTGTGAGGCCCTCCGTCGCGATGTTAATCTCGTCGATTGCATTGGAATGGATGGTTACTTTGCCGTTAGTGACGATCCCTAAGTAGTCTGTATCGACTAAGTTCATGTTAACCTCTATATCTGACAGCTTTCATATATAGTAGCGACAACTGTCGGTTCATGCAATTTTATAATAGGCTAAGCTGCTATTTGTTGCTCTAAAAGTATTATCTGAAACATGGATGACTTTATTTTAGGATTCACTTTAAGTTTAGTCATCGATACCAAGAAAACATTAGCTCTTACCCTGCGCCAAGATGCATAATATGGCCATATTGGTCAATTTTAATAAAGTGAATGTATGTCATTTGACGCTTTAGGCTTATGCGATGAGCTGGTAAAAGCAGTAACAGAGCAGGGCTATACACAGCCAACACCGATACAAGTTGAAGCTATTCCTGTGGTGCTTCGTTTGCGTGATGTGATGGCGGTGGCGAATACTGGCACGGGTAAAACGGCTGGTTTTACCTTGCCTATGGTACAACTCTTATCGGGTGGGGCCATTGCGCAGCCAAAATCGGTGCGTGCGCTAGTGATAACACCTACACGTGAACTTGCGGCGCAAGTTGCACAAAATGTGCAAGACTATAGTCGCCATACGAATATTAGTTCGGCTGTTGTGTTTGGTGGGGTAAGAATTGAGCCACAAATAGCACAGTTAGCTACGGGGGTAGATGTGCTGGTCGCGACACCTGGGCGTTTAGTTGACCTCTATAATCAGCAAGCAATTAACTTCAACCAACTTGAATTGTTGGTATTAGATGAGGCTGATCGGATGTTGGACTTAGGCTTTATTGATGATATTCGACATATTCAAACCTTGCTACCGAGCGAGCGTCAAACTCTGATGTTTTCGGCGACATTCTCAGACGAAATAAAATCTCTGGCCAAAGGCATGCTAAACAATCCGCAGCTGATTGAGGTAAGCCCAGTTAATAGTACGGTCGATACGGTTAAACAAAAGATATACCCTGTTGATAAAACACGCAAAAGCGAAGCGTTAATTTATTTACTTAAAAAGCACCAATGGCGCCAAGTCTTGGTCTTTAGCCGCACGAAGCAAGGCGCCGATAGTTTGGTTACTCAACTGAACAATGCAGGTATTAATAGTGCATCAATCCATGCCAATCGCACGCAACATGCCCGCACCCATGCATTAAATGGCTTTAAATCAGGTGAAATTAAAGTATTAGTAGCCACTGATATTGCCTCGCGAGGCATTGATGTAAACCAATTACCGTGCGTGATTAACCTTGATTTACCTTATGTAGCCGAAGACTACGTCCATCGAATTGGCCGCACCGGCCGCGCTGGCACTGCAGGCTTAGCGATTTCCTTGTTTAGTATTGATGAATCGAATCAATTGCAGGCAATTGAACGTTTGCTAGGTCGCACCTTAGCACGCGAAGTCCTACCGAATTTTGCACCGAGTGAAAAGAAAGCCGTCAGTAAATTCGATGATGACGAGTATGGTAACTTTGAACCCGATCCCGAACCCCGAAGTGGCAAAGGCAAATCTCAAAAGCGAAAGGGTAAGAGGTAAGGGCGGCTAGCTAGAGCTAAACATGCATTGTCAGCAAGATAATGAAATACGGAATAAATACGCCCGTTGAAAATCTAGACGTAAAGATTTAAATGGGTTGTTGCTATAAAAATAGCAACCTGCAAATAATAAACTGGAGTAGTTAAGGTTATTATAAACATCGAAAAATCGTGAAGGTTTCCGATTTGTACATAACCGAAGAATCAGACTATTTTTGGTTATTCATATTATTTTTGATTGCTAAATGATGTGTAGTATTTTTTGGACAGGTAAAGAATATTTTTCGCGAATTAGAATAACGAGTGACTTTATAGGTGAATTATTGTTAATAATAGGAGTTTGGTACAACCGAGTGGATGCGAACTAACGACCCCTACCATGTCAAGACGTATTACATCAAGTTTCAACTAACTGATTTAGATTGATAGTTTAATAAAAACAAAGGGTTGCGTTGATGTGTTTAGGCTGTTTTTGGCTCTATTTAGACAAATAGCACCTATTACAAGGCACTAGATAGGCACAAGTTGAAATGACCAAAAAGACCACTATTTTTAGTGTTTTTTTTGTTTGAACGGCCTGAAATTTTAATAATTAAATAATCACACAAGCTAATTTTTGTTGTGAATTAGCATGCGGTGAGTGTGAGCAATCAAAAATTTTCGCGCATATTTAATCGCGCTTAAAGAATAAAAACGCTTATAGTAATTTACCAAAAAACAAACTGTCTTTAGCAAAATCACCAAATGCATTAATAGTGTTTGGGGTTAATTATAGGAGCTCGTTTTTTTATTGAATTTGCGGTAGGAGTAATTCTAAAGCCTTGTTGAACTAAGCCGGTACGCGGAGATCTAATCCCGACCATTTATGTCACACTTATCTTGGAGTCATCCCACTCCTTAGTTGTGATTATCAACAGATAGGGTGCCGTTGCCGAGACCGCCATTGTCCACGTTGCCAAGGCATGGCGACGGCCAAATGGACCCAAAGGCAGCAAGAAAATCTACTCTCGTGCGCCTACTTTCACCTTATTTTTATGTAGTGGTTTAATAAACCCCTAAATAAATCGTAAGAAAACCCATCTAAAACCCCGATTTAAAATCTCACCTCAAAACAGCCTAAACGATTGAATCAAAATAGGAACTCAGTTTTGGTTCGCTGATTAATTAAAACAAATTAAAAACGAGTAAATCTAAAGGTTCGTTGAGTATGAGCCCGTGACGCTTTAATGGTGTTCTACTTTGCTGCTCACTGAGAACACACAACAAAAAATTGAATCATGTGTACAGATAAAACCCAAGGTGAAGAATAAATCAAGCCACTCTTGTTTTAAATATCACTAAGGCATTGAATTTTAATTGTTATTTTTATCGTTGTTTATTTTAACTGGTTTAAAAATCACTCTTAAATGAGCACTTTGTAGCTGTGCTAAGTCATGATTGAATCAATTTTTAACCACTTTTCTCTTGTGTTATGGTGTGCTGGTGATGTATAACACATATATTGCTTTTAGCATTCAATAAGGAAGAGAGGTTATGACACTTCAGTGGGATACAGAAAAACCTATCTATTTACAGCTCTACCAACAAGTCGTGGCGCGTATTTTAGATGGGCATATCAAAGAAGGAGAGGCACTTCCTTCGGTTCGAACTGTGGCTGCTCAGTATCAAGTTAATCCGATCACTATCTCGAAGGCTTATCAAATGCTGCAAGATGAAGGCATCGTAGAAAAGCAACGGGGAAAAGGATTATTTGTGATGGCAGGCGCACAAGATCACATGTTAACGCGTGAGCGAGAAAGCTTTTTGACTCAGCAATGGCCTGAAGTTGTTAAGCAAATCAATCGATTAAAGCTGTCAGTAGAACAGTTGTTACAACAGAGCAAGGAAACATCACTATGAATCCAATGATAACGATTCGTGATTTGAATAAATCATATGGCAGTAAACGGGTGCTATCAGGCATCAATTTAACCTGCCAAGCAGGGCAGATCATTGGCTTAGTGGGGCCAAATGGCGCAGGTAAAACCACGTGTTTACAAGCGCTTTTAGGACTAACGGACTTTAGTGGCGAGATTGATGTACTGGGTCATCACCCGCAAAAAGATCGGGTCGCAATGCTCGAAGACGTCGCCTATATTGCCGATGTGGCCATTTTGCCTCGTTGGTTAAAAGTATCGCAAGCGCTCAGTTACATGAATGATATTCATAAAAACTTTAATTTAGAAAAAGCGCAGGCATTTTTGGCTAAAACTAACATCAAAACCAGCGATAAAGTTAAAGCCTTATCTAAGGGTATGATTACCCAACTGCATTTAGCGCTCATATTAGCCATTGATGCGAAAGTGTTGGTGCTGGATGAGCCAACTTTAGGACTCGATATTTTAACTCGGCGCCAATTTTACACCCATTTATTGGAAGAGTTTTACACTGACGATAAGTGCATCATCATTACCACCCATCAGATAGAAGAAATCGATCACATTTTAACGGATGTGGCGTTTATTCAAGATGGCCAAATTGTGCTGGCGCAAAACACCGATGACATTCGCGAGCGTTTTTGTTTGCTTGCTGTTAGCAATGAGCATTTAGAGCAGGCTATACAATTGAAGCCACTTTATAAAAACAGCCTATTAGGGCTAACGAGTTTGTTAATCGACCACACACAATTAGACGATACACAACGAGCGCATTTGCCCACACTCGGTGATGTTGCTGTGCCGAGTTTGGCCGATATTTTTGTGGGTGTGATGAGTAAGGAGGCATGCTAATGACACGTTCTATATTTAAAGCATCAATTAAAAAAGAGCTATGGGAATTTAATGGGGTGCTCAAATGGGTTCCTGTCGCATTAATCGCGTTATTGATTGCGATTCCGTTATTGTCTATGGCACTGAATGGTCTTAATGGTGAAAAATTCTTAAAAGGCGTATCACAACTTAACGAGTTTGCCCAAACACCCGAGCTACAAGGCTTTTTCTTTACGTCTGTTGTGTCGCTGTTTGCACCTTTTATTCTGATAGGTTTAATTGTGCAATGTTACTATTTCATCAACTGCTTATTTGATGAACGCCGTGATCGCTCTGTGATATTTTGGCGCTCTTTACCAGTGTCAGACAGCGTTACGGTAGGCAGCAAATTGTTTACAGGAGCATTGGTGATCCCGGCTATTTTTGCCTCTGCGGCCACCGCGTTATTTATTTTAGGTGCGGTGTTGAGTGTGATTTTAGCGCTTGTATTGAACGTCTTTTACGATATTTCGGTGTGGTCATTCTTAGCGCAATTAAACGTATTTTCGAGCCTCAGTGCCATTTGGCTAAGCTTGATTGCAATCGCGTTATGGCTACTTCCTTTGTACAGCTGGTTATTATTGACCTCAATTTATGCTAAAAAAGCGCCGTTTTTATGGGCCGTCTTACCGGTTGTTGCAGTGCTGATTGTTGAAGGGATTATTGTGCATTACTTACACTTGTCACAGCCTTGGTTTGCGTACTCATTAAAAGAGTACTTATCGATAAAGCCGATAATTGAAACCAATAACAGAGATTTATTACTGCCATTTGAAGCGGTTAAGTTACTGTTTAATCAAATCACACTAAGTACTTTTGTTGTCTCGGGTGTATTTATTTACGCGACTTACTGGTTCAGAGTGAACAAAAAAGACGTTGCTTAGTGAAGTAAGCCGATAAGCGCATAGCTAAATTAACGATGTAACACTAGCTGCATCTATCTCATCATCCTGCCGCACCTTTATTTTAGGCGCGGCATTTTTTATCTGATGCTTGACTAAAGAGTGTTAATCAGAGACATGTTTGATTGCACTTTTTGGTTTTTGATTGCTTTTACTGCTTCATAATTACATATTTAGGCTTTCTGATGAGGAACAGAACAAATATAAGACATAATTATTTCTTTTGTCGCGGCCACGCAGGCAATGAGATGTGGCGAAGTGGTACAAATGTAAAAAGCTACAACCAAGAATACACACGATTCTGCGATTACTTAAAAGACTGTAAAATCTGCCCGCAACAACAGCAATCTATGCGAAAACCACCGATAAAAACAGGACGGCAAGTGCAGTTTAAGAATGATGACTCGCGTAAAAAAGTCAGTTACATCGATAAAATGAAGGTCAAAATAGACAGCCCAGTAGGCCGGCGACATCTTTTTATTCAAGGAATGGCAAACGACTCGGCTGTATCGAACTCGCTTTCCTCTAAATAAAAGGCGGAATATCACGGTCAACAAAGGTATGAACAGGCTAACTTTACGCGGTCAAAAGAAAGTGAATGCGCAATGGCAACTGTATTGCTTGGTTCATAATCTAGAAAAACTAAGAAGCAGGATGCATTAAGCAGGGAAACCCTTTTTACACTTAAAAAGGCCTCAAAACCCCCACATAAACCGCAAGAAAACCCAGCTAAAACCCCGATTTAAAATCTCACCTAAAAACAGCCTAAACGATTGAATCAAAATAGGAACTAAGTTATGGTTTGCTGATTAATAAAAACAAATTAAAAACGAGTAAATCTACAGGCTCGTTATATGCCCTAGTAGATATAGTTGAGTCAAGGATGAATATTGTAAATAAAAAGTCTTTATTAGTGCTGCTACTTATCGTTTCAATGTTGATACCTGATCCAGTTGTTGCGAATAACCTACAGAATCAGGGCGTCAACTACCGCAATAAATACCAGCCAATGCTAGATAATCTTGTATCTAAACATATTCCCGGCGCAGTGCTTTTACTTGAATCAAAACGCGACAGGTTTATTGGTAGCGCAGGCTTTAAAGATTTGGAAAAAAAGCAGCCAATGACATCAGATATAGTGATGCCAAATGGTAGTGCAGGGAAGAAGTTAACTGCGTTACTGATCGCTTTGCTGGCAGAGGATGGGATCGTTGATCTTGATGCACCGATAAATAAATACCTTGATAAAGAATTACTCAGGCAAATCCAACATTCGAATAAAATGACTTTAAGGCATTTATTAAATCACACGAGCGGTATTTTTGAATATAACGATGCGGGTGAGTATGCTTTTTTTAAGGCGCAATATGCTCAACGAAATAAAGTGACAACTGACATGTTTCCATTACGCTTTGCGTTGAACCAACCCGCAGATTTTGAACCGGGCAAAGGATATTCTTACTCGAACACAGGGTATGCACTTGCTGGAGTCATTTTAGAGCGCATTTTAAAAGAACACCCATCAAAGGCAATCAGAAGCAGGATTCTAGAACCATTAGAAATGACTTCTAGCTACTCTAAGGGTGTTGAAAAACATCAACCAGAGCTGGCATCGGGATTTTTTATCAATGATGAAGATCCTTCTTTCCCAACCCCGTTGAATGTGTGGGTTGATACAAAAAACATTATTGGATCAACCGCCACTTCTGACGCTCCTTTAGCATCGAATGTTAATGATATGGCGAAACTTCTAAGGGCTATCGTACGCAAAAACAATATGGTCAGTGAAGATGTGAGAACCCAAATGATTGGCGAAGAGCACTTAGTTGAGTCTAGGGGGCCACGTTTTTATCGTGCATCTGATTTCTATTATGGACTTGGTATTTGGGTTGAAGAAATCAACGGGAGAAAATTCTACCATCATGGCGGTACTGAATTCGGCTATTTTACGCAAAATATTTATATACCAGAAGGAGATATCAGTATTACTGCTTTTGCGAATTGCGGTGTAAACGACCAGTGTGAAGAAGCGTTTCAAAACTTTACTTTTGAGGTGTTGGACTCCTTTTTAAACGTTAGTCCGGGCATATAACAAGCCACTCGCTACGCTCGCTGGGACAGTAACACGTAGGCTCTGTCGCTGCGCTCAAAATTTTAGCCTACGTATTACTGCCCCTTAGTGGAAGTTAGTTTTCTCCCACTACAAGTTTCAATTCAACCCACTATTCAAGTTGAAGAGATTGGGCACTTTGAAGATTATGTAGTGGTTTAATAAAACCGGACACTGTTCTGGTCAACTCCAACCGGATACTTTTCTAACTGAGATTTCAAAATCTATCGGTGACTGATCTGCATTTGCTGAATACAGTCGTACTACAGTGTGTTTTTTTTAAATACAAATTATTTAAACTCAATGAGATATTTATGAGTCATGTGTTTTCGATGAAAAAAATGGATATTCAATTGCAAGAACAAGGTAAATTGGTTGATTAATTGATCGCGAAATAATTAAGTAGCGGCGCAGCTAAAAACAAAAAACGACTAGAATCTCTGGGTTTGCCCAGTGTGTGGATTTTTTTATTAGGCCTTACTAAGTTTCGTAACGAGTTTTAATCACTACGTTGAGTATTTGTACTTCGGTGAAGGCGTTTGAACGAGATAAAGTACATTGTTATCTTTAAACAAACATCAACCAAGCCACTGCACTGGCACACAAACAATAATATAGCATTGGCAATAACGTGTAGCGGATGATTTCGCCTTCTCTGCCATGCAACCCCACAACACTCGCCGCGGCGACGACATTGACTACCGCAATCATATTACCGGCGTTTGCGCCTAACATTTGTAGCGCTAAGACTAGACTGGGTTCGAGATGGGCATCAGTCGCGACTGAATATTGAAAGCTGTCAAACATCAAATTCGAAAATGTCGCGGAGCCTGCAATAAACGACCCTAAGGCACCCACTAGCGGGGCGATGATTATCCAAACATCGCTTAAATGAGTTCCAACCCAATTTGCCAAAGCGATTGGCATAGCAGGTAGGCCTGCGCTGTTACTATCTGATTGCAAAAACAAACGCACCATAGGTACAGCAGCACATAGCGAAACCAATGAAGGAAGTAACATGGTTGCACTGTTTTTTAGAGCCGAAGCAAATTGGCTAGGCGTGCCTCTTTGCAACCAGATAGCAATCGCTGCGGTGATAATAAACAAACTACCAGGTAGGTATAAGGGCATAATACGAACAGAAATAGTGGTGCCCAACATCGCTTGCCACTCAAATTCGATGCTTTGTAACCATGCTTTAAATGGCAATTCTGGCAGTCGAGTGAGCACTAATAATAACGCGACAATCAAATAAGGTGCCCAAGCTTTTAGCAAACTCAATGAAGCAGACTTGTCTTGAGCAACCTGTAAATGGCTTGGTTCTAAATTACGATTGATAGATGCGGGGAGTAACATGCCTTTTTTTGCAAGAGGGCAGATAATACACAAGCCAATTAGCCCGCCTAAAATAGAGGGAAACTCAGGGCCGAAAAGCCAAGCCACACAATAAGCCGGTAGCGTAAATGCGAAGGCACCAGCAATCGCAAAGGGGGCCAACGCAAAGCCATCACGCCATTGACAAGACTCACTAAAAAAGCGGCAATAAATCAAAACCATCATCAAAGGCAACAGCGCAGCAACGAAAATGTCGATGCTAATAGCGATCAGCGCAATGTGTGCCACTTGTGCACTCGATATACCAACAATGCCTTGTCCGATCCCGACAATGGCAGGTGTACCCACGGCACCAAAGGAAACAGCACTTGAGTCAGCGATCAGAGCCAGCACAACAGCGCCAAGGGGCGAAAAGCCAAGCGCAACCATCAGCGGTGCAGCAATGGCTGCAGGCGTGCCAAATCCGGCTGCGCCCTCCAAAAAGCTGCCAAATAGCCAAGCGACAATAATCAGCTGCACCCGTTTATCAGGACTAATCTGGCCAAAACCCTGTTTAATGGTGGTGGTTGCGCCTGTTTGCTGCAAGACTTTTAAAAGTAACACCGCGCCAAATACAATCCATAAAATGGTTAGGGTCAAAATCACCCCCTCTAATGTTGCAGCGAGCATGTGCAGAGCGGGCACTTGCCACACAAAAAAGGCACCAAGCGCGGTTGCCGCCAAACTAAGCGGCATTGCATGCTTTGCCGGCAGCCGAAGGTGAACCAACAAAATAAACACACTTAAGACAGGGATTAACGTGGTGATAAGTTGGATCAGAGTCATTGCGCTTAACATCCTGTGCTATTGATAATTAATCTTATCACGTTGCGAAAGTAATGAAATGGCAGGATTAACATTGCATGATGGAACATGGCTAAACCGAATTTTAAGCATCAAATAAATCTATAAATTTATCTAATTCACCAATATCGGGCGACGAGTTGGTATCACCAAATAATGTCGCGCTATTCGATGTGGTATCGTTAGAAAACGCCGAGCAAAATTACTTAGCAAAGGTCGTGGAGCATTTTCAAGGCAACACCGAAGAGTTAGCCCTCAAGTTAGGTGTCAGTAGTCGTACTTTGTATCGCAAACTTACCAAATATGGCGTGTCTTTTACCAGTAAAAACAGTTAAATACATTTTTATTGGTTAACTCTGGAGAGGTTGTCAAGTTGTTTGATTTATGAAAATACGTTATGGATTTGTACTATCACAACATTAATTTTTTAGTGGCGCTCACGTTAGAGCGACGCAGGATGGTTAAATTCTTAAGCGACTTATTATACTCAAAAGACTTATCAGGCATAAAATGTGTTAAACAGCTAAAAGTAAGCCGCGTTATAGAAGCTCCTGAACAATACCGATGCACCAGCATGTGATTAAAGCCGATGATTAAAGTTTACCAACCACAACCAAAGGACGGTAGGATAACTGTTTAACAACTGCACTGCTTCAAGCAGACCAAATAACATGGCGCTCATCAGCGTACAGTCTACTAGCTAAGCTTGTATAGTTGCGCCAAACAAAAATGTGCCCAGTGTTTATCAGGGAATTGTTTGCCTTTGGTACATAAACAATGAATAGAAATCAATGGTTTTTCAACGCATCAGCAACTGACTATAGGTTGGTTTAAACTCCTCAATTCTTTAATACAAATGCAACAAAAAAAGAATAAAATTTAGTAAGTTATATTACTAATATTGAATTTTAAAAAATGAAAGCATTTGTTCTATTAATCCTTATTAGCGCTCTAAGTGGCTGTAACATGGCTAATAATTATATAACAGCAAAAGTAGGTACGCGGCCGTTGTATTTAATTGATGAAATGAAACCATCAGCCTTAAAAACAGCTTTAACTGAGTGTGAAAATATTAACTTTTATCGTACTGACTTTTCGATTGGTCATCGCGGTGCACCCATGCAATACCCTGAACACACTAAAGAATCTTACAGTGCAGCCGCTCGAATGGGCGCAGGCATTTTAGAATGCGATGTGACTTTTACCAAGGATAAAGAACTAGTATGTCGTCACTCCCAATGCGACTTACACACAACAACGAATATATTAGCTATTCCTGAGCTTGCAGCCAAATGCAGTGTACCATTCACCCCAGCAGAACCTAACAACGGCATACCCGCCACTGCAAAATGTTGTACTAGTGATATAAGCCTTGCAGAGTTTTTAACACTTGACGGTAAAATGGATGCGGCCAACACCGAAGCAACTAGCGTTTCAGAGTATTTAAAAGGAACGCCAAGCTGGCGCACGGATTTATACGCTACCTCAGGCACGCTCATGACTCACAAACAAAGTATTGCACTTTTTAAAGAACTAGGCGTAAAAATGACCCCTGAACTTAAGTCGCCTGAAGTTTCTATGCCTTTTAAAGGTATGACACAATCGCAGTACGCCCAAAAAATGTTAGATGAATACACACAAATGGGAGTCCCTGCAGAGCGTGTTTATCCACAATCGTTTAATCTAGAGGATGTAAAATACTGGATCAATTCTAACCCAGAATTTGCCAATAAAAGTATATATCTAGATGGCCGTGATAGTGATGCAGATTTTGACCCTAATACGGCAAGTACATGGCAGCCAAGCATGGTCGAATTGGCAAATGATGGGGTTAAAATAATAGCGCCACCAATTTGGATGCTCATAACAACAGACAAAAATGCAAACATTATACCTTCACGCTATGCGCTAGAAGCTAAAACTGCGGGATTAGATATTATTGCTTGGAGCCTTGAGCGTTCTGGTCCACTAAACAATGGTGGTGGTTACTATTACCAATCTGTTGCTGACGTAATAAATAATGACGGCAAGATGATGGAAGTGCTTGATGTACTGGCACAACAAGTAGGCATAATAGGTATATTTTCAGACTGGCCAGCCACAGTCAGTTATTATGCAAGTTGTAAGAAAATGCCAGTAAGCATTTAAACTTTGTAAATACCTCATGTGAAACGTTCACAAACGTGCTTAAGCGAATACTTGATGGTGATTTTGACCAAGGCATAAATACGCCACAATTTCATAAAGTAGCGAAATTCAGTAAGCCAATATCTTGGCGTCATTTAGCCTTTTGATAGAGCTCGGTTGCTTGGCGAAAAGTGAAGCAAGGGGCAAGAGTACTCGATATTAACTTGCTTATTTAAATCTAAACAAACGTGTTAGGTGAACTCCAAAAATTCAGATTGGTGTTTTAGTGAGGAGTTCTTGTTTGTGACAACTCTGCTCGTGCCATTTATCTAGAACTTAATCGCCCTGTATTCAAGAGCTCTTAATAAAAGCTGATTTAACGGATTTCGATAGAAAGTGGTTTATCGGATTTCGATAAAAGTGTGGTTGAAGGCACTGCCATCTTGTTTGGTATTATTGGGAACATATCGGCTGTAGACTTCAAATAACATTTTTGTGGTGCTGTGGCCCATTTGTTTGGCTATCCATTCAGGGCTTTCGCCTGCAGCAAGCCAAAGGGTGCCGCAAGTATGACGCAAGTATGACGCGTAAAGGTTTAAAGACGCTAAACTTGGATACCAGATGCGTTTAGTAACATTTCGATGATCGCGTGGATTACCTTCGGCATTACAAAATACATAAGGCCGATGACCCGTCACAAGCAATTGCCGTTTAAGTGCGGCAATGACAGGCTTTGATAACTGAATACTTCTATACGATGCTGATGTTTTTGGTGTTTCTACATTGCCATCGACCAATGTTTTTTGCATAAAATCTCTTGTCGATCGAGATTAACGAACTGCCATTTAAGGCCATCAATTTCTGTAGTGCGCATCGCAGTAAAGAATCTTACAGTATAATAATCTTGAAAATCCTCTCGTACGTTTGATAAAAAATATTGTACTTCTGCCAGAGAAAATGGCTCTATGGGCGTTTTATCAATTTTTAACGGTTTAATATTAATAAACGGAGTCGCAAACTCATAACGCAAAGCGGCCTCATTTAAAATCCCACGAAGCGGTGTCATGACATGATTAATCCAATCATTACTTAGTTTTTTATTTCTTGATGACCTTTTCGGTTCGCAGGTTAAAGCACGAAATTTAATAACGTGTGTGCGTGTAATTTCATCGAGGCGTAAATGCCCAAACTCAGGCAGCAAATACCGTTCGAATTTCATCAACACATTTTTATAATGGCTTATTTTCCATAAAATAAGGAACATTTTGTGTTTTTTAAATTGTTTTAGGATGAAATCGAGTGATTAGATTTAAAATCAAAGAGTTAATTGCAGAAAAAGAATTTAATGAGCGTCGTAAAATTACACTCCAAGAGATAGCAGATTCAGCAAATGTAAACCGTACTGCTTTGTCTAAAATGATGAATCCGAGTTATCAGTATTCAACGACAACAAAAGCGATTGAATCCTTATGTCGTTATTTTGAATGTAAAGTTGAAGACGTTATTGAATACTTTGAAGATTGAAGATTGAAGATTGAAGATTGAAGATTTATTTTCCTATTTGTTGTAATCAAATATTCTGCAAAAAATGTAGATAGTGGTCATAGATTCAAGAGGTGCTTTTAACTGTGTCAATTTGATTGTCACCGAATTGGCACATAATCGAAACGCCACGCTATATCTAGCGCTTGACACTATTTTTAGATTGATAAAGTAAGGGTACTATTTTAAGGAGTATTTTTTATTTGGCACATAAAGAGATATTTTTGTCGCAAAATAGAAAATTTATAAGTTTTTAAATTAATGATTTATTGGGATAAAATGAAGTTTTGGTACAACCGAGTGGATTCGAACCACCGACCCCTACCATGTCAAGGTAGTGCTCTAACCAACTGAGCTACGGTTGTATTGCAGGTTTTAACTTGTAAAGAGTTGGTACGACCGAGTGGATTCGAACCACCGACCCCTACCATGTCAAGGTAGTGCTCTAACCAACTGAGCTACGGTCGTACTATATTGCTAGGGCTGTGCCTTAACTGGTCGCTAATATATAGTGAGTTGGTATGTGGATCAAGCCTGAATTTAATATTTTGATTTGTTTGCCGTTTTTTTACTCATTTTGGTGCAATTTTACAGATTTGGTAAAATTGTTGCCACCACTGCACGTGTTTTTTGGCGCTAAGACTCAATTGACTTTGCAAGTTGGTTATTTCTGAATTACCAATGATATGACTCAATTCGGCAGCGATGAGATGACCATTTTCATCATGCCAAAGTAGTGATAAATAAGGCTTGAGTTGTTGAAATTGACCGATTAATTGCGCTTGATAGCCCTGTAAGTTTTGTAAATAAAAGCGAGTAAAGATATTACTAAAGATTGCTACCTTAGGATTACTTTTACCCAGAGGGCAAAATTGCGCCAAGTCTATATTCGATAAACTCGCAGTCAGTTGTTGATTAAGCGCAATTTGTTTTTGCATACTGAGGATGAGTTTGGCGCTAAATTGTGTTTGTTTGAGGAGTGTTAATGCAAGCATTAAATCGTCGGTATTTGTGTGTTCAACATCGGCTAACTTAAGTGCTTGGTCCCATTCTTTTAAGATAGCAAGCGCACTTAAAGTATCACTTAAGCCAGCGGCTTCCTCATTTATAAGTTCTTGACTGCTAAGGGTGAATAAACTTTTTGTTTCAGCCTCGGTCAGTAAAAAGTGTTTAAATTGCGCGTAAATTGTTTGCCGTTTTTGCAGGCTTACTTTTGCGAGAATATTGACTATTTTTTCTTGATCTTGCAGTTGGTTTTGGCAGCTTTCGCTATGCTTTAAAAACTCAATTTGGTATTTAAGTTGTAAGCTCGGCAGGGCTGTTTTACCGAGTTGGTTGTTATGCTGTGCAATCAGTTGGCTTAAATGGCACTGATTGATTTTGGCCAGTTCTAAAATATTAAATTGATTGGTATTTTGCGTTGCAAAAGGCGGCAGATTAATCTTAATTGCCTGAATGTCATTGCGCGGTTCTGCTGGAAAATCAAGGGTATTATGTAAACGTTTAATATAGGTGTTGTAATCCTCACTGGGTGATGGTGAGCACCCTGTGAGGCATAAAAGCAATAATATGACGTTAGTTATAGGTTTCATTTTTAAGTCGTTTAACTACGGTGGTTATTAACAGCACCGCCGCAATCGTTAGTCCTACAATGATGCCAAGCCAAAACCCGTGAGGACCAAGTGGCTCAACTATTAAGTCTGTACGAGCCAATACATAACCTAAACTAAACCCGATCACCCAGTAGGATAAAAAGGTGATATATGAAATTGGTTTGGTATATTTTAAACCCCTTAATACGCCATTTGCAGCCACTTGTAGTGCATCAGGGAGTTGATAAAAACATGCGAGGACCAAAATAGATGAAGCTAAGATTATGACCTCAGGATCATCTGAATAAATTCCGCTAATAAATTCTCGACCAATAAAGGTGATGCTCGCAACAATTGCTGATATGCCGATAGCAAGCATAAAACTAGTAAAGATGGCTTGTTTCATTTGCGAGTAATTTTTTTGCCCTGCAAGATTACCAACACGAATGGTAATGGCCATTGCGAGGCTAAGTGGCATCATAAACAGCACTGTTGAGACACTCGCTGCTACTTGATGCCCAGATACCACCACAGCGCCCATGCTGGCAATAAACAGGGGAATACAAGCAAATAAAGTTACTTCAAAAAAGGTTGCTAAAGAGATAGGCAAACCCATTTTAAACATGCTGTAGATAGCAGGAAAATCAGGTTTCATAGGATTTTTGAGTAAGAAACGGCCATCAATTTTTTTACTGAAATAGCTATAGGTTATCATGCCCGCTGCCATCGCCCAGTATACAATCGCAGTAGCAACACCACAGCCAGCACCACCTAAAGTAGGCATACCAAATTTACCATGGATAAAAATATAATTTGCCGGAATATTGACCGCAAGACCTAATACACTAATAAAAAGAGCAGGTTTTGTTAGTGTTTTGCCTTCAGCAACATTTCTAAAGGTGCAAAATAACAAATAAGCAGGCAGGCCGAATTTGACAAAGTTAATATAATCCAAACTCATGGCTGCTACAGCGGGTTCCATATTGATGTAACTAATCGGAATGCTGACCCAGTTAATGACAACAAAACCAACAATTGTTAAGCCAAAAGCGAGATAAAGGGCTTGGTGAAATTGTTGGCGAATACTGTTTTGATCGTTGGCACCATGATGCTGGGCAACGATGCCAGTTAATGCCAGTAAAATTCCTTGTAAAGTCAACATTACAGGGATCCATAAGCCGGTTGCTATCGATAAAGCAGCTAAATCAGTGGGACTGACTTGACCGGCCATGATAGTATCAACCACGCCCATGAGAACTTGAATGACTTGTGCAATAAAAACAGGAATTGCTAAACGCAATAGGTACTTTGCTTCCCAGGGACTAAATCGCATGTGTATCTTAGATGTAAAAATAAAAAGAACCGTGATTGTAATCTAAATTACCTTAGATAAGGAAAATAAAATGTTTACCGGTATTGTTCAAACTAAAGCCTCAGTTGTTGCTATTACCCAAAGTGAAGGGGTAAAACGTTTGGTGTTGTCTGTATCTGGTCAATATTTAAGGCAGCTTGATATTGGCGCAAGTATTGCCGTTAATGGTTGTTGCTTGACTGTGGTGCATTACGAGCTGGGGATGAAGGATGTGGTTGGCCAAGTCCATTTTGATATTATTGATGAAACGTTACGTTTAACAAATTTAGGTGAATTACAACAAGGTCATCAAGTTAATTTGGAGCGTTCAGTGACGTTTGGTACTGAATTAGGTGGTCACATTGTATCGGGTCATATTCATACTACGGCTAAAGTTCAGACCATAGAGCACACCGGTGATAACTGCTTTTTTTACCTCACACTTGAGCCAAAATGGTTAAATTATATTCTGCATAAAGGCTTTGTATGTGTGAATGGCGCAAGCTTAACGGTTGGTGACGTGACGGAGCAAGGTTTTTATCTGCATTTAATTCCCGAAACACTCGGAGTGACTAATCTTGGATTATTAAGTGAAGGCAGTTTAGTTAATATTGAGGTTGATCAGCAAACCTACACCATAGTTGAGACAATTGAACGTTATATGAAACGTCATCACAGCTAAAAAAGCAGTGTCTAAACGTTAAAAAAACCATCTGTTTGATAAAAACAGATGGTTTTTAGTTTAAAACACTTGTTCATCATCGCTATCGATATGAAGTTCAATCTTGTGGTGTAAATCATCGATATGCATATTGAGGTGAATAGGGTTACAACAGGCTGAGCAATCTTCGTAATAGTCTTGGTCGCCACAGGTAGTATCAATTTCAACAAATACATGATGGCCACAGTGAGGGCAGCTAATTGATTGCATTTTATGGTTTTTCATAAAAACGACTCAATTGTGTAATTTGTAATTAATAAAGTGTAGTTCAAGAGGGTTAAATTATCTCTAATTACGCTCGATAAGCTGCTTAATAAGTGATTTAGCTTGCGTTAAGTACATACCTTGAAAAACATTCGCTTGATTGAGCAAATAGTAAAGTTGGTAAAAAGGTTTACGTTCGCTTGCAGTAGCAGATAACGGATAGTGGGCTTGGTATGCGTGATAAAAGTCTGCGGGAAAATGACCAAATAGTTCACTCATGGCTAAATCGACTTCTCGGTCACCATAATAACAAGCAGCATCAAATACGGCGGCTTGGTGATTGACAAATCCAACGTTTCCTCGCCATAAATGACCATGTAACAATGAAGGTTCAATAACATGGTTATGCAAGGTATGTTTGGTAATTTCAATAAATTCGTTGATATCACAAAAGTGCAGCCCTTTTTCGTGTAATAACTGTAATTGCCAACCAATACGTTGCTCAGCAAAAAAAATATCCCACCGCTTATGCCACCGATTTGTTTGAATGCTTTTACCCAAAAAATTATCTTGTTGCCAGCCAAACATCGCCTGTTCATGTTTTTGGTGCATTTGGGCCAAGCCTTCACCTAATTGCTGCCAATTATCGGTACTTTGATTCGAAAAGGTTAACCATTCAAGCACAATAAAGCTGTGATCTAAGGTGATCCCTGTACAAATACAGTCGGGGACAAAAAACGTGCTATGTAAGGTAAGTTCAGTCAAATTGAAACTTTCTGCTTCAAATTGATCCAGACCATTAAGCTCATTTAATTTAACAAAGAAGTGATGTTGACCATCAGAAATTTTAAAAGCCAAGGTTTGTGCACCTTGATTAAGCTGTTCTTTGTGAGTAATCACAAAATCGATATTTAAATTCTCACTAATTTGTTTAGCTATGGTATGCCACATAGATTGTTCACTCTAAGTTGAAGTAACATTCAGGATTGGAGTTGACGCTTTAAAGTATGGTTAAAAAATCATAAAACTGTTAATTTTTTAATGATTTGCTGCAAATAATAGATTCATTATTTTTAGTTAAAAAGCGCTGCTCTGTCGGCTTGTCATAACCGCTTTGATGCGCATACAATAGCTACGTTTTGGCACACCGTGTCGTATCAGTATTTATTGATGTTGGGAGAGCATGTGAATAAAAGTTTAGTAACTAATTTGGTTACATTATTGTTAGTTTTATGCGGATATGTATTTAATCAAGCTTTATTATTTTCTGTCGGATTATTTGCGTTATCGGGTGCTTTTACAAATTGGCTTGCGGTGCATATGTTGTTTGAAAAAGTCCCTCTCTTATATGGTTCAGGTGTGATCCCGGCAAAATTTGAAGAGTTTAAAGCAGCGATAAAAACCCTGATTATGGAGCAGTTTTTTACTGAAGAAAATATCAATAAGTTTATGTCAGAACAAAATGGTCACGCTCATCATTTTGAATTAACACCCATTATTGAGCAAGTTGACTTAAGCCCTGCGTTTGATTCTTTGGTCGATGTAGTGCAAAACTCCCAATTTGGTGGCATGTTGGCGATGTTTGGTGGCACCGAAGCACTTGAGCCAATGAAACAGCCGTTTGTGGAGAAAATGAAAGCTTCAATGATTGAAATAACGCAAACGGATGACTTTAATGAGTTACTCAAAGCACAAATTGCAAAACCTCAAGTTATTGGTGAGTTACAGCATAAAGTCGCAACCATTATTGATGCACGCTTACTCGAATTAACTCCTCAAATGGTAAAAGAAATGGTGCAGCAGATGATAAAAGCACACTTAGGCTGGTTAGTGGTCTGGGGTGGGGTATTTGGCGGTTTATTTGGTTTAGTAGCAAACATGATTTAATAAATTAAAATCATAAAAAACCGCTCGAACTATGAGCGGTTTTTGAATTGTGTAGCATCACAAAATATTAGCGTGAACCTGCAATAACCACCGAATCTCCTGCTGTCATTGTAATATCTTTAATATAGGTACTTGATACATTCTCATATTTTAGATAATGACCCGTTTTATTTAACTCATAGACCCTTGCAAAAACTGCAAGTGGAGTATCATTACAACGAATATATTGATTTGCCGATTTTCGACTCATAGATTGCTCTTTTAGTGCAACAATAAGCGCAATAGGTCGATTACTTGCTGTTGCCATACAAATACGTGTTTCTTTAGAGTTGTTGGCGGCGATAAATCGATCTGCAGCGGCTTGAGCATTAAGGCTCACTAAAAAAGAGCACGCAGCGACGACTAAGAGAGACTTTTTCATGACGATTCATCCATAGGTGAGTAACCATTAAAGTATGAATGATTTGATATTCGACGATGTTAACAAAAAGCAACAATGTGTAAGTAAGTGTGCAATTCGACACATCTCTATTTAACGTTTTGTTTCGTTTAACTATTGATGTGTCGAGTAATTTAAATTGGACGCTATTTTTACCAATCAACGCCTTTGAGGGCTTTGACACCAGAATCAAATGCATGTTTTACATTTCTGACCTCTGATACGGTATCTGCCATTTCGGTTAATTCACGATGCGCAGCACGCCCTGTAACAACCACGCTTTGCATGAAGGGGCGATTTCGCAGCGCCGTTAATACGCGCTCAAGTGGCACATAATCATAAGTGATCATGTAAGTTAGCTCGTCGAGTAAGACTAAATCAAGGCTTTCGTCTTGTAGCATTTGTTCACATTTTTCCCAAATAGCTAATGCTGCTTCGGTATCTGCAATGCGGTCTTGCGTATTCCAGGTAAATCCGGTACCCATTACATGAAATTCAACGCCATTTTTTTCAAGGAGTGCGCGTTCACCGCATTCCCAATTGCCTTTAATAAATTGCGCCACAGCACATTTTAAACCATGACCAACACCACGGGCGACAGTACCAAAACCTGAAGTCGATTTTCCTTTACCATTACCAGTTATTACAATCATCAAACCTTTTACTGTTTGTGCATTGGCGATTTTAGTATCGACAGCTTGTTTTAGTTTTTCTTGGCGTTCTTTGTGGCGTGTTTCTTTATCTGACATCGGGAGTTCCTAATAAAATAATAAGGGTGAGGTAACCGAGCAATTCACTTGTTTGTTGGGCAAAACCCAAGCAGTCACCGGTGTAACCGTCTAAATGGTGTTCAAACCATTTGATTAATATGCTGCGTAGTACAACTAAAATTAGGATTAAGATCACTAAATTGCTTATGGTTAAATAAACAAAAGTGCTTAAAGCGAGTATAAGTGCGGTACTTATCAGTAAAATAAGTAATGAAGTCAGGCTCATACTATTAGCTAACGGTTTGGTTTTACTGATTAAATCGGCACTGGCATAGTGTGCTGAAAATATGATACTACTGGCAAGGGTGCGACTTAAGGTGTGCATTAGAATTAAAGCAATAGCAGGATCTGCCAGTTCATTCAGTAATAAAAACTTTAATAGCAGGGCACTGAAAAGCCCTAGACTGCCATAAGTACCCACTCGGGAATCTTTCATGATTTCAAGTTTGCGTATTTTGGTATAACCACCACCAAAACCATCGCATACATCAGCTAGGCCATCTTCGTGAAAACCACCCGTTAAGTAAAAACCAACCACCATACTCAATAAAATCGCAATTTCTTGGCTTAATACTAAATGTGCGGTCAAAAATACTGCCGCGCATAACAAGCCAATCAGCGCTCCAACCAGAGCAAAATAACGGCTGGCCTTATTGAGCTTTTCTGGACTAAAGTCAACGATTCCAATAGGTATGCGAGTTAAAAAACCAAGCGCGATTAAAAATATAGACCATTGATTACGCAGGCTTATCACAGCTCAATTCCAACCTCAGTAAAACTGGCCATGTCATTAAAAAAGCTGGCCGCAGCAAGTACTAAAGGTAATGCAAGCGCAGCACCTGTTCCTTCGCCTAATCGTAAGCCTAAATCTAATAGTGGTTCAGCATTAATTGAGCGCAACATTTTTTGGTGGGCTTGTTCCATCGAGCAATGGGCAAAGACCATGTTTTCTTGGCATTTTGGATTAATTTTTATCGCAATCAATGCCGCTGCGGTGACAATAAAGCCATCAATCAGCAGAATCATATTATGTTTAAACCCCGCCAAAATGGCAGCCACCAAATGCGAAATTTCAAAGCCACCAAGTTCAAGTAACAGTTGCTCTGGTGTCAGGTCTGCAAGATTCGTTAGGCGGGCAAGGGCGCACTCTATTAGTTTAAGTTTGGCTTCAAGTTGGCTTGAATTAATGCCAGTGCCAGCGCCAATCGTCTGTGAGGCTGGCAGTTTCAAAAGTGCTGCGCACAATGCCGCGGCTGGCGAAGTATTGCCAATGCCCATTTCGCCAAATCCTAATAGGTTAGTGCCTTGTCTGGCAAGTTGAGCGATAAAATCATCACAAAATGAAAATGCTTGGTCGAGCTGTAGCTTATCCATTGCAGGCGCTTTGCTAATGTCACCAGTGCACTGACCTAAACGGCTTTTGATTAATGAAGGGTGGGTGATATCGGTTAAAATACCACAGTCAATCACCTTAAGTTGCCAACCTAAAGTACGGGCAAAACAATTAATGGCAGCCCCCCCATTTAAAAAATTATTTACCATCAGCGTTGTAACAGCACTAGGTGCAATGCTGATATTATGTGCTGCAATACCATGATCACCGGCAAAAACGAGCATTTGAGGCTGGGTAATGGCTATTTTTTCAGAGCTTTGGATGGTAGCCAATTGCAATGCAAGCTGCTCTAATTTACCCAAAGAACCTAAAGGCTTGGTTTTATGATTAATAATGTCTTGAAAGGTTTGCATGATGACGGCTCATATTAAAGATGGGCTATTGTAAGTAAAACGCTGCTTTGTTACCAGTTTTAACACTAAAACGAGTAGCAAATTAATAACTAAGACTTTGTTTTATCTGCAGCTTTGTTATGCTTACCAAAAATTTAGGAGTGTGGTTTGAAGCATTTAATTATAGGCGGCGTACGCTCTGGCAAAAGTCGATATGCAGAGTGTTTAGCCTCGTTATCGAGCAAACCCGTGCTTTATCTTGCCACGGCAGAGCCAATTGATGCAGAAATGCAAGCGCGGATTGCCCATCATCAAGCTCATCGACCTTCAACCTGGCCAACCATTGAAGCCCCACTGAAGCTTGAACCTATTTTACTTAACCCAAACTATCAACAACACCTTATTTTAATTGATTGTATGACGCTGTGGTTAAACAACTGGTTATATTATTTATCACGAGAATACAAAGGTTTAGAAGCTATTGTTTTAAGTGAATCCGAATATGTCAACAATTCATTTCAACAAGTAAAAAGCGATTTTTTAGGGGCTTTAAAGAACACTCAAGCAGATGTTGTATTAGTGAGTAATGAAGTTGGTTTTTCAATTACGCCAGAAAATGCGTTGGCGCGGCAATTTTGTGATCAGCAAGGCTGGCTCAATCAAGCGATAGCCGAGCAGTGCGAGCAGGTGAGTGCGGTAATGGCAGGTTTACCGTTATTGTTAAAGGGAAAAGTATGAGCCAGATCTTTTTGTTACGCCATGGTGAGGTACAAGGAGGTAAAAAACTACGGGGTAAAACCGATGAACCTTTAACGTCAAAAGGTTGGCAGCAAATGCACCATGCTTTAATAAACATGCAATTTGACCGTGTTATTAGCTCACCATTGTTACGTTGCGCGGAGTTTGCCACTGAATATGCTCATTTACAGCAATTACCGATAAAAATCACAACCGATTTAGCTGAAATAGACTTTGGTGATTGGGATGGCCTCACTTATGAAGCGTTATTCGCTGAACCAAACAGTGCTGCAGAGCGTTATTTTTCAGACCCTTATTCTCACACTATTCCCAATGGTGAAAGCATGGCAGATTTTGCAACAAGAGTTGAAAATGTAATTGAGTTAATCGCCAAACGCTATAAAGAACAACGTGTTTTAGTGGTGACTCATGGAGGTGTTATTCGTCACTTTTTAACACATTTACTTGGTTTTAATCAGGCCCAAATCGGTGCTAAATATTTACCGATTGAAATAGGGCATGGTGCATTAATTAAGCTCGCTTGTTACCAAAGTGACTCCAGTAACCCTCAGTTTTGCTGGCAAATTTAATAAATTAAATAAAAGTTAAATTTTCAGCTTTATTCTTTGTGATTTTGCCGCCAAAGCATCGCAATCTTAAAAATAGTTCGCTAAAGTGTTTTTAACTATAAAAAGGAGAACAATAACAATGCGACATTTTGCCCCATCGGTAATGATGATTGCACTTAGTGCAGCACTTGTTGGCTGTAATGAGTCAGGTCCTCAAGATCCTAAAGTTTCAATCGCTAAAAACCCATACCCAAGCACTTACAAAGTATTACCAAGTTCAACGACTTTAATTCAAAATGCCACCGTTCTAACTGGAACAGGTGAGCGTTTAGATGACGCTGATGTACTTGTTGTTGATGGAAAAATTAGTAAAGTCGGTAAAGATTTAACGGCTGAAGGTGCCACCGTTATTGATGCCAAAGGTAAATGGGTAACACCAGGCATTATCGATGTTCATTCACATCTTGGCGCTTATCCAAATCCAGGAGTTGAGTCTCATCAAGATGGCAACGAAATGACTAATCCTGTGACAGCCGAAGTATGGGTTGAACACTCAGTATGGCCACAAGACCCAGGCTTTAATACTGCACGTGCCGGTGGGATCACTACGCTACAAATTCTCCCAGGTTCTGCTAATTTAATTGGTGGCCGCGGTGTGACGCTTAAAAATGTGCCTGCACATACCATGCAAGCAATGAAATTTCCTGATGCGCCGTATGGCTTAAAAATGGCGTGTGGTGAAAATCCAAAACGTGTTTATGGTAGCCGTAAAGAAGCGCCATCAACACGTATGGGTAACATGGCAGGTTATCGTCACGCCTTTATTGAAGCGACAGAATACAAACGTGCTTGGGAAAAATACGAGCGTGATTACGCCGCTGGTAAAAACCCACAAGCACCAGAGCGAGATTTAATGCTTGATACGCTAAAAGGCGTATTAGATGGCGAAGTGATGATCCACAATCATTGTTATAAAGCTGAAGAAATGGCAATGATGATTGATTTATCTAAAGAGTTTGGTTATCACGCCGGTACATTCCATCATGGTATTGAAGCATACAAAATTGCCGATATGCTTGCTGAAAACAAAAACTGTGCTGCGCTTTGGCCAGACTGGTGGGGCTTTAAAATGGAAGCCTACGACATGGTGCATGAAAACATTGCTATTGTTGATGCGGTTAAAAATTCATGTGCCATTGTGCACTCAGACTCAGATACCACTATTCAACGCTTAAACCAAGAAGCAGGCAAAGCGATGGCGAGCGGAAATAACAAAGGTTTTGCGATTAAAGAACAAGATGCCATTAAATGGATTACAGCGAACCCTGCTAAGTCATTAGGTATTTTAGATAAAACAGGTACGCTAGAGCCAGGTAAACAAGCCGATGTTGTTATTTGGAATCAAAGCCCATTCAGTGTTTACGCCCATGCTGAGCAAGTATTTGTTGACGGTGCAAAAGTATTTGATCGTTTCGATGACAAATATCAAGCAAAAAGTGATTTCATGTTAGGGCAACGCTAAGGAGATATAATGATGAAAGTATTTAAAAAATCGATGCTTGCGGCTGCTTTATTAACGGGTTTTTCAGCTTATGCTGCACCCATTGCGATTACCAATGCAACAGTTTACACCGCCAATGAGCAAGGCATTTTAAAGAATGCAACCGTGGTGATGGATGAAGGTAAAATTATTGCAATTAATCCAGAATCTCACAATGCAACACAAGTTATTGATGCTAATGGGCGTATTTTAAGTCCAGGTATCATCAGTACAATGAATCAACTTGGTTTAGTTGAAGTAGGTGCGGTTGCTGCATCACGTGATGCAGGTGATAAAAAAGCAGACATCACATTTGATGCCAGCCTTGCATACAATCCACGTAGTTCACTTATTGCTTATGCACGTAAAGGTGGGATCACCCGTGATTTAGTTATCCCAACGGGCGGAGAGGATATTTTTGCAGGTCTTGGTTTTGTTGTTGATTTAAGCGGTGAGTTTGATAGCGTTTTAACTAAAGAAGCTGCTGTTGTGGTTAGCTTAGGTGAACGTAGCAGTGGTTCACGTGCATATTCCCTGCAAACTTTAATTGATACCCTAGATGGCCAAGTTAAAAAGTTAGCAAAAGCAGAGAAAGCCAGCAAGAAAACAAAAAAAGACGACAAAGCTGACAAAGAAGATAAAGAGCCATCTAAATCTGAAAAACTACTCACAGCCGTGCTTAAAGGTGAAAAACCTTTAGTTGTTTATGTATCAAGAGCTGCGGATATGCTTGAACTGATTAAAGTTAAACAACAATTTAACGTTAATATGGTTTTCGTCGGAGCACATGATGCAACCTTAATTAAACAGCAATTAGTTGATGCTAAAGTGCCAGTGGTATTAAGTGTTGTTGCTAATTTACCAGGTAGCTTTGATTCACTTCATTCATCGTTAACCACAGCGGGTGAACTTGAAAAAGCGGGTGCTAAGGTATTGTTAACGATAGGCGGAGATGCAAGTCATAACATGTATCAACTTCGTTATGATACAGGCATCGCAGTCGCCAATGGCATGTCGGCACAAGGTGCTTTAAAAGCAATTACTGCTAATGTTGCAGAAGTCTTTGGTATCAATGCTGGTGAAGTTGCAGTTGGAAAAGCCGCTGATTTAGTACTTTGGAGCGCAGACCCATTTGAGTTAAGTTCAAAAGTAGACCAAATGTGGATTGGTGGTAAAGAATACACCACCGAATCTCGTCAAGATAAACTTGCTGAGCGTTATATCAAACAATCAGCGATGCCACGCGCGTACACTAAGTAAAAACTAGTTACGTCAACAACCGCTTAAGTTCACATGCTTAAGCGGTTTTTTTATATCCTTAATTTAACCGCAATACAGCAAAATCTAGCTCATCAGGCAGCAATGTTCACAATGAGCGGGCTAGTGAATAAGATAAAGGGATTAAAAAAGGCCGTTAAGGCCTTTTTAGTTTGATTTAACTCAATGATTAGATTTCATTTTTTGGACGAGGATAGGTTTGTTCCATAATTTCAACATAAGCAGATATAAAAGCGTGCTCTTGAAACTTTTTTAAGCCTGTTGATTCAAAATCAATTGGTAGAGGGTTACGTTTTAATTGCTCTTTAATATCATTGGCTGAAAGCAAGACTACACGAACGTTATTGATGAGCTGTATTGCAGCTTCCATTTTAAAACCAACAGCACTGCCAGAAAATTTTCCTGTGTGCGGGCGCTGCTTGATTGCAACTGTATCTATTTGATAATCTTCAAGTAATTTTTTGAAATCAAATTGGAATTTATGTAGCTGTTCAGCATCGTTAGAATTAGATAAGGTAAAGCGAGTTTGACGGATATCTCGAATATCAAACACGTCCTCTTCTTTGCTTAATAAACATAAAAGAACTTCACTTCCCTTAATCTCAACACCACATGTTCTCATTATCTGTTCCGGTAAACTAAAAATTTTTTTTATTATATCATCGAAAAGTTTACGCTGTAGTGAAGTTTTTATTTTTTAGTAATATCGATATAAATAAAAGCGTGATCACTGCTTAGTTTTTGCTCCAAACCTGATGTATTGAGTATGTGTTGGTCAATAGCATTAAACTCAACAGAAAAAGGGGATTGAGGTAAAAGTAAAGGCGTTGAAAGCAAAATGTAATCAAGTACTTTTCCTTGATTTTGATAATAATGTGTCCCTGCGCGATGCTGCTCACTCCCTTGATAGGAATCAGTTACACCAAACGATGGAGTTTGGGCTAAACCATCACTGATAACTTGATTGAAGATAAAACCTAAACCATCACTAGTGATTTGGTCATTAAAATCTCCCATGATTAAAGTACAGTGCTCACCTTCGGTCTGGCTTTTGATTACATCTTGATAGATAAGGGCTAATTCAAGGCTCCGCTGCATGTCGCTGTGATAACGCCCAAGCGTTGCATTGAGCAAGGCACTTGCGATTGGCTGCTCTTTAAAGGCGACGTCGGTATAGCTTGATAATGATGTTGGACGTTTTGATTTTAAATGTACGATATAAAAAGTAGCTGCGCCAAGTACAGGAATTAAGATTTTAGCTTTAATCGGTTCACGATTAAATTGAAAATCAATCGGTAAATTAAAAGCCGCTAATAACTGAGTATCAGGCTTTAATACTGTAATGGTTTCGATTGGATAAAGAGATGCCAATGCGACCACAGGTTTAATAAATAAAAAAGGGTCATCTTCTGCAAGTACTGGATTACTCACAGTTGAAAAAAAAGGTAAACCACAAGACTGACAAATACGCGCTAGCTCATCAGGGCTAAATACTTCTTGAAAACCAATAATAGCTGGCTGAACGTGTTTTAACTGTGATGACAGCCAGAGACACTTTTCTTGCCATTGTTGGGCTGAATAATGCTCATCGGGATGGTAAAAGCTAAAAGGTGGTTTGGCAAAGTTGTACAAGTTTAAGCTTGCTATGCGTAACGATGATTGCAAGGAAGAAGGTGGAGTCATTAGCATTACTTTTTTGATTGGATACCAAAGTATGGAAACGAATAGCAATATGTCAAAATTGTCATACTTTTATCGAGGGATTAATCCTTGTAATTACGAGGTAAAACAGACAAAATGCTACCTTGTAGTTTTTTTGAAACTACCCATGCAGCCAAATGCTTACTCGTAAAAGTGTTTTATGCGTTGTATCTCTTTTTTATAAATTATTAACTACACGTGATGCATTGTAGGGATCACCACTGTAGAAAGGAAAAAACATGCCAGTTATTACTCTTCCAGACGGTAGTCAACGTCAATTTGAACATGCTGTGTCAGTGATGGATGTTGCTTTAGACATTGGTCCTGGTCTTGCTAAAGCAACGATTGCAGGGCGGATCAATGGCGTACGCGTTGATGCGTGTCAATTGATTACAGAAGATAGCCGCTTAGAAATTATTACCGCCAAAGATGATGATGGATTAGAAATTATTCGTCACTCATGTGCGCATTTGTTAGGTCATGCAATTAAACAGCTTTATCCAGATGTGAAAATGGCGATTGGACCAACAATTGATAATGGTTTTTACTATGACATTGATATGGAACATTCGTTAACGCAAGATGATTTAGAAGCGCTTGAAAAACAAATGCTTAAACTTGCTAAAACCCATTATGATGTTGTAAAAAAGGTAGTGACCTGGCAAGAAGCTCGCGATGTTTTTGCAGCGCGTGGCGAACAATATAAAATTGAAATCTTAGATGAAAACATCAGTCGAGATGATACTCCTGGTTTATATCATCATGAAGAATATGTCGACATGTGTCGTGGCCCTCATGTGCCAAATATGAAGTTCTGTGAACACTTCAAAATAATGAAGGTTGCAGGCGCTTATTGGCGTGGTGATTCAGAAAACAAAATGCTGCAACGTGTTTATGGCACCGCTTGGGCAGATAAAAAACAACTTGCTGCTTATTTAAAGCGCCTTGAAGAAGCCGAAAAACGTGATCATCGTAAAATTGGTAAAGCCCTTGATTTATGGCACTGGCAGGAAGAAGCGCCAGGCATGGTGTTTTGGCACAATGACGGTTGGAGCATTTATCGCGAACTTGAAGACTTCGTCCGTGAGAAGTTACGTGAATATAAATACGAAGAAGTAAAAGGCCCATTAATGATGGACCGTTCATTATGGGAAAAATCAGGTCACTGGGATAAATACGCTGATGCGATGTTTACTACTGTGTCTGAAAAGCGCGAATATGCAATCAAGCCAATGAACTGCCCAGGTCATGTTCAAATCTTCAATCAAGGCTTAAAGTCGTATCGTGATTTACCATTGCGTATGGCTGAGTTCGGTTGTTGTCATCGTAATGAACCATCAGGTGCGTTACATGGTTTAATGCGCGTTCGTGGCTTTACTCAGGACGATGCTCATATTTTCTGTACAGAAGAGCAGGTGATGGATGAAGTGTCAGCCTGTATCAAAATGGTTTACGATACCTATGAAACATTTGGATTTGAAAAAATCGTTGTGAAGTTATCGACACGTCCAGAAAACCGTATTGGTGATGATGCAACGTGGGATCAATCAGAAAAAGCACTAGCAGAGGCGCTTACACACAATGGTATTGAGTTTGATTATTTACCAGGTGAAGGTGCATTTTATGGTCCGAAAATTGAGTTCACGTTATACGATTGTTTAGATCGTGCATGGCAATGTGGTACAGTTCAGCTAGATTTCGCTTTACCAGGGCGTTTAGGTGCAACTTACGTTGCTGAAAATAATGAACGCCGTACACCAGTGATGATCCATCGTGCTATCTTAGGTTCAATTGAACGTTTCATTGGTATTTTGACCGAAGAGTATGCAGGCTTATTTCCAACATGGTTAGCGCCAAAACAAGTTGTGGTAATGAATATTACCGATAAACAAGCCGATTATTGTCATAATATTGTCGAAAAGTTAAATAAACTTGGATTTAGAGCCTGTGCTGACTTGAGAAATGAGAAGATTGGCTTTAAAATCAGGGAGCATACTTTAAAGCGTATTCCTTACTTATTAGTTGTTGGCGATAAAGAAGTAGAACAAGAAGAAGTTGCCGTTCGTACACGTACTGGTGATGACTTAGGAAAATTTAAAGTTGATGATTTCATCGCTAAATTGTCTGATGAAATTAAAAATAGAATTTAATAGTGTAAAGCGCGCGATTTATGTACAATAGCGCGCTTTATTTTAATTTAGTATCTTTTGGAGGAACGCATCATTAGAGGCGGAAAAAAGGGTCCACAAACGGCTCAAAAAAATCAGAATCGGATCAATGACGAGATCACTTGTAAAGAAGTCAGACTGATTGGTATCGAAGGTGAGCAAGCAGGTATTGTTTTACTTCGTGAAGCACAAGCCATGGCTGAAGAAGCAGGCGTTGATTTAGTAGAAATTAGCCCAAATGCTGAACCACCAGTTTGTAAGTTGATGGACTACGGCAAGTTCCTTTTCGAAAAGAGCAAAGAACAAAAAGAGCAAAAGAAGAAACAAAAGCAGATCCAAATTAAGGAAATTAAATTCCGACCTGGAACTGATGATGGTGATTACAACGTGAAATTACGTAGCTTACGTAAATTCTTAGAAGCTGGCGACAAAGCCAAAATCACCGTAAGATTTCGTGGTCGCGAAATGGCGCACCAAGAAATCGGTATTACTCTTTTAAACCGAATTAAAACTGATTTAGAAGATGTTTCATCTTTAGAATCTTTCCCAAGTCGAGTTGAAGGTCGCCAAATGGTGATGATGTTAGCTCCGATTGCGAAAAAATAAGTCAGTAAAGAATTTAGAGTTAGGTAACCAAGCATTGGCTTTAAGTCATTCACCTAGCTTTAACCGGCATTAAGTAGTGTGTTATCGCACTCGCCGGACTTGGTAGTAAGCTAGGCCAATAAAGTGTCAATGAAAATTGTCCGCCTACTTACTTAATATTAATGCAATATTCAATGGAGTTATTGCAATGGCCTATAAATTAAAAAGCCACCGTGGCGCTGCAAAGCGTTTCAAGAAAACTGCTTCAGGCGGTTTTAAGCGTAAACAATCGCATCTTCGTCATATCCTGACTAAGAAATCTTCTAAGCGTAAGTTAGCCTTGCGTTCTAAGACTATGGTTCATAAGAACGATATTGGTCTTGTTTCACGTATGTTACCATTCGCATAATAGAGGTTTTTAATCATGGCAAGAGTTAAACGCGGTGTTGTCGCACGTGCACGTCACAAAAAAGTTTTAAAGCAAGCTAAAGGTTACTACGGAGCACGTTCACGTGTTTACCGCGTAGCATTCCAAGCGGTTACAAAAGCAGGTCAATATGCTTATCGTGACCGTCGCGCAAAGAAACGTACTTTCCGTCAATTATGGATCGCTCGTATCAATGCTGCTTCGCGTCAAAATGGTCTATCTTACAGCCGTTTCATTAACGGTTTGAAAAAGACTTCTGTAGAAATCGATCGTAAGATCCTTGCAGATATCGCAGTATATGACCAAGTAGCTTTCGCAGCATTAGTTGCTAAAGCAAAAGAAGGCATTGCAGCGTAAGCTTTTTGATTAAAAGCAAACGTTAAAAGGGAACTTAGGTTCCCTTTTTTGTTTTTCAATTTAGCCTAAGGTAGGTTTAGAATTTAGGTTATTTTGCTCTGTTCAGCACTTTATCTAATAACCGAGTTGACAAAATACGCTTTAAAAAACCAAATAAATAGGTTGGAAAAGTAACATAGTACCGTGCTTTAGGATTCTTACTTTCCATTGCATGACGCAATACTTTTAATACAGCGTCGGGACCTAAAGTAAAAGGTTGTGGTTTGTTCCTGCTATTAAGGCGTTGCTGCTGGGCTAAGTAATTGTCTTTGTGGGCACTATTTTCAATATCGATATGTGTCAAAAATGCCGTTAGTGCATTTTCTCTAAATTTAGATGCAATTGGTCCAGGCTCTATTAAACAAATTTTAATATTGGTATTGCAAAGCTCAAGTCTTAAAGTATCGGTTAATCCTTCTAATGCAAATTTACTTGCGTTATAAGCACCTCGATACGGCAGGGTAACTAACCCTAGCACTGAAGAGTTTTGAATAATGCGGCCACTTGTTTGTTTACGCATAATTTTAATGACTTGAGTGGTTAAGTCATGCCAGCCAAATAAGTTTGCTTCAAATTGTAGGCGCAAGGCATCAGTAGGCAAATCTTCTACAGCTCCAGGCTGACCATAAGCACCATTATTAAAAAGATAATCGAGCTTTCCACCTGAAATTTCAAGTGCATGACTAAGCCCCTGAGAGATACTTTTGCTGTCAGCTAAATCAAGTTTCACGCAATGCAATCCCAATGCTTGTAACCGTGTAACATCTTCTTCTTTTCGACAACTGGCTATGACTAAATAGCCTAGTTGATGTAACTCTTTGGCACAATAAAAGCCAATTCCACTAGAACAACCTGTAATTAAAATTGATTTTTTCATCAGTATTTCAACAAATTAATTATAATTCTATCTCTGTTAGGTTTGAGCTTATCATAAATTTTGTTAGGCTTAATAGAATCAGTTGTTAGTCTAGTAAATTGAGTGATCATGATAAAAAAAAGTCTTAGCCTATTATATATTTTATTTTTAATAGGGTTTAATGCTCAGCATGCCGTTGCAGAAGAAAAAACGGTGGTGATCAGCATTGATAATTATCCCCCTTATCTTGATGCAAGGCGCAACGACAAAGGCTCACTTGGTAAAATAGTGCAACAAGTATTTTCAGAGCACAAAATTAAGCCTGTATTTGAATTTATGAGTTGGCCAGAGACCCAACTAAAAATTTCAGCTGGAAATGGTTTTACCTTTATGTGGTATAAATCAGAACAAACTGAGAATGACTGGATTTATTCAGAACCTCTTAGCTACTTAACGACACAACTTTTATTTTTAAAAGATAAAAAAATTCAATTTGACCGTATAGATCAACTGCGCAAATACAAAGTCGGTTTAACCCATGGTTACAGCTATGGCTCGGTTTTTGACCACTATAAAACCGAGCTAAAGCTAGTTGAATCCCAATCTGATTATCAAGGGATAAAACAGCTATTAAATGGCCAAAGTGATGTGTTATTAGTTGAACCCTCGGTTGCGCAAAGTTTGATAAAAGATTGGTTCTCAGATGAGATGGCACAATTTGTATTTCAAGAGGTTAATTATCTCACGTCGCAACCGGTTTACTTAGTGTGCAGCCAAAAATACGCCGCATGCGCCCATTCAATGCAGTTATTTAATCAATCACTTCGTCGATTAAAAGCACAAAATACAATAACAAAATAGAGAATTAATCATGTTAACTCCCATCTTAATGGCTGCGGCACTTGCAAGTGACTTTCATCTTCCTATCCAAGAAGTGTGGCATGGTAAAAGTGAGCTGTTAATGCAGCAACAAGGGCCTTTAATCACTGAATTTGAACTAAGTGGCGGCTTAGCTTCACCTAACTACCAAATGACGATGGAATATGTTGATAAATTAGTATCTGTTAACCCTGATATTTTTGCCCTTGAGATAATTGGTTATAGCGATCAAAAGCGCGCAATTAAAATGCTTAAAGTCACTGCGAGCAAAGATAAACATCAATTGAATGACAAAAAACCGACTTTGTTGATTCAAGCAGGGATCCATAGCGGTGAAATTGATGGAAAAGATGCGGGTTTTATGTTGCTGCGAGACATCGCTGTGGGTGACAAAAAAGCCTTGCTCGATAAAGTAAATATCTTATTTATCCCAATTTTGAATGTGGATGGCCATGAACGCAGTTCTGAATTTAATCGTATTAATCAGCGTGGTCCCGTTGAGATGGGCTTTAGAACCAATGCTAAAAATTTAAATTTAAATCGCGATTATACTAAGCTTGATACGCCGGAGATCCGTGCACTTGTTAAAGTTGTGAATCAATATAATCCGCAACTTTATCTCGATATTCATGTGACTGATGGCGCTGATTATCAATACGATGTGACGTATGGTTTTATGCCTACTTTTGCCAGTGAATCACCGAAAATTTCAACGGTATTAGCAAATGATTTTCGACCTAAAATTGATAGCCAGCTTCATGCAATGGGACATTTACCAGGCGATTTTGTGTTTTTAATGGATCCTCGAGACTTAAAACAGGGGTTAGCAGGGTGGGTTGCAACGCCCAGGTATTCAAATGCTTGGGGAGATTTACGAAATTTACCGACTATATTAGTAGAGAATCATTCTTTAAAACCTTACAAACAAAGAGTGTTAGGTACTTATGTGTTTTTAGAGGCGGTTATTAATACGCTTGCAGAGCAAAAAGATAAACTCATAGCCGCTGTAAAGTTTGAGCAGCAAAATTTACCATCCCAGTTAGTAGTTGAGCGTGGATATAGCAAAGAGCCTGATCATATTGATTTTGCAGGGATAAGTTATGAGCATTTTGACAGTGAACTAACAGGACATAAAGAAGTTCGTTATACAGGCAAAAAACAGCAGTTCAACAAATTACCAATTTACTGGCAAAAAGATAAAAAAGTGGTTGTTGATGTACCTAAAGCATTTTATGTCCCCGCTCAGTATCCCGAAGTACTCCAGAGTCTCTCTCTGCAAGGAATTGAATATCAAACAGCATCTGAAGCTGAGCTGTCAAATCTAGAGCAATGGGCTGTGAATGAATTTAAGTTTGCAGCATTACCCTTTGAAGGGCGCATGCGAGTATCAGCCTCTTTTGACGTGCGTGCAGCATCACCAGATAAATCGATTTCATGGTATAAAGTGCCAACGTCCCAACCGCTTGGAAAATTGGCAGTACATTTACTGCATCCCCAAGCGCAAGATTCGTTATTTCAATGGGGATTTTTTAATACGATTTTTCAACGTACTGAGTATGTTGAAAATTATGCATTAGAGCCTTATGCAAAAGTGATGTTAGCGCAAAATAGTAAAGTTAAAGCTGAGTTTGATGCAAAACTCGCCGATCCTGCATTTGCCAACAGTGCTGATGCCAGAGCTGCATGGCTTTATAAACAAACCCCTTATTACGACCAAGCTTATTTGCAATATCCTATTTTGATCGAGCGTTAACTTATGCATGTGATTATTGAGCCGGTAACGGCTTTTGCCCAAAATTGTAGTTTATTAATCTGTGAGCAAAGCGCTCAAGCAGTAATGATTGACCCAGGGGGAGATCCTCAACAATTAATTGCTTTAACCACAAAACAGGGTTGTAAAGTGGTTAAAATTATTTTAACTCATGGGCATTTAGATCATGTAGGAGCAGCCAAAGAATTAGCCGAATATTTTCAGGTTGATATTATCGGGCCGCATCATGATGATCAATTTTGGCTTGATGCTTTACCTCAACAAGCGCAAATGTTTGGATTTAATGCAGCCGAGCCATTTTTACCAACTAGTTGGCTTGTACATCAACAGAGAGTTCACTTTGGCGAGCAAGAACTTGAAGTTCGCCATTGCCCAGGACATACCCCTGGACATGTTGTATTAATAAGCCATCAAGATAAATTCGTCATTGCGGGTGATGTTTTATTCAAGGGGTCAATCGGTCGTACTGATTTTCCAAAAGGAAATCAGGCGCAATTGGTTAGTTCAATCAAGCAGCAGCTTTTTGATTTACCTGATGGTTATGTTGTCTATCCTGGCCATGGACCGATCACGACAATTGGTGATGAGAAACGTCATAATCCGTTTTTAAGCGGTCGTTTTGGTTAAATATTTTTTATCAAGCACAGACTTAGTTAAAAATTGAATGTATAATTTTGCTCACTATTGATTAAATTAAGAATTAATAATGTCATTGAATCAAGTTGATCGTCAAATATTGGCTCTTTTACAAAAAGATGCCAGTTTATCTACGGCAGAAATAGCCGATAAAGTTGGCCTTTCGCAGTCACCTTGTTGGCGTCGTATTGCACGTCTTGAGCAAGAAGGCTATATCACTAATAAAGTAGCTATCTTAGATGCTAAGTTGTTAGGTTTTGACATGCTGGTTTACGCACATGTCCGTTTATCAAGCCATGGGCGTGATCAGCTCGCTCAGTTTGAGAAATTGATCATGAGTTATGATGAAGTAACCGAGTGCTACTCTATGGCGGGTACTATGGACTTTATGTTGCGCATTATTTCTAAAGGTATTGAAGGCTATGAGTTGTTTGTTCGCGACAAACTACTGTGCTTAGAATACGTACAAGAAGTACATTCAAACGTAACGATGACATGTGTTAAACGTAGTACCGCATTACCGCTTTAATTATTAAAAATTAAAACACTGATTATTCTTGTAATAGTCAGTGTTTTTTTATTTAAATCAAATAATGATGAATTTGTCGCAAGGTGGTTTTTTTGCTAAAATTCGCAACCATTTTTCTTTGTATCAACATAAACGGGATAAAGAATGTTTAATTTGTTGAGTCGTGCGCCTAAATCGGCCAAAAATGATGTGCTGTCGGGATTGACCGTAGCGCTGGCCCTGGTGCCAGAAGCTGTCGCATTTGCCTTTGTTGCACATGTAGACCCTTTGGTAGGGTTGTACGCCGCGTTTATCGTTGGTTTGATCACCGCTATTTTTGGCGGTCGTCCTGGGATGATCTCAGGTGCAACAGGTGCACTTGCTGTTGTAATGGTGAGCTTAGTATTAGATCACGGTGTTGAGTATTTATTTGCCACCGTTTTGTTAATGGGTTTGCTGCAAATATTAGCCGGTGTATTTAAACTGGGTAAATTTATTCGTATGGTGCCGTATCCGGTTATGCTTGGATTTGTAAATGGCTTAGCGATAGTGATTTTCTTAGCGCAATTAGGCCAATTTAAAGTGCCAGATGACACAGGTGTAATGCAATGGATGCAGGGCAGTGCGCTTTATATCATGCTTGGTCTCGTGGCTCTGACCATGGCAATTATTCATTTTTTACCTAAACTTACTACCGCTATTCCATCATCGCTTGCAGCAATAGTGGTTGTAACAGGCATTGTGGTCGGCTTTGACTTAGATACCCGCAATGTTGTTGATTTTTTACGTAGTATGACCGGTGATGCCTCTGCAACACTTGCCGCTGGTTTACCGAGTTTTCATATCCCAAGTGTGCCGTTTAATTTAGAAACGTTACAAATTATTTTCCCATATGCACTTATTTTAGCGGCAATTGGTTTAATCGAGTCATTATTAACCTTAACCTTAATTGATGAAATTACCCAAACGCGCGGCAATGGTAATAAAGAATGTATTGGTCAAGGTGCAGCGAATATGACATGTGGTGTCTTTGGTGCCATGGGTGGCTGTGCCATGATTGGTCAATCGATGATTAACATCAATTCAGGTGGTCGAAGCCGACTTTCGGGGATCACCGCTGCATTAATGCTATTGGTGTTTATTTTATTCACATCAAGTTTAATTGAAATGATACCGCTCGCTGCGCTTGTTGGTGTGATGTTTATGGTGGTCTTGGGCACGTTTGAATGGTCAAGTTTAAGGATCATGAATAAAGTACCAAAAAGTGATGCCTTTGTGATTGTATTAGTTTCTGGTGTTACGGTACTAACCGACCTAGCAATTGCAGTATGTGTGGGTGTTATTGTTTCTGCATTAGTGTTTGCTTGGGAGCATGCTAAACATATTTATGTTTCAGCATATATTGATGCACAAGGGTCTAAAGTATATGAGTTACACGGTCCTTTATTTTTTGGCTCGGTAAAAAACTTTTTAGATTTGTTTGATATTCAAAATGATCCTAAAGATATTATTATTGAGTTTAAACATAGCAGAGTGGCCGATCATAGCGCGATTGATGCGATTGATACACTTGCTGAGCGTTATACCAAAGCAGGAAAGAAACTCCATTTGAAGCACTTAAGTAACGATTGTATTCAACTACTTGAAAAGGCATCGGGTTTAGTTGAATTTAACGTAATAGAAGATCCAACTTATAAAGTTGCATCCGATAAGCTTGGTTAATCAATAAAGACAAAAGGCGCTACGGCGCCTTTTTCATTTGCGTTAAGGCGTAACAAAAGCAGGATAGTTAACAGTGCACTCTTGAGCGAGCATTTTATAATGTTTAAAAATTACAAACAGATATCTAACCTATTTTGAACTGGCAACAATTAGTAGAAAACAGACATAAGTTCTTTTGGATCCTGCAAATAGCTGGTTGGATAGGCTATGCGCTTGTCAATTATATTGGTTCAAAAGTTTTTGAAATGCGTGATATCTACATTTTCGTTATTATTTTAAACGCCTATGCCGGTTGTTTAATGACTATTCCATTGCGTTATCTGTACCGTAAAATTTGGAATGCAAAACCGCTGATTTTAGTTGGTGTGGTGTTTGGTGCCTCTTATTTGGTTGGAACCTTATGGTCAGTGGTGCAAAAATTTAATTTATGGGAAATTTATCGTCATGGTTATCGCCCATCTGAATGGTTTTATTACTTTCAACAAGGCTTAGATGCTGTTTACATCGTATTGTGCTGGAGCGGTTTGTATTTTGGCGTTAAATACTACCAATTATTGCAAAGTGAAAAGCAAAAGGCATTAAAAGCAAATACTATGGCACATGAAGCACAACTTAAAATGCTGCGTTATCAGCTCAATCCACATTTTCTATTTAATACATTAAACGCTATTTCAACCCTAGTCTTGGTGGAAGAAAATAAAAATGCCAATACCATGGTGAGCCGTTTAAGTGATTTTTTACGTTATACCTTAAATACCGATCCGATTAAAAAAGTGCCTCTTGAGCAAGAGATCCATGCATTAATGCTGTATCTAGAAATCGAAAAAGTGCGCTTTGAAGATAGATTAACTGTACTTGTTGATATCAGCCCCGATGCAAATAAAGCACTTGTACCTAGCCTTATTTTGCAGCCCTTAATTGAAAACTCAATTAAATATGCGATTGCAACTTTAGAGCAAGGCGGCACAATAACCATTAAAGCACAGGTTTTTGCTAATGAACTGTTATTAGAAGTAACAGATAACGGACCAGGTGCAGATTTACATGAGGGTGATTTAATTAAACTTTCTGGTGTTGGTTTAGCTAATACCAAAGACAGATTAAAAACTTTATATGATAATAACTATTCGTTTGTATTATCGAAAAACGAACCCACAGGTTTAAAAATAAATATCCGTGTACCTTATGAAAGGGCAAAAAAAGATGTTTAATATCAAAACAATTATTGTTGATGACGAGCCTTTAGCCCGTAAAGGTTTAGCGGTACGTTTAAGTGACTATCCAGAACTTGAGATAGTGGCACTGTGTAAAAATGGTGCAGAAGCATTAGATGTATGTCGTAGTCAAAAAGTAGATCTCATTTTTTTAGATATTCAAATGCCAGGAATAAATGGCTTCGAAGTGGTGCAACAACTATTAACGTTTGACATGATCCTCCCTGCAATTGTGTTTGTAACAGCGTTTGATCAGTATGCGGTGAAAGCTTTCGAAGTGCATGCCTTGGATTACATACTTAAACCCGTTGATGAAAATCGATTAAAACAGGCGGTAGAAAAAGTGCACTCTCATATCAAAACACAACAAGATCAGGTTCATAAACGAAAATTAGCAAGTTTTGTCGCAGGGATCACAGGCAATGACTGTGAAGATATTTTAAAGAAATTGGCATCAGGTGTTAAGTTAGAAGATAAACGTTATCCTGAATCAATTGCAGTTAAAGAGCAGGGCGAAATTATTCGTGTTCAGGCGGCTTCTATTCAGTGGGTTGATGCTGCGGGTGATTACATGTGTTTGCATTGCTCTGACGGTAAAACGCATATTTTACGAAAAACGATGAAAGAGCTTGAGCAAGAGCTAGACCCTAATTTGTTCGTTCGAGTTCATCGCAGTGCAATTGTTAATACTAAACAAATTAATAAATTGGTAACACAAGTTAGTGGTGAATACCAATTAGTATTAGCCAATGGACAAGAGCTAAAAGTGAGCCGAAGTTACCGTGATAAAGTAAAATCGGCTTTAGCGAGTTAATCAGTTAAATCAAAATTAAAATGTTTTAATCGCTTGATCAGGTCTTGATTATGTGTATTTTTAAGACCTGTTTGCGCAAATGGAATTTCGACCATTTCATTGTTTTTCATGCCAATCATTAATCCCGTTTTACCTTCGCATACCGCTTTCACTGCGCTGATCCCAAGCTGGGTTGCAAGCACGCGATCCATGGCAACTGGTGCGCCACCGCGTTGAATGTAGCCTAAAATAGCACTTTTGGTGTCCACACCGGTAAAATCGGCAATGCGTTTAGCCAGCTCTGCACTGCAGATTGATAACGAATGCTCTGCAATTACAATAACGTAGCTTTGAGTTTGACGCCATGTTACCGCGTGCAAAATTGCGTTATAAAGTTGTGCTAAATACGTTTCTTCGTCTTCAATTAACTCATGGCAAATTATTTGCTCTGCACCGCAGGCAATGCCAGATTCCATTGCAATAAAACCACAATCGCGTCCCATGACTTCCACTACAAAAATGCGCTCAAACGCATCGGCGGTATCGCGAATTTTATCAATTGAATCAAGGGCTGTATCAATTGCAGTCCAAAAGCCTATCGTTTGATCTGTGCCATTGATATCGTTATCTATGGTGCCAGGAATCCCAATAATAGGCTTTGGCCAAAACTCAGCTAGTTTGACTGCGCCACGAAAGCTGCCATCGCCGCCAATGATAATGAGTGCATCAAGTTTTAATTGAGTAAGTTTTTCTGCTGCTAAGCGCGGGCCATCTTCTTCGCGTAATTGTGAACAACGGGCTGTTTTTAAAAGAGTACCACCACGCTGAATGATATTATCAACGGACTGAGCACTCAGTATTTGTGTATCAAGGTTAAAAATACCATTGTAGCCAGCGTTGATGCCTACAATTTCAAAACCAGCGCTGAGCCCTTTTAAAGTGATAGCGCGAATTGCTGCATTCATCCCTGGTGCATCTCCGCCAGAGGTTAATACACCGAGCCGAAACAAATTTACAGTAGTCATACGATCCCTTTGATTACAATAATAGCTTGATAGTAAAAGTAATATCGCAAAGGCGCAAGGCAATAAAAAAGCGGCTCAAAGGCCGCTTAATAAATAGCTTAAATCGATTACAATTATTGGACTGTTACAATCTTCATTGTATTAGTTGCACCAACAGTTTCCATTGAATCGCCATGAGTTAAAATAACTTGGTCGCCTGCAACAAGTACGCCTTTGGCAACAAGCGCTTTCACTGCTTCAGTGACCATCGCATCTTTACTGCATGCGGTTGAATCAAAGTAAACAGGGTAAACGCCACGATAAAGTGCTGTTTGGCCAAGTGTTGATGCATGGCGCGACAATGAATAAATGGGTAAACCAGAACTAATACGTGACATTAATTTTGCAGTATTACCTGATTCTGTTAAAGCAACAATCGCTTTTACACTGCTTAAGTGATTGGCAGCATACATAGCCGAAAGCGCTAATGTTTCAGATGTATCTGCAAACATGCTGTCTAAACGATGTTTTGAAACGTTTGTTTCAGGTTGAGATTCTGCACCAACACAAACACGCGCCATTGCTTTGACGGTTTCTACCGGGTAGTCACCTGCAGCAGTTTCAGCAGAAAGCATCACGGCATCTGTACCATCAATCACCGCATTAGCAACATCCATTACTTCAGCGCGTGTTGGCATTGGGTTATCAATCATTGATTCCATCATTTGAGTTGCAGTGATCACAACACGATTTAATGAACGAGCACGACTAATTATCAGTTTTTGTTTACCGACTAATTCAGCATCACCAATTTCAACGCCTAAATCACCACGAGCTACCATCACAGCATCAGATGCTAGAACGATATCATCGATAGCGGCAACAGAGCACACAGCTTCAGCACGTTCAATTTTAGCTAGTAGTTGCGCATTACTGCCGGCTTTTTCTGCTAGAGCACGAACATGACGCATATCATCACCACTACGAGGGAAAGACACTGCGATATAGTCAACACCAATTTCAGAGGCGGTAATTAAATCTTGTTCATCTTTTTCTGTGAAAGCAGGGGCTGTTAATCCACCGCCTAAACGGTTAATCCCTTTATTATTTGATAACACACCACCAATTGTGACGATACAATGCACTTGTTGGCCTTGAACGCTATCAACTGTAAGTTGAATTAAACCATCATTAAGTAATAATAAGTCACCAGATGATACGTCTTGTGGTAATTCTTTATAATCAATACCAACCGCATTAATGTTACCTTCGCCTTTAGCCATTTGGGCATCAAGGATAAATTTAGCACCTTCTACTAAGGTTACTTTGCCATCTTGGAAGGTTGAAACACGGATTTTAGGGCCTTGTAAATCGGCTAAAATTGCAATGTGCTTGCCTAATTTTGCCGCGATTTCACGTACTTTTGCCGCGCGGTCTTTATGGTCTTGTGCAACACCATGAGAAAAGTTTAAACGAACAACATTGACGCCAGCTTCTATGATTTTTTCTAAATTATTATCTCTATCTGTAGCCGGTCCAAGTGTAGCGACGATTTTAGTACGTCTAGCCATGAAATTCTCCAGTTATCTTGTTGCAAAATATCGAATGAGGGAAATTTTGTTTCATCTTAATGATTAAGAAAGATTAGACTAAATTTATAAAACAATTATGACACCGGTGTCAGCAGTGGTCAATCGAAGATTATTCAGGTTACAAAATTGTAATGCAAAATTAGTCTGTCGCAAGGTTCTTTGTTTCTAACTCGCTTCAATAGCATTATTGTGTTTGCTCTGTAACTATGTTTTTTTAATCTATGGACGGCTAAATTTAGTTTATTTTTAACGAGTGCATTGAAAGCACACTAGAATGACCTATAATGCGCGCCGTTAGAGCTTGCGTATTTAATTTTAATGCAATCAATGATGCTTTGATTGTTACAACTGTGTCGATGAGGAGTTTACATGCAGGTCGCTTTAATTGGTTTAGGCGTAATGGGGAAAAACCTAGCGCTAAATTTAATCGAAAAAGGGATATCGTTAGTTGCTTATGATAAAAACCCAGATGCGGGTGAAGATCTATTAAGCATTGCTAAATCTGATGGCCTAGCTGAACGTTTACATATTGTATCTGACCTAACTGATATGATTAAACGTCTTGAAACCCCTCGCTCAATTTTGCTGTTAGTACCTGCAGGTGAACTGGTTGACCGTGTGTGTCAGGAGTTGATTGAAGCGGGTGTAGACGCCAATGATTTAATCGTTGATTGCGGTAATAGTAATTATAAAGACGGTATTGCCCGTAAACTGAAATATCAGAATAAATTCGAATTTGCCACTATGGGTATTTCAGGTGGCGCTGAAGGCGCGCGTCATGGCCCGGCTATGATGGCCAGTGGTTCTGAAGGCGGCTGGGAGCGTGTTGAACTTGCACTTGAAAAAGTAGCCGCCAATTACAAAGGTGAATCTTGTTTTGCTCGAGTTGGTCAATCTGCCAGCGGACATTTTGTTAAGATGGTGCATAACGGAATTGAATACTCGTTAATGCAATTAATTGCCGAAGTGTATCAATTATTACGTTTAGGCTGCGGTAAGTCACCTCAAGAAATAGCGACTATTTTTGACGCTTGGTCTGAAACAGAACTTAATAGTTACTTATTATCGATTTCAAGTCATATTTTAAAACTGGAAGGTCATAATAATGAACCACTTGTTGACTTAATTGATAATAAAGTTGGCGCAAAAGGCACCGGTCTTTGGACTGCACAAAATGCCCTTGAGTTAGGTATTGCTGTGCCATCTTTAGTGGCAGCAGTAGAAGCGCGCCATTTAACAAATACGTATTCAACTCATGCTGCAAAAGAAATGACGTATCAAACACGTCCAACCTTAGTTGCACAACTTGATTTAGATGAATTGAAACAAGCATTCCATTTTGCAAGTTTATTATGTTATCGCCAAGGTTTAGCCCTGATCAAGGGTGCATCGCGTACACATCAGTGGAAAGTTGATTTAGCTAAAACGCTGCAAACATGGCGTGCTGGTTGTATCATTCGTGCCGATTATTTGCATCAAGTAGCCCAAGGCAATGAGTTTATTGATGCGCTTGAGTCTGAAGTGACTGCGCTTCGTAACGTTACAGGTATTGCGATTACAACTGGGCTTGCGTTTCCTGTTTTAGCGGCAAGTCAAACGTACTATGCAACACTCAGTACTCCAAGTAATGGTCACCTTGTTCAAGCACAACGTGATTATTTTGGTGAGCACGGTTTATTAACCCATGCTGGCGAATTATGTCATTTAACCGACCTTGCAGATATTGATGCAAAAGTGCGTTAATTAACTCGCTTTAAAATAATGAATAAAAAAGGCCATAACACACTGTTATGGCCTTTTTATTGATATTCATTTACATTTAGCGCTCGAGTTCACCACGTAAATTATCTTGCATTAAATGTCGGATAGTCTCGACTTCAAGTCCCTTACTTAATAAATAATGTAATTTGGTTAAACAGGCTTCTAAGGTCATATCATACCCACTGATCACACCAACATTGAGTAACGCATTACCCGTAGCATACCCGCCCATGTTAACACTGCCTTTAATACACTGAGTTAAATTGATGATCACCACGCCACGTTTTGAAGCAGCTTCAAGCTCAGCTAACAGTTGTGGATTTTGCGGTGCGTTACCAACGCCAAAACTCATGATGATCAGCGCTTTTACGGGGTCATTAAGCATACTTTTTACAATTTCAACACTGATCCCTGGATATAAATACAATACGCTAATAGGCTGTGGTGTGATGTTACTCACTTGCAGCTCATTTTCAATTGAGGGACTTAAGCAGCCATTAATTAACTCAATATTAATGCCGGAGAGGGCGAGTGGCTCAAAATTAGGTGAAGCAAATGCATTAAAACCATCAGAGTGGACTTTTGTTGCGCGGTTACCTCTAAATAATTGGTTATTAAAAAATAAGCTCACTTCTGCAATTGGATAGTTTGCAGCTAAAAACATGGCGTTAAGTAAATTCACTTGGCCATCAGAGCGCAATTGCGATAACGGAATTTGAGAACCCGTAACAATCACTGGTTTGGTTAAATTCTCTAGCATAAATGATAACGCAGATGCGGTATAGGCCATGGTATCTGTGCCATGAAGTACCACAAATCCATCGTAGTCGAGGTATTTGTCTTTTATATCATTGGCGATTAATTGCCAATGTGCTGGAGACATGTCGGAAGAGTCAATCAGAGGGGCGTATTCATGAATATCAAAATGCGGCATTTCTTCACGGTTGAATTCTGCGCTGTTTTGAACGGTTTTAGTGAGGTAACCATCAGCAGGAATGTAGCCCTGCGCTGATTTTTTCATGCCAATTGTACCGCCTGTGTAGGCGATGTAAATTCGTTTTTTATTCATAAAATTAGCCCGGTTAAGTAACCGGGCTAGTATAATCGCTTATTGGGCTAAATTACAGACCAAGCATCGCGCATATACACCATTAGGATCGTTATAATCCTCAAGGCTTGTTACTTCTTGTTGTAACTGATGCACGACAGATTTTATGTTGGTTTGTAGGCTCGTTTTAATCGTAGCTTGAGCTGGTTCGATTGCGATTAAACTTTGTACATGAGCATTTGATAAAAATTCTTTCATAAATAACTCACGCGGTGACAATGTTTGCTCAACGGTAATAACATCATAATGATCTAAGCTTGCTAATTTTGCCGCAGCTTCAATCGCATCTTGTTTATTACCTAAGTGATCAACCAAACCGAGTTCTTTTGCTTGTGTAGCAATCCATACACGGCCTTGTGCAATGTGATCGACTTCTTCAATGCTCATGCCACGGGCTTCAGCAACAATGGTTAAGAAACGGTTATAGCCGCGTTCAATACTCATTTGGATCATATTACCCAATTGAGGATTCAGTTCTCGCATTGGTGAAAAACCAGCCATTTCGGTGGTAGAAACACCATCGGAATAAACACCTAAACGAGCGAGGCTATTTTCAAATGTCATTACTGTACCAAAAATACCAATTGAACCGGTAATAGTGCTTGGCGCTGCCCAAATTTCGTTTGCTGCGGAGGCTATCCAGTAACCCCCTGATGCAGCAACTGAACTCATTGAAGCAATCACAGGTTTACCCGCAGCTTTTAACGCTAAAACTTCAGCGCGAATGAGTTCAGATGCAAACATGCTGCCGCCACCAGAATCGATGCGAAGAACGACCGCTTTAACTTTGTCATCAAGACGCGCTTTGCGTAATAAGGCTGACGTTGAATCACCACCAATTTCACCTGCTTTACGCTTACCATCAACAATATTACCTTTGGCTACTACAACCGCAACTTTTTCAGTCAGGGGGTTATCGTAAGGAAATGGCATTTTGATGGTTGATAGATAGTCGCTAAATGATACTTGGTTAAATGATTTACCTTCAGCATTAAGTCCGACTAATTTAATTAAATCTTGGCGAACTTCTTCTTTAGTTTTTAAGTTATCGACCCAACCATTTTTAAGAGCATATTCACCTGAGTCACCCGACTGCGCAGCGAACTTTTCTAAAAAGGTAGTCATTGACTCATCAAAATTTGAGATATCAAAGTTACGTTGTGCAGCTACATCGGTTTTATATTGCAGCCAAAGTGCGCCTAACCATTCTTTATTAGCTAATTTCGCAGCATCAGACATATCATTTCGTATAAAAGGCTCAACTGCTGATTTAAAGGTACCAACACGGAAAATATGCTGAGAAATCGAGAGTTTTTCGAGCGCATCTTTAAAATACACCGGATACATAGCATAGCCTTCTACACCGACCCAGCCATATGGATGCATAGAGATTTCATCTGCGTAAGCAGCGAGATAATATTGCGCTTGGGTGTACGAGTCACCAGTGGCAATAATTTTTTTACCCTGCGCTTTAAATTCAGTTAGCGCAGCGCCAATTTCTTGGAGTTTATTGAGGTGAGCATTTTGCATTTGTTGTAATGCAAGCACCATCACACTTATTTTTGGGTTATGTGCGGCATCATTGATAACATTGATCACATCATCAAGCAAAACTTCAGGTGGCTCGTCATTTTGTCCCATTGAATCACCAATTGCGGCTTCAAGTGGGTCAACATACTTTTCTTGTTCAACAATTTGACCTGAAAGATTTAGTACTAAGGCTGAGCCTGGAGTGATGATGACTTTACCATCATCGGAACTAAACCCTACAATCACACTGATAATAATAACAACAAATAAAATGTTAAAAATGAGTCTTCTTGAAAAATTCAAGCCATTCCATAACATTTGAAAGAATTTTTTAATCAAAATCATGTCCTTAAAATAGATTTGATAGCAAATACACAATATTCACTAATACTAACCGATTTTAATCTTAAACTTAAATCTAAATAGTATCTAAGTGTGACACTTGTACATATTGCGAAAAAAAGCTAATGTTGCCAGAGGTATGACCAGTATAATTAAGGCTTATTTGTGTTAGAACAAGAATTAAAACTAAAAAATAACCATTTAAAAAATCGTTTAGTAATGGGATCGATGCACACCGGCTTAGAAGAAGGGCTTGGTAACCTAAAAAAGCTTAATGCTTTTTATCAAGCAAGAGCAGAAGGTGGCGTTGGCTTAATTATTACTGGTGGTTACAGCCCTAATTTACGGGGTAAATTAACACCATTTTCATCGACTTTTAACAGTTGGTTTGATGTATTAAAACATCGAACGGTCACTAAAACAGTTCATCAGGCAGGGGCAAAAATCTGCTTGCAGTTACTCCATGCTGGTCGTTATGCATATCACCCATTTAATCATGCACCGAGTGCGATTAAAGCACCAATTAATCCTTATAAACCTAAAGCAATGTCAAAGCGTGCAGTGCTTAGCACCATAAAAAGTTTTGCACGTTCTGCTCATTTAGCGGAAAAAGCGGGCTATGATGGGGTTGAAATTATGGGCTCGGAAGGCTATTTAATTAACGAATTTATGGCTGCTCATACCAACAAACGTACAGATGAATTTGGTGGTAGTAATGAAAACCGTATGCGTTTTGCATTAGAAATAGTCAAAGCAGTGCGTGCAAATGTATCATCAAAATTTATTATTGTATTTCGATTATCTGTGCATGATTTAGTTGAAAACGGCTCTTCGGGATCTGATGTTCAGGCACAAGCTAAAGCACTCGAAGCGGCAGGCGTTGATATTTTTAACACGGGAATTGGTTGGCATGAAGCGCGCGTGCCAACTATTGCCAGTATGGTGCCACAAGGCGCTTTTCAAGATGCTTCATTATTATTAAAACAAACGGTTTCAGTGCCTGTTATTGCGGTAAATCGTATTAATACTCCTGAACTTGCTAATCAAATATTGCAAAATGGCAAAGCAGATTTAATTTCAATGGCACGCCCATTGCTTGCAGATCCTGACTTTTTTAATAAATACAGTCAAAATAATAGCCAGAACATTAATGTTTGCATTGCATGTAATCAAGGTTGTTTAGATAACGTATTTAAAGGTAAACGTGCCACCTGTTTAGTTAATCCGCGCGCGGGTTTTGAGCTTGAATACCCGCTTGAAAAAGCTGCTAAAGCCAAGAAAGTTTTGGTGGTAGGCGCGGGGCCAGCAGGTATGGCAAGCGCGTGTTATTTGGCTGAGAAAGGTCATACGGTGACCTTAATTGATCGCAGCAATCAAATGGGCGGACAATTTAAATTAGCAATGCAAATACCAGGCAAAGAAGATTTTAATTACACCCTTACGTATTATCAAAGTGAACTCGACAAACAAGGTGTTACGGTTAAGTTAGCAACTGAATATAACGATAAAATGGCAGCAGATTATGATGATGTTGTTTTTGCAACGGGGGTACGGCCGCGTTTAGCACCAATAAATTGCTTAGATGGCAAGCGTATTTATGCATACGATGAAGTCATTCGTGGTGAAGTACCGATTGGCAAGCGCGTCGCTATTTTAGGCGCTGGCGGTATTGGTTTTGACATGGTAGCGTTTTTGACTGAGCAAAAAAATAAGTCAATTGCACAATTTAAATCTCAGTGGGGGATTGATGAAACAGCTAATTCTCATCAAGCCTTAGAGCAAATTTATATGCTCAAACGCAGTGCGGGTCGTTTTGGTTCTGAACTTGGCAAAACAACAGGTTGGATCCATCGCGCAGTTGCCAAGCAGCAAGGTGTTATTCAACTTGAGCAGTGCAACTATGTTGGCTTTTCAAACCAAGGTCTTGAAATTGAACATAAAGGACAGCAACAATTTCTAGATGTTGATACCGTTATTGCCTGCATTGGCCAAGAATCTAACAATGAACTTTATAATCCGCACCAAGGTGAAGCCAAGTTCCATGTTATTGGTGGCGCTAAATTGGCTGCCGCTATTGATGCAAAACGCGCTATTTTTGAAGCGCTAATGGTCGCGCGCCACATTTAACTTTTATTACTTGAAATTATTTTTTCACTGAGTGGGTCTTTGTTAACTCAATAAGATTTACAAGGTGAAAAAATGTTTCAAGCGCTACAACTTCAATATCAGTCAATTCTGCTTCATCTTAAATTCGCAGACGGTATTGCACCATTACTTTTTCGCCTTATTTTGGCTCCGGTAATGATCATTGCGGGTTACAGCAAATTGGGCTTTAGTGAGCAATGGCAAGGTTTCCATTCTTTACTTGCCGATCCGAATGTAGTTGCTTGGTTTGGCAATTCAGAATGGGGCTTAGGTTTACCTTTTCCTGATTTATTAGCTTTTTTAGCCGCTTGGAGTGAATTTTTAGGTGGCTGGTTGTTGCTATTTGGTTTACTCACCCGCCTTGTGACTGTTCCCCTGATGATCACTATGATTGTTGCTGCAACGACAGTCCATTGGTCAAATGGTTGGTTTGCCATTACCCCGCTTGATCCGAATACATCTTCAGCAACAGTATTTCAGTGGGCGGGGTTTAATCAGGCGCAATTAAGCCTAGATAACAGCATTGAAACTAAAAAACGCCTTGAGATAATTCATGACATTGTGGATGAACATGGTAATCGCGATTATTTATACCAAAATGGTCGAGCCGTTATCTTAAATAATGGGATTGAGTTTTCTGCGATGTATTTTGTAATGTTGCTGAGTCTGTTTTTTAGCGGTGGTGGGCGATTTACCAGTTTAGATTATTGGTTTTCATCAAAAAGAGCTTAATTTTACGCACTGTATTTATAAACAGAAAATGTTATTCTGAAAAAAAATTTAGAATAACATTTTATGAATGCACTTGAATTATTATTAACCCGCCAATCTGATGCTCGATTAACCGAACCGGGCCCAAATTCTGAACAACTTTCAATTATTAAACAAGCCGCTTTGCTTGCACCTGATCACGGAGCGTTAACGCCTTGGCAATTTATTGTGGTTCAAGGAGAGGGCCGAGAGCGACTAGGTGATGTTTTTTATCGCTCAGCTTTTCATCATCAACTCGATGAGCGTAATTTAGAGCGAGCCAAAACTTTGGCTCTAAGAGCACCGCTTGTTATTATTTGTATCGCTAAATATGTTGAGAACAATAAAGTTCCTCGTATTGAACAAGTCCAATCAGCGGCTTGTGCTGTGTTTGCGATGCAACAAGCGACCTTTGCCCAAGGTTTAGGTGGTGTGTGGCGTACAGGCCATTACGCACAATGTGAGCTTATAAAAGCGGAGCTTGGTCTAAACGTAGATGATGAAATTGTAGGTTATTTGTATCTTGGCACCCCTGAAGTGAAGCACGTTAAAACCAGACGCCTCAGCACAGAACAATTTTTTAGTGATTTTTAGGAATTATCATGGGTCCAATTTTAACTGGTATTTCAGGCTTGAGTTTATTACCTGAAGAAGTTGAATATTTACAGCATCCTTTAGTGGCAGGGGTGATCTTATTTACTCGAAACTATCATGATAATGAACAACTCATTGCATTAACGGCACAGATTAAAAAAATATCGCCGATGCTGTTAATCAGTGTTGATCATGAAGGTGGACGTGTTCAACGTTTTCGAGATGGCTTTTCGGCCATTCCCGCGATGTTTGAAGCGACCTCTTTTCAAAAAAAACATAATAGCCCGATTTTAGCAGATCTAGGCTTTACGCTTGCGGCAGAGTTGCGCGCTCATGGCGTTGATTTTAGCTTTACGCCTGTGCTTGATTTAAATGGTATATCACAAGTTATCACTACTCGTGCTTTTGCAATCAGTCCGATTGAGGTAATTGATGCGGCAAAACATTTCATTGGCGGTTTACATAGCGCTGGGGTGAAAAATGTGGTGAAACATTTTCCTGGTCATGGTTCAGTAGGGCCGGATTCACATATTGCTATGCCTGTGGATGAGCGCAGTAAAGCTGAAATATTTAACTCCGACATGAGTGTCTTTAAAGCGCTAGTTGATTCAGGCTGCGCTGATGGTGTAATGCCTGCACATGTAATTTATCCTCACTGCGATCCTAAACCTGCTTGTTTTTCTGATTATTGGCTAAAACAAGTGCTGCGTAATAAATTAGGTTTTAAAGGTCCAGTTTTTTCAGATGATATGGGCATGCAAGGCGCGGTTCAAATGGGGGATTATGTTACCCGAACCCAAAGTGCACTTGATGCTGGTTGTGATCTTGCATTATTGTGTAACGAGCCCCATGGTTTATATGAGGTTTTAGATGGACTTGAGATTAATCTGTATCAAAATCATGGTCAGCGTGGTCTTGCATACTTACAGAAAAAAAATGTCACTATGATGGAATTAAAAACTGATCACCGATGGCTCGCAGCTCAATCAGTTATTTCTAAAATGGAAGATTACCGTGCAAATTAACTGGCATATTGGACTCGGACTAGGCTTTTCATTCTCGGTATGGGTAATTGCACAGTTTTTTGCATTGTCTGATGCTATTAGTTACACCTTAGCTATCACCGCTTTGACAGGATATTGGTGGATCTCTGAGGCAATAGCCATTCCTATTACTTCATTATTACCTTTGGTTTTATTTCCCTTTTTTGGTGTGCTTGATCATAAAACAGCAGCAAGTGCGTTAGGTAATCATGTCATTTTACTTTTAATGGGCGCGTTTATGTTGGCGGTTGCGATAGAGCAATCTCAAGTACATAAACGACTCGCGTTTAAAATAATTGAGATTATTGGCGGTAACAGCGCTCAGCGAATAGTAATGGCTATTATGGTAACAGCTGCGATTTTATCGATGTGGATTTCAAATACCGCGACAGTTGTTGCGTTGTTACCTGTTGTGCTTGCCATTTGTAGTACTACCGATAATACCCGTTTTAAAATCGCGCTTTTGCTTGGCTTAGCATATGCGGCATCAATAGGCGGGCTAGGGACCATTATTGGCACACCACCTAATGTTATTTTTGCATCCGTTTATGAAAAGTTTTCTGGTAAAGAATATGGATTTTTAAATTGGATGAAGGTTGCAGTGCCCATTGTGGTTGTATCAATTCCACTTTGTGCATTATGGCTAACGCGTAATATTAAATTAACCTCAGCCATTATTTTACCAAAAATGGGAGCTTGGCAAAAAGCAGAATGGCGGGTATTGGTTATTTTTGCCTTTGTTGCTTTTTTATGGATTTTTCGTAAAGAACCGTTTGGCGGCTGGTCGGGCGTATTAAATCTTGCTGATGTTGGTGATTCAACCATCGCGTTGCTCGGTGTTATGCTGATGGCGATTACTTCAAACGGTAAAGGTGGACGTTTACTTCAATGGAGTGCAGCAAAAGAAATCCCATGGGGCATGTTATTGCTATTTGCTGGCGGTATTTGTATTGCAAGCGCATTTGTTGCAAGTGGGCTAAGTAACTTAATTGGCGAGTATTTAACTGCGCTTGGTAAATTACCAGTATTATTAATGTTATTAGCGATTACCTTGTGCGTTTCCTTTTTAACAGAAATCACCTCAAATACCGCAACTGCAACATTGTTGATGCCAATTATTGCTTCAGCTGCAATCGCACTTAATTTACCGATTGAGCTCTTAATGATCCCAGTTGTAATTAGTTGTTCATGTGCGTTTTGTTTACCTGTTGCAACAGCGCCAAACTCAATCGTATTTGCCAGTGGTGAGCTTACCATTGCGGCTATGGTCAAAGAAGGCATTTTGTTAAACGTTTTATTAGCCGTGATTGTCAGTTTAACCTGCTATTTATTATTATTTTAGCCAGTAGACTATAAATTTAACTTTGTCAGTTTTTAATTTGTACATTTTTTGTTATGGTAGGGTAATAATTATAATAAAAATGAGGCTGGTAAGATGAATAATCTTTTTTATCGAGAAAGAGAAAACTGGTTTGTTTGGTTGTTATGGGGACTTGTCGGTGCATCGATAGGAATTGTAATTTCAATCTATACAAAAAATAGCTCATTTAGTTTGTTTGCTGTGACTGGAATAATTGCATTACTAACATGGCGAATGGCAAAAAGTCGCCGTTTTAGTTTTAACCGTGCCTTTAAAGTGTGTTTTACCGTATTTTGTTGCAGTATAGCCCCATTAATTTTTATCAATGCACTCAGTAATGGTGTTTTTGCTAATGTTGAAGTTGTGATGCAGGTTGTATTTGCCGCAATAATTGGTGTAGTTGTTTGCTTAATTAGTGCGGTAATTGCAAAAACACCACCACAATATTATTAATTTTTCTTTTTTGTACTTTACATTAGTGCGTTAAATCAGTAGTATGCGCGCAACAACGGAGAGATGGCAGAGTGGTCGATTGCACCGGTCTTGAAAACCGGCATAGGTTTGTAGCCTATCTAGGGTTCAAATCCCTATCTCTCCGCCACCTCATTCCCGAAACCGCCCTAGTGGCGGTTTTTTTCGTTTAAGGGTCTCTAAAAATGAAATCTTGGTTGATTAAGTTATTCAAGTGGACTGCATTTAGTTTATTTTATTACCACGCATACAAAATGGTTAAAACCATGGTTTTTGATGCTTACCCAGAGGCACAAGAGCAAGGTGTATTAGTCTGGCAAGCTACGGGCGCATTTATTCTTTTTTGTATTTTAATTGTACATTTGATTGTTAAATACGAGAAAGAGTCTGCCAGATTATGCACTTGGTTTTGCGCGCTTATCGGTCTGGTAGGATTTAGCATAGTAGACCAAGCGAGTATTCAGTCTTTTTCTGTATTATTTTCTCAATCATTTTTATGGCTTAATTTAGTTTGCCTGCTTATTTCGTATGAAATTATGCGTGTTATTCAATTGAAAAGCTTAACTAAACAATAAATGACGAGAAAACTATGATAAAATCTCATTTTTAACTCAACTTTTTATATAGTGGTATTTATGTCTGATAAATTTACAACTCACGCTGAGCAAGCAAGCTACGGTATCGGTTTACAAATGGGTGATCAATTAAAAGCAAATCCATTTGATGGCTTAAACTTAAACGCTGTGTTTGAAGGTATGAAAGACGCTTATACTGATGCTGATTTCCAAGTTGAAATCCCAGCAATCCAAGCTGCATTTGAACTTATTAATACTGAAATTCAAGCTCGTCAAGAAGAGCAAGCTAAAGTATTAGCTGCCGAAGGCGAAGCTTTCCTAGCTGATAATGCACAGCGTGCTGAAGTGACTGTAACTGCATCTGGTTTACAATATGAAGTACTAACGACTGGTGAAGGCGAAAAACCGACTGCGGCTTCAACTGTGCGTACGCATTATCATGGTACATTAGTCAATGGTACTGTGTTTGATAGCTCTTATGAGCGTGGCCAACCAGCTGAATTTCCAGTAGGTGGCGTGATCAAAGGTTGGACTGAAGCATTACAAATGATGACTGTTGGCTCAAAATGGCGTTTATACGTACCACATGATCTTGCTTATGGCGAGCGTGGTGCTGGTGCTTCTATTGCGCCATTCTCTACATTAATCTTTGATGTTGAATTAATCGCTATCGTTTAATGTCGGCGGCGTTTATGCCAAGAAAATTAAATAAAAAGCCGCTTTTAAAAGCGGCTTTTTTGTGTCTTGTCCTGAAATGTGTTTACACATTTAGGACTTATTTATGAAGACCATCAAAAGAAAGCACGGATCCCAATTGCGATATTACGTCCTGGTAACGGTGCAATTTCTTTGATAAATGAACTATGTACAAAAGCAAGTTCATTGGTTAGGTTATTTGCTTTTAAATAAACGGAGCTATCAACAGATGCTAAGTTAAATTGGTAGCTTACAGCAGCATCGAGTAGGGTATAGCCAGCAGTGCTTGTTTCATTAAATGCGATTTTATTTTGTGCAAAATAATGAGTTGCTGTCGCCGAGATATCAAAATCAGCTATTTGCCAATTGATTGTCCCACCTAATTTATTAGCAGGAACTCGAGGTAAATAGTTGTCATCTTCTAGCGTGATACGGCTGTTATCACCAAATAATTTAACGGATAATTCATCCGTTAACGAATAATGCAAATCAAACTCAACACCATATAAAGTCGCATCTTGACTGGTGAATTGGTAAACCGGTGCGCTATCTTCATCAGCCATTGCGACATGAATTAACTCATGATCATGTTGATCGAACACATAATCAGTTGCTTGTTGGAAGTAGAAGTTATTTACACGGTTATAGTAAAAATTAACGGTAAAACCAAGATTATCAGAATATTTTCTAAAGCTGATGTCTAAGTTATTTGCAGTTTCCTGTTTTATATTTTCAGGTTCAAAATGGACTTCACCATCTTCAATTACATAACCTAGGCCTAAGTCGTACGTACCAGTTGAAATATGTAAACCGTTTGAAAGTAGCTCGGCAGCTGAAGGCGCTCGCTCAGAGTGAGTAACATTTATGGAGGTTGAGTAACCTGAGCCAATATTCCAGACTAAACCGGTAGAAAGGCTAATATTGTTAAAAGATTCAAGATAACTTGAAGCCTCGTGATGATCAACGTCATGATGACTATGGCCTGTATCAATATCTGATGAATCTAATTCATATTTTTCGACTCGGGCGCCAAGTTCTAGGGTGATACCATCAAAATTACGTTCTTCTAATAAAAACAAACCGTGTTGACGAGTTTCGGTCGATGGAGTGAAAGCTTCTTCACCAAGAGCTTGATAGTCCGAAAAATAATAATGATATCCAACAACACCATGCCATTGCCCTAAGGTATGCTCCACTGAAAAACGCGCTTCTTGACTGTCATTTTTGAAGGTTGTTCCAATTTGACCATCTTCAATTTCAGCATGTTGATATTGTGTATAACCTATACGTGCTTCAACTTTTTCCACAATGTTATTGTGAGGCGTCCAGACTGCTAATGCTTGCCAGCGATCTTGCTCTAAAAGTGCATAAACACTATGTTCATCTACTGTTTCAGCGATAGCTACTTGATGCTCATGTCCATCTTCGTGTTCATGATCATGCTCATGGTCGTGTCCCGGGATCCCATATTCTGTATTTACATTTCCGTACGATAAACCAAGAGTTAAGTGTTCAGAAACATAGCTTGCACCGATATCAATCACTGTTGAGTCGATAAACGTATTGTCGATTTTTTTAGTCGTTTCATGAGTATGATCTGCGTCATCAGCATGTTCATCGTGATCATCTAAATGCATTTCTGGGATTTTATAATCGTCAGATTGTCTTTTGAGGCCGTTGATATTGAGGTTAAAGCCTTGATCACCGCCAGCTAAATTAAATGCTGCTGTTTTTCCATTTGATACACTGTCGTATTTTATCTCAACAGCACCTTCTAATTGATTGAGCTGATCAGTGGGAATACGTTGATCGACTACGTTAACAACACCACCAATAGCCCCAGAGCCGTACAGTAAAGTAGCAGGGCCTCTTAATACTTCGATTTGTTGGGCTGTTAGTGATTCGTTGGTCGTTGCATGATCAGCGCCAATACGCGAAGCATCACTACTATCTAAGCCATTTTGTAATACTTTCACTCGAGGGCCATCAAGACCACGAATGATTGGAGAAGATGATACCGGGCCAAAATAAGTGGCATTAACACCCGGCAAGCCTTTTAAAGTTTCACCTAAGGTTGCTTGTGCGTTATTTTTTAATTCATCGCCCGCGAGCACTGTCACAGGTGAGGCCATATCCATATTGGTTTTATGCAAACCAGAGGCAAAGACAGTCACAGTCTCAATAGACGATTTAGCAAGGGTTACATCAACTGCTGTTTGTGTCGCTGTGACTGTAACTCGTTCGTCGATATAATCATCTTTTGAAATATGAAGTTGGCCATCATTATCAATAACAATTGTAAACTCACCGTTTTCATTACTATAGACAGCCTTATCTTTGCCGTGGATATGAATGCTGGCTGCATTAATGGGGTGATTATTTTTATCAACAACTTTACCGGTAATAGTGGCAGCCTGCGCTGTTGAAAGACTTAGAGCGGCAATAACCGTGGAATATAATATAGAGTACTTCATAATTTCATCTTAAAAGAGAACAATTGAGATAGTGTAACATTACATTTTAGATAGGATCAACAACTGTGATGCTATAACATTTGTTATTGATTAATATTTCAGTCGACTGATTATAAACACATGCGTCTAATACTAATTTCGCGGCTATACTTTTAAAGAAAGTATTGTTGGATAGCTCACATGGCGAATAAACAAACCGTATTTAAAGCGCATTTAGATGTTGCTGATTTAAATCACCATAGATATGAACACAAAGATGTGACAGTCGCATTATTACCAAAAGAAGATTTAGAACATTTTTTATTAAAGCTAATTGGTTTTTGTTTATTGCCACTTGAAATGGCCTCATGGTCAAAAAATAATGATAATCCAATGCATCCTGACTTATCTTTAAAAGGTGATTTTGAACGCTATTTATTATGGATTGATGTCGGTTTTCCATCTCAAAAACGTCTTGATAGGGCGGTCCAGCAATCTGATCAGGTAATCGTAATTACACCAAAAAATTCGATTTGGTTAAAAGATAACGAACGTTTTTTTAAACGAAAAAATATTAAAGTATTGCCGATTGAAGCTGAGTTTTTGCAACAGTTAAGCAACGATATAACGCAACGACTTGATTGGTCTGTAGTGGTTGATCAAAATAAACTGACAATTGCAAATAGTCATGGTTTTTATGAAACCAGTTTTAAGGAGGATGTAGCGATTAATTATTAGCGATAGCCAGTTTTAATTTTATAACTCAGAAAACCTCACTTTCATCATTAAACTTTAGCGTTCTATCACTTCAACTTATCTTGTTCACGATTAAAAATGTGGCAGGGTAAGGTCAACATCTTCAAGTGGTTTTGCACAGCACAACAATATTTCACCTTGACGAATAAATGCCAATGGCTCTTGCAGGTACTCAACGCTACCCGAATTTAATTTACAGCGACATGCACCACAATAGCCTTCTCGGCATTGATATTGTACAGGAATTTTGTGCTGTTCAAGATGTTCTAACAAAGTAAAACGATCAGATCCGTACTCTAGGATCTGATCGGTATTTCGAATGATTACTTGCTTCATTACAAGTCGAAGTCACCAAAGTCAGATGCTTCAACTTGAGAATCAATTTGGCCCACTAGGTATGAGCTGATCTCAGCTTCTTGCGGTGCAACTTGAACGTTATCAGAGACTAACCAAGAGTTAATCCAAGGAATTGGGTTGCTAGTAATACTAAATTGTTGAGGTAAACCAACGGCCGACATACGTACGTTAGTAATGTACTCAACATATTGGCAAAGAATATCTTTGTTTAAACCAATCATTGAACCATCTTTAAATAAGTATTCTGCCCACTCTTTTTCTTGCTGAGCAGCGGTTCTAAACATTTCAATAGATTCTTCGCGTAATTGCGCAGCAACAATGGCCATCTCAGGATCATCTTGTCCATCTTGCATGATATTGAGCATGTGTTGTGTACCAGATAAATGCAATGCTTCATCACGTGCGATGAGCTTGATTATTTTCGCATTACCTTCCATCAGTTCACGCTCAGCAAAGGCAAATGAACATGCAAAACTGACATAAAAACGAATCGCCTCAAGAATGTTTACCGACATAATCGCGCGATAGAGTTTCTTTTTGAGCTCAAATAAATTGATGACAACGGTTTGGTCATTAATTTGATGCTTACCTTCGCCATATAAATTATAAATTGAGGTATATTCAATTAAATCATCATAATAACGTGTAACTTCATCAGCGCGTTCTTTAATTTTATCGTTATCAACAATATCGTCGAAGATCAATTCTGGTTGCTTGGTGACATTACGAATAATGTGAGTGTATGAGCGACTGTGAATGGTTTCGCTAAATGACCATGTTTCTATCCAAGTTTCTAACTCAGGTAATGAGACGATAGGGAGTAAAGCCACATTGGGTGAACGGCCTTGAATACTATCTAATAAAGTTTGGTACTTTAGATTACTTAAGAAAATATGTTTTTCATGATCGGGTAAGTTTTCGAAATCTACACGGTCTTTACTTACATCAACTTCTTCTGGGCGCCAAAAAAAGGAAAGTTGTTTTTCAATTAACTTTTCGAAAATAGGGTGCTTTTGTTGATCGTATCGTGAAACATTGACAGATTGGCCGAAAAACATCGGTTCTTTTAATTGGTTATTATGATTACGGCTAAAAGTTGAATAAGACATAGTATTTCTCAAAGACAAACAGAAAATGGGCAAGAAAGCTTGCCCAATATTTTTTATATTTTACACGCACCGCCTGCGCAATCGTCGTCAGCATCGGCAACAATTTCGTTTTGGGCATCAGATGCACCATCGCGGGTATTATGGTAATAAAGCGTTTTAACGCCAAATTTGTATGCTGTTAATAAATCTTTTAATAACAACTTCATCGGCACTTTGCCACCCTCAAATTTACCCGGATCATAATTGGTATTGGCAGAAACTGTTTGGTCGATAAATTTCTGCATAATGCCAACTAATTGTAAATAGCCATCATTTGAAGGAATATCCCACAATAGCTCATATTGATCTTTGAGTCTTTCATACTCAGGTACAACTTGTTTTAAGATCCCGTCTTTGCTGGCTTTAACACTTACATGACCACGTGGTGGTTCGATACCGTTGGTTGCATTAGAGATTTGTGACGAAGTCTCTGAAGGCATTAATGCAGATAAAGTAGAATTACGCATACCATATTGTTTAATACTTTGACGAAGACCATCCCAATCTAAACGCAGTGGTTCAGAACAGATTTGATCTAAATCTTTTTTATAAGTATCAATTGGCATTAGACCTTGAGAATAGGTTGTCTCATGGAATTTAGGGCATGCACCTTTTTCTTTAGCAAGTTCATTCGACGCTTTCATTAAATAATATTGGATCGCTTCAAACGTTTGATGAGTTAGTGCGTTAGCACTACCATCAGAATACTTTTTACCATTTTTTGCTAGATAATAAGCGTAATTGACCACACCTACACCAAGAGTACGGCGGTTCATGGTTGCATTTTTAGCAGCCGGAACAGGATAATCTTGATAATCTAGTAAGTTATCTAATGCACGTACGGCTAATTCAGCTAATTCTTCCAACTCGTCTAATGAATCAATCGCACCTAGGTTAAAGGCTGATAAGGTACAAAGTGCGATTTCACCTTCTTCATCCATAACGTGTTTTAAAGGTTTTGTTGGTAATGCAATTTCCAAACATAAGTTTGATTGGCGAATTGGAGCAACCTTTGAATCAAATGGGCTATGGGTATTACAGTGATCAACATTTTGTAAATAAATACGACCTGTACTTGCACGCTCTTGGACAAACATTGAGAACAATTCAATGGCCTTGATGCGTTTTTTACGAATTGCAGGGTCTTGTTCATATTGTACATACAAGCTTTCAAACAATGCTTGATCTTCAAAGAAAGCATCATATAAACCAGGTACATCTGATGGACTAAATAAAGTGATGTAATCATCTTTAATTAATCGAGAATACATAACCTTGTTAAACTGTACGCCGTAATCGAGATGACGCACGCGGTTATCGTCAACACCACGATTATTTTTAAGTACCAATAAGTTTTCAACTTCTAGATGCCACAGAGGGTAAAAGAGTGTCGCAGCGCCGCCACGAACACCACCTTGTGAACAGCTTTTAACAGCAGTTTGAAAGTGTTTATAAAATGGAATACACCCTGTATGGTATGCTTCGCCATTTCGAATAGGGCTACCTAACGCACGAATTCGACCAGCATTAATACCAATCCCAGCGCGTTGGCTCACATATTTAACAATCGCAGATGACGTCGCATTTATTGAATCTAAACTGTCACCACACTCAATTAGTACACAAGAACTAAATTGACGAGTAGGGGTACGTACACCGGCCATAATTGGCGTTGGTAAGGAAATTTTAAACTGCGAAACTGCATCATAAAAACGTTTAATATAATCTAAACGAATTGATTGTGGGTATTTTGAAAATAAACTTGCCGCAACTAAGATATATAAAAACTGGGCGCTTTCGTAAATTTCACCTGTTACGCGGTTTTGAACTAAATATTTACCTTCTAGTTGCTTAACCGCAGCATAACTGAATGTTAGATCTCGGTTATGATCAAGTACTTCGTCGAGTTGTTCAAATTCAGCTTGCGTATAATCCGCTAAAAGATGCGCATCATAACGGTTGTCTTCCACCATTTTAACAACATGGTCATACAGACGTGGTGGTTCAAACTGACCATAGGCTTTTTTACGTAGGTGAAAAATCGCCAAACGAGCCGCTAAAAATTGATAATCAGGCGATTCTTTTGAAATTTGATCAGCTGCCGCCTTAATGATGGTTTCATGAATGTCTTCAGTGCGGATCCCATCATAAAACTGGATATGAGATTTTAGTTCTACTTGTGAGACTGAAACGTTGTTAAGTCCCTTTGCAGCCCATTCAATGACACGATGGATTTTATCAAGATCAAGCAATTCCTTGCGCCCGTCTCGTTTACTCACAGATAGTTGTTTATTCATATTTATGCCTGCATTTCCTAGGGTGTTAGCGAAATTTATTGTTTTATTTTTAGGCGAGTGGCCTGAATATTAATGTTGTGCCGAAGTGGTTAGCATTTAAACACTATATATAGGGGCAACTTAATTATGGATCACAAGATAGAGTGGTATGATTTTATTTGCAAGGGACAGAATTGGCTATGATTGTGGATAAGTTGGCGATAAATATAAAAGGTTAGCTAACACTAACCTTTTGTCTTTTGATTCATTAGAAATAATTAAAAATCAACATCTGATCTTCAATAAAAAATTATTTATTTTTTTTTATTCTTTTGCTGGTTTTTAGTACCAACAAAACAATTAATTAACGGCAATGAATAATAAATAAACTACATGTAGTGTTATCGGTTGGTGAAAAACACTATATATAGTTGCTTAGTTGTTGAGCATCTGCGCATATAAAATCAGCATACCAGCTTAAAATATCGTCTGTTGACGCAATGTAACCCCAATTGGCGATGGCTGTTTTCATCTGTGCAGCTTGTCCTGCCTGAATGTCCCTTTGAGCATCACCAACGTATAAACAAGCACTTGGAGCCACATCTAATCGTGTCGCAGCTAATAACAAAGGCTCGGGGTAGGGTTTGGCAACTTGTAATGTATCGCCACATACCACAGCCTTACATTCTGCCAGTAACGTAAAATGCTGCAGCAAAGGTAAAGTTAAAAATGTTGGTTTATTTGTCACTATTCCCCATTGGATGTTTCTTTCATTGAGTGACAGTAATAAAGATTCGATGGCTGGATAGTAATGTGTGTGCTGAGCAATATTTGCTAGGTAATAATCTAAAAATTGCTGCTGCAAAATTGTGTGATTAAGACTTGGCCAATCTTTGGCACCAAATCCAGCCCTCAACATGGCTAAACTACCATTTGACGCTTCAACAGTGTAGAGCGCTTTGCTAAGCGGTTGCCGACCATGTTTTATTAGCACGGTATTAAGTGCTACGCCTAAATCATCTGCTGTGTTTAATAAGGTGCCATCTAGGTCAAACAGTACGGCTTGAAAAGTCATATAATGTTACACCTTTTCAAAATAAAGAATGTAATTGACGCTTACGTCAGAGCCAAGAGAATATTGGCCCGATATTGGGTTATAGCTCAGTCCCTTACTTGCACGCACTTTAAGGTCATATTTCTCAGCCCAGTTGATTAATTGCGCTGGACGAATAAATTTTTGATGGTCATGGGTGCCATTAGGAACCATTTTTAAGATTTTTTCTGCGCCAACTATGGCAAAAAGATAGGATTTAAGAGTTTTATTGAGTGTTGAAAAGAATACTTGGCCTCCCGGTTTTACTAATTGCGCAATCGATTGAATGATTGATTCTGGATCGGGCACATGTTCAAGCATTTCCATACAAGTAATGACATCGAAGCTTGCTGGATGCTGATTGGCAAAATCTTCAGCAGTAGTTTGCACATAGTCGACTTTTACCCCAGTTTCTAAACTGTGAAGTTTTGCGACATTAAGTGGCTCTTGACCCATATCGATACCGGTCACACTTGCGCCCATTCGGGCCATGCTTTCACTTAAAATGCCCCCACCACAGCCTACATCTAACGTTTTTTTATCAAATAAACCACCTGCATGATCCATGATAAAATCAAGCCGTAGCGGGTTTATCTCATGTAATGGTTTAAAATCACCCGTCAGATCCCACCAGTGTTGTGCCACGGCTTCAAATTTGGCTATTTCTTGTTGATCTACATTCTGATGTACGGTCATAAAAAGCTTCCTAGTTAATCTGAGCGCATTATAAAGGGGTAAATTACAAATTCACAAAGATTTACGCCCTGTAAATTCTTTAATTATGTGATAGCATGTTACCGACAACAATAATGATTAACAAATTTTAGTCGACTGAAGGAAGTGAAATCGAATGACTGATCGCGCCAATGAAATCCTTCCAGTTAATATTGAAGACGAACTAAAGAACTCTTACCTTGATTATGCCATGAGCGTAATAGTAGGACGTGCTTTACCTGATGTTCGTGATGGCTTAAAGCCTGTTCACCGTCGTGTATTATTCGCGATGAATGAACTCAAGAATGATTGGAACAAACCTTATAAAAAATCTGCTCGTGTCGTCGGTGACGTAATCGGTAAATATCACCCACATGGTGATAGCGCAGTGTACGATACCATAGTTCGTATGGCTCAGCCTTTCTCACTGCGTTATATGCTAGTAGATGGCCAAGGAAACTTTGGTTCGGTTGATGGCGATTCTGCAGCGGCAATGCGTTATACCGAAATCCGTATGGCGCGTGTTTCTCACGAGCTATTAGCCGATTTAGAAAAAGAAACCGTCGATTATGTAGATAACTACGATGGTACTGAAAAAATTCCAGCCGTATTACCAACTAAAATACCAAATTTACTTGTTAATGGTGCTTCGGGCATCGCTGTTGGTATGGCGACAAACATTCCTCCGCATAATTTAAATGAAGTCATCAATGGCTGTTTGGCGTTAATTAATAACCCAGATATTACTATTGATGAACTCATTGACTATATTCCAGGTCCTGATTTCCCAACCGCAGCTATCATCAGCGGTAAAAAAGGCATTGAACAAGCCTATAAAACGGGTCGTGGGAAAGTGTATATTCGTGCAAAAGCAGAAGTCGAAACTGATGAACGTGGTAAAGAAACTATTATTGTTCATGAGTTACCGTATCAGGTTAATAAAGCACGATTAATCGAAAAAATTGCAGAATTAGTTAAAGACAAAAAGATTGAAGGGATCAGTGCATTACGTGACGAGTCTGATAAAGATGGTATGCGTATTGTGGTTGAAATCAAACGTGGTGAAGTGGGTGAGGTTGTTTTAAACAACTTATATGCACAAACATCGATGCAAACCGTATTTGGTATGAATATGGTTGCGTTAGATAATGGCCAGCCTAAGTTACTTAACTTAAAAGAAATGCTCCATGCGTTTGTGGTCCATCGCCGCGAAGTAGTCACACGCCGTACCGTATTTGATTTACGTAAAGCGCGCGACCGTGCTCATACGCTTGAAGGTTTAGCAATTGCACTTGCTAATATCGATCCAATTATTGAATTGATCCGTCGCTCGCCTACACCTGCTGAAGCAAAAGAAGCGCTCCTTGCTCGTCCGTGGGACTTAGGTCATGTGCAATCAATGCTTGAACGCACAGGTGAAAGCAATGTAGCACGTCCTGAGTGGCTAGATGCTGAATTAGGTATTCGTGATGGTCAATATCATTTATCACCACAACAAGCACAAGCAATTCTTGAATTACGTTTACACCGTTTAACTGGGTTAGAACACGAGAAAATTTTAGCTGAGTACCAAGAGCTACTTGACTTAATCGCTGAGCTATTGCATATCTTGTCATCGCCTGAGCGTTTACTTGAAGTGATCCGTGACGAGCTGGCACTTGCAAAAGAACAATATGGTGATGAACGCCGTACTGTGATTACTGCAGCGGCGCATGACATCAGTTTAGAAGACTTAATTAATGAAGAAGATGTGGTTGTAACACTTTCTCATGAAGGTTATGTGAAATATCAGCCGCTAAGTGATTATGAAGCACAGCGTCGTGGTGGTAAGGGCAAATCAGCAACTAAAATGAAAGATGAAGATTTCATTGAACGTTTACTTGTTGCTAATACTCACGATACGATTTTATGTTTCTCAACCGCGGGTCGTTTATACTGGTTAAAAGTATATCAATTACCTTTAGCAAGCCGTGCTGCACGTGGTAAGCCGATTATTAATTTACTTCCTCTAGAAGCAAATGAACGTATTACCGCTATTTTACCGGTGCGTGAATATGAAGAAAATAAATACATCTTCATGGCAACTGCGTTTGGTACAGTGAAGAAAACCCCATTAACTGCTTATAGCCGCCAGCGTTCAAGTGGCATTATCGCCGTAAACTTAAACGAAGGTGATAGCTTAATTGGAGTAGATATCACAGATGGCACTAACGAAATCATGTTGTTCTCTGATGCTGGTAAAGTAGTACGTTTCAAAGAGTCTGAAGAAAGTGAAGTGCTTGATGAAAACGGTAATCTAGTTTTAGATGAAAATGGACAACCAGAGATTAAGTTTAAAGGTGTCCGTCCTATGGGTCGTACCGCAACGGGTGTTCGTGGTATTAAAATGGGCGAAGGCCAACGCGTAGTATCGCTTATTGTACCTAAAAATGACGGCTCTATCTTAACAGTAACCGAAAATGGTTATGGTAAACGTACTAACTTAGAGGATTACCCATCGAAGAGTCGAGCGACTCAAGGTGTAGTATCAATCAAAGTTAGCGAACGTAATGGTAAAGTGGTTGGTGCTGTTCAAGTACTCGAAAATGACGAAATCATGCTGATTTCTAACCGCGGTACATTGGTTCGAACTCGTGTTCAAGAAGTCTCGACTGTTGGGCGAAATACCCAAGGTGTTATTTTGATCCGAACTATTGACGAAGAGCTAGTAGTTGGTTTACAACGTATCGATGAGATTGAAGAAGCGGAATATTTTGAAGAAGTAGTAGCAACTTCAGATGACACTCCTGCTTCAGAGACTCCTGATAACGAGGCCGAAATACCAACGGCTGAGTAATTAAAAAAAGCGGCGAAAGCCGCTTTTTTTAACAACATAAAACACCAGTTGTTATCACTCAAAAATGTAACTATCTGTTATTCCAAGTCTCTTGGCTTCGATCACGGTGCACTGTTTTGAATCATAGCAATTAAATATAAACAATGAGGGAGAGGGGAATGAGTGTTTATAATTTTTGTGCGGGTCCTGCGACTTTGCCACCTGATGTAATGAAAAAAGCACAAGCTGAGTTTTTAAATTGGCAAGATATGGGGGTTTCTGTGATGGAGATCAGCCATCGCAGCGAGCCTTTTTTAGCTGTAGCGGCGCAAAGTGAAGCGCGTTTACGTCGTTTAATGAATATTCCAGATGATTACGCTGTGTTATTTATGCATGGTGGGGGTCGTGGTCAATTCTCTGCTGTGCCATTAAATTTGCATGTTGAGGGTAAAGCCGCTGTTTATTGTAACAGTGGTGTATGGTCGCAGGGTGCGCTCGATGAAGCTAATAAGTTTATTGAAACGGTGAATATTAACGTTCGTAAAGACACAGCGACTGGTTTTGATGTCACTCCTGCAAGTGATTGGAATCTACCTCTTGATGCTTCATATGTACATTATTGCCCGAATGAAACAATTGATGGGGTTGAGTTATTTGATGTGCCTAAGCATCCAACTGCGCCAATTGTAGCTGATATGTCGTCAAATATTTTATCGCGAGAAATTGATGTTAGCGCGTTTGATTTAATCTATGCGGGCGCGCAAAAAAATATCGGCCCATCAGGTTTAACTATCGTTATCATTAAAAAATCATTATTAGAGCGTAAAGGATTGCCACGCCCTGGTATCTTAGATTATAGCCTTGAGCATAAGCAAGGCAGCATGTTTAATACACCACCTACCTTTGCTTGGTACCTTGCCAATGAAGTATTTGCATGGCTAGAAGCCCAAGGTGGTGTTAAAGCTATGGAAGCAATAAACAAACAAAAAGCCGAATTACTATATGACTTTATTGATCAAAGTGGTTTTTATTCCAACAAAGTAGCTAAACATTGCCGTTCACTGATGAATGTGCCTTTTTGGTTAAATAATGAAAAGCTGAATGATTTATTTCTAAGTCAAGCTAATCAAGCAGGCTTATTAGCATTAGAAGGACACCGTTCTGTTGGCGGTATGCGTGCAAGTATCTATAACGCGCTGCCTCTTGAAGGCGTACAAGCATTAGTCGATTTTATGGCTGTATTTGCAAAGGAAAATGGCTAATGGAATCACTACTGTTAAAAGCAATTAACAAAGTAAACGGCAGTGTGACTTTACCTGGCTCTAAAAGTTTATCAAACCGAATTTTACTGCTCGCTGCATTATGTGAAGGGGTAACTCAAGTTGATAATCTTTTAGATAGCGATGATATTCAGCGCATGCTTGAAGCACTTGCGTTGCTTGGTATTAAAGTCGAGCTTAATGAAACTAAAACAACCGCATTAGTTTATGGTACTGGTGGAAAATTTATTCAGCCAGAGCAAGCATTATTTTTAGGCAATGCAGGCACCGCGTTTCGTCCACTGACGGCTGTTCTTGCCGCCTCTAATATCGATACCAAGCTCACTGGCGAGCCTCGGATGAATGAAAGGCCAATTGGTCACTTAGTTGATGCCCTTGATGCGTTAGGTGCAAATATTACCTACCTAGAAAATAAAGATTATCCGCCACTTAAAATACAGGGGCAGGGCATTGAAGGTGGTGAAGTTGAAATTGATGGCAGTATATCAAGCCAATTTTTAACCGCTTTACTGATGGCCGCGCCACTATTTACCAATACTACAACCATAAAAATCAAAGGCGAATTAGTATCAAAACCTTATATTGATATCACGTTAAATGTAATGAAACGCTTTGGTGTTGTAGTTACGAATGATAATTATCAAACATTTATTATCGAAAAAGGTCAATGCTACCAATCACCAAGACAAATTATGGTTGAAGGGGATGCTTCATCCGCTTCTTATTTCATTGCAGCTGCTGCGATTAATGGTGGGTGTATTGAAATAAATGGCGTAGGTAAAAGCAGTGTTCAAGGCGATATTGCTTTTGCAGATGTGATTGAGCAAGCGGGTGCGAAGATAACTTGGTTCGATAACAAGATTGTAGTTGAAAAAGGTCAACTTTATGGCGTGGATTTTGATGCTAATGCCATTCCTGATGCTGCAATGACAATGGCTACAGTCGCTTTATTTGCTAAAGGTAAAACCGCGATTCGTAATATTTACAATTGGCGAGTGAAAGAAACTGACCGCTTAAATGCGATGGCAACGGAGCTGCGTAAAGTAGGTGCTATCGTTGTCGAAGGACATGATTTTATCGAAATCACCCCACCTGATGTTATCGAATTTGCGACGATTGATACTTACAATGATCACCGGATCGCGATGTGTTTTTCAATGGTAGCGGTCGGGGGACATGATATTGTTATCAACGATCCTAAGTGTACTCATAAAACATTTCCTACTTATTTTGAGACCTTAGCAACAATTAGTAATTAATTTTATTTATAAAATTGTATGAAAAGAGCGATAAATTTTACTTTATCGCTTATAATGCGCCCGACAATTTTTGTATGCATTGGTGGAGGTTTAAATGCAGGCAATAGAACCGGTGATCACTGTTGATGGTCCAAGCGGCTCTGGTAAAGGGACTGTCTGTCGTTTGTTAGCTAATAAGCTAGGCTGGGACGTGTTAGATAGTGGTGCAATTTATCGAGTGTTGGCATTAGCCGCAATACATCATCAAATTGCAGATTCAGATGAAACTGCACTTGTACCATTAGCTGCGAATTTAGATGTACAATTTTTGATTGACGCTGAAAAAGGAATTGGAAAAATAATTCTAGAAGGCGAGGATGTCACTAAACGAATTCGTAATGAACAAGTAGGTGGCGTGGCTTCTAAAGTAGCTGCATTACCTCGTGTTCGTGAAGCATTATTGAGACGACAACGTGCATTTCGTAGCGACAAGGGCTTAATTGCCGATGGCCGTGATATGGGCACCGTTGTGTTCCCAGACGCAAAATTAAAAATATATTTAACAGCCTCAGCTCAAGAGCGAGCAAATCGCCGCTTTAACGAGTTGAAGGATTCGGGTCTTGATGTTAAAATCGAAGACTTGCTGTATGATATTCAAGCTCGTGATGAACGAGATATGAATCGCAGTGTAGCACCTTTAGTGCCTTCAGCAGATGCGATTATTGTTGATACTACGTTGCTAAATGCAGAACAAGTATTCAACAAAATATATGATTTATATAAAGAATCACTTTAATCTACCTACAGCGAACATAAAGGATTGTGGACGCTAAATAAACAACCCCATGCGGCAGGATGTCCAATTGGTGATTAATATTTTAGAGACGTATCTAGTATGTCAGAAAATTTTGCGCAGTTATTTGAAGAAAGCTTAAAAGGTTTTGAAGCTCAACAAGGTTCAATCGTTCAAGGTACAGTTATTTCAATTGAAAATAACATTGTATTAGTTGACGCTGGACTTAAGTCTGAAAGTGCAATTCCTGCCGAGCAATTCAAAAATGCTGCTGGTGAACTAGAAGTAGCGGTAGGCGATGTTGTTGATGTTGCTTTAGACTCAATGGAAGATGGTTTCGGTGAAACAATTCTTTCTCGTGAGAAAGCAAAACGTCACGAAGCTTGGATCCGTTTAGAGAAAGCATGTGAAGAGCAAGTAACAGTTATCGGTGTTATCAACGGTAAAGTTAAAGGCGGTTTCACTGTTGAAGTGGATACAATCCGTGCATTCTTACCTGGTTCATTAGTAGATGTGCGTCCAGTACGTGATACAACACACCTTGAAGGCAAAGAGCTTGAGTTTAAAGTTATCAAGCTAGACCAAAAGCGTAACAATGTTGTTGTTTCTCGTCGTGCGGTTATTGAGTCTGAAAATTCTCAAGAGCGTGATGAACTTCTAGCTAACTTAATTGAAGGCCAAGAAGTTAAAGGTATCGTTAAGAACCTTACAGATTACGGTGCGTTCGTTGACTTAGGTGGCGTTGATGGTCTTCTACATATCACAGATATGGCTTGGAAGCGCGTTAAACACCCATCTGAAATCGTTAACGTTGGTGACGAAATCGCTGTTAAAGTATTAAAATTCGACAAAGATAAAACTCGTGTTTCTCTAGGTCTTAAACAACTTGGCGAAGATCCATGGGCAGCTATCGCTGGTCGTTACCCAGAAGGTTCTAAACTTACAGGTCGTATCACGAACTTAACTGATTACGGTTGTTTCGTTGAAATCGAAGAAGGCGTTGAAGGTTTAGTACACGTTTCTGAAATGGATTGGACTAACAAAAATATCCACCCTTCAAAAGTTGTTAGCTTAGGCGACACAGTTGAAGTTATGGTATTAGAGATCGATGAAGAACGTCGTCGTATTTCTTTAGGTCTTAAGCAATGTATCGCTAACCCATGGCAAGAATTTGCTCGTCTACAAAACAAAGGCGATCAAGTTACTGGTAAGATCAAATCAATCACTGATTTCGGTATCTTCATCGGTTTAGACGGTGGTATTGATGGTCTAGTTCACCTTTCTGATATCTCTTGGAATGCTCCAGGTGAAGAAGCTGTACGTGAGTACAAAAAAGGCGACGAAATCACAGCTATCGTATTACAAGTTGACCCAGAGCGTGAGCGTATCTCTTTAGGCGTTAAGCAAATTGAGAGCGATCCATTCAATAACTACCTAGACGCCAATAAAAAAGGTGCTATTGTTAAAGGTAAAGTTACTGAAGTAGACGCAAAAGGCGCTACAATTGAAATTTCTGAAGGCGTTGAAGGTTACATTCGTGTAGCTGATATTGCTCAAGAGCGTGTAGAAGATGCTACTACAGCTGTTTCAGTTGGTGATGAAGTTGAAGCGAAATATGTTGGTGTTGATCGTAAAAACCGTACATTAAGCTTATCTGTTAAAGCTCTTTTCGAAGCTGAAGAGAAAGAAGTTTTAGAGAAACTTAAGAAAGAAGAGCCAGAGTTCGAAAATGCTATGGCAGCTGCTTTCAAAAATGCACAAAAAGACTAATATAGTCTAAAGCAGTGGAAGGGCGAAAGCCCTTCCTATTATCACGTTAAGGAATAAATATGACAAAGTCAGAACTTATAGAACAATTAGCTGAACAACATCCACAACTTTCTGCCAAAGACGTAGAAAACTCAGTTAAAGAAATTCTTGAGCAAATGGCGGATTCATTATCTGAATCTCAAAGAATCGAAATTCGTGGTTTTGGTAGTTTTTCTCTTCATTTTCGCGCACCACGAGTAGGCCGCAATCCAAAAACGGGTGATACAGTTGAGTTACTTGGAAAGTATGTGCCTCATTTTAAACCTGGTAAAGAGTTAAGAGACCGTGTAAACGAAAGTTTGAACAACTAAAATCGGAGTTTTATGTTGTTTAAATTAATTAAGCAAATATTTATATTGCTTATAATAGTAGTGGCTTTCTTGATTGGTGCACAAAACCCTCAAATTGTTACTTTAAACTATGTTATTGCAAGTATAACAATGCCTCAGGCTATGGTTATTAGTCTCAGTTTTAGTGTCGGTTTAATCGCAGGTTGTATTATAAGTTTTAAAGTTTTTACTTCATTAAAATGGCATAATTATCGTCTAAAGCGACAAACAAGACTAGCTCATCAAAAAGATAGCTAAAACATGATAGAACTATTATTTCTATTATTGCCTATTGCAGCTGGTTACGGTTGGATTATGGGACGCAATAGTGCCAAATCTCAAGCTCATATTATCAACCGCCAAATTACCTCCCAATATAGCAAAGGTTTAAAGTTTCTCCTCGATCGGGAGGAAGATCAAGGTTTAGAGCACTTAATTAATTTGCTAGAAGTTTCTGCTGACTCTGTTGAGCATTATTTGACATTAGCAACTATGTTTCGTCGCAGAGGTGAGCTGGACAGGGCGATTAAAATACATGAGCTTTTACTTAAACAACCTTCTTTAGATGCAGCTACCTTAGAAAATATTGTAATTGAGCTTGCCGAAGATTATATCATGGCTGGGCTATTTGATAGCGCAGAGCACCACCTATTAAAATTACTATCTCATGGCAATTGCCGAGCGATTGAATTGTTATTTGGTATTTACCAACAAACCAGTGACTGGCAAAAAGGTGTCAGTCTATATGAGTCCTATCCTAAGTTATTTATTAAATCCCAACAAAAAATTGCAGTCGCTAATTTCTATTGTGAACTTGCACTTGAAAAACAAAATACAAAAATAATTAAAAAAAGTCTTAATTTAGATCAGCTAGTTGTAAGACCTCTATTTGAGCTCGGAAAAAGTGCTCATAACCGTGGCGATTATGTCAAAGCAATTTCTTATTGGCGCGATTTACTGATCCAATCTCCTTTTTACGCCCCAATATTTATTTATGAACTTGAGCAATGTTACCAACAATTGAATTTACTTTCTGATTTTGAAAAATTAATTGTTGCAGAAGTAAATCGTGGCGGTGTGATGATTAAAATTCGCTACTGTAAATTTCTAATCGAGTCTGAGCAGACCGAAGAAGCAATTTTATTTTTATCACAATCTTTGCAAAAACATCCGAATATTCGAGGGTTCAGCTATTTATTGGAATTAGTCGCTTCTAAAAATTCAGATATTAATGACTTAATTTCAAAGTTGAATCAATTAGTGCAATCTTATATTGCAACCAAATCTGAATTTCAATGTAAACACTGTGGTTTTACAAGCCACACTCTTTATTGGTCCTGCCCATCATGTAAACACTGGGAATCTATAGTTCCAAGTCGTGGTTTAGATGGTTTTTGATAGGTAAGTTATGTCACACTTAAATGATCCAAAAGTATTAATAGCGCTTGATTTTGATGATGAAGAAGCTGCGTTGAACTTCGTGAATCAATTATCACCTCAAGATTGTCGCTTAAAAGTTGGCAAAGAAATGTTCACCTATTTCGGCCCTGAGTTTGTTAAAAAGCTGATAGCTAAAGATTTTGATGTTTTTTTAGATTTAAAATTCCACGATATTCCAAATACTGTTGCTAAAGCGGTAGTCGCTGCTGCTAAGATGGGTGTCTGGATGGTTAATGTTCACGCAAGTGGCGGGCCTGAAATGATGATAAAGGCAAAAGAAGCATTACTGCCATTTGGTGAAAAAGCACCATTACTTATTGCCGTAACGGTTTTAACGAGTATGGATGCTGATGAATTATCTCGATTAGGTGTAACTAAAAGTCCTCAAGAGCAAGTTTTATATTTGGCAACACTTGCTAAACAATCGGGATTAGACGGTGTAGTTTGCTCAGCACAAGAAGCGAGTAGTTTAAAAGATAAATTTGGAAAGAATTTCAAATTAATAACCCCAGGGATCAGACCGCAAGGAAGTGAAATTGGTGATCAAAAAAGAATAATGACACCTAAATTAGCACTTGAAAATGGAAGTGACTACCTTGTGATAGGTCGGCCAATAACTCAAGCAGAAGATCCAGTTGCTGCACTGGCTGCAATAAATTTATCTCTTTAAATTTCTTAATTTTTTAGTTAGTTTTTGTCATTAAATATGGCACAATAATTATTAATATAAAAACAATAATTATGTAGTGCCATATTATGAAGTATGTTTTAGCCTTAGTTGCAATTTCAATCGCCAGTTACCTTTACTATCAAGAAATGAAAATAGAACAAGCCAAAGAGCAATATAGTTTATTATTGCAAAAGCTTGATTCAACCAAGGTAAATACCCTTGAGATAAAAAATGCGTTATCGTTAAAATTACAAGTCAGTTGCAATGAAGCGCAAGAGCAGTTGCTTAATCAAGGTTCAACGAAGGAAGAGTGTCTTTCTTATTATCAAAGTTTTAATCAAGAATGTTTAGACAAAGTATTTCGTCTTGCACCAATCGAGTTATCGAGTAAGAGCGAATTTATGGATTATGCAAAGCGCTACCAGCGATGTATTTTACCGATTGATTTAGCGAACATTAGTGCGACTTTTTTATAACATAAAGGTTTAACTAAATTTTTTAAATCAAAACAAAAAAGGAGAGCTAATGCTCTCCTTTTTTTAATGGTTTTAAACAACTTACTTTAGAGAAATATGTGTAGCTTCAATTTCAATAAGACCTTGTTTATACAAACCACCAATTGCTTTTTTATAATTAGCTTTACTGGTAGCAAACAACTTTTTAATTTTTTCGGGATCAGATTTATCACCTAACGCTAAAAAACCATTTTGCTTATTCAATTCATCTAAAATCTTCTGAGAGAGCGAGTCTATCTTTTCCATTCCTGGTTTTTCTAGAGTGATATCGAGCTTATTGTCCTCACGAATTTTTCGCACAAAACCTTTAAATTTTTGACCCGGGAATAATGGACGAAAAACTTGATCATGATAAATAATTCCCCAATGGCTCTGATTTACAACTGTTTTATAACCTAAATCAGTTTTACCGGCGATGATCAAATCAACTTCTTGTAATGGAATATAATTAGCAGGCGTTTTGTCTAAAAATTTATTTAATTTTGTTGAGCCACACATTCTGCCACTGGCTTTATCTAAATAAAAATGTATCAGGTATGAGCGGCCTTGCTCTAATTTTGGACCTTGCTCATTAAACGGGACTAATAAATCTTTATCAATACCGATATCAACAAATGCTCCAGTAGAATTTATTTCTTTCACGCGTAACAAACAAAAGTCGCCAACTTGTGCATGAGGTTGTTTGGTTGTTGCCGTTGCTACACCTTTTGAATCCAGGTAAACAAATACTGAAATGATAGAGTTTGCTGATGCATCAGCTGGGACTTCGGCATGAGGTAAAAATACTTCACCTAATTCTAAACCATCAAGATATGCACCTTCAGGGGCAAGTTCAGTAATGGTGAGTGAATTAAACTTTCCTAAAGATGGCATTAAATATTCTCCGATTTTGGTTTGCGACGTAGTGGGGCATGGCCATCTATATCAAAAGGTTGTGCTATGGCTTTCTTGACAGCTGGTTTTATTGTACGTTTTGGAGCAATGGATTTTTTTGGTGCCGCTACTTTGTTGGCAATTTGTTTTTCACCTAGTTTAGGCGTTTTAATACCTTTAAATTTTGCAGCTAGTCCATCAACAGTTAAGAAGGTTATTTCATGTTGTAAGAAGGCTTTAATTGCGACAAAACTATCCCAATCTTTTGGTCCGACAAATGAAATCGCATGACCTTTAAAACCAGCTCGGCCTGTGCGACCAATACGGTGCACATATTCTTCTGCTTGTTTTGGCAAATCAAAATTAATAACATGAGTTACATTGAGTAAGTCTAAACCCCGTGACGCGATATCCGTGGTGATTAATACTTGAGATTGACCGCGACTAAAACTATCCATAATCGATAAACGTTTGCTTTGAGGCATATCACCCGCAAGCGCTTGAGAGCTAAGACCTTTACCAGAAATTAACTCGCTTAAGCGGTAAGTATCTTCACGAGTTGCAGTAAATACGATGCATTGACCAATATTTGGCTTCGATAAAAAGTGCGCCAACAGCGCTTCTTTATGCAGCAAGTTATCAGCAAAAAACATATTCTGAGTAATATCAGTATGCTCTTCATTTGATTGACTTAACGTTACTTTTTTCGGTGATTTTAATAAGTTACGACTTAAAGCATCTATTTGGCTGTGCTCAAGCGTAGCCGAAAACAATAACGTTTGACGTAAACGATGATTAGCTTCGGTATTAATTAAATCAATTTCAGCTTTAAAACCAAGATCCATGATGCGGTCTGCTTCATCTATGATCAAAAGCTCAAGCCCCGCTAAAAAACATGATTTTTGTTTTATGTGATCAGCCAAGCGCCCAGGAGTGGCGACAATGACATGAGGATCTTTTTTTAGCGCTTTAATTTGGTCATTAAAATTATCACCACCTAAAATTTTCGTGGCGACAATGTTTGAACCCGCCACCAATAAACGCAATTGTGCAAACACTTGATTAGCAAGTTCACGAGTTGGAGTTATGATCACAGCACGTGGATCACGTTTACTCAACGGTTTTTGTTTAATTATTCGTTGAAGAGCAGGGACTAAAAAGGCAAGCGTTTTACCTGAACCTGTTTTTGATTGAACAAATAAATCTTGGCCTGAAAGTGCAACAGGTATTGCCTGCTGCTGTACATCGGTCGGGGAAGTAATTCCTTGATGTGCTAATTGCGTTAACAATCGTTTATCAATGCCAAACTCTTCAAATAACAAAATAGAACTCCAAAATAAATCAAACAAAAAGCGCGATATTGTACATTAACATCATAGCAGCTCACAGCTTAATTAGAATTTTTTGCGTTTTAGCCTGACTTAGGTAGAATATGCGCCCTCAATGCGCCGGATTTACGATTCGGTTTCGGTTAATTCCAAAAAATGCAAACTAAGTAGGTTATTATGTCTTCACAATTTGTTGTCTGTGCTCTATACAAATTCACAGCTTTACCAAACTTCGAGTTATTACGTCAACCGCTTCATGATGTGATGGAACAAAATGAAGTAAGAGGCACTTTGTTACTAGCTTCCGAAGGGATCAATGGCACAATTTCAGGTTTACGTGCTGGTATTGATGCGGTTTTAACATGGTTAGATAACCAAGATAATTTAAAAAATATTGTGACAAAAGAATCATTTGATGAAACATGTCCGTTTTACCGTACTAAAGTCAAACTGAAAAAAGAAATCGTCACTATGGGTGTTGAAGGCATTGATCCGTTAAAAGTCGTCGGAAGTTATGTCAAACCTGAGGATTGGAACGCATTAATCTCAGATCCAGAAGTTATTTTAATTGATACTCGAAACGATTATGAAATAGAAATCGGTACATTTCAAAATGCGGTAGATCCAAAAACAAAAACTTTTAGAGAATTTCCAGCCTGGGCAAAAGAAAATCTTGATCCACAAAAACATAAAAAAGTGGCGATGTTTTGCACTGGTGGGATCCGCTGTGAAAAATCAACGGCCTATATGAAAGAGCAGGGGTTTGATGAAGTGTATCACCTTGAAGGTGGTATTTTAAAATACCTTGAAGAAGTGCCTAAAGAGCAAACCATGTGGCAAGGTGAGTGTTTTGTTTTTGATAACCGTGTTGCGGTTGATCATGATTTACAAAAAGGTAGCTATGATCAATGTCATGCTTGTCGTATGCCTATCACTGAAGACGAAAAACAATTAGCAAGCTACATGGAAGGGGTATCGTGTTTACATTGCCATGATGCATTATCTGAAGAGCAAAAATTACGTTTTGCTGAACGTCAAAAGCAAGTTGAACTTGCTAAGGTACGTGGTGAAGGTCACATTGGCCATGAAGCTCAAGTGGCATTAAAACAACGTAAAGAAGAAAAACAGCAAAAGAAAGACCTACAACGTAAAAAATCAGCTTAGAGATTAAATACAGTAGTAGAAATTTAAATTATGTTTGATGGTGTAATCAAGCTTAATAAAAAAGCCAATTGAGTAATCAATTGGCTTTTTTGTAACTATTTTGTTTTGTTATAAGCATCATTATGAACACCAGCAGCTCGACCAGAAGGGTCTGCATTATTGGCAAAAGACGCATCCCAAGCCAGAGCTTGTGGTGTTGAACAGGCGACTGATTTACCAAAAGGTACACACAATGCAGCTGCATCACCTGGGAAATGTTCTGCAAAGATACAACGATAGAAATAAGCTTCTTTGCTGTCAGGTGTATTGATTGGAAATTTAAATGCAGCCGATGCAAGCATCTGATCGGTCACTTGCTCAGCGACATATTCTTTTAGAGAATCTATCCAGCTGTAGCCGACACCATCAGAGAACTGCTCTTTTTGACGCCACAATACTTCATGAGGTAAATAACCTTCAAAGGCTTGACGTAAAATATGCTTTTCAATTTTGCCATTTTTACCGCACATTTTAGCAATTGGGTTGACGCGCATTGCGACATCGACAAACTCTTTGTCTAAAAATGGAACCCGGGCTTCAACACCCCAAGCGGCCATAGATTTATTGGCGCGTAAACAATCAAATAAATGCAGTTTTGAGACTTTTCTATTTAGCTCTTCATGAAACTCTTTTTCATCAGGCGCTTTATGAAAATACAAATAACCACCAAATAGCTCATCGGCACCTTCACCAGAAAGAACCATTTTAATTCCCATCGCTTTTATCTGGCGCGCCATTAAATACATTGGCGTAGAAGCGCGAATAGTGGTGACGTCATAAGTTTCTAAATGATAAATCACCTCTTTTAACGCATCAATTCCTTGTTGTACTGTAAAAATAATTGGGTGGTGCACGGTACCAATCATATCTGCAACTTTTTGTGCCGCCGCTAAATCAGGAGAACCTGCAAGCCCGACAGAAAAAGAGTGAAGCTGAGGCCACCAAGCATTCGAATTATCATTATCTTCGATGCGTTTAGCGGCAAAACGTTGGGTGATAGCTGAAATAACTGACGAGTCTAAGCCGCCCGAAAGCAATACCCCGTATGGAACATCACACATTAATTGACGTTTAACCGCGGCCTCTAAAGCAACTTTAACGTCTTGAGCAGTGGCGCTATTGTCTTTGACAGCGTCAAAGCTGGTCCAGTCACGCTGGTAATAGGGGCGTAATTCACCATCTTGACTCCACAAGTAATGACCTGGTGGAAACTCTTTAATATGGTTACAGATTGGTGATAACGCTTTTAACTCTGAGGCGACGTAAAAATTGCCATGCTCATCGGTACCTGTATAAAGCGGAATGATACCGATGTGATCACGACCAATTAAATAGGCATCTTGTTCTTCATCATACAAACAAAAAGCAAAAATCCCATTAAGGTCATCTAAAAACTCAGGGCCTTTTTCTTTATAAAGAGCCAAAATAACTTCACAGTCTGATTCAGTTTGAAACTCGAAATCAACCTTTAGATTTTTTGCTAATTCTTTATGATTATAAATTTCACCATTCACCGCTAAGATGTTTGTTTGCTCAGGGTTATAAAGTGGCTGAGCACCACTTGTAACACCAACAATTGCTAATCTTTCATGGACTAAAATCGCTTTTTCAGACGAATATACTCCAGACCAATCGGGCCCTCGATGCCTAAGTAACTTTGACATCTCAATTGCTTGGCTACGTAACTGGATTGGGTCTGACTTGATGTCTAACACCCCAAAAATTGAACACATATGGATTCCTCATTCCTACGACAACATATTTTTAAATTGTTTTTAACAGATATATCGAGTTAAGTCACACCTGTTTTACAAAATTAATAGAATAAGATAGCGCCAAAAATTTGAGGTGGTTTAGATTGCTGGTTTAATGTTCAAAAACCCGGTTGTTAACCGTGAAGTAGCGAATAAGTAACGCGGCGAGTTTTTCCTTTACGATTGGTTTAGTTAAATAGTCATTCATACCACATTCAATCGCTTTATCATGATCTATCTGCATGGCATTGGCCGACAAACCACAAATTAGGAGATCATTGTAACCGAGTTGACGTAACTCTTTGGTTGCCGTATAGCCGTCTTTTACCGGCATTTGAATATCCATTAGGATAAGATCAATTTTTTTAGTCTCTTGTACAATATCGAGCGCTATTTGACCATTCTCGGCCATAATCACCGTTACGCCCAATTGCTTGAGCATTTCACTGGCAACAATTAAATTAATATGATTGTCATCGACCAGTAGCACTATTATTTCTGAGTCAAAGACAAATGTTTGTTCACGTGGTTTGCTTAGTGATGATAATGGTGTTATTTCATCGCTGAATAATTTCTTTAGCTGTGAGGGTAGTATTGGCACAGTCAAACATGAAAATTGAAAGTCATTTTGAATCCCTTGCAACATAGATACTTGGTTATTTTCGCATAATAAACAAACAGACACAGTTTTGTTTTCTAATCTCCGCAGCACTTGTGCAATATCTTCAATATCATCCGTCTCTTGTACATCTATAAGCACAAATTTTATATCTGCATGCTCTGTAAAGTCGATGGCATTGAGGTTATCGGCACGTAGTAATGCGCTTTGCAGATAATCGCAATAACGTTGATTCAGTAACGGAAGTTCTTCGTTTAAATAAACGATACTATTTGGTTTTAAACTTGAGCAATCGAATAATATATCTGTTTGGTCAACAACATCGAGCATCAGCTCAACACAAAAGCTGCTTCCGACATCAGGGGTTGAGTTAACAGATATTTCACCACCCATAAGCTTAACGAGCTGTTTTACAATGCTTAAACCTAGGCCTGTACCACCATATTTTCGACTAATAGAACCATCGGCTTGAATAAAAGCATTAAAGATATTATCGATTTGTTGCTCCGTTAGACCGACTCCTGTATCGCTTACACTAAGAATTAATTTAATTTGTTTGTCGTTATTAGGAATTGCTTCAAATAATACAGTGATCGTTATGCTACCAATTGAGGTGAATTTGACTGCATTAGTACACAAGTTAAATAATATTTGATTGACCCTAAGCGGATCTCCCATAAAAAGTCTGGGTAAGTTTGGGGCAATTTCACAATTTAAATGGAGGTTTTTTTCGTAGCTTCGCGGGGCAATATTAGCAATCAAATTATCAATAATTGCTTCAAGTGAAAACTGAATGTATTCAATACTGAGTTTACCGGCTTCAATTTTAGAAAAGTCTAAAATATCATTAACTAGGCTCATCAGGAGATTAGTTGAATAAGCCGCCTTATCTAAAAAATCACGTTGGCGGTGAGTTAATTCGGTTGCAAGGCACAAATCAATTAATCCTGAAATACCATTTATAGGAGTTCTTATTTCATGACTCATATTTGCTAAAAATATGCTTTTAAATTCAGTTGCTTGTTCTGCTTTTTCGGTCGCTTTCAATAAGTCTTGGTTAAGTTGATTCGATTGTGCTAACAAAGAGATGGTATTTTTATTGTTTTTCTGAAAAACATGCGCGGCTCTAGCTAACTCACCAATTTCATCTTCTCGTTTTAGATTTGGAATTCTTTTAATGTCTTCTGCATCAGCTAATTTTCTAAAAATTTCTGTTAACGATTTGATGGGGGTAATAATCCGATAAACAAAATAGAGTGCGCAGGTGATTGCCGCCAAAATACCAATGAATGCAATGATATTGTTACGCAGTTGGGCATGAGTCAAAGTGGCTTTAACTTGTTCATTGGTTGTTGATAATTGCGACGCAACATACTTATTAAGCTGCTGACTTAAATATAAAAATTCATTTGCAGAACCTGTCATTACAACATTGGTGAGAAAAACATAACCCCGAGTCACTTGGCTTAATTTCGCAAAATCATTTTTTATTATTTGTAACTGTTTTAAAAGAGGTTCAGCTTGTGTCGGTTGAACAAGCTGGCTTGCTTGCGTGATATGATGATTAAAAAGAGTAATATTTTCGTAGTCTTGGCTTAAAAGATACAGCAGTGCAATATTTCTGCTTTGACTTAAATGGTTTAAAAGCTGATTTTTATTTTGGGCTGCTAACCCATTATAAGCAATCACTTGCTGTTCTAATTCAGCTAACTCAACCAATAATTTTTGATTAAACAGTATTTCACGTTGCCGGCGACCATCAATCACGGCAAGAAAATTATCATGATAATCTTTTAAATGTTGTTTCATTCGGAAAATATAATCACGATATTTTATGGCATCAATATCATTAGATGACATTGTATCAAGGGTATCTAAGCCTTGTTTAATTTCTTGTAAAATAGTATTAAAACGATTGATGATTGAATCATTAGCTGTTTCTTTGTAGATAAGTACGTTGCGCTGTAAATCAAGTACACCACGCTCCACTTCGCGAACTAAACCAACTTTTGTGACTGCTTGTTCTGTTAAATCAATACCAGAAATAAACGAATCCTGATTCGTATACGATAAATAAATTTGTACTAATAATGCAGAGGCTAATAAACCTAGCATAAAATAGATTTGTGCTTTAATAGAATTAAACACAGTAATCTCTACGTACTGAGGAATTCATACCACTTTTGCAAGCTATATTCATACGTTGGCATAACTGTATTCCATACAGCAACATGACTGAGTCTTTTTTCATAACTTCCACCTGTTCTCATGTGTCCTTTTTTAACTGATATAAGCCCATCAGTGCCTGTTAGATCTGAAGTGGCAATTCTTCCTTGATACCAATAGTTCCATTCGTCCATGGATAGAAATAATTTAGATCGCTGTGGATTTGAAATATAATAGCCCTGTCTTGCGATAAATGCACCGGGCCAACCTGATAACCACCAATTCATATAGTCGTAGGCGGCATCTTTTACGTTGCCTTTAGCCATTGATGATAAACACATAACACCATGCCAACCGCGGTAGCCTTCTTTCGGAGCTGCGAAATTTACCGTGACATTTTGACCATTTAAAGCCGAGACTGCAGGTGAAAACATACTTTCAATATGAACTCGTTCAGTTTTCATAAATTCAACAGATTCTGGCACTGAAGTCCAAAAACCACTGAAGTGATTTTGCTGTTTGAATTCGAGTAATATTTTAAAAAGTTGGTTTAATTCACTTTTTGTCATCGCTCCAATATTATTAAACTGCATTAGCCCTTGTGCTTGAACTGCTAAAGCCAAGTCAAATAATCCAATCGTTGGCGCATTAATAATGCCGACTTTTCCACTGTAAGCGGGGTCAAGTAACCAACCCCAGCTTTCCGATTCGTAAGGCACACCTTTTTTAATAAAATTCGTATTATAGCCAAATGAATCAACATTATGGACATAAGGTAGAAAACTGAGTTGGTCAGTATGATCTTCACCTAAAGAACCATCATGCTGTACATGAAGGAGTTTATAAGGAGCATCACCAGCACCTATCTTCGCATCTGGCGTTATTCGTCCCGTTTTAGTTAATGAGTTAATCTCACCCCAATTTTTAATACGATTTTTTTCAATTGGTTGGATTGCACCACTGTGCCACAATATATTGATACTGTTTGACCATTGTTCATACAAATCAAAAGATTGAGGAGACATAGACGCTTTTTGCAGTACTTGGGCGCTACCTTTCGCCTCAAAAACCAATTCAATGCCTAAGTCTTTCATGGCTTGTTCACGAATAGCTTCTTGCAAGGTAACGTGCGTTCCTAAAATGCGTAAAACAACCTTTTGTTTGGAAAATACAAACGGGACTTTAAAAGCTGCAGTAGTCGCAAGAGTAGAAATAGCGATTTTTTTTAAGGCTTTTCGACGAGTAGGGTCCAATTAGTTGATTTCCATTATAAGTTTGTTAAACAGTACCGTATAAAATTAGTTCACAAAAAACAGCTTTTCAATAAGTTAAAGTAATTTAGGCATTTAATAATAAACTAACATTCATTTGAGGTTAGTTTTCGGAGTTTCAATGCAAGTTCGAAGCGAGATTATATCTATTCAAACTGAAACAGGGCCTATGCGCACTGTACAATTTTCACCTGTTGGCTTAGATAGCGCGGCAACAATTATTTTTTATTCAGAGATATTTCAATTGACTGCACCAATTATGCGTTCAGCACAAGTATTGGCAGGTCATGGCTTTAATGTATTAGTGCCAGAAATATTTCATGAGTTTAATCCTGCAGGAACTGTGCTTGAGTATGACGAAGCAGGTAAAGATAAAGGCAATGCGGATAAATGGCAAAAGCCATTAACATATTATGATAGCGATGTTGTAGCTCTGATTAACTATTGCCATAACAGTGGTACAAGTAGTGGTGGAATAGGGGTGATGGGGGTGTGTATTGGTGGCCATTTGGCTTGTCGTGCAGCTCTTAACCCTGCAATTAAAGCCGCGTTTTGTTTATATGCCACCGATATTCATAGCGATACGTTACCTGCAGATCCCAAAGAGCAAACATTTGCGCGGTTAGATGAAATAGCCGGGGAAATTCATTTTATTTGGGGTAAACAAGACCCCCATGTGCCAAGAGATGGACGATTAAAGCTGTATCAAAAACTAAATCAGTCAGCAATTAATTATCAATGGCTAGAAGTGAATGCAGAACATGCTTTTATGCGAGATGAAGGTGAGCGGTACGACCCAGCGTTAGCGCTGGAAATGTATCAAAAAGCGGTGGCATTGTTCCATAGAACACTACGTTAAGAGCTTTTACGTTAAGTTCTATCGTATTTAGGCAAAAAAAATCCCTCTTGCGAGGGATTTTGAGGGTTTCTCAGTATCTTAGACACTGGGAATGAGGTCGGTACATTTAACTGTTAAGCGAATACCATCTCTGGAATATCGCCTTCAACAATTAATTTACCTGCTGTTTTGCTGATGATTTCATCAACACTAACACCAGGCGCGCGTTCTAATAAGTAAAACGCGCCGTTTTTCACTTCGAGTACAGCCAAATCAGTTACGATTTTTTTAACACAGTTAACACCGGTAAGAGGTAACTCGCAGCGTTCTAATAATTTTGATTCGCCCGCTTTATTGGCGTGCATCATAGTAACGATAATATTTTGCGCGCCTGCAACTAAATCCATTGCGCCGCCCATGCCTTTGATCAATTTTTTAGGGATCATCCACGAGGCGATAGAACCATTTTGATCAACTTCAAATGCGCCGAGTACGGTTAAGTCGACATGGCCACCGCGGATCATAGCAAAGCTTTCGGCACTGTTAAATATGGCAGCACCAATTGCCGCTGTAACGGTTTCTTTACCCGCATTAATCATGTCGGCATCAACAGCATCTGCTGTTGGGTAAGGACCCATGCCTAATAAACCATTTTCAGACTGTAGCATAACTTCAATCCCTTGTGGGACATAGTTTGCAACTAAGGTCGGAATACCTATTCCTAAGTTAACATAGAAGCCATCTTGAAGTTCTTGAGCAACGCGCATTGCAACTTGTTCACGTGATAAAGCCATAATTATTCTCCGTATTAGTTACGTGTTGTCACGCGTTCGATACGTTTTTCAAAGCAACCTTTGATCACGCGATTAACATAAATGCCAGGTGTATGGATTTCTGACGGATTTAATTCACCTGGTTCGACAATTTCTTCGACCTCAACAACGGTAATTTTACCTGCCGTTGCTGCAATTGGATTGAAGTTCATTGCGGTATGGCGAAAAACCAAATTACCATAGCGGTCAGCTTTCCACGCTTTAATAATGGCAAAGTCACCGGTGATTGATTCTTCTAAAATGTATGGGCGACCATTAAATTCTTTGACTTCTTTGCCTTCAGCAACAGGAGTACCAAAACCAGTTGCAGTATAAAAAGCGGGGATCCCAGCACCACCGGCACGCATTTTTTCAGCAAGTGTACCTTGCGGAGTGAGTTCAACCTCTAATTCACCGCTGAGTAGTTGTTGCTCAAAGAGGGCGTTTTCACCAACATATGATGCAACCATTTTTTTAATTTGTTTGTCTTTTAATAAAATGCCCAAACCAAAATCATCCACACCACAGTTATTTGAAACCACAGTTAATTCTTTGGTTTGCTTGCGTTTAATCTCAGCAATTAACCCTTCAGGAATACCACATAAGCCAAAACCACCGGCAATAATGGTATCGCCATCTTTTAAACCTTGCATCGCCTGCTCGTAGCTTGTCACTACTTTATCAAAACCGGCCATGGCCAACTCCCTTAATAATTGTTAAGCGTTTAATTTACTGCGTAAAGCGTTCGATACTTTGCTGACAGCTGATTTATTTAATGCATCAGAAATCAGCCATCCCGCTTTAGCAAGCCTTTCTAAATCAATTCCACACTCAATGCCAAGCCCTTGCAGTAAGTAAACTACATCTTCGGTGGCAACATTTCCTGACGCACCTTTGGCATAAGGGCACCCACCTAGGCCTGCAACTGCACTATCAACCGTTGCTATCCCTAGGTTTAGGGCCGCGTAAATATTTGCTAACGCTTGGCCATAAGTATCATGAAAGTGCACAGCTAGCTTATCTACAGGTATTTGTTGAAGTAAGGTGGTGAGCAATTGTGTGACTTTAAGAGGTGTGCCTACGCCAATTGTATCACCAAGGCTTATTTCATAGCAGCCTAGGTCTAATAACGCTTGGCTCACTGCCAATACTTGTTCAGGTGCCACATCACCTTGGTAAGGGCAACCCATGACACAGCTCACATAACCGCGCACTTTAATACCGTGCTCTTTGGCAAATGCCATTACAGGCTCAAAACGGGCAATACTTTGCTCTATTGAACAGTTAATGTTTTTTTGGCAAAACGCTTCGCTCGCGGCTGTAAAAATTGCAAACTCTTTAACCCCAGCATTTAAGGCTGCTTGTGCGCCTTGTAAATTGGGCGTTAATGCTGCTAATTCAACATTGGGTAAATTTAATGCATTAATTACATCAGCAGAATCTGCCATTTGTGGCACCCATTTAGGTGATACAAAGGCACCGGCTTCGATGTAGCGTACGCCAGCATGTGCTAAAGCATTAATTAATGCAACTTTAGTCTCTGTTGACACTTGGGCTTCGTTTTGTAGTCCATCACGCGCACCGACTTCAACAATTTTAACATGAGCAGGAAAATGATTAATCATTGTTAGGGCTTGCCTCTACAATTGCAAGCATTGCGCCATGGGTAACAAGCTCACCTTCGGCAAAACAATAACTCATCAGTTGACCATCAAATGGAGCAGCCAAGGTGTATTCCATTTTCATCGCTTCAATCACCACTACGCCCATACCTTCGGTTACTTGGCTGCCAATTTCACATAAGTGCTTGACCACTGTGCCATTCAGCGGAGCAGCTAATGAGGCGGCAGCATTTTTAATTTCGCTAATGTAATGTTTATGCTTGAATTTATAATGATGTTGGCTGGCTAAATACATTAAATCAATGGCGTGAGCCTCTTGATCGTAATAAAAATCAGCGGTGTATTTTTCACCATTAATTGTTGCTGTGATCGATTGCTGTTCAATAAATGCTTGGGCAGCAAACTGATTGCCATCAAGGGTTATCACATAACCATGCTGACCTTCAATTGCGCTAATTGTTTGAGGTAAATCGAGGGCAATATGAATTTTATTATGTTGATTAAGTCTAAAGCCTGCTTGTTTATCCCATGCATCTGCTGACTCTTTATTCTTTATCAATGACAGATAAAGCAACGAAGCAAGGACTAAACTAACATCTTCTTGCTGTGGGTTTACTGCGGTCAATTCATCCAAATTGTGGGCAATAAAATGTGTATCGGGTTGTGCTGTCACAAACCCCTCATGTGAGGCCAATTTATGGAGAAATTCAACATTACAGCTAAAACCCGCTAAGTGAAATTGCTCAAGGGCACTTTGTAAGCGTTTAATGGCAAGTGGGCGGGTTTCATCCCACACAATAAGTTTAGCAATCATAGGATCATAAAAACTACTGATCTCAGCGCCTGCTTGAACACCAGTATCAACTCGAATATGTTTGTTTTGCAATGGTGTAAGCATGGCTTTGATGGTGCCTGAGCACGGAATAAACTCATTGCTTGGATCTTCTGCATAAATTCGTGCTTCAAGGGCATGACCGCTGAGGGTCACTTGTTCTTGCGTAAGCGACAAAGCCTGTCCCGACGCTATCTTAATTTGCCATTCAACTAAATCAACACCGGTGACCATTTCGGTAACAGGGTGTTCTACTTGCAAACGAGTATTCATTTCCATAAAGAAAAAGTCATTGCCGCACAGTAAAAACTCAACTGTGCCAGCACCAACATAATTTATAGCCTGCGCGCAGCGCACCGCGGCTTCACCCATCGCTTTACGAAGTGAATCACTTAGCATGGGGGCAGGGGCTTCTTCAATGACTTTTTGATGACGACGTTGCAACGAGCAATCACGATCGCCTAAATAAACACAGTGGCCGTGACTATCAGCAAAAACTTGTACTTCAACATGGCGAGGTTTTGTTACATAACGCTCTAAGAGAACTAAATCGTTACCAAAGCCAGCAATGGCTTCGCGTTGTGCACCTTGCAAAGCAAGTTGGAATTCATCCGCATGTTCAACCACACGCATTCCTTTACCACCGCCGCCAAAGGCTGCTTTAATTAGAACAGGGAAGCCAATTTTAATGGCTTCTTGTTTTAAAAACTCTGGATCTTGGTTTTGACCGTAATAACCTGGAACTAAAGGTACATTCGCCGCAGCCATGATTTCTTTAGAGCGAGATTTTGACCCCATCGCCGTAATAGCAGCAGCTGGCGGACCAATAAAAACTATATTATTTTTGGCACACGCCTCAGCAAATTGGTCGTTTTCTGATAAAAATCCATAACCTGGATGAATGCAATCTGCACCAGAACGTTTCGCAACCGAAAGAATTTTTTCGCTCACTAAATACGAGTCTTTACTTGGAGATGCACCAATGTGATATGCCTCATCGGCATGCTTAACATGCAGGGCATTGGCATCAGCATCTGAATACACGGCAACGGTTTTTAAACCTAAACGTTTGGCGGTTTTGATGATCCGACAAGCAATTTCACCCCGATTTGCGATTAATATTTTTTTTAACATGTTTTTACCTGCATCGTTATAGGTTAGTTTTGCCAGCTTGGAGCACGTTTTTCAAAAAAAGCACTCAGACCTTCTTGCCCTTCAGCGGATACGCGAATGGTTGCAATACGTTCAGCGGTCAGATCGGTAAGTGTTTGGTCTATCGTTTGACCTGCAACTTCTTTAATTAAGGTTTTAGCAGCCATCACAGCACAAGGTCCATTGTTTATGATTGCTTGTAAAATGCCATCGGCGCATAGGGTTAAATCATCACTAACTTGATGGATAAGACCCATTTCTAAAGCTGTATTTGCTTTGAAAACCTCTGCGGTTAAAAAGTAACGGCGTGCTTGGCGCTCACCCATAGCTTTAATCACATAAGGGCTAATAACCGCAGGAATTAAGCCTAATTTAACTTCACTTAAGCAAAATTTGGCATCGGGTGTTGATATAGCAATATCGCAACAAGCAATTAAACCCACCGCACCACCAAAGGCTGCACCTTGCACTAAACATAACGTTGGCACAGCAACATTGGCTAATAAAAACATAAGCTTGGCAAGTTGTTTGGAGTCGGCAAGATTCTTTGCAAAATCGTTATCAGCCATGGATTTCATCCAAGCTAAGTCAGCGCCGGCCGAAAAATGTTTACCTGCGCTTTTTAATACTAAAGCACGAATAGGTAACGTATTGGCATATTCAATGGTTTCAATTAGCTTCGCGATTGTTTGAGCATCAAATGCGTTATGCACACTTTGACGATCAAGTTCAATGGTCGCAATACTGGATTTTGAAATAGATAAAGTGACAGACATACAGCTTCCTTACATCCTAAATACGCCAAATTGAGAGTCGCGTTTTGGCGCATTGCTCGCAGCACTGAGCGCAAGTCCTAAAACATGTCGGGTTTGCGCCGGATCAATAATACCGTCATCCCATAAACGAGCGCTGGCATAATAAGGGTGACCTTGCTGTTCATACTGAGACACAATCGGCTTTTTAAAGTCTGCAATTTCTTGCTCAGACATGCTCAAGCCTTTGCGTGCTAAACCATCTTGTTTAACTTGGGTTAATACGCCAGCAGCTTGTTCGCCGCCCATAACTGAAATGCGGGCATTAGGCCACATCCACATCATGGTAGGTTCAAATGCACGACCACACATACCGTAGTTACCTGCACCGTATGAGCCACCAATTAATACCGTGAACTTTGGGACATCAGCACAAGAAACCGCAGTCACCATTTTGGCACCATGTTTGGCAATACCTTCGGCTTCGTATTTTTGCCCAACCATAAAACCAGTAATGTTTTGTAAAAATATCAATGGAATATTGCGTTGGCAGCACAATTGAATAAAGTGCGCGCCTTTTTGCGCCGATTCAGAAAATAAAATTCCATTATTGGCGACAATACCAACAGGATGGCCGTAGATAGATGCAAAACCAGTCACTAAGGTTTCACCAAAATAACGTTTGAATTCATCAAAAGAGGAATCATCTACCACGCGAGCTATCACTTCGCGCACATCAAAAGGTTTTTTCAAATCGGTGCCAACAATGCCGTAAATCTCTTCAGCAGCAAAGCGTGGTGGTTTAACCTCATCAAGAAGTGGTTTTGTAGGGCGTTGATGATTAATACGCGCAATACATTGACGTGCAATGGACAAAGCATGGGCATCATTTTCGGCATAATGATCGGCAACACCAGAAATTTTACAGTGCACATCTGCACCGCCTAATTCTTCTGCTGTCACTTCTTCGCCTGTTGCGGCTTTAACCAGCGGTGGGCCAGCCAAGAAAATTGTGCCTTGCTCTTTAACGATGATGCTTTCATCGGCCATGGCTGGTACATAGGCACCGCCTGCGGTACATAATCCCATGACCACCGCAATTTGCGGGATCCCTTTTGCTGACATACGAGCTTGGTTATAAAAAATACGACCAAAATGAAGTTTATCAGGAAATACTTCGTCTTGTTCAGGCAGGTTTGCGCCACCAGAATCGACCAAATAAATACAAGGTAAATGACAACGCTCTGCAATATCTTGTGCGCGTAAGTGTTTTTTTACTGTCAGTGGAAAATAGGTGCCACCTTTTACCGTGGCATCGTTGGCGATGATCATACATTCAACGCCTTTGACACGGCCAATACCTGCAACAACACCTGCACAAGGGATATCTTGCTCGTAAACACCAAACGCTGCAAATTGGCTGATCTCTAAAAAGGGTGAGCCTTCATCAAGTAGCGTGTCTATTCTGTCACGGACAAATAATTTGCCTCGGTTAACATGGCGGGCGATAAGTTCTTCGCCACCACCTTTTATTATTTTGTCGACTTGCAGGTGTAAATCATGGATTAAATCCTGCATTTTTTGTTTGTTAGCAACAAAAGTAGGATCGAGTGGATTTACCTTAGAGGTTAAAATTGTCATATCTATCCCTTAGCGACTTTCGTTAAATAACTCACGGCCAATGAGCATTCTGCGAATTTCTGAAGTACCAGCGCCAATTTCATAGAGTTTGGCATCGCGCAGTAATCGACCTGTGGCATATTCATTGATATAACCATTTCCACCTAAGATTTGAATAGCATCAAGCGCCATTTTTGTTGCTAATTCAGCAGCGTATAAAATCGCACCGGCAGCATCTTTACGAGTCGTTTCACCACGATCGCACGATTTTGCCACTGTATAAACATAGGAGCGGGCTGCATTCATTTGGGTGTACATATCCGCAATTTTGCCTTGAATTAATTGGAATTGGCCAATTGGGCTGTCAAACTGTTTACGCTCATGAATATAAGGCACCACAATGTCCATACACGCTTGCATAATACCCAGTGAGCCACCAGATAACACAACTCGTTCATAATCAAGACCGCTCATTAATACTTTGACGCCATTGTTAAGCCCACCAAGAATATTTTCTTCAGGAACTTCACAGTCAATAAACACTAATTCACAGGTGTTAGAACCGCGCATGCCTAATTTGTCGAGTTTTTGCGCTTGCGTAAAGCCAGGAAAATCACGTTCTACGATAAAAGCGGTGATGCCTTTGGCACCCGCGTTTAAATCTGTTTTTGCGTAAATAACATAAGTATGGGCATCGGGACCATTAGTGATCCACATTTTATTACCGTTTAAAATGTATTTATCGCCGCGTTTTTCTGCTTTTAATTTCATTGATACAACGTCTGAACCCGCGTTTGGTTCGCTCATTGCCAATGCACCTATGTGCTCACCTGAAACAAGTTTAGGTAGGTATTTTTCTTTTTGTGCTTGTGACCCGTTACGGAAAATTTGATTAACACATAAATTTGAGTGCGCACCGTAGCTTAAACCAATCGATGCGCTTGCACGGCTAATTTCTTCCATTGCAATAACATGTTCAAGATATCCCATGCCCGCACCACCGAACTCTTCGCTGACGGTCAAACCTAACAGTCCCATCTCACCTAATATTGGCCACAGTTGATTGGGAAACGCATTATCATGATCAGTTTTTTCAGCGAGTGGCGCGATTTCGGCTGTTGCAAAGCTATTTACGTGATCACGCAACATGTCAGCTGTTTCACCTAGGCCAAAATTCATTTCTTTATATAGTGAGATAGTGCTCATCAGGGGAACCTCTATTAATTAATCTTGTAAACTTTTAAGGGTATCGTGGCAACGACGTTCAGCTGTAACTAGCTCCATCAAAACCACTTTAATATCATCCATTTGTTGGCTTAGATGGGCTTTTTTTTCTTCTATTAATGCCAACATAGTCACCAATTGTTTCGCACTGGATTTATCTGCATCGTACAGCTCAAACAAACGGCCGGTCTCGGCTAAAGTGAAACCTAAACGTTTACCACGTAAAATCAGTTTCAATCTCACCTTATCCCGTTTACTATAAATACGAGTTTGGCCATTACGTTGTGGGCTGATCAAACCTTGATCTTCATAAAAACGAATGCTGCGTGTTGTAATATCAAACTCTTTTGCAAGATCGCTGATACTAAATGTTTGTTCTGTGTTTTCTTGATTCATACTTTCCACCTCAAATGACCGAACTAATATAAGTGAAGTTTACGTAAAGGTAAAGCGCGTGGATTTTAAAAGCATCATAACTAGCATAATATGGCTAACGAATTCTTCAGTTGTTTCACTCGTATGATCAGTTTCATTGTAAAATATGAACCAAAAACCTGAAGTGGCAACATATCTTGGCACTTTAGTTGACTTCAGATTACGCCATTTCTTTTTCAAATTTACATTTACGTTGGCGTAAACGTAAATTTTATGTATTCTCTATTCATCTTTGTTTAGGAGAATATAAACATGTCAGTACAAGACCCTATCGTTATCGTTGCAGCCAGTCGTACCCCTATGGGTGGCTTTATGGGTGCGCTAAGTGATGTTCACACCACAGATTTAGGTGCAACCGCGATTGCACATGCTGTAGCACAAAGCGGTGTATCAGTTAATGACATTGATGAAGTGATTATGGGCTGTGTACTTCCAGCTGGTGTAGGCCAAGCGCCTGCGCGTCAAGCCATGTTAAAAGCACAATTACCACTAGGAACCGGTGCAACCACAATCAATAAAGTATGTGGTTCAGGTTTAAAAGCAGCCATGTTTGCCCATGATTTAATCTCAGCAGGTTCGATTAATATTGCAGTGGCAGGCGGTATGGAAAATATGTCCGCTTCTCCGTATTTTTTACCAAAAGCCCGTGGTGGTTTTCGTATGGGCCACGGTGAAATTAAAGATCACATGATGGCTGATGGTTTAGAAGATGCCTACGATAAAAAAGCCATGGGTTGTTTTGCTCAAGAAACAGCAAATGAGTATGGCATTACACGTGCCGATATGGATGCGTTTGCCATAAACTCACTGCAAAAAGCGCAAGCTGCTATTGCAAGTGGTGCATTTATTGGGGAAGTAGCACCTGTGACATATGCGACTCGTTCAGGTGATGTTGTGGTCAGCATTGATGAACAGCCTGGCAACGCTAAAGTAGATAAAATACCAACACTTCGCCCAGCATTTGCCAAAGAGGGCACTATTACAGCGGCTAACTCTTCATCTATTTCTGATGGTGCAGCAGCCCTTGTATTAATGAAAGCGTCAGATGCGCAAGCAAAAGGTTTAACGCCCCTGTGTAAAATTGTGGCACATGCAACCCATTCACAAAAACCAGCCGAATTTACCGTTGCCCCCGTAGGCGCAATGAACAAAGTACTTATTAAAGCGGGTTGGTCTACTGAGCAAGTTGATTTATGGGAAATTAATGAAGCCTTTGCCATGGTCACTATGCTTGCAATCAACGAAATGAAACTTGATAGCGCTAAAGTAAATGTCAATGGTGGTGCTTGTGCGCTGGGCCATCCTATCGGTGCAAGTGGTGCACGTATTTTAGTCACACTGATTCATGCATTAAAAAATCGTAATTTGAAAACTGGGGTTGCCTCGTTATGTATCGGTGGTGGTGAAGCCGTCGCAATGGCAATTGAACTAATTTAAACAAAATGATGGCGCGATAATTACAATACTAGCGCCATTTTTATTTGGGGAGACGTTTTAATATGCATAAAGTTCCATTATATATCGCAGGCGAGATGTGCCAATCTGAGACATCACAATGGATAGATGTACTCAATCCAGCCACGCAAGAAATCATTGCACAAGTTCCGTGTACTACCAATGAAGAAATGGCCCGTGCTATTACATCGGCTAAAGAAACATTTAAAACATGGAAAGAGGTACAAATTTCTGAACGTGCACGCATCATGATGCGTTATGCAGCGCTATTAAAAGAACATCATGATGAAATTGCCACTATTATCTGTCACGAACTCGGTAAAACATTTGAAGATGCCAAAGGTGACTTGTGGCGCGGTATTGAAGTGGTAGAGCAAGCAGCCAATGCACCGTCGATGATGATGGGTGAAACGGTTGAAAACGTAGCTCGTGGTATTGATACCTATTCATATATGCAACCACTGGGTGTTTGCGCGGGGATCACGCCGTTTAATTTCCCAGCCATGATCCCACTGTGGATGTTTCCAATGGCGATTGTGTGCGGTAATACTTTTATTCTGAAACCATCAGAACAAGACCCACTTACGCCAATGCGTTTAGTGGAGCTGTTTGAAGAAGCAGGTGCGCCTAAAGGGGTTTTACAAGTAGTTCACGGCACTAAACCTCAAGTAGATATCTTGCTTGAAGACCCTGCAATTCGTGCTATTTCATTTGTTGGTTCATGTGGTGTTGGTGAATACATTTACAGCAAAGGCACTGCAAATTTAAAGCGAGTCCAAGCCTGTGTGGGTGCAAAAAACCACATGGTCATTATGCCTGATGCAAAAAAAGAGCGTTTAATTAGTAACCTAGTGGGTGCTTCTGTGGGCGCTGCCGGTCAACGTTGCATGGGTATTTCGGTTGCTGTATTTGTTGGTCAAACTAAAGAATGGATCAACGATTTAAAAGAAGCCTTTTCTCAAGTGCGACCTGGTGTGTGGGATGACCCAAAAGCGGCTTATGGTCCACAAACCACCCCTCAAGCAAAAGCGCGTATTTTATCGTTAATTGCAAATGGCAAAAAACAAGGTGCAACGTGTTTACTTGATGGCTCTGATTTTACAGTTGAAGGCTATGAGCAAGGTAACTGGGTCGGCCCTACATTATTTACTGACGTTACAACTGAAATGGATTTATACAAAGAAGAAATCTTTGGTCCAGTATTGGCTTGTATTTGTGTTGATACCCTTGATGAAGCCATTGCATTAATTAACAACAGCCCTTACGGTAACGGCACTTCACTATTTACAGCATGTGGTGCGGCAGCACGTAAATTCCAACATGAAATTGAAGTAGGCCAAGTCGGCATTAATGTGCCTATTCCGGTACCACTGCCGTTTTTCTCATTCACGGGTTGGAAAGGGTCGTTTTATGGCGATCAACACACCTATGGCAAACAGGGCATTCGTTTTTATACCGAAACAAAAACGATTACCGCGCGCTGGTTCGAAGATGACATCGCAACTGGCCCAAATATGAGTATTAACTTGAAGTAATTTCTTTAGCAGGAGGGCGACAGCTCTTCTGCTAACATCAGCATAAAAGAGGTCGTTATGGACTTTAATCTTACCGAAGATCAACAAGCCTTCGCAGAAACCGCGCGTCAGTTTGCGCAAACCGAACTTGCCCCTAATGCAGCTCTTTGGGACAGAGAACATATATTTCCAAAAGAGGTCATCAAAGCTGCAGGTGAATTAGGCTTTTGTGGTTTATATACCCCCGAAGAAGCCGGAGGCTTAGGACTTTCTCGTTTAGACTCAAGCATCATTTTTGAACAACTAGCCATGGGCTGTACGGCAACCACGGCGATGCTCACAATCCATAATATGGCCACCTGGATGATCGCAAGTTTTGCAACTGATGCCATTAAAAACCAATATGTAGACCAATTAGTAATGGGACAGTTATTGGCGTCATATTGTTTAACCGAACCTGGTTCAGGATCGGATGCCGCATCGCTTAAAACAAAAGCCGAGAAACAAGGTGATAACTATGTTTTAAACGGCTCAAAAATGTTTATTTCAGGCGCCGGTGAAACCGAAGTCTTAGTGGTGATGGCACGTACAGGTGGCGAAGGTGCGGCGGGTATTTCTGCTTTTGTTGTTCCTGCAGATGCCAAAGGCGTTATTTACGGCAAAGCAGAAGAAAAGATGGGCTGGAATGCTCAGCCAACACGTCTCATTACCTTTGAAAACGTCATCATTAGCCAAGATAATTTACTCGGTCAAGAAGGTGAAGGCTTTAAATTTGCTATGCAAGGCCTAGATGGCGGTCGCATTAATATTGCAACCTGTTCAATTGGCACTGCCCAACAAGCACTCAATACCGCTAAAAATTACATGCAAGAGCGTGAACAATTTGGCAAACCACTTGCAGCTTTTCAAGCGCTGCAATTTAAACTCGCTGATATGAATACTGAACTTGTAGCGGCACGTCATATGGTGCGTTTAGCTGCATTTAAACTCGATCAAAATGATCCAGAAAAAACAGCTTATTGCGCCATGGCAAAACGCTTTGCCACCGATGTTGGGTTTAAAGTGTGTGATGATGCCCTGCAAATTCATGGCGGTTACGGCTACATCAAAGAATACCCACTTGAGCGCCACGTGCGTGATGTACGCGTTCATCAAATTTTAGAAGGGACTAACGAAATCATGCGATTGATCGTTGGTCGTCGTTTATTAGCGCAAGGCGCTGGTGATATTTTATAAGGAATACCAAGATGACAGCACAAATTAAGGTTGAAAAACGCGGTACAATTGCCATTTTAACCATGTCGAATCCGCCAGCGAATACCTGGACACGTGATACCTTAGTAAACTTAAAAGAAATTGTCACAGAGCTCAATCTCGACAAAAATATTTATTCGTTAGTGATCACCGGTGAAGGTGAAAAGTTTTTTTCAGCCGGCGCTGATTTAAATGTATTTGCTTCGGGTGATAAAGGCATTGCTGCCGATATGTCACGCGTATTTGGCGAGGCCTTTGAAACATTGAGCGATTTTCGTGGTGTTTCAATTGCCGCCATTAATGGATTTGCAATGGGCGGTGGATTAGAAGTAGCTCTTGCATGTGATATCCGCATTGCAGAGGCGCAAGCTCAAATGGCTTTACCTGAAGCAAAAGTTGGCTTATTACCTTGTGCAGGCGGTACACAAAACCTTGCCTGGCTGGTTGGTGAAGGCTGGGCAAAACGCATGATCTTATGTGGCGAGCGGTTAAAAGCTGACAAAGCCCTTGAAATTGGTTTAGTTGAAGAAGTTGTCGAAACAGGGAGTTCATTACAAGCCGCACTCGCGCTTGCAGAAAAAGTTGAGCAACAAAGCCCAGTTGCGGTCACTGCATGTAAAGCATTAATTCAAAAAGGTCGATTTGGCACCATTAATAGCGCTTTACCCCTTGAACGTGAACTATTTGTGACACTGTTTGATAGTAAAGATCAAACAGAAGGTGTAAATGCGTTTTTAGAAAAACGTGCGCCAAAATGGGTTAATGGCTAATGAGCGCTGTAATTTTCCGTGAAGTTGAAGCGATTTCAGGATTAAAAATCGGCATTGCCACTTTAAATGCCGAAAAATCCCTAAATGCACTTAACTTCGAAATGGTTTCTTTGTTAACTCCGCAGCTTAAACTTTGGCAAAGCGATAAAACCATTGCCATGGTGTTATTGCAAGGTGCAGGTGAAAAAGCATTTTGCGCTGGCGGTGATGTTGTCAGTCTATATAAAGCGATGAACGACGCCACCAAGAATGAGTATGTTGAGCGTTTTTTTAGTGCAGAGTATGAGCTTGATTATTTAATTCATTGCTTTGAAAAGCCTCTACTTGTATGGGGCAATGGCATCATTATGGGTGGCGGGCTTGGTTTGATGGCGGGTGCAAGTCATCGAGTCGTCACCGAAACCTCACGTATTGCAATGCCTGAAATTACCATTGGTTTATACCCTGACGTTGGAGGCAGTTATTTTCTAACAAAAATGCCTGAGCAACTCGGTTTATTTTTAGGCCTAACCGGTGCATCAATTAATAGTGAAGATGCCAAATATGTCGGCTTAGCAGACTACTTTTTGAAAGCGGAATTTAAAAATAAGTTATTTGATGAGTTGGTTGTGACCAATTGGGGCCAAACAGTCGCGTTAAACCATCAAAAACTCGACTCAGTACTGTTAAAACTACAACAAGAGTCAGGCAAGCCGCTGCAATCGAATATCAAGGCAAATTTAGCTGTTATTAAGCAAATGAATGCGTTAGCAACACTTAATGAAAAAATAAGCTTTTTAGCCAATGTAGACACTGACAATGTGTGGTTGCAAAAAGCAATTAAGAGCCTGAAACACGGCAGTCCGCTGAGCATGTGTTTAATTGAACAGCAACTTATTCGTGGTCAAGATTTACCCTTGGCGGAATGCTTTCAAATGGAATTAGGCTTGTCAGTGAAATGTGGTCAATTTGGTGAGTTTGAAGAAGGTGTACGCGCATTATTAATCGATAAGGATGGCCAGCCAGTGTGGCGCTATCAGTCGATTGAGAATGTTCCCGTTGATGTTATTGCTGATTTTTTTGAATCACCATGGAGTGCACAGACCCATCCACTAAAAAGTTTATTGAAGGATTAGAACAATGGCGAATATTGGTTTTATTGGTTTAGGAAATATGGGCGGCCCGATGGCTGCAAATCTTGTTAAAGCCGGCCATGTTGTTACCGTATTTGATTTAAGTCAACAAGCAATGCAAACACTGGCTGATGTTGGTGCTAAAGTTGCCAGTGATGTGATTGAATGCGCTGTTAATCAAGATATTACCATCAGTATGTTGCCTGCGGGTAAACATGTTAAAGGACTTTATCTGGGTGAAAAAGGTTTAATCAATCATCTATCAAAAACGAGTTTAGTGATTGATTGCAGCACGATTGATGCAGCAAGTGCTAAAGAAGTAGGCTCTCAATTACAAAAAGCGGGGATCCAATTTGTTGATGCTCCGGTATCGGGGGGAGTTGCTGGCGCTACGAATGGCACATTAACATTTATTGTCGGTGGCAGTGATGAGAGTTTTAGCCGTGCAAAAACAGTGTTATGCGATATGGGTAAAAATATCTTTCATGCCGGTGAATTAGGCGCAGGCCAAGTGGCTAAAATTTGCAATAACATGTTGCTCAGTATTTTAATGGCCGGCACCAGCGAAGCGTTGCAAATGGGCATAGATAACGGGCTCGACCCAAAAGTATTATCTGAAATTATGCTGCAAAGCTCTGGGCGTAACTGGACGTTAGAGCTTTATAATCCGTGTCCAGATGTATTACCTAATGTGCCTTCATCTCGAGGTTATACTGGTGGCTTTATGGTTGATTTAATGGCCAAAGATCTTGGTTTAGCTATTGAAGCTGCCAATCAAAGTAATTCAGCGACTCCGATGGGGGCACTGGCGAAAAACTTATACAACTTGATGCAAAATCAAGGCATGGGCGGTGAAGATTTTTCGGCCATTTTTAAATTATTTTCTAAACAGGGCTAGAACGTCATGGATATTAAAAACAAGACGATTGTGATCACAGGTGGCGCCCAAGGGCTTGGGTTTGCAATGGCTGAGCGTTTTGCAGCGCAAGGGGCAAATCTTGCACTAGTTGATATGAACCGCGAATTACTCGATAACGCTTGTAATAGCCTAAATCAATTAGGAATTAGCGCCAAGGGGTATGTTGCAAATGTGAGTAACGAAGAACAAGTCGAAGCAACGTTCTTAGCCATCAATCAAGATTTTGGTTCTATTGATGGTTTGATTAACAATGCCGGCATATTACGTGATGGCATGTTTATTAAAGCAAAAGAAGGCAAAGTGATTGCAAAAATGTCTCTTGAGCAATTTCAGTCAGTCATTGATGTTAATTTAACTGGCGTGTTTTTATGTGGCCGCGAAGCTGCTCAGTATATGATTGAAAATGCCACTGGTGGTGTGATCATCAATATGTCGAGTGTGGCGCGCTCAGGTAACATAGGGCAAACTAATTATTCGGCTTCTAAAGCCGGAGTAGTAGCAATGACAACAACCTGGGCGCGTGAATTAGGCCGATTTGGTATTCGTGTTGGGGCAATTGCACCGGGGGTTATTCGCACCGCAATGACCGATGCGATGAAACCAGAGGCAAAAGAGCGCATGATAGCGATGAAACCGGTTGGTCGTTTTGGTGAAGCCGAAGAGGTTGCCCATACAGCTCACTATATTTTCGAAAATGACTTTTTTACTGGTCGTGTTATCGAAATAGATGGCGGTATTCGTTTATAAGATGATTATCTGATTAAATTCGTTATACAATTGGGCAGCTTTGGCTGCCTTTTTTATGTTTTATTGTTACCAAATGGAATGCTATGACACTCAATAAATCTATTCATAATTTTTATATCAATGAAGAGCAATCGATTTATTTGTTATCGCATCATGATGCAAAAAAACATAAGCAATGGTTAAAAATTTGTTCTAAACAATTGACGCTTTTAGGGTATGAACAAGTTGAACTTATTGGCTCAGGTGCCTTTGGTTTTGTCTTTGCAGGCGTAGACGATGAGCAAGAGCAGTGGGTTTTTAAGTTTTCACGTATTACCCTTGCACAAGCGGTACGAGACCGCCTTGAAGATGAAGCGTATATGCTGTCTCAAATTGATAATCCTTATGTACCTAAGTTTTATGCATTTGAACGAATAAAAAAACAGGGCATTTTAATGATGGCCCGAGCTCCAGGCGAAGATTTAGAAAAATTTTCGCTGCGTAAAGGTAAATTATCGCCACAATTTATCACCCAACTTGCGCTTAAATTACACAGTATTTTACTCGACTTGCGTAACAATAAAATAGGGATGTCACCAGCGCCCATTGCTCATGGCGATATCAAACCATCAAATCTAGTCTGGAATGATACTAGCAAACAATTATCTTTGGTTGATTGGGGCTCATCAGTTTACGCACAAGAAGATGGCTTGGGTAATCCTATCGCTTCAAACATCATGGATTTAATGTCTCATGATTTACAACACTCCAATGCACGTATGGGAGATGTTTATTTTATTGGTGATGAACAAATGGCGGGCATGAAATCATCCCCACGATTTGATGAGCAAGGTGTTGCATCAACACTTTACGCTTTAGCTTCAGCGCAGTCTTGTCGCTTTGGTAATACTGTGATTCCCGCAGCCAGTTTAGGGTTACCAATGGAACTTGCTCGCGTTATTGATGGTATGTTGTCAAAAAATAAAACTGAGCGAGACCAAGCTGGTGATTATTTCATTCGTAATATGCCCAAAATTGCGAAAACATATTTACCCGAAATACCAGTACAAGAAACCAAAAACAAAATTCCTTTTTGGTTTGCGGAAGCTACCACAGAGCCCGAGACCGTAGTATATAGCTCGCGTAAATCTTTTTTGCGCCAAGCGGATGCAGAGCTGGTACTCGTTGATGTTAACGATGCGCAGCTCGATCGTTATTATCGTGATTTTTTACTTGATATGGGCGATACCGAAAAAGCATTTTTGGCTTCTATTAGTCGTTTGGCGAAATATCCAGTGGTTGGAGGGCTTAGTTTTCATTGGAAAGATGAGCAGTTATTCATAGAATCGAGTCTTATTTTGCATCAACAATCACTAAAAAAAGCATTTACAGATGCAGTTAATAATACGGTGAAATTAGCTCAAGGTATTGTACAAAAGGGCTTGTTTAAGTGCTGTTTATTTGATGCGCGCACAACAATTCAACTAGCCCGTAATAAAAATGGCCAATTAGTTTATGACACATTACCGATCATTGGTTATCAAGTTATGAATGTCAACGTGAGTGAAATAACCCGCCCACATTCTTATTTTGAAGATGGAAAAGACCCAGATGAGCAGCTCACGTTACCCAAAGAAATGCTCAAAGGGGTATTTGCGCTGAACCAAATACACCATACCGGATGTATTATTGTTGAATCTTTACCTGATAGGCTCAAAGTGCATCATTATTATCGTTTACTTGATCCAACTAAAGAGCAGCAATTTAATAGTTTACTGCAAAAAATAATGGCCAGTATAGTGACGATCACAGATTTTGGGGTGGCTGGTTTTATGAAATTACCCTACAAAAATACGCGGCAGTTTGATTTATGTGCTGTTCAAGCCGAGCATTTTTATCCTCGCAATCCAAAGCAATTCCTAAGCCAAGGCTAAAGACTAAATAGGTATTAAAATATGCTGCTTAGATTATTTTGCTGTTGAGTTTTTGTAATTAACTGATCTTAAATAATTCATGCAAATAAGCTGGTTTTTAAGCAGTTTTTAGTATTGATCTCTTATAAGAGCTATGGTTATCTTAGTACTAAGTCAGGTGAAGCAAGCACCATTTTACCTGAACTTTTTATCCATTTTGGACTCAAACTTATTTGTAGCCTTGCTACAAACTTACAACGATACAACGTATTACTTGTTTTAGAACATGTTATAAATGTAGTTGCCTTCTTTGACATATTTATAACGCTTTAATTAACTATTTGTTAAACGTGGTTTTACCACTGTTCAAGATCAATAATAAGGTGAGGACGTTACCTATGAAGAGACAAAAACGAGATCGTCTTGAAAGAGCACACGCACAGGGTTTTAAAGCTGGATTAGCTGGACGCTCTAAAGAAATGTGCCCATATGAAAACTTAGATCCACGATCTCATTGGCTCGGGGGGTGGCGAGAAGCCATCGAAAATCGAATTATGTATAAAGTTTAAATACAAAACGCCCCAAATGGGGCGTTTTTGTTTAACGAATTGCTGGATTTAGAAGCTGCTAGTATCTTGGAATAAACCAACTTTTAAATCTTTTGCTTCATAAATAACACGGCCATCTACTTCAACCGTACCATCTGCTAAACCCATAAATAATTTACGTTTAATAACACGCTTCATCTCTAAGCGATAGGTTACTTTTTTAGCCGTTGGTAATACTTGACCAGTGAATTTTACTTCACCTACGCCAAGTGCGCGACCTAAACCAGGGCCGCCCGACCAACCAAGAAAGAAACCAACTAATTGCCACATGGCATCGAGACCTAAACAACCTGGCATCACTGGATCACCTTTAAAGTGACAAGCGAAAAACCATAAATCAGGGTTGATGTCGAGTTCAGCAACAATCTGACCCTTACCGTGCTCGCCGCCATCGTCATTGATGGTAATGATACGATCCATCATCAACATATTGTCACTTGGTAAACGACAATTACCCTCACCAAACATCTCACCACGGCCACAGGCCACTAATTCTTCTTTTGTAAAACTATTTTTTTGAGTCATATTCTTCTACTTTGCGTAAAAATTGCCGTTACTTTAGCGAACAGATGTACGCTAAACAACTCCGAACAGTTAATTAATCGTTATTTTTTGCTAAATACCATCGATTACATCGAATTCATGGTGGCATTTTGTGCTTTTTCAGCAAGAAATCTTTATAATGCCTCGGTATTTATTTAATAGGGTAACGCATTATTATGATCCTTTTTGTGAACGATCTAACTGTCATTGATTTTTCTTATTTATGTCATCAGCGTGGCGCGGTCGGTGAAAGCTGGATTGTTGATTTAACGCTTCATGGTAGCCTTAATGCGCAATCTATGGTGCTAGATTTCGCCTTAGTAAAAAAACAGGTTAAACGCATCATTGATGAGCAAATAGACCATAAATTAGCGGTGCCAAAGCACCCTAATGTCACGGTAACGCATCAAGATGTTCAAACCAACGTCAGTTTTAACTATGCCGATGCTCAACTAGCGCTAAGTTGTCCAGCGCAAGCGTATTGTTTTATCGAATCACCAGAAATTAACATTGCATCGGTAACCGAATACCTTATCAAAACGATTATGCCTCAATTGCCTCAAAACATTGATAAAATTGAAATTACCTTACGTCCAGAAAAAATTGATACCTTTTATTATCATTACAGTCATGGTTTAAAAAAACATGATGGTAATTGTCAACGTATCGTCCATGGCCATCGTTCAAAAATTGAAATTTATGAAAATGGTATGAAAAGTCCTCGTTTACAAAAACAGTGGGCAGAACTGTGGCAAGATATCTATTTAGTCAGCGAAGAAGATATTATTACAGCTGGCCAACTTAAATTTATCAGCGCACACGAGAACAGTCTTTGCTGCGCGTATATCGCACCACAAGGCTATTTTGAATTAGCAATTAATCAAAATCGTACTCATTTATTACCCTACGACACCACAGTTGAATGTATTGCCCAATACATAGCTGAACAGTTAAAAGCGCAAAATCCGAATAATGATTTTAAAGTGGTAGCCTATGAAGGGGTTGCAAAAGGGTCTATTGCGTATGCTTAAACTTGTCGCTGCCATAGTGCTAGGAGTGAGCTCTTTAACACTTCAAGCACTTGAGTTAAAAGGAAATCTCACTCAAGGTGGTTTGGTGATGGGGTCATTGGCTGGTAGCCATGATGTATATTTGAATGACACCCCATTAAAACTAACCTCAAAAGGGGAGTTTGTGTTTGGTTTTGGTCGTGATAGTGAGCTTGAACATGTTTTGCGCTGGACCGATAAAAACGGTAACAAACAGCAAAAAAAAATCTTGATCACCAAACGTGACTATAAAATTGATAAAATTACTGGTGTAGCGCAAAAATATGTCACGCCTCCAGAAAGTGTGTCAAAGCGCATAGCAACAGAAGCTGCTGCAGTTAAAAAAGCGCGCGCTAATGTCTCTGCACGAACTGACTTCTTAAACCCAGTATATCGACCAGCAGAAGGGCGGATATCTGGTGTCTATGGCAGTCAGCGTTATTTTAACGGTGTGGCAAAAACCCCGCATTTTGGCTTAGACATAGCTAATAAAAAAGGTACGCCTGTACTTGCGCCATTGTCTGGTAAAGTAGTTTTTGCAAATCCTGATCTTTACTATTCAGGCGGTACGCTTATTTTAGATCATGGCCATGGTGTAACCTCAACATATATCCATTTACATACTTTAAATGTTAAAGAAGGCCAAGAAGTGAAGCTTGGTGACAAAATTGCTGAAATTGGTGCAACAGGGCGTGTAACTGGCCCCCATCTCGATTGGCGTTTTAATTGGATGCAAGAACGCCTAGATCCCGCTTTATTAATGATAGATACCATAGCGAAATAAATTTTAATGAATGTGATGACACAAACGCAAAAAGAAGCCATTTTGGCAACCCGTATAGAACAATCTTTAACACGAATTACTAAAACCGTGTTTCCAAGTCGTACCAATCACCATAATACCTTGTTTGGTGGTGATGCACTTGCTTGGATGGATGAAGCTGCATTCATTGCCGCAACACGTTTTTGTCGCAAACCCTTAGTGACAATTTCATCTGATCGCGTTGATTTTAAAGAAGCCATTCCAGCTGGAACATTTGCTGAACTTGTTGCAAAAGTGGTTCATGTAGGTAATACCAGTTTACGAGTCGAAGTCGAAATCTATCTAGAAACCATGCACAGAGATGATAAGCATTTGGCTATTTCTGGTAGCTTTACCTTTGTTGCTGTTGATGATGACCATAAACCAACACCTGTGGTATGTGAGGGTATGTACAAAGGTTTTGTTTGAACTAACAGACATATCAAAAGAAAACGCAGCCGAGGCTGCGTTTTTTATCACTATAAAATAAGTGCGGCTATCCAACCGAATACTAATAGTGGAATATTAAAATGTAAAAAGGTTGGAACAACAGAATCCCAAATATGATCATGTTGTCCATCTGCATTTAAGCCCGATGTTGGTCCTAAAGTTGAGTCAGACGCCGGTGAGCCTGCATCGCCTAATGCCCCTGCGGTACCTACTAATGCGGCGGTTGCCATTACTGAAAAATTAAGCTCCAAACAAAGTGGTACAAACAAGGTTGCTATGATTGGTACTGTTGAAAAAGAGCTGCCAATACCCATAGTAATAAACAAACCCACTAATAGAATTAGTGCTGCTGCAACCGGTTTATTGCCATCAATCAAATTAACCGCTGTATCGACTAAGCTTGCTACATCACCAGTTTGTTTTAATACCTCTGCAAAACCTTGTGCAGAAATCATGATAAAACCAATCAGCGCCATCATTGCAACGCCTTTACTGAATAAATCATTACTTTCTTGCCATTTTACTGCGCCAAAAAGGGTAAAAGTGACAACACCAGTTAAGCCACCTAAAATCATCGAACCTGATGAATATTGCGCCAATAACGAAAGCCCTATGGCTGCCAAGCCAATCAATAAAACCTTACTTTTGTTTTCAATCTTTTTTTCACTTGGTTGATTTAGTGAATTATCTTGGTAATAACGTTTTTTACGGTAAGTAAAAAATACCGCAATAAAGAGGCCAACCACCATGCCACAGGCAGGAATAATCATCGCTTGTGGTACGGCAGTATTAATAATTTCTAACCCGTTATCGGTCAGGTTTTTATGTAAAATACTATAAAGATAAATTCCACCAAATCCATAAGGTAACACCATGTATGAGGTGGCTAAACCAAAGGTTAGAACACAGGCTACTAAACGACGGTCGAGCGCTAATTTATTTAAAATAATTAAAATAGGGGGGATCAAAATAGGAATAAATGCAATATGAACGGGGATCACATTTTGTGAAGCAACCGAACACAATAAAATAACCGTTAAAATTAAATAACTTAAACTCATTTTTTCATGAGCATTGTCGTGTTTGTTTACTTTTGCTAATAACCTTTCGGCTAATATCTGGGTTAGGCCTGATTTTGAAATTGCTACCGCAAAAGCGCCTAGCATGGCATAACTTAACGCAATCTCAGCGCCACCGGCTAGACCTGAATTGAATGCCTGCAAGGTATCGACAATTGTCATTCCTGAGATTAAACCGGCCACCAAAGCACTTATGGTCATGGCAACAATAACATTGACCCGAATTAAACTGAGTCCTAGCATCAAACTGACGCCAATGATGACTGCATTCATATTACTTCTCTCTTTTTATTATTTTTGCGACTAAATTTTTTGCATCTTGCTGTTGTTGAATCGTGCAATGCTCAGACTGATAACGCACTTGTGACCAAAGTGAAGCAAACTGTTGTAATAGTGTTGCTTTTTGTGGAAAGAGTTCAGCTAACAAGTTAAGTTGCGCCAGCGGTGTTGCGCCTGAATGAAATAAATCTTGGCAATCAATTTTAGATCCATTCTTTTTTGCCCAATTTTGAAGTTGTAAGAACTCTTTTGCAAGTGCGGTGCGATAGATTTGACGGTTTTGCCAGCGGTATAACAGGTAATAACACAACAACAGTAAAAATATAAATGCTAAAACTGACATAGCAATGGTCAAAGGTGACCAATTGCCAAACAAGTCAGCTAAAAAAGACTGCTGAGTATCGTTATCATAACCAAGAACCCAAGCCGTCCAAACAAAATCCAGATAATCAACTTGATTGTAAAGCCAATTTACCATTGGATAATTAGCCAATGATAACCAACCAAACTCAATGTTATTTAAAAATTCGCTACGATGTGATTCACTTTGAGATAAAGACCCATTTAGACGATCTGGCGCGATAACTTTTGTCGCATCAAAAATTGTCCAGCCTTGCCCCTCTAGCCAGACTTCAGTCCATGCATGGGCATCGTATTGATAGATATTGTAATAATCTGTATCAAGTCGTTTTTCGCCTCCTAAATAACCCGATACAACACGTGCGGGGATCCCAGCTGAGCGAAAAATAAACGCAGCACTACTGGCATAATGACCACAAAATCCTTTTTTACTGCTTTGCATAAATTGATCTATGGTATTAAGGCCTCGTAACGGCGGTGGGGTGAGCGTATAACTAAAGCCTTGTTTAGCAAAATATCCCATTAATGAGTTAAAAAATGCCTCATCGTTTGCAGCAACCGCCCGAAGCGCTTGGGCTAGTTGTTGTGAATAAGGATTATCAAGGGTATCAATCTCAGTATTTAAACGTTTTTTATATGACGATAAGCGGGTGTTTTGCCAAAATGTTGGCTCGCTTGACGCCTGATATTTAATACTTTGAGAAAGGTTTTTATTTCGTGCCAGAATACCATCGTAACGATTAACCATATCATCCGAACTAGACTGAGCATAATTTAAACCATATAACCAAGGAATAGATGATTTTTCAGCAATGATTTCATATTTAATCGCAGTTGATGACTGTTCGATAGTGTCTAAAAAAGGTTCTGGTCGTTCTGCGTGTTCTAAAATATCCCAGCCTTGATCTGCATATTCTTCATGGATCATCGCTCGCCAATAAAAAGGTGTACTGGGTGGATTCTGGTTAAATTTAGCCCTAAATACGAGTTCAGATGAGCGCGATAACTTTGCAATATCAAATGGATTGACTGTTTCATTTAGCCCTGTTGTTGCACCTGTTGGCCCAGGTAAAGCCCAAAATGAAGGCAGTTTTGGAATAATTAAAAAACAAACAAGGGCAATAGGGAGGCTAAATACCAGCGTTTTAGCCGCCAAACGGGCCCTAAACCAAAATGACTGAGCAGGATCGGCTAACAAATTTAAAGCAAGTAAATTGAGTATTAATAGTAGCAAACTAATTAATGTGAACATTAAATTCTGCTGATAAAGAAAAATGCTCGCAATCAAAAAGGTTTGAGTCACCGCAATTAACTTAATATGTCGTGGCTGGATGGCTATTAACTGTTTTAATGCAATTGCACTTAGCAACATACTTACAAACAAATTGACGGTATCTGAAAAACCAACATCAATCACTAATGTGAACATCACAGCTAGCGCTAAAATATTACCAATGAAGGTCGAAGGCCTCGCTAGTTGCTCAAGGGCGCACATTAAACTCCATAAAATGATTAATAAAACAATTGCAATAAAGCTTAATGAGATATAACTCGATAAAGATAAGGTGATCAGTAATAAAATAACGGCTTGGCAACTTTGAGCATTTATTTTTCCCATTTTTAAGCCTCACTTATCTTTTCTAAGCAATGAGTCAAATGGGCAAAACCTTGGTTAGGCTCTATGATGGTTTTTGGCAGTTTAATACCAAACCGGACCTCTTCTTGATGTGCTTGTGTGACTAAAAAACTTAAGTATTGTAATTTAGTTTCAAAGTTATCAGGCAGTAACTGCAAATCAAACATTACATCCTTTCGAACTAAATTATTAAATTGTTTGGCCATAAGTTCATGTTGCTTTGCATAGTGTTTCCATGAAATACGGGCAAAATTATCACCTTTTTGAAATGTTTTTACTCCTTCAAAATCATCATTGCCTTTTGTAATAGCAAGATCACCCTCACCAGTGTCATTCGTTTGATTACTTCGATGAAACGAGATTGCAATGGGGTCGGGATAAACAAATACATTTTGGTCATACAATACATAGCTCCACACAGTGACAAAACCAAATGGAAAACGTGAGTAGAGTTTGATGCGTGGTAAAGGGTATTTTCCTCTTTGAGCGGGCTTAACGGTTAACGTCAGCACGGTTTTGTTTTGATCAATTACAGGACAAAGAATAGGGTAGGAGTCTTCACTTTCTATCACTAAATTATGTAATTTATGTGGATTGCTTAAGGCCAAATTAACTTGGTAGCCCGCACTCAAATAATTATTTTGTTTTGAAACAAACTCAATTTTAGTGTCACTCAGATTTAAATAACCTTGAACTACCGAAACCAATACAATCGATAATAAAATATAACTCGTTAAAATTATGAGATTATTTTGATAATTACTCCCCAAAAGAAAAATCAAAATAGAAAATAAAATAAATAACCAACCTAACTTTGAAGGTAATACATATAAATTTTGGTGTTTTAAGGTCAACAACAACTTATCGTGCTTGCGCTTAATAAGTTGTAAGTTAATTTTACGATTAATAAAACTTTTGATTCTCATATCAATAACTTACAAAGGTACAGGTACAGCTATGAGTAATTGCCTAATCACATCGGAATCAGCAGTATTACTGTTGAGATTTAATCTGTGTTCAATCACGCTTGGTAAAATTGCTTGCACATCATCAGGCGTAACAAAATCACGATTTTCTATAAACGCCCATGCTTTAGCGGCATTGATAAGTGCCAAACTTGCTCGAGGTGAAAGCGGCATCATGTAGCGTCCCGGTTCACGAGTGTAAGTTACTATCGCTAAAACATAATCAATAACAGCATGAGCAACGTTAACGTGATGAACCTGAGACTGCATGTTAATAAAGTCACCAAAACTAAGAACAGGCGATAGGGCATCAATAGATAAATTTTTCCCCAATAAAATTTCTTTTTCCGCTGTTTGTGACGGATATCCCAAGGATAATTTCATTAAAAACCGATCTAACTGAGATTCAGGCAATGGAAATGTACCGGCTTGATAAATCGGGTTTTGCGTTGCGATCACAAAAAAAGGGCTTGGTAAATCATAGGTATGGCCATCAATACTGACTTGATGTTCTTCCATAGCTTCTAATAATGCGCTTTGAGTTTTTGGACCTGCACGGTTAATTTCATCGGCTAAAATCACTTGATTAAATAAAGGGCCTTGATGAAAACTAAAGCTTTTATCATGCAAATCGAAAATCGAGGTACCAATAATATCTGCCGGTAATAAATCGCTGGTAAATTGAATCCGCTGATAACTTAATCCTAATGAAACAGCCAATGCATGTGACAATGTGGTTTTACCCATGCCAGGTAAATCCTCAATCAACAGGTGGCCGCGAGCAAGCAAACATGCCAAGGCTAATTTGATTTGTTTTTCTTTTCCTAAAATAACTTGGCTTAAATTGTTAATAACAGCATGAATTGACATGAGATACGAATTCCTAATTCTATATTTTATTCCAACTTGTTAGAGAATAAAGAGATCTCACAATAAAGCCAACCCTGAATAAATTTAAAACATGGAGATGGCAGAGAATATAATTTAGAGGTTAGATAACGACCCCGCAATGTCCGATACCGTCTAGTATTGGACATTGTGATTAATAAGCTAATTCACAGTAAAATACAGGGTTTGGATCTATACATATATAACAACCGATAATTAATGTTATGTTAAACTGACTATTTATGGCTTTAAGCATGACTAAGGGATTGGTTCTTTAGCTTGTATTCTCCTTCTCTGGGGTAATATTTTCAAAATATCAACTAGATGAGCTATGCAAGCAATGCTATTAGTCAGCTCACCGCAAAGTTAACTTCTAATGTAATTGACTCTTCATTGCCACCTTTAAAAATCCCTTGCTCGAAATTAATAACGTTTACCTTCATTTTGTCACTCAAAGTATCATCTAAAGGTCTTGTTAGTTAATTGCTTGGGTTAATATTAATTTACTAGCGGGCGTTATAAATCTCAGATTCTATTTGTCTTGCGGAGCTAAATTTTCATGCCATTTAACCACTGTTCTGGATAATCGATTTTCAAGGCCGATTGGCGCGTAAACAACGAGCCTAATGTACGTTAATCCCGGCAGAGATAGATTTATTGTTAAGAATTAAGATTATTAGGTTTCAAGCGCTAGATTTCAATTCGGAGATTAGCCTGTTTAGAAATATCATCAAAGTAATTAATTGTTTTTAGCAAATACATTTAAACATTTATTATGGTTAAAATAGTTTTGATTCATTTTAGTTATTTAAAAATAATCAAATTTACTTCATCCCTTACTGTTCGGTTTTTACATCTAAAATTATTGCTATGAAAATATAATTACGTGTTTTTCTAGGCTCAATTTATTGTATTGCTTATAGCGATATCCTTCATTATGTTAATTTGTAATGTCGCTATCAGATGCCCAAAATAAAAATTAAAAGGAATTAAAAAATCTAAATATCGACCATCAATTGATTCATGAAAGTATGCAACAGTAATTCAAGTATCATTTATTTAGATAATTTCAACTGTCTTAATGGTTACGATGCGTTCTTATTTAGTTTTTGTTTAAAACAATAACCCACCTCAGATTTCATCTGCTACTAGGTTTGTATCTGATAAGTTATCTACAACACCAATTTAACATAACGCGAATATCGGCTAAAAAAAGGCCAATACTCTATTGGCCTTTAAGCATTCGTTTCAACAAAGTTTATTCATAACCGCGCGGTTTTTTGGTCTTGATAATGGCGATATACGCGTGCCAGCTTGCGTAACTTAAAAGTGGCATTATTACAATAAAACCAGCGGCTCCAGTTAGAAAGCCCAGTGCCACCAAACAAAAAATACAGATTGACCATACGATCATTGCAGCAAAGTTTTCTTTTACTGCATGAATTGATGAAACCACAGCTGTCATAATATCAACTCGACGCTCCATCATAATTTGTGGTGTAAATGCAGAAATAGCAAAGACCGTAATAAGCAAAATAGCGCCGATAATTGAACCTAAGGTTAAAAAAGCAGACAATTCCTCAAAAGTAGGATTGGCATAACTTGGATACAAAGCATGAACAAGTGCCGCTAGCCTCATCCATACAATCATTATCACCATTAGTAAAATTGCGAAGCCCCACTCTCCTACTGGATTTCTAAACATCGATTTTAAACTGTGACTGAGAGTTGGTACGTGTCCTTTTTCAAGTTCCCAAGCAACGTCATATAATCCAACAGCAAACGCAGGGCCTATTAAAGCAAATGCGACAGTTGCCGGTAAAATAACCAAATAAGTACCAGTAAAAACCACGGAATATATAATGGCGATAGGAATAAGCGTGAAGATAAGGCCATAAATTAAACTTAAAATTGGTGCACGTGTCATGTCTTTAAACGCAAGCGCTAACCAATGAAAAGCAGCAAAGGTAGAGACTTTATTACATTCTAAACAACGGGCAAATTCGTTATTTTTATCAATTGTATGTGTTGTTGGCATAGTTGCCTCCTTGTCTGGGTTCTCTTTAAGTTTTAGAACACTTTATGCACTGTTGCAATGGAGACAACCAATACGATAATAAATAAAAAGGTCGGTTATGCTTATTTAGCAGGTTGCATATAAATCACTTTATCTTGTCCTGTCCATTCGAGTTGTAATTGAGTCACAAAGATATGCTCAATTTTAGATGAAATCAGCGGATTAGAACCAAGCCCTGCTTTTAGCTTGTTTTTAAAGGTAGTTATACCATTATTATCTTTTAGTTCATTGATAGATAAAGTTTTTAATGTCATTGCTATTTCTTCATTACACGCTAAAGAGTTCACTTGTGATGTTTCGTTGTTAGCCCAATTAATATGCACTGATGCTGTAACTTTAAAACTTGATTGGTCAGCAGGATTAACTTGAATATTGCGAAAGCTTTCGATGTTTTGCGAAAAAGTATGACTTGAAAAAATCAATAAACCCAGTAGCGTTAATGTTTTTAAGTGTTGAGATGCTAGCAATGTTAAGTCCCTATAATTAATATGCAATGCCTTAAAATAACGACTTTTTTAAGTTGCTGCAAATAAAAACGCCGCAATTTTGCGGCGTTAAAGTCTTTAGATACTCACTCGTTTATAATCACGATATTGTGGTAGCCAGTAGTTTTTATCAATTGCTGAGCGCAGAGCATCATCAGATATTTCTAAAGCAACGCCCTGCTCAATCGCTTTTTTAGCGACAGCAAAGGCAATTTCTTTGCTTAAAGCTTCAATTTGCGTCAGTGCAGGAAGTAAACTTCCTTTACCCGTATTGGCAAGTGGTGAAGAAGCTGCAAGGGTTTCACTCGAAACCATGAGCATTTCATCGGTAATGGTTTTTGCTTTGGCAGCAATTACGCCCAAACCAATGCCTGGAAAAATATAACTGTTGTTACATTGTGGAATTGGGAAGGTTTTACCATCATATTCAACCGGGGAAAATGGGCTACCGGTTGCTACAATTGCTTGGCCTTCTGTCCAATGGATCACATCATGTGGCACAGCTTCTACTTGTTTTGACGGATTACTTAAAGGGAAAATAATTGGTCTTTCACAACCTTGATACATAGCACGAATAACTTGCTCGGTGAACAAACCTGGCTGACCCGATACACCAATTAAAATATGTGGTTTTGCGCAGTGCATCACATCAAGTAACGAAGCGTATTCACCACTGAATGTCCAATCTGCAAGTGTAGTATCATTTTGTACTAGTGCTTGTTGGAAATCACGTAAGTCGGCCATGCCATCAGTGAGTAAGCCAAAACGGTCAACCATGAAAATTTGACTACGAGCTTGGGCATCTGAAATACCTTCAAATACCATTTGACTAATAATTTGCTCTGCAATACCACAACCTGCTGAACCGGCACCTACAAAAGCAACCGTTTGATCTGATAGCTTTTCACCTTTTACACGACATGCAGCTAACAAAGATCCAACCGTGATTGCCGCAGTACCTTGAATATCATCATTAAAACTACAAATTTCATTGCGGTAACGTTTTAATAGTGGCATTGCATTTGGCTGAGCGAAATCTTCAAATTGCAGTAATACATTTGGCCAACGGCGTTTAACAGCATTGATGAATAAATCTAAAAATTCATCGTACTCTTCTTGGCCAATACGCTTATGACGAGCACCCATATACATAGGATCATTAAGCAGTTTTTCGTTATTAGTACCAACATCTAGCATTACAGGTAAAGTATAGGCAGGGCTAATACCGCCACATGCCGTATACAACGACAATTTACCTATTGGGATCCCCATACCGCCAATACCTTGGTCGCCTAGGCCTAAAATACGTTCACCGTCTGTGACAACAATTACTTTTACTTTACCTTTGGTGGCATTACGCAAAATATCATCGATTTGATGACGATCTTCATAAGAAATAAATAAGCCACGAGCGCTGCGATAAATATCAGAGAACTGCTCACACGCATCACCCACTGTTGGGGTGTAAATAATAGGCATCATTTCTTCTAAATGATCACGTACTAAACGGTAATAAAGCGTTTCGTTATTATCTTGGATTGCACGTAAATAAATATGTTTGTTGAGGTTATCAGTAAAGCTTGAATATTGCTGATAACAGCGTTTAACTTGCTCTTCAATCGATTCAAATCGTGGTGGTAATAAGCCCATTAAGTTGAAGCTTTCACGTTCGCGCTTGGTAAACGCACTCCCTTTATTTAATAAAGGCGTTTCTATGAGTTTTGGACCCGAATGTGGGATGTAAAGAAAGTTTTTAGTGTCTTTATTAGTCATTAGTTCTCAGGCAGTGTTCAATTTACAAAAAGAATGTATAACCGCCAATTATTGCTTCAAAACATAAAATTACAAGTACTATTCGTCTAAGCTGACCACTAATAAGATGAATATTTTGTCATTTAACAGTTTTGCTACAAACATAACGGCATATTAAAAAAGCTGATAAAATGAAGTACTTAATTTTATCAGCTACTAGATTAGTGGGTTGTCAAATCAGATAAAACGATACCCTCTCTTCGAGGATCCGCTCCACCATAATATTTGCCATTAATAACTTCGATACCATGTAAACCAGAGTTCAAATCAACCATTTGTACAGTATGACCAAGTTGCTCAAACGTTGTTTTTGCATCAACAAGAGCTGTGTCTTTTTCAAGAGAAGTGATTTTGTTTCTATTGGTGATTTTGGGTAAATCAATCGCTTGCTGAAGGCTTAATTGCCAATCGAGTACCCCTATAATGGTTTGTGCAACGTAATTAATAATACGACTGCCGCCTGGAGAACCGACAATTAACCGAAGCGAACCATCGGCATTAAACACCATCATCGGTGACATCGAACTACGTGGTCGTTTATTTCCTTCAACACGATTAATCAGAGGTTTACCATTTTTATGTGGTGAAAGCGCAAAATCGGTTAATTGATTATTTAATAAATAACCATTGGTCATCAAGGCCGAACCAAACGCCATTTCAATTGAAGTGGTCATCGAAATAGCATTGCCTTTTGCATCAATGATTGACATATGACTTGTGGATGGCATTTCATACGCATCATCTTTGGCAAAGGCCAGTTTAATATTAGGCTCACCTACCGAAGCTTCACCCATGTCTTTGTCAGTAATTAATTTTGCTCGGGTATTAATATACTCTTTATCAAGTAATCGCATGACATCAAGCGAGACAAAATCTGGATCTCCCAGATAGACATCGCGATCGGCAAAAGCAAGGCGCGATGCTTGAGTAAAATAATGTAATGCCATTACATCATTAGGTTGATATTGCTTTAAGTTTTTTTGCTCAAGAAGACTTAACATTTCAAGCACGGCAATGCCACCGGAACTCGGCGGCCCCATAGAGCATACTTTATACTGATGATATGGCGCACAAACTGGTTCACGCAGTTTTGCTTGGTAGTTATTAACGTCTTGTTCGGTTAATAAACCAGGAGCGACTGCTGAATTCTGAACAGTTTCGGCTAACTTTTTAGCATTATCACCTTGGTAAAAAGCACTGATACCTTCTTTGGCAAGTGTACGATAAAAAGCGGCTAACTCAGGGTTTTTCTTAATTGTGCCCGCTTTTAAGGCTTCTCCATTAGGAAAAAAATAGTCTTTTGTAACAGCTAGCTGATGAACACCTGGGTTAAACTGCTTTTTCAACAACAAAGCTAGTCGAGGTGATACAACAAAACCTTGTTCTGCTAATTCAATGGCAGGTTTAAATAAACTAGCCCATGGCAGTTTTCCATCTTTAGCATGTGCTTTTGCAAGTGCGGCAAGTACACCCGGCACTCCTACAGAGCGCCCACCAACAACCGCTTTTATCCAAGGCACCGCTTTGCCATTATTATCTAAAAATAATTCAGGGGTTGCAGTTGCGGGTGCCGTTTCACGACCATCGTAAGTGATCAGCGTATTTTTTTGCTGATCATAATGGAGAATAAACGCCCCACCACCAATGCCAGATGATTGTGGTTCCACTAAAGTCAGTACTAATTGCACCGCAATTGCTGCATCGACCGCACTACCGCCTTGCTCAAGCATGGCTTGTCCGGCTTTTACTGCATAAGGGTTTGCAGCCGCGACCATGTATTTTTGTCCAATCACAGTTTTTTTAATTTCAAAACCAGTTTTTGCTTCGGGTTCACGATCTTCGCGGACAGGTGTTTGGCTTAATACACTTAGTGGCAGTAACGCGCATAATAAATAAGAACTTAATTTATACATAATAGCGATTCTTGTTGATTGTTAATTGGCATATTAATGCTAAGCAGGCACAATAAGCAAAAAAATTATATGCATATAATAAAAATGTTTAATTTACCTCTTCAAGCTCGATTTGTGGCTGCACCATTGATACTCATCGCATTTTGTTTTGCTATCCAATACTTCAATTTGATTGCATTATTTGAGTACGACCGGGCGCTTATTCTGCAAGGCGAACTCTGGCGCTTAGTGACAGGCCATTTTGCACATTCTAATATTAACCACCTATTACTCAACTGCGCCGGTGTATTTTTAATTTGGGCACTGCATGGTGAATACCGTGAAACCCTTGGTTATTTCACCCAACTGATTATCTTGTCTATTTTATGTAGTATTGGCTTATTTTTGTTTTATCCCGATACCCATCGTTATGTCGGTTTAAGCGGCATTTTACATGGCGTTATTATTTTAGGCGCAATAAAAGATTGTCAGTTAGGTATGCGTTCAGGCTTTGTTTTGTTTTTTGGGGTTTGGCTTAAAATTGCATTTGAGCAGTTTCAAGGCCCAGATGCTGATATTGGACATTTAATAAATGCCCGCGTTGCTATTGAGGCACATTTGCTCGGTGCCCTTGCGGGCTCGTTTTATTTAGCGGTGTGGCTTATACAGTACTTAAAAAAACGCCGTATTTAAAAAATACGGCGGGTTTATTAGCGCTTAATTTAGTTGTTTAAAGCGTTTCTTTAAACAACTTATAAATGCGGCGATATTCATCTAACCAGCTTGAAGGCTGGCGAAAGCCATGCGGTTCAACCGGATAAATTGCCGTCTCGAAGTTTTCTTTTTCAAGTTCAATAAAACGTTGTACCAAACGCACCACATCTTGGAAAAATACATTGTCATCAACCATAGGTGCGTTGATTAATAATCTATCTTCTAACCCTTGGGCAAAATAAATTGGTGAGCTGCGCTCGTATGCAATTGGGTCAACATCTGGGTGATTTAATATGTTTGACGTATAAGGACCATTGTAATGTGCCCAATCACTGACTGGACGAAGTGCCGCACCTGATTGGAATAATTCAGGGCGTGTCATCAATGCCATAAATGTCATAAAACCACCGTAAGAACCACCATAGGTTCCAACCGCGTCCTTATTTACATTCACATTGTCGGCCATCCAATTAATGCCATCGGCTAAATCTTCAATTTCTGGTTTACCCATATGGCGATAAATTGCGGTACGCCAATCACGGCCATACCCTTTTGATGCACGGTAATCCATATCCATCACCACATACCCTTCACTGGCTAATAATGAATGGAACATAAATTCACGGAAATACCCTGACCAACCCAAATGGGAATTTTGTAAATAACCAGCACCGTGGTTAAAAATAACCGCTTTACGGTTTTTACCCGTTTCACCTTCTTTATAATCGGCTGGATAATACACTTTAGCATAAACAGGCTGTGCACCATGGCTTGATGGCACGGCAACTATCTGAGGCGCGATTAATTTAGTTTGTTTAAATTGCTCAGTTACCGTATGCGTTAATTGCATCAGAGGAGATGGTTTTGATGCATCACTAATAAACAACTCTGGTGGATTTAACAGTGTTGAATGCGTGAGTAATAATTTGCTGGCATCTGGGCTTAACTGATAATCAGTCATGCCATTTAAGTCAGTTAAGGCGCTTGATTGGCCAGTTGTTAAATCTAATTGATAGACCTCATAAATACCTGGGTGTTTTTGATTCGCTTTATATAAAATACGATTGTTTTTTGTATCTAAAGTTAAATCAGAGACTACAAACTGCCCTTTTGTTTGCTGCTGTGCTTTTTTTCCGAGTTCTTTAGTGTAGATGTGGCTATAACCCGACTCTTCCGATAAATAATACAGGCTATTGCTGTTCGCTAACCAACCAAAATCATTATAGGTGTAATTAACCCAAGCAGTGTCGTGTAGACGGTGCTGTGAAACGAGTTTATTTTTGTCAAAATCAATCGTGGCAATCCAGCGGTCTTTATTATCCCAGGCTTCAAGCATAATCGCGACATTTTGGCCATTTGATTGCCATTGAATCGCGGTTTGCTCCCAGCCCCAATCACTCATTAAATTAATTTCACGCGGTTTTTTCTCGCTGACATATTTTTTACCCTCACGAGCATAATTTTCAGCTTTTACTGATGCCAGCACATCTTCATCAAAACCAGGTAAGGTTTCATAACTTAGGCTTGTTTGTGACCCAGTGGTTAAATCCAGTAATAGTACGGTTGAGTTGACAGGCTTTTCATCAGCAACACGGCGACGAGCAGGCACGGCATCAATGCCAGCATCACTCGTAATATAGTTAGGCATAATGTCGCTATCATCACGCCATGATTTCTCAGGTGTGATCACTGCTATCATGTATGTGCCAGCTGGAGATAAAGACACTTCAACGAGCTCCATTCCTTTACCTAAATAAAAATCGGCATTAAATGTTGCAGCATTGTTTTGTTTAATTTGCGCTTGGCGATCAGCACGTTGTTTTTTGTTTTCGTGTGTTAATGCGACATAGTTAATTAACTTGTGTTGCTCTTTGGCGATATAACTTGATGGCTCTTCAATGCCTTTTGGCTTATCAGCAAGGTTAAGCTGGGCAAGTTGCTCAGTTAAACCTGTGGTTAAACTCACTTTATAAAAGCCATTACCCTCACGATAAGCAAGTTCACCTGAATTTAAAAATTGTAAGCTGCTGGCTTTAGCTTTACTGCGAGTGACCTGTTTAATTGAATTATTCTTGATGTCTTTAACAAAAATATTGCCTTCAAATACATAGGCATTAAGCTGTTTATCTTCACTAAATACGCTGTTTGCAGCGCCAATTTCATGCAGTTTTGAAAGCTCAACAGGAAGGTTTTGCGCAGTAATTGATAGTTGACGTGAAAAAGTATCGCGTAACTCAGAGCCTAATTGCTTTTGTTGAAAATAAACACTGGCAGAATCTGCGCTCCAGAAACTGCGCTCAGGAGAACGTGCAAACCAATCTGGATGAGCCATAGCTTGCTCAAGCGTTAAACCTGCGCCTGAGGTAGTATTGTTTACAATCACAGGGGCGATAGTAGTTGTTTCTTTGGTGTCTTTCTGAATTACGGTTGTCTGACAGGCCGTCAAGGTCGAAAGGATAGCAAGCGCTATGAGAGACTGTTTTATCATCGGATTACTTATCATCTGTTTAAATTGGTTTTATTAAACAAAACATAGCGATAAATAGCAATTGGATTGAGCACAGATATTTGTTTGTTGGTCTCGTGGGAATAAAAAATGGCCAGTTATAAACTGGCCGAATACTCTGCACTAACAAATGTTGGAGAAATGAACATCAAATAACGGGTTCAAATTAATAGACATTGAGTATTAAGGTTAAGTTCAATTTTTATACTAAAATTTTTTAAAATAATTGCACCAATCCAGATTCACCATGAAAATCACCTACTAACCAAATTTGTTCAAAGGGATGATGCTCAGGAATACGTAAATGATTTTTGATTGCTACAATATCCTCTGCTTGCCAAAGTAGACTCGCGTTACGGATCACCAACCAAACATTGTCACTTTGATAGCGTTTATGCGCTTTATTATGCAATAACCGTTGTAACGCATTTTGCAGACGATTTTCGCTTGGCTCTTGCATCATTTGAGCTATTTCTCGCTGCATTTCAAGTGAAATATCACGACCTAAAATAGCCATGGCTTCAGTTTCTGAGCCATATAAGTGGGCAATCTCCAAATCGAGTTTTTTATCGGCCCGATAGCAACTAACATCGGGTTTACTCGGTTCATTATGCCAAATATGGCGCATTGTTATGTTGGTATCTCGCTCATAGAGCTTCATAAAAAGCGCTGCGGCCTGATGTTCTAATTGAATTTTCTCTTGATGGCTCGTTGCATTTATCATAAGAATTTTTTCGTTAAATTAACCCGTCTAAAATCATAAATAAAATCAGACTACTGACGATACACCATAAAATCAATGCCATTAAAAACGGTTTCGGGCCTACTTGTTTCAGTATGCTAAGGGTCATACCTGAACCAATTAAAAATAACGTCATTACTAAGATTTGTTTGGCACCGCTGCTGAGTATTTGCCAAATACTTTGATACTCTGGAAATAAGCTATTAATGAGTGCAGCAAGTACAAAACCAACAATAAATAAAGGAATACTGGCTTTTTCTTCAGATTTCCAAAATACTCCTGCCAATGCAGTGTAAGGGATGATCCACATCGCTCGTGTCAATTTGATGGTGGTTGCAAGCGTAACCGCCGCTGCACCAAAACTTGCCGATGCTGCAACAACCGAACTGGTATCATGAATAGCAAGAGCGGCCCAATAAGCAAATTGTTGCTCAGTTAAATTTAAATAATGACCAACAGCAGGAAAGATAAACAAAGCCAGCGCATTAAGTGAAAACACAATGGCTAATGCAACAGCAATCTCTTCATCTTTGGCTTTAATCACTGGTGCCATCGCTGCAATGGCAGAGCCGCCACAAATAGCGGTACCAAAAGAAATAAGCAAACCTGTATTTCGCGCTACTTTAAACCACTGCGCAAGAATTTCGCCAAGTCCTATAATTGCAGTAATGCTAACTAACGTGAGAACGATTGAGCTTTTACCAACTTCGAGCACTTGGTTAATATCAACTGAAAAACCCAAACCAATAACCGCGATTTTTAAAGTCCATTTACTTAGCAAGCTTGCTTGTTTTTCAAAGGGATTACCAATTAAAACACTAAATAAAAAACCAAGAATTAGCGCTGTCCCTGAGCCAATCAGTGGCACCAAGCAAAGCAACATAAGGCTCAGATAAGCAGTTTTTTGAACCGTGTTACGATTTAATTGCATATTATTTTAACCATAAAAAAGCCGAGCTAAGCTCGGCTAATTTTTACTGATTTAGCAAGCGCTCAGCAGTTGCTTTAACCCCAGGGTAATCTTCATCAGGCAATATAGCAGCTAAACGTTCAAGCTTGTTAGCAAGTTCATTAGCGCTCGTTGCTGATACATTAATATGACCCATTTTACGACCAGGTTTTTGGCTTTTACCATACCAATGGCTTTTCACATCTGCAATGCGTAAAACCTCAGAGTTGATTTGAGCCTGACCCAGCACATTAATCATTACACTTGGCTTTTGTAATTGCGTATCACCTAACGGTAAGCCCGCAACAGCACGAAGATGGTTCTCAAATTGGCTACATGCTGTCCCTTGCTGCGTCCAATGACCTGAATTATGAACACGTGGCGCAATTTCATTAACCATTAACTGGCCCGCAACATCAAAAAACTCAATCGCCATAACACCGACATAATCCATTTCATTGGTGAGTTTTTTAAACGCATCAATGGCTTGATTTTGCACTGCTGCATCAACAAAACCGGCTAATGAAAGTGTGAGTACACCATTAGTATGTTGATTTTCAGTAACAGGGTAAATTGCAAACTCACCTTGTTTATTTCGCGCACCAATTACCGAGACCTCACGATCAAAGGGGATCATTTTTTCAGCAATAATAGTATGCGGAAAATCCGCAGTACCGCGAGCTAAAAATTCAGCCATTTCCAGCCAAATCTCATCAAGTTGGTTTAATGATTTTAAGCGCCATTGACCTTTGCCATCATAGCCTGCTTGGCACGTTTTAATCACTAGAGGTAAACCGAGTGACTCGGCAGCAGCCACAAAATGCGCTTTTTCAGTAATTAACTGATATGGCGCAGAAGGGACACTGGCTTTATCAAGTAAGGCTTTTTCGATATTGCGATCGCCACCTGCTTTTATTGCAGCTTTGCCGGGATAAAACTTACCGCTCGCGCAGCAAAGTGCTAAGACATCATCAGGAATGTGTTCAAATTCAGCCGTGATCACATCAACAAACGCAATACACTGTTCAAGAGTTTGCGTAAAAGTTGTGAGAGTGAGCGGATGAACAATGGTTTTTGTTCCAACATCATAAGCGCGCACATTTAAATCAAGGGGGGCGCCTTCTAAACTCATCATGCGTGCAAGTTGACCCGCACCTAATACTAATATGTTCATATTAAATCGCTGGATCTGGGTTTGCTAATACTGAATCAGTTTGTTCTTTACGAAATGCTTCGATTTTTGCGAAAATTTCAGGTTGTTGACAACCTAGAATTTGAGCCGCTAATAAACCAGCGTTTGCCGCACCCGGCTCACCAATTGCAAGAGTACCAACCGCTACACCTTTTGGCATTTGGCAAATTGATAATAGCGAATCGATGCCATTAAGTGCTTTTGATTTAACTGGTACGCCAAGCACAGGTAAGCTAGTAAATGCTGCAGCCATGCCTGGTAAATGTGCCGCGCCGCCAGCGCCTGCGATAATCACTTTGATACCACGTTCCGCTGCGCTTGATGCGTACTCAGCTAATAAATGAGGAGTGCGATGTGCAGAAACGACTTTAGTTTCGTATGCTATGCCAAAACGTTCTAACATTTGCGCCGCATGTTCCATGGTAGGCCAGTCAGATTTTGATCCCATGATTATGCCAACAGTCATAAATACTCCTCAGATTTTTGGGGTTAAGATTTCGATACTTAGGGTTAATCGCATATTATACATTGCAATAGATGTTAGTCTAAGTATTGCAACAAAAAAGCCATGCAATGCATGGCTTTTATTAATTTAGAATGGCTTAGACTACTTGAGAGGCTAAATATTCTTCATAAGTGCCTTGGAAATCGATAATGTTGCCATCTTTGATTTCCCAAACACGGGTTGCTATTGATGATACAAATTGACGGTCATGTGATACGAAAAATAACGTGCCTTCAAAATGCTCAAGTGCTGTATTAAGTGACTCGATTGATTCCATATCCATGTGGTTAGTCGGCTCATCCATTAGTAAGATATTATGCTTGTGCATCATTAACTTACCAAACAGCATGCGGCCTTGCTCACCACCAGAAATTACTTTTACAGATTTAGTAATATCGTTTTGTGAAAACAGTAAACGACCTAAGAAACCACGAACAACTTGCTCGTCATCGCCCGGTTGTTGCCATTGTTCCATCCACTGAAATAAAGTTTGATCTTTTTCAAAATCAGCGGCATGGTCTTGCGCATAATAACCAATGTTGGCATTTTCAGACCATTTAAATGAACCGGCTTTTGGTGCTAATTTGCCCGCTAAGGTATTAAGTAATGTGGTTTTACCCGCACCATTCTCACCGATAATGGCAATACGCTCGCCTACTTCAACTAAGCCATTTAAATTACTAAACAAAGTAGTATCAAAACCTTGGCTTAAATTTTCAAGCTCTAAGGCATTACGGAATAATTGTTTTTCTTGGACAAAACGAATAAACGGATTTTGGCGGCTAGATGCTTTTACTTCGTTTAATTGAATTTTATCAATTTGTTTTGCACGTGATGTTGCTTGTTTAGCTTTTGATGCATTAGCAGAGAAACGCGACACGAATTGCTGTAATTCAGTGATTTGTGCTTTTTTCTTAGCATTATCAGATATTAAACGCTCACGTGCTTGTGTGGCTGCAGTCATGTATTCGTCGTAATTACCTGGGTATAATCGCAGATCGTTATAATCGATATCTGCCATGTGAGTACACACAGAATTTAAGAAATGACGGTCATGGGAAATAATTATCATGGTGCAATTACGTTGGTTAAGAATGTCTTCTAACCACTTAATGGCGTAAATGTCCAAGTTATTGGTCGGCTCATCGAGCAGCATGATGTCTGGTTCTGCGAATAAAACTTGTGCAAGCAAAACACGGAGTTTCCAGCCCGGTGCAATTTCAGACATTAAGCCATAATGCTGGGCAACATCGATACCTACGCCAATTAATAACTCACCCGCTTTTGCTTCAGCAGAATAGCCATCCATTTCCGCAAATTCACTTTCAAGATCGGCAACACGCATGCCATCTTCTTCACTCATTTCTGGTAAAGAGTAAATGCGATCACGTTCTTGTTTAACTTGCCATAGTTCTTTATGACCCATGATCACAGTATCAATAACCGTATATTGCTCATACGCAAACTGATCTTGGTTTAGTTTTGCCACACGCTCGTTAGGATCAGTACTGACATTGCCTTGTGATGGCTCAAGCTCGCCGCTTAAAATCTTCATGAAAGTAGATTTACCACATCCATTTGCGCCGATTAAACCATAACGGTTACCTTCACCAAATTTAACTGAAATATTTTCAAATAAAGGCTTAGCACCAAATTGCATGGTGATATTAGCTGTACTAATGATAAGAGTATCCTCCGTCCAATTACGAATTGTGACTTAATCTATAAAAATGGGCTCAATTTTACCGTAAGTCGCGAGCCATTGCTAATGCTAATAGCGGCTTTGATATAAATGAGTTAAGCGTGACTTTAAGATATTTTTATGTGTGATAATTGCAATTAACCCAAAAGGAATTCATTATGCTCGCTATTATTAATCGCTGCTTACATTGTGTTTTGCCCTTTTTTGCATTGGGCACCACTCATCTTAACATTGTGTAACATTCATATCGGGCAAGTCGCTGTGGAAATTAAATACCAACTAAAATCGCTGTCACAAAGACGAAGTGAACCTTTTACCCCAGAAGATAATATTGGCTTTGGGCGTATTCGTACCGACCACATGTTTTTAATGGATTATGATAATGGCCAGTGGTTAAACCCACGTATTATTCCTTATGGCCCATTACCAATTTCACCTGGAGCCATGGCTCTGCATTATGGCCAAGCCATTTTTGAAGGGGCTAAAGCTTTTTTGCATAGCGATGAAGAAATTTATACGTTTCGGTTAGATAAAAATACTGAACGCTTAAATGAATCAGCAAAAATAATGTGTATGCCAGAAGTACCAAAAGAGATGCAGATGCAAGCAATTGAAGCATTGATTGATGTTGAGCGTTTGTGGTTTCCACGCCAAACTGGCGCATGTTTATATATCCGCCCTTTTTTGTTTGCAACAGAAGATAATATCTCGGTTCGCAGCAGCCAAAACTATACCTTTTGTGTGATGTTAAGCCCAAGTGGAGCTTATTACCCAGAAGGTAACAACAATGCGATTTCATTATTAATTTCAAAAACCTATCATCGTGCTGTTTCAGGTGGTACTGGCAGTGCAAAAGCCGCTGGTAATTACGCAGCGTCTTTGCGTGCTGGTATTGCCGCAAAAGAAAAAGGCGCAGCGCAAGTGCTGTATCTTGATTCAACCAATCAGCGTATTGAAGAAGCTGGCGCAATGAATCACTTTCACGTATTAAAAGATGGCAGCATCATTATCCCAGAATTTACCGATACAATTTTAAAATCAATCACATCTCAGTCTGTATTAGCGTTAGGTGAATTGCTTGGTTGTAATATTCGCCAAGAAACGGTTTACCTTGATAAGTTTATTGCTGATATTGAATCAGGTGACATTGTTGAAGCGGGCGGTTTTGGCACTGCTGCTGTAGTTTCGGCTGTGGGTCACTATATTTTTGAAGATGGCACTAAGCTAAAAGTGGGTAATGGTGAAGTGGGCCCGACAACACACAAGTTATATGCTTTATATTCTGCTATTCAAACAGGACAACACCCCGATGAACTTGCTTGGTTAAAACAAGTGCCCCATCGCCTTGCATAATCATTCTTTAAAAGGTTGCTAAATCAGCAACCTTTTTTATTTGTTGATCCTGTTTTATTAGATATCCACAGCTTTTTCGATTTATTACCTGCAACACATTGGTATGATGTGTTCTTTGCATGTGATTACAATTTAAGGTTGTATGTTATTTCTTCATTGTCTATTTTTGTAAATTTAAATTTTTCTAATAAGGTCAGACTTGCAATATTCTCACTGTCACAACGGGCAATTATATTTGTAACAAGAGGAATTGCAGCTTGTGAACGATAATAATCAAGCACTGCTACAAGCGCCTCATTCATAAAACCTAAGTGCCAATAGTCAGGATGTAATTCAAATCCAATCTCGGCTTGTTTCAGTTGATTATTGTAATTATACACACCACAAGAGCCTATAATGGTTTTGTTATATTCAATACACCAACGCCCCCCCTCTTGTTGATACCAAAGCGCTAAATCATTTTGTAAATACGCGCGAAAATCAGCTAAATCATTGAAGGTTGGAATGTCATTGTATTTGCAAACTAATGGGTGTGATAATATGGCCATTAATGCACTGCCATGGCGATGGCTAAGCGGCTTAATATGAAGTCGTTTAGTTACAAAACTAGGTTGGTTTTGAGAGTTAATACAAAACTCCTGATGAATAACATTATTTGTTGTGATGGTAACAGTTCAAGGTATATTTGAGTAGTCTCAAGCCCAAAAGTCCCCCACTACGTTTAGATAATTGGAGAAATAAATGTCTGATAGTTTTAAAGTAATCCCTCCGACGACCACTGTATATTGTCAAGAACGTGGCGAAGGTTGGACACTCACCGGGATCACCAGTATTAATGAGCGAACATCTGTGATGTTTGATGGCACCCGATATACACTCGATGCCAAAGAAGTAATAGAAGTATTACTACCCAACGCCTTGGCCCGGGCTCAACAAAATCAAATATAAATAAATTGTAGAATTAACTGGAACAAAACCTAACTTCCACTATAAATAATGGGTAGGTGATCACCTATTCCAAATGGATCTGTTTCTGAAACTAAAAAAGCGCTGTAATCACAGCGCTTTTCTTTTGGTTTTAATTTAACAATAAGCTTAGCGTAGCGCGTTAATACGCTCTTCAAGTGGCGGATGTGATGAAAAGAAATCAGCCAAACCTTTACCTGAGGCAATACCAAACGCCATCATTGAACCTTGTAATTGTGACGGATGATTAGCTTGTAAACGCTCAAGCGCCGCACGCATCTTATGGGCACCAACTAAATCTGCAGCGCCTTTATCTGCTGCAAACTCACGTTTACGGCTAAAGTATGCAACCACCACAGAAGCTAAAATACCAAACACAATTTGGAAAATCATATCAAAGATAAAATACGTCCACGATGGGCCGCTATTTTCTTCTTCAGAATTACTGTTTAAGAAGTTATCAACAATCCCAGCAAGTACCTTAGAGATAAAGATAACAAAGGTATTCACCACGCCTTGAATAAGCGTTAAGGTTACCATGTCACCATTAGCAATATGTGAAACCTCATGAGCGAGAACCGCTTCGGCTTCATCTGCACTCATACTACGCAATAAACCAGTACTAACAGCAACTAATGAATTATTTTTACTTGGGCCTGTGGCAAATGCATTCATTTCTGGGCTGTCGTAAATTGCGACTTCAGGCATCTTGATATTCGCTTTTTTTGCTTGCGCAGCCACGGTATCAACTAACCATTTTTCAGTTTCGTTACGAGGTTGCTCAATCACATGTGCACCAGTTGATTTTTTGGCCATCCATTTGGACATATATAATGAAATAAATGAGCCACCAAAACCAAATACAGTAGCCACCATTAAGATACCACCCAGACTACGATTATCGATGCCAAACACGCTCATCAAAATCGACAATACAATACCTAGCACAAGCATTACGGCTAAGTTGGTAATTAAAAACAATACAATACGTTTCATATAAACCTCATTAAAATACATTAACTGTTACAACCTACAGTCACAGGCTTTTATTAAAAACTACACTTGAACTTAAATATTGGGATGTTCAGTAAACAAACAAGTGTTTTATACACGATTAATTGTTACAAAATGTCATTCGCTACCACGGTACTCCAATACAGTTATCATATGAGAAGTGTGCAACAGCACGTTGCACGACTCAAGAGAAATAATCACCGAAGAATGAAAATAAATTTTATATAAACAATAGCTTAAAGCTGTTTAAAATCATTAGCTTTTTAAAGCTAACTGCGTAATTAAACTGTCATGAATTTGTAAGGTTGGTTTTTCTTTATTAAAAGGCGCAATTGCCAACAAAGGCATTGGCAAACGCTGTTTTAGGCTTTGAATGTTTTCTTGCTGCATCAACATAGTCGAATCAACATGATTGGCAATCCAACCAATGCAATTGACGCCCAGTTGCTGCATATGAGCGGCAGTTAACAACGCATGATTTAAGCAACCCAATTTCATTCCAACCACTAAAATAACGGGTAAATTTTCTTTAACAACAAAATCATATAAATATTCTTCATCGTTAATAGGCAGCGCCCAGCCACCAGCGCCTTCCACCAATAAATAATCAGCTTCGACAGCTTTAATCGCTCGATATGCGGCACTTAAGCCCAATACATTTAAAGCAGCATGATTAAGTTTTGCCGCGATGTGCGGGGCTATTGGCTCGGCAAATACAAACGGATTCACTAAGGCATACGGTACATTAACGTTGCTACTTTCAATTAATGTCAAAGCATCTTCATTAACCAGCTGATCAAACGCTAATTCCGCACCTGCTGCAATCGGTTTAAAACCTAATGCTCTGTGCTTATATTGGCCAATTAATTTGAGTAATAAACTGCTGATATGGGTTTTACCGACCTCAGTATCGGTGCCTGTGATAAAAAAAGATTTCATTTTTCTAGTACCATGTAACCAACATAATAGCTGACATAAAATTCGCCTTGTTGGTGTGGATAAGCAGATAAAACCGTTTGAAAGGCTTTTTTGCCTAATAAACCGGTCGGTTGATGGGCCATTTTTGTATTAGCACCAATGGCTTTAATTGATTTAAATGCCTCTAAAGCAGTTGCAAAACCTTGTTGATGAAGTTTACTGTGTAGCTCAATTACTTTAAAACTACTGTGATCGGCAATATCTTTAAACTCGTCATATGAAATAAAACTATTAATATGTTTTTGATTATCAATTGCTTGCCATGCTTGTGCAATCTCAGCTAACGAACCTGCCAAAACATTAGTCAAATACACCCGACCGCCTGGTTTTAGCATTTGATGTAATTGAGACAATAAAGTAGCAAAATCTTGCGACCATTGGCTGGCAAAATTACTAAACACCGCATCAAAACTATTTGGCTGAAAAGGTAATGCATCCATATCAGCACAACATTTAAAATCCACCAGCGAAGCAGGTATTTGAGCCAACATGTGTTCACTTAAGTCTAAGGCGATAACGCGAGTAAATAATTTTTTTAATGCGCGGCTATTTACGCCAGGGCCTGCACCGAGATCAAGACAGATCGCATTTGATCTTGGGCTGATCTGTGAAATTAAATAATCTGCGCTTTGCTGTTGAACTAATGCAAACTCTTGATATTGCAACGCCGCTTTTGAAAATTTATCGGCAGTTAAACGTTTAAAATGCGTAGTGTGTTCTAAATTAGCAGTCATAACGTTCTTTTTAATTGATCTACCAGTGCAACAATTTGCTCATCTGAATGGGCTGCGGTCAGTGTAATGCGAAGGCGAGCGGTATTAACAGGCACTGTAGGTGGTCGTATCGCGCCAACCCAAAAGCCTGCCGTTTTAAGTTGTTGGCTCACTAATAGCGTGGTATCAGCATCCCCAATGATCAAAGGTTGAATCGCGGTATCAGAATTCATTAACGCGAGTTTAGCCTCAGAAGCTAGGTGTCGAAACAAGGCTATATTATGAGCAAGCTTTTCTCTTGCAGCATTAGCAGCAACCAAACTTTGCACTGCAATCAAAGTCGAATGCGCAACCATAGGCGACATTGACGTTGAGTAGATGTAATCTCGATTAAACTGCAGCATAAAATCTTTAACCGCAGTTGAGCATAATAACGCAGCGCCAGATGATCCCACCGCCTTACCAAAAGTAATAATCAATAGTTCTGGTCGAATCGCATTGCCATCAACAAAACAACTTCCTAAGCCATTTTTGCCAAGGACACCAAAACCATGGGCATCATCAATCATCAGCCAAGCATCGTGACTTTTTGCAAGTTCTGCCAGTGCATCAATAGGCGCTAAGTCGCCATCCATCGAAAACACCCCTTCACTGACAATTAACTTATTGTTCGCTTTTGATTTTTCTAACTTAGCACGTAAATGATTCATATCATTATGATGAAAGCGTGTCATGGCGGCTTTGGCAGCTAAGCCACCGTCAATCAAGCTTGCATGATTTAGTTTGTCTTGAAAGATTTCACTGTCTGGTGCTGACATGAGGGTTTTAAGTACACTACTATTGGCGCTAAAACCACTGGTAAACAGCAAACAAGCATCATAACCGAGTGTTTGGCATAAAAAACGTTCTAGTTCAGCATGACTGGCATGATAGCCCGTAACTAACGCAGAGCTTTTACTGCCAAGCGTAGCCGATGAATGAGCTAATGTTGAAGTAGCTGCAAGACCCAAATAATCATTACTGGCAAAATTGATATATTCACGCCCTGCCACTGTCATGGTGCTGGGCGTCGATGAGGTGATTAAAACGCGCTCGCGAAGGAGCGCCTCTTTTTTTCGCAGAGCCAAAGCACACGCAATATAGTCAAAAGCCATTAGCGTGCTTCGTAAAAAAGCCCTGCCGTTTCTTTATCGGCAATTGCAGAAGATAACGACGCTTCATAGGCTTCATCTGAATAATCTTGATGGGTTTCTGGCTTCATGCCTAATTTTTTCAGCAATTGCATATCAGCATCTGCTTCAGGATTTTCAGTAGTGAGTAATTTATCACCGTAAAAAATCGAATTTGCACCAGCAAAGAAACACATAGATTGCATCTGTTCATTCATTGCAGTTCGACCTGCAGAAAGACGTACATAACTTTTTGGCATCATAATACGCGCAACAGCAATGGTGCGAATAAACTCAAAATGATCAAGATCATCAACATTCTCAAGCGGCGTACCTTTTACTTTAACTAGCATGTTAATTGGCACACTTTCTGGTTGTTGCGGTAAATTCGCAAGACTCATTAATAAACCAAAACGATCTTTAGCTTCTTCGCCCATCCCCACAATACCACCAGAACATACTTTCATTCCTGCATCACGTACGTGATCAATGGTATCTAAACGGTCTTGATAGGTACGCGTAGTAATGATTTGCTCATAATATTCTGCTGAGGTATCAAGGTTGTGATTATAATAGTCAAGGCCTGCACTTTTAAGTGCATGCGCTTTGTGATTATCGAGCATGCCAAGCGTCATGCAGGTTTCAAGGCCTAACTCTTTGACCCCTTTCACCATTTGTTCGATATAAGGCATATCACGATCTTTTGGATCAGACCATGCAGCGCCCATACAAAAACGGGTTGCACCTTTGTCTTTAGCTAATTTAGCTTGCTCAATCACCTTTTCTACTTCCATTAAACGCTCACGTTCAAGATCAGTCTTGTAATGGCCTGATTGCGGGCAATATTTACAGTCTTCAGGGCATGCACCGGTTTTAATCGACAACAATGTCGAAATTTGCACTTCATTTGGTTTAAAGTTTTGGCGGTGTACTGAGGCAGCTTGAAATAATAAATCGTTGAATGGTTGTTCGAATAATTCTTTAACTTGGCTAAGTGTCCAATCATGACGGACGATGGCGTGTTGCATAGTGTTCTCTTTTAGTTTGTCTCTATCGCACTTATTGGGTAGTCTACGGAGCAAACTATAATTGTCAACATAGCCAGCGCACCTTAAGTTTACATATGAACAATAAACAACCAATTGATATTGAATTTGATAAAAATCACATTTGGCACCCATATACCTCAATGACAAAGCCCTTGCCGGTGTACCCCGTTAGCCATGCAGAAGAAAATTTTATTTACCTCCAAAGCGGTGAAAAACTCACAGATGGTATGGCCTCATGGTGGAGCGCAATCCATGGCTATAATCACCCTCGTTTAAATGAAGCGGTAACCAAGCAACTGGCTAAAATGAGCCATATCATGTTTGGTGGTTTAACCCACGAGCCCGCTGTTGAACTTTGCAAATTGCTGGTTGCCATGACACCTGAGCCATTACAAAAAGTATTTTTAGCTGATAGTGGCTCTGTTAGTGTTGAAGTAGCGATAAAAATGGCGTTGCAGTATTGGCTCAGCCAAGGGGTAAAAGGCAAAAGTAAACTGATGACTCCAAATAAGGGCTATCATGGCGATACGTTTGCAGCAATGAGCGTATGCGACCCAGTAAACTCAATGCACAGTATGTATCAAGGCTTTTTACCTCAGCATGTGTTTGTGCCCGCACCACAAAGTGGCTTTTTTGAACACTTTGATGAAAATGAAGCGCACACTTTGCGTGACTACTTTGTTCGCCATCATCATGAAGTCGCTGCGTTTATTGTAGAGCCTATTGTACAAAACGCAGGGGGAATGAATTTCTATCACCCTGATTATTTAAAAACTGTCAGAACGCTCTGTGATGAGTTTAATATTTTATTGATTTGTGATGAAATTGCCACTGGCTTTGGCCGTACCGGCACGTTGTTTGCGGTTGAGCATGCCAATATTAACCCAGATATTATGTGCATTGGCAAAGCGTTAACCGGTGGTTACATGACGCTTTCTGCCACTCTGACCACCAACAAAATTGCCATAGGGATCAGTGAAGGCGAAGCTGGCGTATTGATGCATGGCCCAACTTTTATGGGCAATCCCCTAGCCTGTGCCGTAGCGTGCGCCAGTATTGAATTATTACAAGCGAACAATTGGCAAAACCAAGTGGCCGTGTTAAATAAAACATTAAATGACTCATTATTACCATGCCAAGCCCTTGAAAGTGTGATTAATGTAAGAGTATTGGGCGCTATTGGGGTCGTAGAAGTTAGCCATTGTGTGGATGTTGCGCTAATACAACAACGCTTTATTGAATATGGTGTTTGGATCAGGCCTTTTGGCCGTTTAATTTACCTTATGCCGCCGTATATCAGTACCCCTGACGACATAAAACAATTAGGACAAGCCATTTTTGACGTGTTGACACAATATCCTGAGGTCTTAAAACGCGAATAATTACACAGCTGTATGTGTAGTAAACAATTAAAGAACTTAGAAACAATAAACAAAAAAGAGTGAGGATTGCTCACTCTTTTACCATTCAAACATATAAGCCATTTTACTAATGGTTTTAAGCGCTACATTGTGACTATTGCGCTGGCTGTACAAATGCTGCATGGACTTGTCTTTAATATCGCCAACAATCACTTCTTTCACTTGGTAACCTAAAGCATGGGCTACTTCAAGATAAGGTAAAAACTCCCATTTTTTAATATTGGTATTATCAACAATCACCAAAGGGACTTCTTGACCAAGGGCTCTAACAAAGCGTGATAAATTTAAACTGTGGTATTCAGGCAATTTAAACTTATCAAAATGATAGCCATCATCTTGATAGAAATAATCATCGGTAGAACAAATCAAAAATTGGTCTTCGTCACCATTAACCAGCTCTTGGCACAATTGCTGTGCATAATAGCTCTTACCACTGCCAGGTAAGCCTCGTAATATAAAAACTTGTTTCATGTTATAAACTGACAACTAAAAGAAAAGAAAGAGAGATAATCAACAAAGTGATTAAATTAACTTTAAGACTATCACTTTGTCGCCTTGCACGAAAGCGATTCAATACAATGGTTAACAATGATAAGCCTGCGCACACGTATAATAATGCAATCAACACTTCTTTTGGAGTATGAAGCCACCCTTCTCGTACTGATAAATTAAAATAGCGAATAATCCCGTATTCTATTTCAGGCCGAGCGTAATGAAACATCACTAATGCCGCTAAAAAAGTAAGCCAACACGCAATATTTAATCCCATTAGGATTTTATTAAATAAATCAGAATGTTTTCTACGTTCAACCAAGTTATCAACTTCCTTTGAGTTGCTTGTTTTAGCAATCATAAAAACGTAGAACTGTCTAAAATACAAGCATTAATGTTTGAAAAGCGTTTAAAGTGTTTTTTTCTGGTAAATTCAAAGGTAAGATAGCTCTCCCATCGCTTAGGTACGCCTAAGCTAATATTCTTTAATTTGCACATTCGTATTGTTGTAAATAGTACAGGCAACGTTAATCATTGGAGTGAAAATGAGCCATTCAGCAATAGCACAGCTATTAAAAGGCGCAGTTGCAGTCGATAGTCAGGTTACAGTTAAAGGCTGGATCCGCACGCGTCGCGACTCAAAAGCAGGTATTTCTTTCTTAGCCGTTCATGACGGTTCTTGTTTTGATCCTATTCAAGCTGTAGTGCCTAATTCACTTAATAATTATAATGACGTTACCACGTTAACTGCGGGTTGTTCAGTCGAAGTAACTGGCAAACTTGTTCGTTCTGAAGGTCAAGGTCAATCCTTTGAAATCCAAGCTGACGAAGTAAACATCGTTGGTATGGTTGAAAATCCAGATACCTACCCAATGGCTGCAAAACGTCATAGCATTGAATATTTACGTGAGCACGCCCATTTACGCCCACGCACAAACATGATTGGTGCCGTAACCCGTGTACGTAACTGTTTAGCACAAGCAATTCACCGTTTTTATCATGAGCGTGGTTTTTTATGGATCAGCACCCCCATCATCACAGCCAGTGACTGTGAAGGTGCCGGTGAAATGTTCCGCGTATCAACCTTAGATATGCAAAACTTACCACGCGACGATAAAGGTAATGTTGATTACAGTGAAGATTTTTTCGGTAAAGAAGCATTTTTAACGGTATCAGGTCAGTTAAATGGCGAAACGTACTGTTCTGCGATGTCGAACATTTATACTTTTGGCCCAACATTCCGTGCCGAGAACTCAAATACTTCTCGTCACCTTGCTGAGTTTTGGATGGTTGAACCTGAAGTTGCTTTTGCAGACTTAAACGATATCGCAAAATTAGCCGAAGACATGCTGAAATACGTTTTCTCTGCCGTGCTTGCTGAGCGCCGTGATGACATGGAGTTTTTTGCTGAGCGCGTTGAAAAAACAGCTATATCACGTTTAGAAAGCTTTGTTGAAAAAGACTTTGCACAAGTAGATTACACCGATGCTATCGAAATCCTTAAAAACTGCGGTAAGAAATTTGAATTCGCTGTTGAATGGGGTGTCGATTTACAATCTGAGCACGAACGTTACTTAGCAGAAGTGCACTTTGAAGCACCTGTAGTCATTAAAAACTATCCAAAAGACATCAAAGCATTTTACATGCGTCAAAATGAAGATGGAAAAACAGTCGCGGCAATGGATGTTGTTGCACCTGGCATTGGTGAAATCATTGGTGGTTCACAACGCGAAGAACGTTTAGATATTCTAGATGCGCGTTTAGAAGAAATGGGCTTAAACAAAGACGATTATTCTTGGTATCGTGATTTGCGTAAATACGGCACAGTACCGCATTCAGGTTTTGGCCTAGGATTTGAGCGTTTAGTCGCCTATGTAACCGGTATGGGTAACGTACGAGATGTAATTGCGTTTCCTCGCACCAAAGGCAGCGCAACGTACTAATCTAATCGCGTCTGTTTATTGATAAAAATCGGCTTACTAGCCGATTTTTTTGTTTTTAATTAAATCTGTTGTGTGTACCTAAAATCAAACAATACTTGCAATACTGTGTTACGCTTACTTCATCTTAGCAATCACAAGGGATGGACATGGCTAAACTTACACACGGATTAAATATCGGCTTAGAACGCCACGGCGAAACAATTTTTTTATCATTAAAAATTATTGGCACTCTTAGCCACGAAGATTACACCCGCATTATTCCCATTATCGAAAGCGCAATTTGTAATTTAAAGCACCCTCAGGTCAATGTACTGATTGATGCCGATGAACTCACAGGTTTGGAACTACGTGCTGCCTGGGACGATTTAAAGATTGGGCTTAAACATAATAATGATTTTGGTAAAATTGCGATTTACGGTCATAAAAAATTGCAAGCAATCATGGTCAAAATGACTAGTTGGTTTATTAGTGGCGAAGCAAAATACTTTGAAGACAAAACGGCCGCTCTTAATTGGCTGTTTGATTAGCCATTTAATTAGCAACAGTAATAAAATCAATCATATTGTAATAAAAAAGGGGTAATATACAGTATTGCCCCTTTATACATCAACGTAACAAGAATTAACTTAAATGGGTTATAAACTGTTGACCATTTGATTGAAAATAATTGCCAGAATATTAAAGATAACGGTAGAAAACGCACCATACAACATACCTTTGTTAAACTTTTCTTTCTCAATCGAAAAACGTTTAGTTTTCTGGGCGCTTAGCATAAAACATAACATTGACATCATTAACAGCCCAAGTAGACTCACCGGGGCTTTGCCATACGTAATAGCAAACATCAGCATCAAAACAAAAAGTCCGAGCGTAAACCACATAATGGCAAAATATTGATCCAACGATAGTTTTAATAGTTTCACGTTCAACGATCCCTAATGTTCTAACAAGCTGTTATCAACTAATTTAAATAATGTGTAAGCTCATTTTGGCATGGTATTTTTTCGAGCAGTTGAAGGTTGCATACCAAAACTTTAATTTAGGGTGAGTTTAGCTTTATTTGCTAATAATAACCTTTAATAAACCGTTTAACCTATTTGATCCACTTTGGAAAGTAAGAATGACCCAGCCTAGATTGAGACTAAGCATGATTGTTATCTTCTTTAAGCACTAAACTAACTAGCTTATGCACCAATGGTGACACAAGTAAAATGGTTGAAAATGCCACGGTGAACGCAAATGCCCACGCTTTTAGCCAAATAAAAATAATATTACTGACTAAGCCCACATTAAAGATACTGATAACCAGCGACATAATGCATGACATAAGTAACGACATAAAAAACGAAAATACAATTTTATGATGCTTGCGGTCTATCATGTATAAAAATCCTTAAATTAATAAAATAAAACAACTACATGCGAGTTATCAGTTTACTTCAGGCTGTACTAAATAAAACCATAATCGCTAAGCTAACCCAATAGTTTCAATTAACAGCTACTATTGGAGCTCTTTTCATAAAACAAATTCCTAACAAGTAAACTTATCTCATAAAAAGCCTGTAACAAAAAACCCCATACATCATCTGAATTGATGGCAAGTTTGGATGACGAAAAACTACAGGTGCGCGCAACCGCTGTAAAATGTTAGCTTGCGACTTGTGCGATGTACGCTCATTATACGTGTATATTGATAATTACAGCTGGTCGGTGATCAAAGTTTTGGCCTTAAAAGTTATCAAACCAGCTAAAAAAGCACGCCGAACACATTAGCTAATACATGTTCTTTTTATAAAAGAAAGGTGTGGAATCTAAAGCGATTAACGAACGTCTTGCTTGTGCACCTATTTTGCAAAAGCAGTCCCCAATACAGGAAATACTTAACTACCTTGCCTCTCTAAAGGACTACCTTCTTTGTATTAAAAATACATAAAAATCGTTGTCAAATATAGTCAAAAACACACCCGATCACGACGTGAAACCCTTGCTACTAAAAACTTTCACAGATACCAATTCCCCTGTGACCGCGGCCTAAATATAAACAATTGGTGAGTCATGTATTTCATGGATGAAATGTAAGATGAAGCTTGGTCATGGATCGCCTATCTTCGCCGTTGACGTTCACATCTATTGGTTATTTGCCGGAGTAAACGTTATGTTGGTGGCGTTAAGGTGACAAAAGAGCAAGGCACCGCTTTGCAGCTTGAGGAAGTCCACGCATGGATGCTGTTTCTGGGATGTGTTCAAACAATAGTGTTTATTTGACAAGCGCTTTCCAATTTAAAACAGTTGTTTATTTATAAATCGTTAAGTTATAAACAGCTGACGAGTAGAAGGTCTACCAATTAGTAAACTAATTCAATCACGACACACAACCATTGTAACAAAGGAGTGTTTAAATGATAGCGATCGCCATTAACAAGCTAGCTATATTTTCACTCATTTTGAATAGAATTTTACACAATAAAAATTTATGAGTACACTTGCGCCTAAAATTACTCATTTTAGGTACAAACAATGACAACAAATACACTTGAGTTAGCGGTATTATCGGACAATAAAAGCTCGCCTTTAATAACTAGTTCTATTTTCAAGCAATTCGGATTTCTTGCATTACCAGCTATTTTAGGCATGTTAATAAATGGTATGTATAGTTTTGTAGATGCTTTGTTTATTTCTCAAGGCATTGGCGCTAATGCTATGGCAGCTGTTTCATCAGTCTTTCCCATTCAAATGTTTTTAATCTCAATAAGTACCATGCTTGGAAGTGGTATGGCTTCGCTGATTGCTCGTTATCTTGGCGCTAAAAGGCAACGCGATGCTGATATTGTATTTTCAACTTCATTCTTATTATCAATTATTTGTGCATTCATATTTTGTCTTTTTACTTTTTTAGCTTTAGATCATATCTATGAATTACTCGCTGTACCATTAACCTTGCGCGACCAAGCTAGTAGCTACATTACCCCGATCATCATTTTTTGGGTTATTGGCTTTATTAGTAATCAAATTACCGAAGGCTTTAGGGCATCAGGTAATCCAAAAGCCATGATGCAAGTGCTTTCAACAGCATCTATTTTAAATATTATTTTAGATGCACTCTTTATATTCGTATTTGAATGGGATGTAGCCGGTGCAGCATGGGCTACAATTATTGCAGTAAGTTTGGGTTTAATGATGGCTATAGCACTACAAAAAAAGGGAGAAAGTGCCGTTTCTTTTTCATTCAAAAACTTAACTAGCCCAATAAAGATTCACTTTAAAATTTTAAGCCTTGGTTTACCTGTTTTACTTTCTCATGGTGGCTTTTCTATTACAATTGCTGTGACTGTTTATTCAATATCGACCGTTTTTATTGATGTATCAGAGCCTTTAATCGCAGCTCATGGCATATTAGTTAGGTGTTTCATGTTTTTATTTTTACCTATAATTGGCATGATGGTCGCTTTACAAACGCTATCTGGATATAACTTCGGAGCGAAACAATATCAAAGAGTAAAACAAGCCTATCTTGTTGCAATCGCCATGAGTGCCACTTGGGGAGTCGTGGTGACAGGGATACTGTGTTTCTATTCAGATACATTATTAGCAATGTTTACAAGCAACGCTAATATCATAAAACTCGGAGCTAATATTGCACCTATTTGCTTTTCAGGCTTCATAACAGCGAGCTTTTGTATGATGTCTAGCGGATTATTTCAAGGCTTAGGAAAAGCTTTACCTGCTACATTATTAGACGCAGCAAGAACGTATGTTTTACTTTTACCGCTCATGTACTTTTTACCCAGCCTCATTGGCCCTGAAGGGCTATGGTTTGCATTTCCAATCGCTGATATCACTGGTGGGCTATTTGCGTTCATTTATTCCCTTATTTACCTAAATAGGTTAATCAAACACTCAACTTAATAAAATATTCATATTGGATAATTAAACAATAACGTAATAGCGCTTACTATTATCGTGATGAAGTTACGTTATTAAAATTTATTAATTAGCAGCGAAGATAAATATTTAAAAACAATAACTTGAAAATAAAGTTAACAACGATTTATACATCAAAAACGCATAGATCACTCAAATAAACAGGTTTTTTTTCAACAGGCCGTTAACACTCCTATAAAAAAGCACCCGCTTCCCACGATAAAAGTAAGACTAAATATCTTTTTCCAATTCCCTATTACAGGAACGTATGTTAATTTACATTTGTTTACGTAGTACCTAATTGGGGTTCAGGTGAGTATAAGTAAACATTAGGCCATTTATTATTTTCCAGGGAATATGAAAGATGTCGAATCAAGAAAATATTATATCCATTGTAGGGGCTGGAGTTTCGGGAATTATATGTGCACTCACGCTCGCTAATTTTCATTTAGGTAGCAAAAAGACAATTCGTGTTTTTGAACATAAAAGGCGTGTTGGTGGTAGAGCCCATGCAATAAAAATTCAAGAACAATTTATCGATCTTGGGGCAGGTCGGTTTTCACCACAACTTCATAAAAATATTAATGAACTAGTTGCACATTTTAATATTGAAAATGAAAGCTTTCCTTTTACGCAATTAACCAGACCACAAGAGCTACATAGTCAATTAAAAGAAATTTTAAACAAATTAAAGCCCATGTGTGACGAACATAAAGATGACTCATTCATCAACTTTTTAACGGCTTATTTAGGTGAAGATCAAAGTAAAGACATCATTAACGCGCTTGGATATGATTCTTTAGCCCTGCCCTTTATAACCCCTAATATTGCATACGACATAATAGAAAAACATCCAGAGATCCAAGGGTTTTCTGATAATGCAGGCTATACCTGGCGAAACCTTAAAGAAGGGTTTTGTACTCTTCCACAAATATTGTATGACCGCGCAGTCGAATTAGGCGTTGAATTCCATTTTGATTATGAACTCATCACTATCGATAACCATGAAAAAACGCCCGCTTTAACTTTAAAAACCAGTAATGATGATATTGTACGCATCACTCAAGGTGACATGATAGTCACATTACCTCCTACAGCCATGAGCAGGCTTAATTGTAATTTCCCACAAGATTGGACCCACTACACATATGGCTCAATTCCACTTTTTAAAGGCTTTCTTTTTTATGAAAAGCCTTGGTGGCAAGATTTATCTTTAACAGATCATGTGATTATTACCAATAACCCAATCAGAAAACTCTACTTTAAAGATAATCGATATATCTTTTTTTACACAGATAGTGATTTCGCTAATTACTGGCAAGAAACGAGTCAACATGGCGAAGCCCATTATTTAAAAACAATAAAAGAATTTATGGCTGATGCAATTCAATGCGATGTTGATCACATACCCGACCCGATAGAGCATACACATAAATATTGGATACATGGCGTTGAGTTTTCTAAAGAGTGTAGCCCTACTCACCCACTAAGTTTTGTCCATAAGAAAAGTAAAATCATCTCTGCTTCAGATGCTTATACACCACACTGTGGCTGGATGGAAGGCGGTGTTATGGCAGGAAAGAGTGCAGCGTTAAAGTTACTCAAACGTCTTGAGGCTGAAGAAGAAAGCCAAACAGATAATCACAAATAAAAATATCAAGCAATAATCAATATAGGAAATGACATAAAATGAGTATTCTCGATTTACCCCGAGTTCATTTTAAAGGAGCGGCACGTGTTAACGTGCCCACTGCAAACAGAAATATCAATAATACGCTTGATATCGCCACTAATACGGTTTTACAAAATGGTTCTGGGTTTGATTTAAAACAACACCCCAGCAAATGCCATGAATATTTAAAATCTTTTACACCCAAATTTAATCATTTAGGCCTAGAAGATCCTGAAGGCGACTTTAATCAAGTTGCGGGATATAACATGATAGGTAATAACCATTTTTCTTGGGAAAATACCTATATTACATCAGTACAACTGCATTATGGGCAATATCAAACCACCGATCCTATCGTAGGCAGCAAACTAGGGTTATGGGGGCACTACAACGAATATTTAAGAACATCTTTTAACCGCGCTCGTTGGGTTGATAATGATCCAACACGGCGTGATTCGGCTTTAATATATGCAGGCCAACTCACAATTAGTGATGCTAATGCGTCAGCAAATACGGCACATATATTTTCTTCAGATATAGATTGCACCCATGGTGTTCGTTGGCTAAATCCTAGATATATAATCGATCAACCCACTCATTTTTTATCTAACGAGATGGCTGAAGCAAGGTTGTTTCAATTTTCTGTTTGTAAAAAGAATCAAAACTTTTTATTTAACCAGTTGAATATCGATTCTCCTTTTTTAGCTCAACTGAAAATAGCGCTTGAAGACCCTGATGTGCTTGGCTTAACAGTTCAATATTGTGTATCAAATCTATCTCCACCTCAACAACCTGATACACCTGTTTTTTGTGATTTACATGGCACCATCGGCTTATGGCGTAAACATGATATGGCTACAAACCCAACAGGCCGTATTTTACAACCAGATAACCCATTACAGTTCTCACCAATTACAGTGACAATTCAAGACGGTTGGGCAAGCTTAAATATGCCTATCAGTATTCCACATAAAGCGTATTTAGAGACGTTACCTGTAAAAAATGGCATGCCTCCAAAACTAGCAGATAAAGTATCTTTGGGAGATTTAGTTTTAAAATCAAATAATGGTGAAATTATTGCGATTTTACCTGAGTCAATTTATCAAAACTCAGACAACAATCATGTTTTTGATATTCCTTTAAAAATAAGCAATACATCACTTGATGATCAATCTCTTAGATTAGAGTCAAACCAACATACTTGGCACGAGTTGGATTGGCATATTCAAGCTGAACAACACATTATCGCGATTGAATCATCCAACCCTAACGACGACAGTAAAAGTACTCAAGAAATAGATATCTTCAGCTACTTTAGAGGTCAACCTCAAGCCATTAAGAACCTAATTCCCTTTATAGCAACACCGAAAACAATTAATTGTGATGCATATATTGAAACTGACCACCAAGGTAGAGGGAAACTAATAATTGAGAGCTTAGCAGCAGGCAGTGGAACGCTTTTTTTAGGCGAGCACCATAATCCCATTCAAGTACGAATTCTCAGTGATGATTGGCACTTGCTCGACGTGGCAGACGAAAAGGTCGATTATGATTTTCTTTATCATAATGTGATGGGTTATTACGAACTACTCTACCCCTTTATGGCAGACAAAGTATTTAGTATGGCCGATAAATGTAAATGCGAAACTTACGCGCGCTTAATGTGGCAGATGTGTGATCCAAATAATCGCAATAAAAGTTATTACATGCCCAGCACTAGGGAGATGTCGTCTGTAAAATCGCACCTCTTTCTTAAATATTTAAGTAATGTAGAACAATCGGCAATTCCTAAACCCCTCCCCGATTTACAACAACCAATCACAATAAAAGGTGATATAAAAAATAAAGCACAATTAATAGCAAAGCTTCGTGATGCAGTCGATCTCGAACTATCTATTATGCTGCAATATCTTTACAGCGCATATTCTTTACCAACTTATGCAGCAGGAGAGCAACTTGTCAATTCTGGCCGTTGGACTCAAGAACAATTAACTTTAGTTAATGGGACAAAAGACAGGCGAAAAGAAAGTGGTTGGCGCGGCGCTATTTTAGAAATCGCGCATGAAGAAATGATTCATTATTTAGTAATTAATAATATTTTAATGTCTTTAGATGAACCTTTTTATCCTGGAGAGCCTATTTTTGGGCAAGCAGCAAAAGATAAATTTGGTTTAGATACTGAGTTTTCTTTTGAACCATTCTCAGAACATATTATTGCTAAATTTGTTCGTTTTGAATGGCCACATTTCTTTACTTCAGTCGGAAAATCAATTGCTGATTTTTATAATGAAATTCGCGTGGCGGTCAATGAAATTCCTGATTTATACAGCAGTGAAATAAGCAAAAAAGGCGGTGAGCATCATTTATTTTTAAATGAAATCATAAATCGTGCGTATCCCCATTATCAATTTGAAGTGTATGATAAAGCAACAGCATTATTCGCTATCGATTTTGTTACGGAACAAGGCGAAGGTGCCAGTGCCGATTCACCTCAATTCGAATTAAGCCATTTCAATCGTTTACGAGCAATTTCTAAAAAACTCACATTAAGTGACATTCCGTTTGAACCCGCATATCCAGTATTGAAAAACCCTGTTATTAGCGAACGCAAGGGATGCCATGTCGTCACCGATACTGATAGCAAAGCTTTGATGACTTTATATCAAGGTTGCCATGAACTTATGTTCAAAATGATGATGCAACACTTTGCGCAAACAACCAAAGGTAGCATGAGACGATCTCGCTTAATGAATGCAGCCATTGATTTAATGACTGGTATTTTAAGACCTTTATCAGTGCATTTAATGACTTTACCTTCGGGTATTGCGGGTCGAAATGCAGGGCCTCCTTTACCGCGAGCACTTAATTTTAAAGCGATGGATGATTATTACCAAGGTTGTTTTGCACTCGCCAAAGAATGTAAAAGTCTCGCAAAAATGGCAAAAACAGTCTGCGCAACACCGACAGAAACACAAATAGAACTACTCGAATTTTATCATAACCAAATGATCGAACTCGCAACCGGAAAATTATCAAGGGAAGGTTAGTAATGAAAAAAATAATCATTGTTGGTGGTGGCCTAGCAGGCAGCCTAACAGCTATTTTTTTAGCTAATAAAGGTCTTGAAGTACATGTCATTGAAAAACGGTGTAACCCGTTACTCGATCAAAGTGATTACATAGATCAAGTTAGTTCAAGAGCTATCGGTGTCAGTATGACTGTGCGTGGTATTGAGGCTGTTGTTAATGCAGGCATTCCACTTAATGAGTTGCAAGATTGTGGTATCGAAGTATCTGGCATGTCTTTGTTTGTTGCCGGTAAAAATAAAATACGAAAGTTGCCTCCATTAGATAAATTAAAGCCGCTATCCCTTAGTCGCAGTGATTTTCAGTTATTACTCAACAAATATGCAGAAAAAGCAGGTGTCAATTACCATTTCAACCAACGCTGCATTGAAGTTAACTTAGATAAATGCCACTTATTAACTAAAGATCTGAATAATAACTTTATTGATCACTATGGTGAGTTATTAATTGGTGCTGATGGTGCGCGTTCTTGTGTCAGAGATGCCATGCAAACCCATTGTCGCCGCTTTGAATTTGAGCAGTCATTTTTCAAACATGGTTATAAAACATTAGTGATCCCTGATGCAAAAACCGTTGGTTTAGCACCTGATTTATTGCATTTTTTCGGCATGGATTCTAATGGTCAATTTGCAGGACGAGCAGCCACAATTCCTGATGGGAGCATAAGTTTTGCTGTGTGTTTACCCTTTAATGGCAAAGTTAGTCTGCATACAGATGATAAAGAAGCAATGCATGAATTTTTTGAGCGTTATTACAGCATGCTGCCTCAAGAAATACGCACTGAATTACTTGAACAATTTATGGTTAAGCCCAGTAACGACTTAATCAATGTCAGGTCGTCTACCTTCCATTACAAAGATAAAGCATTATTGATCGGCGACTCTGCTCATGCAACCGCACCATTTTTAGGCCAAGGTATGAATATGGCATTAGAGGATGCCTATGTTTTAGCGGGGCTATTTGATAAATACGATGGTAATTTAGCTGATATTTTACCTGAGTTTACAAGCTTGCGAAAAGTAGAAGCAGATGCCATGCAAGATATGGCACGAGCCAACTATCAAGTATTAAGTTGCTCAAATCCTATTTTCTTTTTAAGAGCTCGCTATTTACGCTACATGGGAAAAAAATTTCCAACGCTCTATCCCCCTGATATGGCTGAGAAATTATATTTCACCACAATGAAGTACAGCACAATTAGACACCTTCAACAAAAGCAAAATGTTTGGTACAAAATAGGAAGATTAAACTAATGAATATTCTTGTGATCGGAGCAGGACCTGCTGGATTGATGTTTTCTAGTCAAATAAAAAAATTAAATCCTGATTGGAACATCAATATTATAGAAAAAAACAACCAAGAAGAAAGTGTTGGTTGGGGGGTGGTGCTACCAGGGAGAGCACAACAGCACCCTGCAAATCCACTTTCATATTTATCAAATCATGAGTCATTAGATGCGCAATATTTAGAGCAATTTAAACTCACTCACCACAATGAATCAGCTTTAACTGAAACTGGCGTTACATTATGTGGTGCAGAACGTAAATCAATGGTGCGTGAACTTAGACAATTATGTATTGGCTTGGGCATAAACATCCAATATGAAAAACCAGCATTAGAATTAAATGATTTAGAGTGCGATAACTATGATTTAGTTGTGGTGTCTAACGGCATTAATCAAACATCAACATATTATAAAGACGCATTAAAACCGACGGTTGAATTCGGTAAAAATCGTTATATGTGGTACGGAACAACCCAAAAATTTGATGAAATGAATTTAATTTTCAAAACGAAAGCTAAAGGTAATTTTGTTGCTCACTGTTATAAATACTCCAGCAATATGAGTACTTTTGTTGTTGAATGTAGTGAAGAAACGTATCGAAACTCAGGTTTAGATGAAATGTCGACTCAAGATGCAGAAACCTTTATCGCATCAGTCTTCCATGATGAACTCAATGGACATGAAGTTATCTCTCCTAAAGGATTAAAATGGCGTCACTTTATGACCTTGAGACATGAAAAAGCATATAACGGTAATATTGTATTAATTGGCGATGCATTACAATCTGGGCATTTTTCTATAGGTCATGGCACAACCATGGCGGTTGTTGGCGCACAACTATTAGTTAAATCAGTGCATTACCATGCAAAAAACATCAATAAGGCATTAGCAGACTTCGACAAACATGTCATGCCACTGATGCAGTTATTTGATCAGCATGCAAGTACGAGCCGATTATGGTTTGAAACAGTTGAAGATCGCATGCATTTATCAACTCCTGAGTTAGCAAAGAGTTTTGCTACACGAAGAGACAAGTTACCACCTTTGCCACCTGCCCTCGGGCAAGCACTCGAAAAAGCGTTATCTAGAGGAGCGCAATAAATGCAACTGAGTAAAATAACAAAAAAGCCACCTTTATTACCTGCTCAATGGAGCAGTAGCTACATATCATACTGGATGCCAATGCAACCTGACGATGATATTACTTCAGGTTATTGTTGGTTCGATTATACAAAAAATGTATGTCGCATTGATGGGATATTCAATCCTTGGCCAGAAATAAAGATGGGTAACAGATTATGGATGTCAGAAATTATGTATCCTAATACCGACGAATCTTTTAAATCGAAAGTGGCTTATGCACGTGAAGATATGAAAAGCATATCAGAATTTTCAGCACAAGTCTTAGATGATGAAATCGATCCGTGTCATGAATTAATACTCACACAAAAAGTATTAATTGAATGTAATGCGCAATATATGGGCATTGAAACGGTGTTAGGGCATCAGGCTGAAAAATGGCTTTTCCAACGCCCTGATAACAAAGGTCCTGCTACATATTACTTTATTAATGGCACTAATCACCTGGTACGTATGATCACCGGAGATCCAAAAATATGTGCATCAGTACGAGATTTTCCTAATTTTAATACCTATAAAATAGATAACGAAATATTCAAACCAGAGCCATTAAAAAAATAACACTCCCTGTAAGAATGAGGGTTAACAGCCATTAATCGTAAAACATATTTTATGGCTGTTATTTCCATCCTCCCATTCAAAATAAATTTAATCCAAAAGCTGATTTAACACGCTGTGCAACTGTTTGAGTTTGTTGATTTGCCAATTCAGTGCCTGATTTTAAAATAGCAATAAGCTCACCTCGATCTGCTAAAAAAAGCGCTCGTTTAGCCCTTATCGGGGTAATTAAATTAATTAAACAATCAGCAAGAATGCCTTTTAATTTAGTGTCTCCCAATCCACCGGCTGCATAATGGTTTTTCAATTGTGTTATAAAAGCTTTGTCTTCATGAAAGGCGTCTAAATAAGTAAATACAACATTACCTTCAACTTGCCCAGGATCATCAACTCTCAAATGATTTGGGTCCGTATACATCGCTCGAACAGCCTTTACTATAAAGTCATCACTACTACCAAAAGTAATAACGTTCCCTAATGATTTTGACATTTTAGCTTTACCATCCACTCCTGGTAACCTTGGCGTATCACTTAATAATGGCTTCGCTTGAGTTAAGATAGTTTTTTGCGCAATGTTATTTAATTTTCTAACAATTTCATTAGTAATTTCGATCATCGGTAGTTGGTCATCACCAACGGGCACTAAAGTCGCATCAAATGCAGTAATATCAGCAGCCTGACTGATTGGATAGCTAAAAAAGCCTACAGGAATTGAGCTGCCAAACTCTTTACTCGCAATCTCTGCTTTAACAGTTGGATTACGCTCTAAACGAGACACTGAGACTAAGTTTGCATAAAACATGGTCAGTTCCGATAAAGCAGGCAATGCAGACTGTAAACAAATTGTCGTTTTAGTTGGGCAAATACCGACAGCCAGATAGTCAGCTAACACATTTAAAATGTTACTAGAAACCTTTTCCGGGTTATGACTATTATCAGTTAATCCTTGTAAATCAGCTATTAAGATAGTTTGGGAATAATGGTTTTGTAATTCGATTCTATTTTTTAATGAGCCAACATAATGACCTAAATGCAGTGGCCCTGTAGGTCTATCGCCGGTTAAAATTTTGTGGTTCATGTGTATTTCCTTCAATTTAAGTAGCGACCGAAAGAAATAGTGTGATATTCAACTGTTACCTTTCGGCAGCCGTTGAACAATTAGATTCAAGTGCCGCTCAAAATAGAGCGCCACCAGCAAATTTGTGAGATAAAACATAAGATTTTCATAGCCATAAACTAGCACTTAATTTGTGAATAAACAATCTTATCGTACCTTTTTTGTTGTTTTTTTAATTCAACTAAAAAACAAAATACATAACATTATTTTAAGGTTAGCTCGACTGCTTTTATTTTGAAGTTAACTGGGTAAAACCATGTGTTTCTGAGTTGAATATATTTAGGCATATTGGCCTCCTCAACGTTTTGAAGAGGTGTCCACTAAAACGGGGGAAGATCACAACTGTACTACTGTACAGCCCACGCCTAACACGTTCCCCACGCCCGCTGTTGCACCGGATGTTAACCCTGAAGCTAATGCATTTTTCAATGAAAATGAATTAAACGCACCAATTGCGCCTGCGGTATTTATTGTTGCCACTACCGCAATCGCGACCTGATAAACCTTGATAACAACAAAAGTAACGTATCAAACAATGGTTTTATAAAGAATCACTTCAATTATTTTTTTGCAATAAAAAAGGCTCATAAGATAACTTGATGAGCCTATCAACAAGCGCGTTTTCGCAACTTGCTAACTAATATGATAAAAAACTGCTTAACACATAGCTGTTAGTACTGTTTGGCCATATTGAATGAGTGCACTTGCTGTATCTTCAGCACCTTTTACTTTTAAGTGGTGTGCAAAAGCTAAACGCCCTGTCATCGCAAGCCAGAAAATCGCACTAATAAACCCGACAATGCGCCAAAGGGTCTTTTTCGATTTTAATGCCAAGGTAATAGAAAGCACATAAAATACAAAGCCCGCTAATTTTGACGTCGCCCATCCATTAGTAAACGGATATAAGTTAAGTGGATTAACTGCAACTAAATAAATAAATGTACAAACAAACAAGGTATATAAAATGTGAGGCCCAATTTTAAGGAGTTTGTTATTTACCTTGTCAGAACCTTTCATCGTTAACGCAAAATTAATAATAAATAGGATAAACGTCAGGGCGATGATCGTAAGATGTGCGTGTTTAACTATAAGATACATATGTGTTTTCCATTAAATGACGGTACTTGCTTAAATTCAATTAAATGTTGTTTAACACCAGCAGTATATAGTGAGGCACAGGGATAAAAAATGTTAATTACCATATTAATTTGATACTTGAGCTCAATTTAAGCAAAGCATTAGGCTTTTACTGCAAAAAGCATTGCTTTAATTTTAGCTAAAATAGGCAAGACTTAGTCGAATAATTAAAACTGCGCTGCTTGTTGTACCACAATACTATGTCGTTGCGCTAAGCGTTGTGGGTCTTTATCGTAGCCACCGCCAATTACAGTGGCGACAGGTACGCCAATACGCTGGCAAACAGACAATACCGTGTGGTCTCGCTTTTCTATCCCTTGCCATGAAATATCGAGTTTGCCTAAGCTATCATGCTGCCAAATATCAACTCCCGCATCGTATAAAACAAGACTTGGATTTAAATCAGCAATTAAGCTTCGAAGCGTTGATTCGATGAGCGCTAAGTAGGCATCATCTTGCATGCCAATAGCCAAGCCAATATCTAAATCACTTTGACTTTTACGAAAGGGAAAGTTTTTTTCGCAGTGAATTGAGCAAGTAAAAATATAAGGGTGATGTTGCAAAATGGCCGCAGTGCCATCGCCTTGATGCACATCTAAGTCAAAAATAAGTACATTAGTGACATCGCCCGAATCAATTAAGCTGGCTGCGGTATAGGCTAAATCATTGACCATACAAAAGCCTGAGCCAAAATCATAGTGGGCATGATGGGTACCGCCCGCTAAATGGCAGGCAATGCCGTTTTTTAAGGCTAATTGAGCAGTCAGTAAGGTACCTTGTGCTTCAATAAAAGTGCGCGCCATTAATTGCTCTGACCAGGGTAAGCCTATTCTGCGACTTGCTTTTTGATCGAGTGTATTTTGGTTTAATTGATGGAGGTAACGCGAGCAATGCACTTTTTCAAGCTCAGATATGCTGGCTCTTAGTGGTTTAAATATGTTGTGATTAACATACCCCGTTTGCACTAAGTGTTGGTATAAATCAGCAAATTTACTCATTACAAAGCGATGATTTGGGTCAAATTCGAACGAATAATTTGGATGATACACTAAGGGTAAATGTGGGTTAATTGACATTATAAATCACGAAACAAACAGCTATGGGGCTTAGTTTACTCAACTTATTATCCGCCTGATATAAAAAAGCCGCGAACATTGCTGAAACGCGGCTTTACAACCAGAAATTGAGACTATTTTCTATAAGGCTTTTTCAAGTGCAGGCAAGACATCAAATAAGTCTGCCACTAAGCCGTAATCGGCAACTTGAAAAATTGGCGCGTCAGGATCTTTATTGATTGCGACAATCACTTTTGAGTCTTTCATACCTGCAAGATGCTGAATTGCACCGCTAATGCCGACGGCAATATACAGATTTGGCGCAACAATTTTGCCTGTTTGGCCTACTTGCATATCGTTTGGTACAAAGCCTGCGTCGACCGCAGCGCGTGAAGCGCCAATGGCTGCACCTAGTTTGTCAGCAATGCCTTCAAGTAAGCTAAAGTTTTCACCATTTTGCATGCCTCGACCACCCGAGATAATGACCTCTGCTGCCGTAAGCTCTGGGCGAACTGATTCAGTTTGGCTTACCGATACAAACGAGCTTGAATTTGAAGCATCACCCTGTGATAAAGCGGTAATTGCACATGGTGCTTGTTGCGCAGGCAAATCAAACGCACTTGACCGTACTGTGATCACTTTTTGGCTTTCTAGTGATTTTACAGTTGCAATGCCATTACCCGCATAAATTGGACGCTTGAAAGTCTCAGCATCAACGACCGCTGTAATTTCAGAGATTTGGCTTTTATCGAGTAATGCCGCAATGCGAGGCAATACATTTTTACCTGACGTTGTTGCAGGTGCAAAAATATGGCTGTAATCATTGGCAAGTCCACAGACTAAATCAGCAACATTTTCAGCAAGTTGGTGTTCAAATACTGCATTATCAGCCACAAGTACATTGTTAACCCCTGCAATGGTTGCAATAGTTGCAGCTGCATCTGTGACATTATGACCAACTAATAATACGTCAATCTCTGCGCCTACTTGGTTTGCAGCATTCACTACTTTTGCAGTATCTGCTTTTAATACACCGTATTCATGTTCGGCAATAACTAAACTTCTCATGCGATCACCTTGGCTTCATTTCTTAATTTTTCAACGAGTTGTGCAACATCACTCACAATCACACCACTGGCACGTTGCGCAGGCTCTTCAACTAAAAGCACTTCAACTCGCGGTGATAAATCAACACCAAAACTCTGGGCGTCAACGACATCAAGCGGTTTACGCTTTGCTTTCATAATGTTTGGCAATGACGCATAACGGGGCTCATTTAAGCGTAAATCTGTGGTGACTATCGCAGGCAGTGATAATTCAACTGTTTGCAGGCCACCATCCACTTCGCGAGTAACCTGTAATTTACCCGAATCAACGGCTACTACTGACGCAAAAGTCCCTTGTGGACGTTTTGTGAGTGCCGCAAGCATTTGGCCAGTTTGGTTATTATCCGAATCAATAGATTGTTTACCTAAAATAACAAGCTCAGGTGCTTCTTGTTCAACTAATTTTGCAAGTAGTTTGGCAATGTGAAGTGATTCTAGATTTAAAGCGGTCTCGATATGAATGGCACGATCTGCGCCAAGTGCAAGTGCTGTACGTAATTGTTCATGGCAGGCTTTATCGCCAATTGAAACGACTACAACTTCGGTTGCTTTTCCTGCTTCTTTGATGCGGATAGCTTCTTCAACTGCGATTTCACAAAAAGGATTCATTGCCATTTTAACATTGGCTAAATCAATGCCTGTTTTATCTGCTTTTACTCTTGCTTTGACGTTGTAATCAATAACTCGTTTAATTGGCACGAGGATTTTCATAGACGCTCCCTTGTCTGTAACGCAGGCAATGCAGCGCTACAGTTATAAAGTTGTTAACATTTTTTTATGTGATTAGCGTACTTCCTGTTGACGTAAACGTCAACCTAAAATAGTCTTATAGCATAATTTACTATTTAACTATTCTGTTGCTAGTTATTTACGTCACCGTCACTGTTATTTAGAGGTAAGTATGGTTGAGCGCGAAACCATGGAGTTTGATGTTGTTATCGTTGGTGCAGGCCCTGCGGGCTTAAGTGCAGCAATCCGTTTAGCACAACAAGCACAAAAAAATGAACAAGAATTAATGATTTGTGTTGTTGAAAAAGGCTCTGAAGTCGGTGCACACATTTTATCTGGGGCGGTGTTTGAAACGCGCGCCCTCGATGAACTTCTGCCAGATTGGCAAGCTATGGGTGCACCTATTAGCACAGCTGTCAGCCATGATGATATCTACTGGTTTAATAATGAAAGCAAAGCCACAGCTATTCCCCACTTTGCTGTGCCAAAAACCTTTCATAATACGGGCAATTATATTGTCTCAATGGGCAATGTCTGCCGTTGGCTTGCCACTCAGGCCGAGCAACTCGGGGTTGAAATTTTCCCGGGCTTTTCGGCACATTCTCTGATCATTGAAGAAGGTACCGTTAAAGGCATTATTACCGGTGATATGGGCCTAGATAAAGAAGGTCAACAAAAAGACAGTTTTATGCCTGGCATGGAGCTTCGCGCCAAATACACCCTGTTTGCCGAAGGATGCCGTGGTCATTTAGGAAAAGAACTTATTCGCACTTTTAACCTTGATAATGGTAAATCTCCACAGCATTATGGCTTGGGTATTAAAGAAATCTGGCAAGTAGAGAGCGATGTCCACCAACAAGGTAAAGTGGTACATGGCACGGGTTGGCCACTTGATGCAACTACACAAGGCGGTGCATTTATGTACCACAGCGAAGATAATCAAGTAGTTGTCGGTTTAATTGTTGATTTGAACTACACAAACCCGCATTTGAGCCCGTTTGACGAGTTTCAGCGCATGAAACACCACCCCGTATTTGCACAAGTTTTGACTAAAGGCAAACGCATAGCATACGGTGCCCGTGCAATTGCTAAAGGTGGGTTAAACTCACTGCCGACCATGCATTTTCCAGGTGGTCTATTAATTGGTTGTGATGCTGGTACGCTTAACTTTGCCAAAATAAAAGGCAACCACACTGCAATGAAATCAGGCATGATTGCCGCCGATGTCGTGTGTCAGGCGCTCAAATCGGGGGCTGCCAATACTGATTTATTTGAATTTGCAACCGCATTTAAAACCTCATGGTTATTTGAAGAGCTTCACAGCTCACGCAATTTTGGCCCAGCAATGCATAAGTTTGGTAAAGTGCTAGGTGGTGCTTATAACATGGTTGACCAAAACCTGTTTGGCGGCAAACTGCCTTTTAATTTACGTGATGATATCGCTGATCACACAACCTTAGTACACAAAGATAAGGCGGCTAAAAAAGAGTATTCCAAACCTGATGGCAAATTAAGTTTTGATAAGCTCTCGTCGGTTTTTTTATCTAATACCAATCATGAAGAGTCACAACCGTGCCATTTAACACTCAAAGACCAGCACATTCCAATTAGTGTTAATTTAGCGCTGTATGATGAGCCAGCGCAGCGCTACTGCCCTGCGGGCGTGTATGAAATTCAGACCATTGAGCAGCAAGATACATTAGTAATCAATGCTCAAAACTGTATTCACTGTAAAACCTGTGATATCAAAGATCCAAAACAAAATATTACTTGGGTGACCCCTGAGGGTGCTGGCGGGCCAAATTACCCTAATATGTAATAATAATTGGTCATACTAAATCCTAAATTGCAGGGGGCGAAAGCCCCTTTTTTGCAAATTAAATAGAATGATCAATACTCTAGTGATATTTCACTATCTGTTTTTATAAAAATGGTTAAACTGACCACCTATAAAAAATGGGGCTCTCACAATGAAACAATCTTCGATGGTATTTCGCTTTTTGGCAGAACCGACCGATGTAAACTTTGGCGGCAAAGTGCACGGTGGTGTGGTAATGAAATGGATTGATCAGGCCGGTTACGCCTGCGCAGCAGGTTGGAGCGGTCATTATTGTGTCACAATATCAACTGGGACAATTCGCTTTCATCGCCCTATTTTAGTAGGTCAAATTGTTGAAGTATCAGCAAAAATTGCTCATACAGGTAAAACAAGTATGCAGATTTTCATTAGCGTCAAATGCGGTGACCCTAAAACGCAGGCGATGAATGAAACCAATCACTGCATCATTAATTTTGTCGCGACCGACCAAGCTGGCTACCCAGTTGAAGTTCCCACCTTTGTGGCCACCACAGAAGAAGAAAAACGCCTCGAAATCTATGCTATTAAAATGAAAGAAATTTCAATTCAAGCCGAATCTTTATTGCAAACTCCCTAAGCGCAGTTTGTTCTAGCCTTTAGCTAAGCGAATGATTAAAATGCTCGACCTCTTTGGTTACAAGGTCGAGTAATGCAGCACTATCAAATCGAACCGATTGGTTATATCCAATCTCCCTACAAACAAAAGTTTGCTATTCCTCGCCAACCGAGACTGATCCCCGAAGCAAAAGCAAAACTGATTTTTAATCCTACTTTTAATCGTGAAGAGTTTGTTCGTGGTTTAGATGAATTTAGCCATGTTTGGCTGTTATTTCGGTTTCATGAAACTGCTGATAAAGGCTGGTCAGCACTGGTGCGCCCACCCCGTTTAGGTGGCAATGAAAAAAAAGGCGTCTTTGCTACGCGCGCAACCTTTAGACCGAACGCCATTGGCATGAGTGCTGTAAAACTAGACGGCATAAACTACAAAAATGGTCAATTATCGCTTGAGCTATCAGGGATTGACCTGCTTGATGGCACGCCAATCATCGATATTAAGCCTTATTTACCTTACTCAGACAGTTTACCTGATGCACTCGGTGGCTTTGCCGATGATCGTCCTGAAACAGAACTTACGGTTGAATTTACGCCACAAGCCATTGCTTTTTGTCAAGCGCAAAGCGCGTTTCCCGAATTACAGGGCTTTATTAGCAGTGTCTTAAAACAAGATCCTCGCCCTGCGTATAAAAAAACCAAAGAAGGCATTCAACAATACGGTATGACGCTGCATTGCTTCAACATAAAATGGCAAATTGAAGGCAATTGCAATATCGTATTAGAAATTACCAAGCAAAGCGCTCGTTAAGCTTTTTTGCAAGCAAAAGCACTGCTACACTAGCGACTTAAACATTTAATAGATTGTTAATCTGCAATAAGAATACGGAACAATAATGCGTACAAGCCAATATATTCTCGCAACACTAAAAGAAGTCCCTTCAGATGCTGAAATTATCAGCCATCAACTGATGTTACGCGCTGGGATGATCCGCCGTTTAGCATCAGGATTATATACCTGGTTACCCTCAGGTTTACGTGTATTACGTAAAGTTGAAGCGATTGTGCGTGATGAAATGGAAAAAGCCGGCGCAATTGAAATGCTGATGCCTGTGATCCAACCTGCAGATCTGTGGATTGAGTCTGGTCGTTGGGAACAATTTGGCCCAGAATTATTACGAATTAAAGACCGTCATAATCGTGAATTTGCCCTTGGCCCAACACACGAAGAAGTGATCACTGAGTTTGTACGTAAAGAAGTATCAAGTTACAAGCAGTTACCTTTAAACTTATTCCAAATTCAAACCAAAGTACGTGATGAAGTTCGCCCACGTTTTGGTGTTATGCGTGCTCGTGAGTTCACGATGAAAGATGCCTATTCTTTCCATTTAAGTGATGAGTGTTTGGCCAATACATATGCAATCATGCACCAAGCATATTGCAATGTGTTTGAACGCATTGGTTTAGAGTACCGCCCTGTTATTGCAGACACCGGTTCGATTGGTGGCAGTGTGTCACACGAGTTCCATGTACTTGCCGAATCAGGTGAAGATGCCATTGCATTTAGCTCTGGCAGTGATTACGCGGCAAATATTGAAAAAGCAGAAGCTGTGATGCCATCAGAGCCTCGCCCTGCGGCAACAAAAGAATTAAATACGTTTGCTACCCCTGATGCTAAAACCATTGAAGATTTAAAAACATTACACGGTGTTAAACCACATCGTTGTGTTAAAACCTTGATTGTTTATGGTGCACCCGATGAAGAAGGTAAACGTGGCCTAGTGGCATTAGTGGTTCGTGGCGACCACGAACTCAATGAACTTAAAGCTGAAAAACACCCACTGTGTGACAGCCCGCTCGAATTTGCTAAAGATCACGACATTATTGCAGCAATTGGTGCAGCCCCAGGTTCTCTTGGCCCAGTCGGTTTATCAATTCCTGTAATCGTCGACCGCTCAGCGAGCATTCTTGCTGATTTTGTTGCCGGTGCGAATAAAGATGGTGAACATTATTCAGGTATCAATTTTGACCGGGATGTGGCCAATTATGAAATTGCTGATTTACGCAATGTGGTTGAAGGTGATGTGAGTCCATGCGGTAACGGTACACTTTCAATTAAACGTGGTATTGAAGTGGGTCACATTTTCCAACTGGGTACTAAATACTCCGATGCGATGAAAGCA